>CAYGQR010000004.1:0-132685 GCA_964352255.1 uncultured Oligoflexia bacterium
AAAATGTGCTGTTTTATGTGAATTTTATGCAAAAAATGGCGTTGATTTTTTAAATCCGGAAGAGATAGATACAGAATTTCTAAAAAGTTATCGTTCTTATCAGCGATTAGGTTTAATTTTTGCCGTAATGCCGTGGAATTTTCCTTTTTGGCAAGTGATGCGTTTTGCAATTCCCAATCTTGCTGCTGGAAATGGGGCAATTTTAAAGCACGCTTCTCAAACTATGGGATGTGCTTTGCTGATTGAAAAGCTTTTTGTAGAAGCTGGTTTTCCGAATAATATTTTTAGAAGCTTAGTCATTTCTTCAGACGCCGTTTCTAAAGTGATTCATCATCAACATATAAAAGGCGTTACCTTAACAGGAAGCGAATCTACGGGCGAAAAAATTGCTGCTGAATCTGGAAAAGCACTTAAAAAAGTAGTGATGGAACTTGGTGGCAGTGATCCTTATCTCATTCTTGAAGATGCAAACCTAGAACACGCCGCCGAAATTTGTTTAAAGTCACGACTGCTTAACTCAGGGCAAGTTTGCATAGCTGCCAAAAGAATTATTGTTGTTAAATCTATACAAAATGAATTTGAATCCTTGATATTAAAACAAATAGAAAATTACAAAACAGGAAATCCAATATTAGAAAGCACAAACATAGGCCCTATGGTTTCTGAAAAGGGGAGAACAACTTTACACAGCCAAGTTCAAAAATCAGTTGCTGCAGGAGCCGTGTGCGCTTTAGGAGGTAAAATTCCTGAAGGGTTGGGTTATTATTATCCTCCTACTCTCTTAACCAATGTCTCTGAAAATTGTGTTGCTTTCTGTGAGGAGCTTTTTGGACCAGTGGTAACAATCATTACTGCTGAAGATGAAGCGCATGCTATCGAGCTTGCAAATAAAAGCCTTTATGGCCTAGGAGCTGCTATTTTTACGCAAGATATTGAAAAAGGTGAGAAAATTGCTGCAACTGAACTAGAAGCTGGTTTCTGTGCGGTGAATAATATGGTTGCTTCTGATCCGCGCTTGCCATTTGGTGGCATAAAGCGTTCAGGATTTGGGCGCGAACTTTCCAAAGAAGGAATGCATGAGTTCATGAATATCAAAACAATTACCGTTGCAAAAGGGTTTTGTTGCAATGAGTTCTAATAACCGTTTTTTTTAATAGAAACGTCGTCCTCAGCCAAAAACATTCCTCTTGCAACTCTTTCGGCGATTATTTTTCATGTTGCATGAATATAAGTGATGCAAAATATTTATAAACAATCTTTTTAGATACATAGCATGTTCCTTTGGAGTTGCTCATAAAATAAATATTCTATATACACGCATATAATAATATATTTATTGATTTAATGTAAACTTTTTTCAGGGATTGATATGATTAACTTTATTAAAACAGTTTTTGTTTTGAGCTTATTTTGTAGCAATTTTGCGTTTTCACAAAATTCAGATACTAGCAAATACAATGATGTCTTAGACAAATATATTTCCGTCTATCAAAAAATTATTTATCATCATTTCAATAAGGGCTTGAGTGCTGTAATTGAGTGGGATAATGAAAAGGAATTCGCAATTCACGGTCTTGACGATAGTAATGAAAATTATGAAGTTATTGTGAGTGGTGGATTTGTCAATCATCCCCAAATGGACAAGGATACTTTGACAGTACTGTTTTGTCACGAGATTGGGCATCTTTTAGCTGGATATCATTATGTTTTCCCAACCGCATCACTTTCGTCCTCTCAAGGACAAGCAAATTATTATGCAGCACAGGTTTGCATGAAAAAAATGTTTGTTGGTCAAGATAAAGAAAATAGAAGAGCTGAAAAGAACATAGCAAAATATCCCAAATCTCTTTGCGATAAAGCATATGAAAACATAAATGATAGACGCATTTGTTATCGCACCCTAATAGCATCAAAAGAACTGTTAGAAGTATCAATATCTATCGATGAAAGGTACGGAAAACCCAATGAAAAAATTGACTTTAATACACCAGATACTCTAATTGTAGCTGAAAGCGATATATCTGGAGGTAGCCGTCAATGCCAACTTGATACATTTCTTGCCGGAGCATTATGTAATGCAACTTGGAATGATAATCTTATTCCAGGTAATAATAACGATTCCGCTTCCGAGACATTATCATCAACAGTCACGTGTACAAGATCGAATTTACAAGTTATAGGTGCTAGGCCATTGTGTTGGTTTAAACCATTGATTTAATTTTGTAGTAATAAGTGGGTATACTCAGCGGATAAAATTCTAGAATTTATTGAGTCAAAAAGCATAACCAATTTTGAACTTACACATTATGTAACAACGTTGGTCAAGCTAGATGACATAAAATGTCACCAGCCCCTAAAATACCAAAGATTTACCTATATATTCAAAGACTTAATTTAAATACAAGAATAAATTTGAATTTTGACGATATGTGTTTATATGAAGTCTTTTTTAAATTTTAAATCATTCGTAAAAATTTTGAAAACTGCAGTTTTATTAATGATAACTGTGACAATGCCCCTTTTTGCAAAAACAGATCGTACAAAAGAACTTGTTTTTAAATCAGCATCGCAAGCAATTAGTATAGTCGGGCAAACGGATGGTTATTCAATTCTTGGAACTGAATTTAAATTTAATCCGTTTTCTAAAAATCTACTTATTGATTATCTGCCAGACGGGTACATCACCGTAAACGATCAGGTTAATATCACAAAATTAGTTGTAAATACTTACTTTGCGCCGCTTGTGCAAAACAATGATCTCGCAGTTTTAGTGCTTGATATCAACTCATTGATTCCAGAATTAAGTGTAAAAAATATAAATGAAGTTAAATATTTAATAGAAGAAATTTCTTCTTGTATGCATGCCAAAAATCCACAAACGATTTTAGCTTTAAAATTTACGTATACAGAAAAATCGAAAACAATAATTGATCAATTACTGTCTTTTACCTCTATTCCCATACTTGTAAAAGGAGTGCAGATTCCAAAAGGTGGTGATGAGTTTCTCAAAGAGAAAACGAAAGCAGGCTTTATCAAAAATCTTCGTTATGTGAGTTTAAAAGCATCACTTACAGAAGAGAAAAATACTATGCATTAAAAGTTAAAATAAGCCGTGATATACGGTGAGGTGCCCATACCTATATTTCTGCCAAATACAGTTTGTTCAACACCTGCTTCTAAAGCAAAAACCGTTGAAAAATCATACATGACACTAAAAATCAGATTAAAGAGATCATAATCAGGAAAATTGATGTCTTTGGGATTTCTTAAGCTAAAGGTATTTTTATTTTGAAATTCTATTGTGAGCTTTTGTTTTATTGTTTTAAATCCAATATCCCAGTCAAAATGCATTTGATCGGCAGCACCATCAAAATATTTTCTATAACCCAATTCGTAATTTGTGTACCACCCATTGTATTCTTTTGGGTTTTTAGATTTTATTCCATATAACACACGGGTATCTAAGTATTTTTCTAAGCTTGCCCGCGTAGCTGCAGAAGCTGCAGTTGGCACAAAAAGGAACTGCTCTTCTCCATCAAAAAAGAATGGATCAAACATTTCTTCACTGCTACTTTTAAAAAATTGAGACTGAAAAGGTTGGTTATACGTAGTTTCTAATGAAACAATTTGAGTGTTATTGTTCCAGACAAGAAATTTTAAAGTCGGTGTTATATTTTGAAGATTGAAACGTCTTTTTACACCAGATTGATTGAACGTTTCAAAATAAGAATCCAATATAAATGTTAACCAAGAAAACACTCCATATTCAATGTAGGGTTCGAATGTAAACTGTCTAAAACAAGGAGTGTCTTGAAGCACATTAGCCTTTGTCCAGGATTTACATGCGATATACGGCTGAGGAGTAAGGCTAACATAACCGTGATTTTGTTGTTGTAGCCATGCAGATCCGTATGCAAAATTAGAAATAATTATAAATAGCAGAGATAAAAATTTAGACATTATTTACCTTTAAACACCCGAAGAAATTCTTTTAAGAAGTGTGGGAAGAGTAATTTGAGTGCAAAAAATTGATTTTCCATTTATTATTGGCGCTATTTTTTGCAATAACATTCCAATCAATCTGTTTTTGGCTCATTTTATCTTCTAAAATCTTAAAAATACTTTCAGGCACATTCCACTGATCTTTTTGAGCTTCCAACAAATATCCCATGCGATTATAGACAGAACGAATTTTTATTCGATTAGCATAGAACATAAGTTGCTCTAGGTTGGGTGGAGTTTGAATTTTACTACATAAAGCAAGTAAAGTTTCAAAATTATTACAATACGATGGCCGTTTAAGACAATCTAAAAGTGTTTTTTCTAAATTTGTAGTTCTAATTTCGTAAGAATGATTTTCGGCAGAAAGTGTGTGTGTTTCTATACCATATGTTTCTGATGATTGGCACCACATAAACAGCCTGGTATCAAATTTAAAACAATTAAATTTTGACTGACTAATGACATAGATATGTTCATTTGCAGGGATATTTTGACAGGCATGAAATTGTAGCGCTGTTTGATAGCCAATATAACTATTTGCAGTGAGTTTTGAAACAATTTCTAAAGGACAATTAACAGATTGCTTTAATCGAGTTTCATCAAGTTTGGAAAGTCTGTATAATCCTTGGCGAATTGGGGAAATATAGCCACGCATTGCCAGATCGCTCAGTCTTTTACGCAGTGTATTTCCTGAAGTGCCAAGTTTACTGCTTGCTTCTTCTATAGTAAAGACTTGACCTTGATTAAAATGGGTGTAAATTCTTGGTAGTTTCATAAAGTTGACACCTCCATTCATATCTTAGCGAAAAGTAAAATTTTAATGTCGATTTTCATTAATTTTTTCAAAACAACTATAGCACAATTCTTACAAATTGCAGTGTCTGTTTTTTTGCTTTCAATTCTTTTTATTTCTTCTTCTTTAGCATTACCTTCTGCATTAATTGAAAAATTAGTTAATATACTCTTGCAACAACCTTTTGAAATTGGTTTTATTTTTTTTAAAATATTTTTTTTCTTGTTCATTCTGAGCGGTTTTTTATTTTTGATTTTTTCAAATTTTCAAACTAAATGGAAAATTATTTGTACGTTTGTATTTGTGTTTATATTAATTTTCAGATTAATTTTATTGTACCCAAGTGTATCAGATGCATGGATTTTATTTAATCAATATCCCTGTATTTTAAATACGCTACAAATTCTTTCAAAATATAAATTTATTGTGCACCTTGTCGATTGGCTTCCCTTTATTTTTGTAGCCTCTGCACTTCTGATCAATTTATCTTTGTCAATTGTGTCTTTGCTGCAGAAAAGCCAAATTTTGTATGAAACAATACCAAATAATAACCGAGAAATTTTAGAGCATTTTTCAGAAAAATATTCTCAAAAAGGATTATTACTGTTTACGACAGTTATTTTAGGCGGATTTTTCTTATTTTCTTTAGTGCCTAAACTTAATTTGTCTTTACCTGTAAATAAAATGCGCACAGAAAAACCACATGTCTTTATGTTTGTGGTAGATAGCTTTCGCTATGATAGAATCACAGACGATAAATATAGCAATGTTATGCCATTTTTGCGTTCGCAAGCAAAGGAAGCAGAGGTTTTTGCTCCTTTATTAGCCAGTCATTCGAATACACGAAAAAGTTGGCAAGATATTTTATATGGAGAATTTATTTTAGAAAATTCACAGACGAATACTCAAATCACCTCAAATCAGCAATCTAGTTTAGAGTATCCTTTTTTTCAAAATGTTCGTTCTGCCGGATACAAAACATTGTTCGTCTCAGACTTTTTAAATGCAAAGAATATCATTGAAAAGAAAGTGATTTCGGCAATTCCAGGTTTATTATCAATTCTGATTTTACCTAAGTGGCAACGATTTTCGCCTGTATTGTTTGAAATTCCTTTGCCTGAAGATCCACGACTTTTGGGGAGGGTATTCAATAATCATTTGGCAAATAATGTTTATCAAGACAAGCCCTTATTTATTACGACATTTTTTTCATTAGATACGATTGGTTTTGAAGAGTATTCGGAACAACACATTGAAAATTTATACAATTTATCGTTGCAGTCTATTGATAGAACAATAGAAAAATTATTTGTTGAACTACACGCAAAAGGTTGGACAAAAAATTCAATTATTTTGGTTTTTGGAACACATGGGCAATCACTTTATGATAAATACACCAGGCAAAATTTAAAGATTAATATTGGAAATGAAAAAGAATTTTTAGCACCGTTTTTTTTGTTTTCTTATCAAATAGACACTTCAAACTCAAAGCTCAATTCAAAACATCAAATAGTGAGAACAATTGATATTGCACCCAGCTTGTTTCAAAAACTTTTAATTTCTAATAAAAATCTAGATTTTAAAGGAGTCTCTTTATACTCATTCGAGAATCCCGTAAAAAACACACTAGACGTTAATGTAAGTTATCAAGAATCGTCTCAAACACTTTTAAAAGAGCGTGCTTGGGTAAATTCAGATTATAAACTTATTCTTATTTCCTCTCGTAAAGGAATAATTCCGCACCTTTTTTTACGAGAAGATCAATATTCTCAAGATAATCTTTTATTAAAAAATAATTTATTCTATCAGGACATTGCTCAAAATATGATTTCGCAGATAAACAATTTTTTATCTAACGAAAATGTTGAAATTGTGCAGAACGAAAAAAATAGATTTTTTTATACAGATTGTGCCGAACAATGAGTAAATTTATACAAAAGTTCAATCATATTTATGCACAATACGTTATTCGCCCTTTACGCATCATATTCTTTATTGTCTTTTATTTTTTTAAAAAAATTCTATTCTTTTGTTATATTCGCGGCATTTATTTACCGGGGCTAAAAAGTGTAAATAAACATTCTAGTTCTTATTTAATTCAAAAAACAGAAAGACAAAAGCTTATTTATGAATTGAAGTCTAATCGCTTTCATTTTCGTTTTGGACCATTATGGTTTAGGCGAATAGTTGATTTGATGGATCGTTTTATTCAAAAAAATAAGTTTATATTTTTCATTGTTATGAAAAGTATTCTTTCCTGTGTATATGTCTTTATCCCTATTTTTATTTTTGTTTTACTGAGAGGGATTTTACCAGTTCCTGATCGCATTCCTTATGAAAATATTAAAATAAGCACTTCTAAAACAGTCTCAACACACATTGATTATCCATATAATCGAAATTCTCGGTCTGTTTCTGCTACCGATACTCATGTCCTACAAGAATATAAAATAGGTTTTTTGCCCTTTAAAATGAACCTGCTAAAAGGTTTTTCTGTTTCTGAGAAATCACCTTTAATTTTAAATAATAATTTAGAGCATGATGCTCAACATTCGAAATTAAATCGTTTAAATTTTGAGTATTACTTTTTACCGAGAGAATCGGGAAAAGTACAAAACTGTATTATACAAGTGTTTAACGATAAAAATGAATTGCTTGCACAAAATACAATAAACACTCCTCAGCTTGAGTCTGCATCTGAATATTCTATTCGAAACTCATGGAGACGAGCATTTACACCGAATATAGTGCCTAGTTATGGAAAAATCGAGGCGTTGAATATTGCAATCGATAGTATTCCTAATGAATTAGTGGTCAAAACATTTTCTACGCTTCAACCCACAGAAATTTCTGATTCACTTCAAGAATCATGCAGCGCAATTGTCTCAAATGTTCGTTTTGCCCACAAAATCTCAGAACCGCTCCCAAAACGTGGTGTTGTTTTTATTGTTGTTGATGGCTTACAAGAAGATATTTCTTTTAATAAAAAAATATTTCCCAAATTAACAAAATTTATGTCTCATAATGCTTATATTTTTAAAAATCATTATACACAGAGTTCCGAGGCCGATTTAAGCGTGCGTTCACTTTTAACCTCAAAATATCCTTCAGAAATTACAAAAAATAATTCTGCTGATAACCTTGGAAACGCACTGAAAAAATCTGGCTATCGTGTAGGGGCAGTTGGAACATTAATGGCTGAAACTGGTATCAGTTTTCAGAATGAAAATTTAGGATTTGAGGATGCGACACTCACAGAAAACTCGCGTTACAATGGCAGATATGTGACCGAAATGACAGGGCAGTGGCTTAAAAAAAATGCACAAGACCCTTTCTTTTTATATGTGCATTATAATTCACTCAATCCACCCTATAAACCCCCGTTCGAATACTTAGATGTTTCGCAGTTAATGGCCCACCCTATGGGTGATTTACAAAAGCAGGAACTTTACTTGGGTGTTGCACGCTATTTTGATGATGAGCTTAGTTTACTCTTTCAAAAATTAGAAGATTTAGAATTATTAGAAAATATAGATATTATTTTAACAGGCAACCCTAAAAAAATTGATTTAGAAAACCAATACGTTCAACAAAAAAGTTTTAAAGTTCCTCTTTGGATTAGGCTTGCAAATACACCCCCCAAAAAATCTATTGTCATTTTAGAGCCCACAGCTCATTTAGATTTATTTCCAAGTATTTACTCTTTTATGACAAAAAAATCGTTAAACACATTCACTCGAGGAATAAATTTTTCCAACTTATTACAATCAGTTTCTCCACCGAAATTTTTAAATGCTTTAGGAAAAAGAAATGCGTTATTTTTTGAAGACGCAAAAATAGCAGGAATTTTAAATCCTAATACACACAAAGAAGATGATTTTTATGTGCGTTTTTTAGAATCTTTGCCGCAAAAATCGTCTTTTACTTATAACCAAAATCAAAATACTTTTCAAAAAAACTATTTTACAAATAATATTTCTGAAAAATTATTTAAAATTCATTCAGGCTATAATGGTAAAATAAATATGACATTTACATTACTTGCCCCGCAAAATAGTTTGATTGAAACAAATAACGAACGTCCAGAATTATTAACCTTACCTGAAGGCGTAAAATTTAATTTTCTTAAAATACGTGATAAGTATAAAGTAAAGTTAGAGGGTTCTCTTACAGAGGGTTCTGAAATCCTTATTAATATACAGCACATGAATATTGCAAATATTCAATTTGATGAAGAAGCAGAACCCTTTTTATGTCCAGAAGGAATTGAATTTGCGGAAGATTATTTAGCTGATGCGCTCAATTCAAAAGTATGCCCTTATTTTGCGATTTCAACTCAAACTAAGAACGATATTGTTACAAAATTTAAGCATCCTCTTTTTATACAAATGCTTTTAAAAAATGAGCAAAGGGATTTTGATCATGACTCCTAAAAAAATAAAAAATATTTTTCAAATTTTAGATGAAACATGGCCTAATGCAGAGTGTGAGTTAGTTTCTCATAATGATTTTCAATTTTTATTGGCTGTTTTATTAAGTGCACAAACAACAGATAAATCAGTCAATAAAGCAATGACACCTATTTTAGAAAAAAATCCAAATTTTTCCCCTGCAGATTTGATTGAAATGGGGACTGAAAAATTTTGGGAAGCCATTAAAACGATTGGTCTTGCAAGGACAAAATCGAAAAACGCAGTAAAAACTGCAGAAATTTTAATGCATAAATACAATGGAATTGTTCCCAAATCACGAGAAGCACTCGAATCATTGCCAGGTGTTGGTCGTAAAACCACAAATGTTGTTCTTGCCCATCTTGCAAATGAGCCTGTAATTGCTGTCGATACTCATGTTGCGCGCGTGTCTCAACGTATTGGGTTAGTAAAACCAACAAAGGATCGGCTGAAAATTGAACAAGAGCTTATGCAAGTTTTGCCTAAAAAAGTGATACCATTGGCACACCATCTTTTGATTTTTCATGGGCGTTATTTGTGTAAAGCACGAGCACCACAATGCTCAGTTTGCTCGATAAATGCACTATGCTTAAAACGCACCGCAATGACTGATTAAGTTTTATTAAATTTTGATTTTATCGGCAATCACAAGCCAAGCCATAGATTCTATAATAATAAGAGCTCTGGGAAGAACACAAGGATCATGGCGGCCAGCTTGAGGCTTAAATTTAACTGTTTCGCCTTCACGTGTCACTGTTTCTTGTGATTTAAAAATTGTTGAAACAGGCTTAAACCCAACTGTAAAGGTAACAGGCATTCCATTTGAAATGCCTCCCTGAATTCCACCACTCGTATTTGTTTTGGTTTTTACATTTGAATTTTCATCTATAAAAAATTCATCGTTATTTTCACTTCCAAACTTATAGGTAGAATCTAAGCCATCACCAGATTCAAAAAACTTGGCTGCCGGAATGCTTAACATTGCTTTTGCAAGATCGGCTTCTAATTTATTAAAAACCGGATCGCCAATTCCTGCAGGAAGATTCAGAATTTGTGTTTCAATTGTACCGCCTACAGAGTCTCCAGCATTTTTTGCGTCTAAAATCACTTTTTCCATATCAGACGTCAAAATGACTGAAACGGAGTCTGCACCTAGGCGAGCCACATTATGAACGCGGTTGATAATCGTTTGTATTTCAATATTTGGGTATCTTGATTGCACATATTTTTTTGCTAGTGCACCAGCTGCAACACGTCCAATTGTTTCACGCGCACTTGCACGTCCACCCCCTGGAGGTGGATTTTGGAGCTTGTATTTTTGTGCATAAGTATAATCAGCATGCCCAGGACGAAACACTTTATTAATATCATGGTAATGATCTGAGCGTTTATCTGTATTTTTAACTAAAATACAAATTGGTGATCCAAGAGTTTTTCCCTCATAAACCCCAGAAATAATTTCACATTGATCGGTTTCAGCACGGGGTGATGTCAGTAAACTTTGGCCTGGCTTGCGAAGATCTAAAAATATTTGAATATCATTTTCAGACAAGGGTAAGTTTGATGGGCAGCCATCGATAACGCAGCCCACAAATTTACCATGTGACTCGCCAAAGGTTGTTATTTTGAAGTTTGTTCCAAAACTATTCGACATACTAATCTCTTTAGTAAAAGCCTAGAGGCTCCATGCTATAAGAAGTTAAAACATTTTTCGTTTGAGTATAATGGTTTAACATCATTTTATGTGTTTCACGGCCAATGCCAGATTTTTTATACCCACCAAATGCCGCATGAGCAGGATACAGATGGTAACAGTTTGTCCAAATACGCCCAGCTTGTAAATTTTGAGCAAATTGATTTGCATGATGGAAATTGCGCGTCCAGAGCCCTGCACCTAAACCATATTCAGTATCATTTGCAATTTCTAATGCTTCGTCAATAGTTTTAAATTTAGTGACACATACTACTGGCCCAAATATTTCTTCTTGGAAAACCTTCATTTTATTATGACCTTCTAAAATAGTAGGTTCAACATAATACCCGTCTTTATGAAGATCATGAGCATGTTTTTCGCCACCACATCTTGCATTTGCACCTTCTGCAAGGCCACTTTCAATGCATTTTAAAATCTTATTTTGCTGTTCGAGTGAGGTTTGTGCTCCCATCATTGTATTGATATCAAGTGGATGGCCGAATTTAATTAAAGACAGCCTTGCAAGAGCTTTGTCTAAAAATTCATCATAAATTGATTCATGAATTAAAGCGCGACTTGGGCAAGTACACACTTCGCCCTGATTAAAGGCAAACATATTAAAACCTTCAATGCACTTATCGCCAAAATTATCTTCTCCATCAAAAATATCTTTAAGAAAAATATTTGGACTTTTGCCACCAAGCTCGAGTGTAACAGGAATGATATTTTCAGAAGCGTAATTCATAATTAAACGGCCGGTGGATGTTTCGCCTGTAAAAGCCACTTTGGCAATTTTAGGAGAACAGGCAAGAGCTTTTCCTGCTTCTGGCCCATAACCATTAATAATATTCAAAACGCCTTTTGGAAGTAAATCCCCAATGAGTTCCATTAAAATTAAAACGGATACAGGTGTTTGTTCAGCTGGTTTTAAAATAACACAATTACCTGCAGCAAGTGCAGGAGCCATTTTCCAGGTAGCCATGAGCAAAGGAAAGTTCCAAGGAATGATTTGCCCTACCACACCCAACGGTTCTTTTAAATGCATGCTTGAAGTTGTAGAATCGAGCATTGTAAAAGAGCCTTCTTCAGCACGAATCACACCTGCAAAATAGCGAAAATGATCAACAACAAGAGGGAGATCGGCATTAATCGTTTCACGGATTGGTTTGCCATTGCCCCAGGTTTCTGCCACGGCAAGCATTTGAAGATTTGCTTCAATTTTATCAGCAATTTTTAATAAAATGTTTGAACGTTCTGTTACGCTTGTATGGCGCCAACTTGAAAATGCTTTGTGTGCAGCAGTTGTAGCGAGTTCAACATCTTTTTCATTTGATCGTGGAACTTGGGTGTATGGTTTGCCAGTAATGGGGCAAAGTACATTAAAATATTGCTCATTTGCAGGCGATTTCCATTCACCTCCAATAAAGTTTTCGTATTTTGGTTTAAAGTTAACTAACGCACCTGGCGTATTGGGATCAAAAAATTTCATATGGGAATCCTTTCTGAATGAAATAGAATTGTCTTTAAAATATTTAAAATATAGAAATAATCATTATTTTTGATTAAAAAACCACATTATTGCACTTAAAATGACACTGACGATAATGCATGTCATGATAGGAAAATAAAAAGAAAATGATTCTTTTTTAACCACAAGATCTCCGGGAAGATGTCCTAAATTTAAAAGCTTTACAAACGGCCATAAAGCACCAACTATTATAAAAATAATTCCAATAATAATGAGTGTTTTAGACATAAATACTTCCCAAAAAAAATTGTGTTTAAATATAAACTCAAAATGTACAATAATTTTATTTGATTGAGCCTTTCTACAATTTTTAACCAATAGAGTAAATAGACTTTTATGAATTCCAAAAACCACGTTACAGCAAATGCAAATCATTACGATAAAGAAGCACAAAATTATGATGCTTTTAATGCAAAAAATTCAGAAATTATTAACAAATTTATTCTTGCAAAAATGGAACAATATTCTTGTAAAAAAGTTTTAGATTTAACTTGCGGAACGGGGTCACAAGTTTTTGCGTTACACGAACAAAACTATCGTGTAACTGGGGCAGATATTAATTTAGCAATGCTTACAATTGCACAAACAAAAGCAGCAAAAGCAGATGCCCGTATTAAATTTTTTCAGGGTGATATGCGAACACTACAAATAGGAAAATTTAATGCTGTACTCACTATATTTAATTCGATTGGACACCTCACAAAAGAAGATTTTCAAAAAACACTCAAAAATATTCATTCCCAATTAAGTGAAAATGGCATTTACATTTTTGATATATTTAATCTAAATTATTTTTTAGCTGCAGATAATATTACAAAGCTTACAATCGACTGGCAAAAAAAACTTGATACTAAAACGATTCGTGAAATTCAATACAGCACAATAAATACGCAAGGTATTCTTGCTTCCTATGATATTTATCATGAGCAAGAAGCTCAGAATGAGCCTAAAGTTTCACAAGCGGTGCAAACTTTACAAATTTACAACGCAAAACAAATTAAAGACTTACTTACTAAAAATAAATTTTCTATTTTAGAAATCTGTAATCCTGATGGCTCTGAATTTTTAGAAACTTCTAGTGAACGAATGGTGGTGGTTGCGCAAAAAAGATAAATTTGATGCTGTTATTTCCGAATGTGTAGTATTGCTTAATATTATTTAATGAGATCATAAAATAAAACTATTTTCTTATACTTACGGCGCGGGACAGTAATATACGAACTTATTTGGTGTCGTGACTGTACAATCAGATGGAGGACCTGATAGTGAGGAGCAGTCAGGCTTCTCTGGCATCGTTATTGGCACATATTCACTACTGTCTTTAATTTTAAGTGATGTCACACATTCGAATGATTCTTCACTTTCGCATGGGTTCGCTACTGAATGGGTGGTTTCTGGCAAAAAACCATCCCCCGTAGACACAGAAGCGAATAAACTAAAGAAGACTGCGTCGGGTCCGACGCATCGGATATCAGGGACCTCAGATGATACAGTATTCATTTTCATATTATTTTGTGTTTGAGTAGTGCTAAGCCCAAGAGGTTCTACACTCGAATTGAAGCTTAGTACCCATTTTGGGGGTGTGAGCGAGGTGTTGGCGCCAACTACGAGTCCGTCTAGGTGGATTAAGCACTGTTCTATGAAGTCTTGGAAATTATCCGCCCTACAACGAGCTGTTTTGGTGTTGGTCCATGGCGAAGGCGGTGGTGTGGGCAAGGTGATGATGGGTTTACTTGTGACAAGTGGTGAGATGAGAATGTTGGTGATAGAGGTTGGCTGCGTATCACCGGGGATTAGTGCGTTACGGTTAGAGCAAATTACATGATATACATTATTGCCCGCTTTGGCGACAGTTAACCTACCACACTTAGATACATCCGCCGCGCTGATTCCGAGCGTTATGCATGTTAATGATAATCCCAAAATTATTCGTGACGTAAGAAGGTATTTATCTACTAGATAACTTTTTCCCTTGATTTTCATGATAAAGTGTTGCCATTGTAAAATAATCATATTTCCGTTCTCTTTTTAAATATTGAAGCGTGTTACGATTGGTTAGGTTTATTTTTAGTCTCTTTATTCTTCTAAATACACCACAAACATAATTTCGAACATGATCTATGGAGTTGCTAATAAATTAGCGATAATCAACCAATCATCCGTAAAACGACAGTAAATAATCCGTTCTTTATTTATATTACTCCTTGCAATTTCATCGTGCAAGAATCCCGCCGCAAAAAGTTCTTAAATAGGGATAATAATATTTTAAATTTTATTGTTGAAGAGGTTAAATTGATATATTGAATTGAGTACAATCGTCAAAAAATTGAGGATAAGTTTTTTTAACGCATTGCTTATTTTCAATTTTAATTTTTGGATTCAGTGAATTCAAGATTTGTCCGCTCATTGCAAATCTATGGTCGTTGTAGGTAAACCAAGTGCCTGTAGATATTTGAAATGATTTTTGCGCTAAAGGATAAATTGTAATTTCTGAATTTTTTTCCGTGATTTTCCAATTAAAGGCATTAAAATTTTTTATAAGCCCTGCAATTCGATCAGATTCATGGTGCCGAATATGTGCAATGCCAGTAATTGTAATAGGTGCATTTGCAAAAAGAGCCAAAACAGCAGCTGTTAAAGCTTGATCACTCATTGGCAAAAAGCTGTATGAGAAACCTCCAGAAATAGTTGTTTCTGAACGTTTATGAAGAACAATTTGATTTTCTAAAACATCAATGCAAGCGCCTAGTTTTTTTAAAAATTCACAAAATTCAATATCTGGTTGCAAGGAATTTGTTCCTAAATCATTTACTGTTAAATTAAAATTATGTAAAAAAGCTGCTGCTAAAAAATAGCTCGCGCTTGAAGCATCTGGCTCAACTGTTACTTCAATTCCTTCAAATAATTTTGTTTTGGCAATTGTTTTAGGTAAATTCTTTTTTTGCTCTTTAAACATTTGTATCGTTGATTTGGTCATTTCAACGTAGCCTCGTTGTGGCAGCAAATTTGTTTGTGTTATTTTAATAGATTCTTTTGCGCCATATTCTGCAAACAAAAGCCCACTTAAAAACTGGCTCGATTGAGTTGTGTCTATTTCTATATTTCCACTTAAAATCGAAGATGCAAGCAAAAATGGGTATTCAGTATTTTCTATTTTTGCACCAAGATCTTGTAAAGCAGTAAGAAGCTTTGTCATTGGCCTTTTTTGAAGTTGTTCACTTGCCTGAATGCATACTTTTATTGGTTTAGAATTTGGAAACGTATTGTTCCAATTCAAAATCACTGCAGGAAAAAAACGCGCGAGTGTGCCTGCACTGTTTAAATTCAACTGTAAAATTTTATCATAAAAATTTTCTTTATTTAGCTTCTCGAAATTTGGTGGAGTAATAAGAACTGTGTTTTGATAATAAATTTTTTTTGAAAATAAATTTTTTTTTGCAATAATTTCGACTGTAAAACCTAAACATTTTAAACATTCAAGCCCTGCAATTGTATCATCTGCAATCAAAAGATTTTGAATTTTAACGGGCCATTGTGACATGCCCGCTAATGTTAAAAAACGATTACTAATACTTTTAGAACCAGGAAGTGTACACTCAAACATTAAACAAAAAGTTTATAATATCGCCATCTTGAACAACATAATCTTTTCCTTCTTTTTTATACAAACCAGCTTCTTTTACTTTTGCCACATTTCCTTGTGAAATAAGATCTGCATAAGCATAAACTTCTGCACAGATAAAACCTTTTTCAAAATCTGTATGAATAACGCCAGCGGCAACAGGTGCTTTACAAAGTTTTGGGATTGTCCAAGCACGGATTTCTTGAACGCCCGCAGTGAAATAAGTAGATAAATTTAAAAGTTCGTATCCAGATTTAATTAAACGGGAAAGTCCAGATTCTTTGATTCCTAAATCATCCATATACATTTGAGCATCTTCTTCTGATAAAGTGCTCAGTTCTTCTTCAATTTTTGCAGAAATAACAATGACTTTTGCATTTTCTGTTTCAGCAATTTTTTTAAGAGCTTCTAAATGGGGGTTTCCTGCTCCTTCAGTGCCCAACTCTTCTTCAGCCACATTGGCTGCATAAAGCACTGCTTTAGAAGTGAGTAAATGAACACTTTTTAAATAATCGTCTTCTTCTTCAGAATTAGTGATAAATGTACGCGCAGGTTTTAAGGCATCTAAGTGTTCTTTTAAACGTTTGCTACATTCAAACCAAAGAGGAATTTTTTTATCAGCGCTTTTTAAAAGTTTAGAAAGTTTATCTACACTTTTGGAAACAGTTTCAAAATCACAAAAAATGAGCTCTGTATTGATTGTATCAACATCACGAGCAGGATCGGTTGAGCCATCTACATGCACAATATCGGAATCTTCAAAGCACCTTACAACATGTACCAGCGCACTTGCCTCACGAACATGACCCAAAAATTGGTTACCAAGTCCTTCACCACGACTAGCGCCTTTTACTAAACCTGCGATATCGACAAACTCCATAAAGTTCGGTACAACACGCTTTGCTTGAATAATATTATTGATTTGATTAAGACGTTCATCTGGAACCGCAACACGGCCTGTGTTAGGTTCGATTGTGCAAAACGGATAATTGGCAGATTGCGCTGCAGACGTACGAGTAAGTGCATTAAATAATGTTGATTTTCCAACGTTAGGAAGGCCGATAATGCCGCAATTAAAACCCATAATGGTTTGTCTCCACTAAGCTAAAAGTTAAGGTTATACAATCATGGCGCTTCAAAAAAGGGAAGTCTTTTCAGCTGTTGTTCCAGCAGGTCTTCCATATGCTCAAGATGCAGAACAAACAGTGATTGGCACAATTCTTGCCACACCGTCGAGCATTTTAGGCTTGCCTGAACAAATTGTTGCAGATTATTTTTTTGATCCTGTGCATAAAGTCATTATTTCAGCAATTTGCGATCTTATTTTTGAAAACACACCACCAGATTTAACACTAGTCTATAACCGTTTACGTGCAAAAGGCGATAACCTTAAAATTGGCGATTTAGAAGGCGTAAGGCGTTTCTTAGATTTTAACTCTAGGCCTGAATTCTTAAAATATTGGCTAGAAGAAGTTAAAAAATACTGGGAATTACGCACTGTTATTGAAACATGTTCTGAAATTGTGACTAAAGGTAGACGCGTTGCTGGCGCAAATGTCGAAAACTTTTTAAGTTATGCGGAATCGAAATTTGCAGCTATTGCAGAATCTCGGGTAGTAGGGGGGCTTACTCCAGTTTCCAGTATTGTGGAAAAAACATTACAAGAATTTGAAACTCTTTTTAAACAAGAAGGCCAATTAACAGGTGTGCCTAGTGGATTTAAGGATTTAGATCAAATTACATCTGGTTTTCAACGTTCAGATCTTATTATTCTTGCCGCACGTCCTGCCATGGGAAAAACATCGCTTGCCTTAAATTTTGCTTACAATGCAGTGTTTCTTGCGAACAAAACGGTTGCTTTTTTTAGTTTAGAGATGAGTAGCTCACAACTTATGCAACGGATGCTCGCCACTGCAGCTAAAGTTGATTCAAATAAATTTCGCAATGGAAAAATGAGTAGCGAAGATTTTGATAAGCTGTACCCAGAAGTTGCTAAATTCCAAACTGATTTGCTTATGTTTGATGATACACCTGGTATTAGTATTATCGATTTGGCTAGTCGTTGCCGCAAAGTAAAGCGCGAAAAAGGGGCTTTAGATCTTGTGATAGTTGATTACCTTCAACTTATGAGCGCAGGCCATATGGAAGGACGTGCTATGCAGAATCGTGAGCGCGAAATTTCTATTATAAGTATGGGCTTAAAAAATCTTGCCAAAGAACTCAATTGTCCTGTGATTGCTTTATCTCAGCTCAATCGTGGCCTTGAAATGCGGCCAGATAAACGTCCACGCCCCTCAGATCTACGTGAATCTGGAAGTTTGGAGCAAGATAGCGATTTAATCATGTTTGTGTATCGTGACGAAATTTATAACCCCGACACTGAAGATCAGGGTATTGCAGAAATTATCCTTGGCAAAAACCGTCACGGGCCAATCGATACTGTTCAACTTGCCTTCCAAAGTAATTATACTGCCTTTGTTAATTTATCTAGAATGTCTTAATGCGTTAATTCGCATTGATCGTATTAATCTTTTTAAAGCTGTTGAAATGTCTGGGCTTATTTTAAATGCCGGATTTTCGTTTTTGTTTTAAATAGAACTTTAATAAAAAAAATTAGTAAATCCAATATCTTATTCCCCAAAAAGATATTTAGTCTTGTCCCCCATTTTTTTTTTGCTAAAATTGACAGTATAATTTAATTTTTATAAATTATCTCATTGTCTATCTGAAAATTATATTGAGGAGAACTCATGAAAATTGCTAAATTCTGTAATATTTCTATTTTGTTAGCAAGTGCTATATCAATTTCTGCTTTTGCAGATTGTCCAGATCCCAGTTTAATCAGATTTACCGCAGCTGGGTTTTATATTCCCCTACCAAATACTGTACAAACGCCGACCCCGGAGTATCCATTTGGCAGTTGGAATTCTGTTTCGCGTAAATCTGTGCAGCTTCAGGTCGTATCTGAAACAGCAATAAAAAAATTTGGCCCTTACAAAAATATTTCCACAGGAAGTATGGGATTTCAATGTCGTTATAGTGTAGGAAAAAATTCTGAAGATCTTATTATTTGGCTGTATACCACATCTAATAGAAACTATAATCTTGAAGGTGATTGGAGCGCAACACAATTGCAAGGCGTTTTTTGGGAATACACTTGCGAAGATAATTCAAAATCAAATTCATCAAAAACATTATGTCCCTTTACACAAGTAAATGAGACAAAAAATATAACTTCAAAGAAAAATGAAAAATAATTGACTCTATTTGTGTCAAAGTGAAAAGTATTGCAACCTGTCCAAAATACCGGCTCTAAGTTATTTGATCAGCACTTTTCTTTCTGCACCAGCAAAATTTATTCCATCAGGCATAGGCATTAGAAGAAAGCAGGAATTTACTCTGCTCAATTTATATTCAAGAGCAGATACTACAGAGCGGCTGTGGCGTCTTGTTTTATCTGGTGAAATAAAATCGTATTGAGTTTGTGCAGTCAAATTGTGCTTTTCTTAATCTTGGATTGGCATAATCATTAAAAAGTAGGCCCAACAAAATTAAAGCCATAGCTTATACTTTGTGGAAAATTATTTACACCAATGGGCATATTGCGAATACGACACACGCGCTTGCCAATTTCACCCCCAGCGCACGCTGTTTCGATAGATGGGTAAAAACAGGAGAAATTAGTTGCTCCTGAATTCACTGAACAGCCATTCGAAGAGCAATTATTCAGCTGATTATTGAGAATAATGCAAGAAACAAGACCTTGCGGAGCTTGTGGCCAGGTTGTGTAACTGCACACAGGATTAAAAGGATCTGAAATTACACAATCATTTAAATTGTAACATTCTAAATCAAGATCAATTTTATTTGTAGAAGCA
Organism: uncultured Oligoflexia bacterium; assembly: GCA_964352255.1. GTDB lineage: Bacteria > Bdellovibrionota_B > Oligoflexia > Silvanigrellales > Silvanigrellaceae > Silvanigrella. The sequence continues at coordinate 19,968 of CAYGQR010000004.1, forward strand.
AATCCAATTAGCAAAGGAAACTGCGAGCTAATTGTGAAGTTAAAAAAATCACTGCTTAAATCGCATCTTGCTGATGTTAGAATGACACTATTTTCCCATCCTGTTGGTGGCAATGCTGTTGCAGGATTTTCTGGTTTATACGATTGGTTACAGCTTTGAAGGAAGAACAATCCTGACAAAAAAACAATTTGTGTTGTAAATTTATTCATATTCGTACCATTCATATGATTATGCGAGTATTTCTAACAAATTCTATCAATATATAATCCACTAATTACTTTACAATTGCAATTTTTCGATCACAACAACACTATTTTTATGAGTTTAGAATTCAACATTCACGAAGAATGGTTATTGCCCACTGCCAGAACCACGAGGTCGTCTTCTGCTTAGAGAAAGAAGTGGTGTACCAAAAAAAGGAAAAAGAAATTTCTGATATCGGTTCAATATTTCTCGTTCCCATTCACTTTCTAAATTTGAAATTATTGGTATTTGCCATCCACCTGCAACATTTTTAAAATAACCCATATTGAGATCGTAATAGGTAAGCGTTTCTGAATTTAAAAATCTACTTGTAAATGCATTTTCTTCACTTTTTGTAATGTTGGCGATCGTTCTACGCAATTGTTTTTTTAATTCAATGTCTGGTAGAGAACTTTGTGGGAAAATAAAGTTTAATTCTTGTAAGCAAATGCAGAGTGAAAAAATTCCAAAATTCATACGTGGCTCACTTAATAAAAGCCATGTCAGTGCACTATTATAAGAATGCCAAAATCTAGCAATCAATTTTGCTCGTTTTTCACTAATTGTTGTGCTTGCAGGTCCTGATAATGACCGACAAATTAAAAGATTTGTTAAATATTTTTTAAATGATAGAGCTTCAGAATTAAGAATCGGTGGTGACTGTAAAAATATGTTCTCATCTACGATCTGTCTGCTAATAATTTGTTTTACATTTGGAAAACTAATTAAAAATTCTTTTAAGATATTTAAAAAAACTTGAATAAAAAATCGAATAGAAATTAAATTATTCGTTGAATAAAGCCACCATACATCAATAGAAAGTTCCATAATGAGAGTATTGAGATCGCTGCGATCCTTTGCCATAATAGTGGCATGAAAAAACTCTTGAGTACACGTGGGTATGCTTTTAATTGGTACTCGAATGTGAGGCCAACGTGGTAATCGGCCATCACGAATGGATTTTTGCCAAGAAATGTCTCTGCATACTTCGGGGATTTTTAGACTCTCTGTTTCGGTTAAGTTAATAATCTGATTTGCTGGCCACATAAAAACAGATAAATCAAAATAATGACTTTCAATATCATTAGCGGAATTATACGCCATGATGAGGGGTAAAAAGATTTCTTTAACAAGATTTTGAGCAGATATTTTATGGGTGACTTCAAAAAGCCATTCGAATGAAGATGAAAAAAAAGCATTATGATCATGCTGAGCAAAAAATTTTCCAAATAATTGATCAATTGTAGATCTCACTACATGAGGACGAATAAGTTCTTCAAATGACATTTCTTTAATGAAAAATCGCCCAGTATTTATTTCTTCATGAAAAAGTGCATTAAAAAATTCAATATTATTTTTTTGTACCCAAAAGCATGTGGATTCTTTTGGAAAAAGATGAAAAAATTGTTTTGGTGCAACCGTAAGTAAGGATGTATCTACTGCAATGTTGGGGTGTTGATCCTACATAGATCCAATTAATTGTGCCAGCGAGATGAGGAATATGCAAAGTAGGCGGTCTGTGATGTTTATATGGTGCCATAGCAACCTTCTATTATCTGCCAGCATCAGTTACAAATTCTTTTAATAATTCATATGATGGTACATATTTGAAATGTCAGAAAATTTCAGTTTATCTAATTTTAGCTTTTGATTGATTTATTTGCAAGATTTCACGGTAAGGGACTAAATCTTGAAAGGTTTTAAGGTGAGGGTTTTGATCAAGAATTTTCCATAATACATTTGCAGTGACAAGAATATCACCAATTGATCGGTGACGAGATTCAAACGAAAGCTCAAAATGTTCTGCAAGAGCATCTAGATTCCGTTTTGGAATTTGAATTAAGGCACGAGCCATTTTTAAAGTACAAAGGACAGTATAATCACACTGCACTCCAATTCTTTCCGATTCATAATGAAGAATATTCATATCAAAATCGGCATTGTGCGCAATGCCAACACTGCCTCTTAAAAACTCATGAAATTTAGGAAGTGCATCTAAAATTGTAGGCGCATCTTGAAGCATATTCTGAGTAATGCCCGTAATTTTAGTGATAATTTTAGAAATTTCAGTGTGTGGGTTTACAAATGTAGAAAATCTATCGACTTCCTTACGATTCACATATTTAACAGCACCCATTTCAATAATGCGGCATTGTTTTACATTGAGGCCTGTGGTTTCAAAATCGAAAACAACAATAGGTTTCTCTTCGAGCAGATCGGTTTCTAAAAATTTAGACCCAGAAAGCCCACCCAAAATTGCCATCGGTGGTTGCCAAGTGGCTTTTTTATACAGGACTTTGTGAAAAAGACTATTTTCAAAAGGAGAAACCATAATGTTTAGACCGTTATTTAAGTGTTTTTTTCATTAAATCGCCAACAGCACCTAAAGAAGAAAGCACGCCTGTTGCTTCATAAGGAATAAAGACTTTGTCCGTTTCTTTTTGAGTCATTTCGCCAAAACGTTTTAAATATTCCATAGCAACTAAATAGTTTGCGGCTACTTCGGGGGAATCGAAAGCCGTTTTGATATATTCTATTGATTTTGCTTGTGCTTCTGCAACATATTCAATCGCGTTCGCTTGCCCACGAGCACGCGAAACAAGAGCTTCTTGATCGCCAAGTGCTTGGTTAATTTTTTCTTGTTTCTCACCTTCTGAGCGTTCGATTCGTGATTTTTTTTCGCCTTCCGCACTGAGAATTTGACTTTGTTTTGAGCCTTCAGCACTTAAAATAGTGGCACGACGTTCGCGCTCAGCTTGCATTTGTTTTTCCATTGCAATTTGAACTTCTTTTGGCGGAAGAACATTTTTAAGTTCTACACGCGTCACATTTAAGCCCCATTTACTGGACACTTCCTGAAGAACTGTGTGTAAACGCGTATTGATAAGTTCACGCCCACTTAAAGTTTCATCAAGATCCATTTCACCAATCAAACTACGAAGAGTTGTTTGCGTAAGCTGAGCAATTGAAATAGGAAGTGCTTGAATTTCATAAACAGCACGATGAACATCAAAAATTTGCACATAAATAAGCGCATCAACCATAATACCAACATTGTCTTTGGTAATTACTTTTTGCTCTGGAATATCAATAATAATTTCACGTAAATCGATACGTTCTACTTGTGTAATAGCACCATTACGGCTCCACAATATAGAACGTGCTCTATCTATAAAAGGAACAAAAATATGCAGCCCTGAAGAAAAAATTCTACTGAATTTTCCGAGACGTTCAACCACCACACATTCTTGTTGGCGCACAATAATAATCGACTTAAACACAATTATTAAGAGAAAAACTCCAATAATTGTTAAAATACTGAGAAGCATTAATCAGCTTTCCTTTCGGTTCCAGGTTTTTGGGGTTGCATATGTGTTTTGACTTTTTTCAGATATCTTGTTTCTTGATTTGATGGTGTGCGAACGTGTCCTTGCCCAAGCCGTGCAGGAAGTTTAATGTCGCCAATAGAAGTTCGAACTAAACGAATAACATTAATTCCAAAAAATTCGAACATACGACGCACTATACGATTTCGGCCTTCTGTCACAACAATTTCAGCCCAATGACCAACTGTTTTCCCTAAAGTTTCGCGCCGCAGAAGCTTTACGCGAGTTGGTTTGGCAAAACCATCTTCTAACATAATTCCGTGTTCTAACTTTTCCAACTCAGCAGGGGTTGGACTTGTAGAAAGAAGAACTTTGTATGTTTTTTCAATATCAAATTTAGGGTGTGTTAAAGCGTAAGCAAGATCACCGTCATTGGTTAATAAAATGAGCCCTTCGCTATGATAATCCAAGCGTCCTACATTTTGTACATTCTCGCGCAAATTTTTGACTGCAGTGCAATCGAAAATAGTTTTTCTTCCTTGAGTATCACTACGTGTAGACATAACAAACGGCGGTTTGTTAAACAAATAAGTAATGCGACGGGGTGATTTTTTATAATCCACACCATCGACTGTGAGTCTTGCATTTCTTGCTACTTTAGTACCTAGTTGATCAACAATAACACCATTTACACGAACTTTTTTGGCTTTAATCAGTTCGTCTGCCTGACGTCTTGAGGCAACACCTCGTTTTTGTAACAAAACATTTAGTCGAATTGCATAATTTATTGATTGAGTAGTAATGCTAATGGATTTTCTAAATAATGTTTTAAAGTTTGTAAAAATTGAGCACCCATTAGGCCATCAATCACACGGTGATCACAGCTTAATGAAAGTGTCATACGTTGTTCTACCACAACATTTCCTTCTTGTGAAACACATGGAGTTGGAATAGTGCTGCCAATCGCTAAAATTGCTGCTTGTGGTGGATTAATAATTGCTGTGAAATCTTCTACACCAGTCATGCCAAGATTACTGATTGAAAAAGTACCGCCAGAATATTCTTCTGGTTTTAATTTAGAATCACGAGCAAGTGCGATTAAACGTGAAGCTTCTCGAGAAATTTCAAAAATGCTTAAAGCATGCGCATGACGCACAACGGGAGTAATGAGCCCACCACTAGGAAGCGCAACTGCAACACTCATATGAACATGTGAATATTCTTCAATGCAATCGTCTTTCCAGGAAGCATTAATTTCTGGATGTTTCACAAGAGCACGAGACACGAAATAAATAATAAGATCGTTTACTGAAAATTTATTTTCAGGGCCACATTGTGCAAGAATTGCTTTTCGACTTTGTAATAATTGGGTCATATTAATACTCATTTTTAAGTAAAAATGAGGTGCTGTTGAAACACTTTCAATAAGCCTTTTTGCAATAATCTTACGCATATTTGTAAGAGGAACTTTTTTAATTTCTTCACGTGCCGTAAGTGTTTTGCCAGGTGCGGTATCGATTTTAGCTGTGTATTCTTTTAAATCTCTTTGTACAATTCTGGAATTAGGACCACTGCCTTTTACTTGAGTAAGATCGATGCCCATATCGGCAGCCATTTTTTTGGCCAGCGGACTTGCCTTAACAGAAGATACTTCTGTGGATTGTTGAGATTCTTTGTTTTCTTCTTTTACTGGTTCACTTTGTTGTGCTTCCGATTCAGCTTGTTTTGGTTCGCCTTCTGCTTTTTTTGTCTTTTCTTCAGAAACAACTTCTTTTTCTTCAGCTGATTCTTCTTTTTTAGGTGCAGATTCTTTTTTTACAGATTTAGTGCCTTTTGAATCATTAAATTTTTGCAGCGCGTCTTCCCAATTTTCATCAGCTTTGCCAATAACGGCAATTGGAGCTTGTAAGTCACATTTTTGACCATCTCCAACAATAATTTTTAAAAGAACACCTCTGTAAGGTGATTCATATTCCATATTTGATTTATCGGTTTCAACTTCAACCAATGGAAGACCAGATTCAATTTTATCACCCTCTTTTTTGAGCCATTTGATAATTGAACCTTCTGTCATCGTATCAGATAATTTGGGCATTTCCAGAATTTGTGCCATATGGATAATCCTTAATTCAATAGATTTATGATTTATACATTACACGATTAATTGTATCGATTGTAAGTTTTGCTGAAGGCATGACTTCATGTTCTAAATGCTCATTGTAAGGCATTGGAACAAATTTATTTGTAACACGTTCAGGTGCTGCATCTAAATCATCAAAACATTCTTTTACAACTCTATCGACAATGTAACAGCCAAATGACGCAACACCCCATCCTTCTTCAAGGACAACAAGACGTTTTGTTTTGCGTACAGATTCAAAAATCATGTTTTCGTCTAAAGGCATCAGTGTACGTGGATCGATAATTTCAACGCTAACACCTTGCTTTTCAAGTTCTTCGGCCACTTCATATGCTAAATAAACCATTTTGTTCCAGGCAACTAGTGTTACATCTGTACCTTCGCGTTTAATATCGCCAACCCCAATAGGAATAATGTACTCACCATCAGGCACTTCGCCTTTAGTTGCGTAAACCATTTCACTCTCTAAAAAGAGCACAGGATTGTTATCGCGAATAGCGGATTTCATTAAGCCTTTTGCATCAGCAGGAATCACAGTACTTATAATTTTCAGCCCAGGGCAGTTTACAAGCATATGATCAAGACATTGGCTATGCTGAGAACCTAACATATGTGCAGCGCCATGAGGCCCACGAATAACCATAGGAATAGGAAATTGTCCGCCACTCATATAAAGCATTTTTGCTGCGTGGTTTATAATTTGATCGAATGCTTGAATGGCAAAGTTCCATGTCATCATTTCAATGATAGGACGTAACCCACACATTGCAGCCCCAACGCCTAATCCGGCAAAGCCGTTTTCAGAAATTGGTGAATCCACAACACGCATTGGGCCAAATTGCTCTAACATTCCGCGGGAAACTTTATAAGCACCGTTATATTCAGCAACTTCTTCGCCCATAAGGAACACATTTTCATCGCGTTCCATTTCTTCGGTCATTGCTTGATTGAGTGCATCTCGTAAACTAAGTTCAGCCATACTCTTAATCCTTTTTATCTTCTATGAGCACATCGGTATATGCTTCTTCGATTGATGGTTCAGGAGAGTTTTCTGCAAACTCAACAGCTTCATCAACTTGGGCGGCAATTTCGTCTTCAAACTTTTCAAAATCGTCTTCTACACAAAGGTTTTCTTTAATCAGGTGATTTTTAAGTTGTAAAATGCAGTCTAGGCCACGTTCTTTTTCCACTTCATCCTTTGAACGGTAATGCCCTGGATCGGAAACTGAGTGACCTCTAAAACGATAGGTTTGAATTTCGACTAAAATTGGTTTTTGTGTTTTACGAGTTTCTTCAACAATATCGTACATATCTTTGTATGTATTCAGAACATTGCGGCCATCGACAATTGCTTGTCGCATACCAAATCCTTTTGCACGATCGGCAAGTACTGCAGTTGGAGACATTCTTGAAATTGCAGTACCCATTCCATAAAGGTTGTTTTCAATAATAAAAACACAAGGTAAATTCCAAATTGCGGCCATATTTAAGGCTTCATAAAACTGACCTTGGTTAATAGCCGCATCGCCAATAAAACAAAGGCTAACAAGATCTTCTTTTTTATATTTAATTTTCCAAGCAGCCCCTACACTAATAGGAACTTGCCCACCAACAATACCATGACCACCTAAAAACCGAAGGTCTTTAGAAAACATATGCATTGAACCACCTTTGCCTTTTACACAGCCTGTTGCTTTGCCAAGAAGTTCAGCAACAATCATACCAGGATTCATACCCAGCACAATTGGCATAACATGATCGCGGTAACTGGTGATTACATAATCTTCGCCTTTGCGAATGGCATTTAAACAACCTGTTGAAACTGCTTCTTGCCCAATATAGAGATGACAAAAACCGCTAAATTTTTGTTGAGTATATAATTGGCCAATACGCTCTTCAAGCCGACGGCTTAAAAGCATCTCTTTGTAAAAATATATTTTTTGATCGTTAGTAAGAGTATTTGTCATACTGTATATCCATTATTTAAAAGAACATGAGCTTCATGCAAAAAACAGAGCCTCCGGCTTTGATAAATTCACTAGTGTCTACTTCTATAGGAAGAAACCCAATTTGCACAAGCATTTCATTTGTTTTTAGTGACCCTTTATTCAAAATAACATGCTTTTGATCAGGTGAAAATGCGTTACACGCAAACCCTGGTGCATCAGCTTCAACCAAAGGTATTGGAATTAAACAGCTAAAAATACAAGATAAAAGTTTAATCCCTTTTTTATCAAAGGCTTCAGGACAATAGAGAGCTGTATTTGAGTCTAAGATACTTAAACAGGTATCTAGGTGATAAAACTTGGGATTTGAGAGTTTAAAGACCGCTATTGGAGCGTCAATTATTTTACTCAATAAATCGTAAGTTTTTAAATCAGTTCGAAAACCATAGCCTCCTAAAACCATTCGTTTTCCTGGTATCCATAAAGCATCGCCCATAGATTCGAATAAATGTTTGTGCTTTTCAGATACCATCTCTATCGACTCATACTGGTGTTCTTTAAAAAATTTTTCAATATATGCAACTTCTTTTTGTCGAATTTTTGAGTACATGTTCGAAAGAACTATACTTTTTTGATTCTGACGATCGATAAAGGGAAAGGTTTGATTTGCACAAAATACCATATCTGGCAAATGAGCCACTCCCTCAGCCACAAAAACCTTAAAGCCTAATTGCTTGTATATTTCTTTTAACGCTTGCCACTGTTCTTTAGCCTTTTGAATATTTATCGAATTTAATTCCCCTTCTTCATTGAACATATGAGGATTAATTCCATATTCTACATCAAAATATTTTGGGTTAACCATGAGAATATTTTGAGGAAGTTGCATAGATTTAATTTGCTTTTTATCAATATTATAATGATTTGAATCAGTAATAACTTTCATAGGCCCCTCGAAGACTAGATTTTTAAATTATAACCCGGTATCATATAAGAAATGTTTTGCTTTTTATTCAGGATATCAAAATGCTTATTAAAAATATACTTAGGCAGAAGATTGTTTGTGTTGTGGGCTTTGCAGCTTTATTCTCAAGTTGTAAAAGCGCCCCACCTGCAGAGCAACCTTCTAATCTCGGTGCAAGGTTCAAAACTGTACAAGAAGCTGCGCAGGAAACAAAGAAAGCTGCGGACTCTGTGCAAAAACTGAAAACAGATTTGCCATTTACACCAAAAACGGAACAAAGTCCTTCACGAGCTTCTAATATTCCTGCTCCACAAACTACAGAAGAATTGCCAGTCTATGGAAGTTGGCTTGATCGTAAAATGGGCAAAGTGATGCGCGTAGAAAGCCTTGTACAAGAGGGCGCAAATCAAAATTTCCCTATTGTTTTGAACCTTGTCCTTGTTAAAGACGACGCACTATACACAACCTTAACAACAATTACAACTCGTGATTGGTTCAGAAAAGACAAGCCTGAAATTGAAGCGCTCAAAAAAGACAAAACAAATATTCAAATACGAGAAATTACAATTTTACCAGAGCAACAAACGTATTCTTACTTAGTTCGTGTGCCTTCAAATGTTAAAGCTGGGCTTTTATTTGTGCGCTTAATTGGCAATGATAATTTGTACCCAACACTTTTTGATCCTTATGAAGATATCGAGCTTCAATTTAGTACAAATAATTTTACGATGCAGCAAGAATCAGATGCAAATAAAGGATAAATGAGATGGCTATAGATAATGTTCAGCCTATCGCTCAAGATGTTCCATCAGAGCAAAGAGTTTTTGCGCGACAAAATTTATTTACAAGTATTTATAAACCACCACAATCGGACACTGTAAATGTGAATCTTTATCAAGATTTTGCCTACGCCTCAATTGCGGGTGAAGGCTCTTTTTTGATGACTACAGGTGCGAATATTGTTTTAGATCATGTGTTTGAATTCGGCCCTTTTTGTACTTATACACCTAATCAAAATATCGAAATCAACTCAGATGATTTAAAAAGCGATTTAGTCTTAAATTCTTATTTTTATTGCGGCACAATGTTTGCTTATACCCCAATTGCAAATAAAATTTTTCATCCAAGACTTTTTCTTGATCTTGCAATGGGAAACACACATGGTTCAGCCATTACAAAAAACACAAGAATTGTGAGCCCAGTAAATTATGTCTTTATGGTGATTAAACCTGCAGTCTCACTTGATATTAATTTATGGTCTTTTTTACAATGGAGCACTGCAATTCAATACCGCTTTCAAGTGAATATTGGTGGCCCTTCAAATGATATGGGCAGTAAGGCATCTGGTGTAGAGATTTCAACTGGACCAGTATTTCAGCTTTAAAGATATACTGAGAAATAGAGGATATTAGATATGGCAATTGATGTGTATTCGATACCGGTTGAAGAAAGAACCTATATTAGAGAAAATCTTTTTCAAAAACCAACCGCACAAAAAGCAAATCAATCTATTGGTGTAAACTTATATGAAGATCTTCTTTATACTCAAATAGATTCAAAATCGTATTTTGGCTCTACAACACGAGCTTCTGTTGTTTATAATCAATGGCTTGATTTTGGAGTGTTTTGTAGTGTGTATTTACCTACAACCGATCCTATTTTTGCAAATAATTCTTCAAACTCCACAATGTTTTTAAATACATACTTTTTTTGTGGAAATACTCTTGGATTTTCAATTTTACCAGAAAAAACATTTCATCCAAGATTTGCACTTGATGTTGGTATGGGTAAAGCAGCAGGCGATTTTTTTGATGCCAAAAACAACATTAAACGCATTGACTATCCTATTTTAGTTTTACGTCCTGCAGTAATTCTAGATATGAATATCTATTCTTTTTTGCAGTGGACTTTAGGTGTAAGTTATCGTTTTCAAATGTCTTTTTATGGACCAGAAGGAGCTTCCACACTAAACTCCAAAGCAAATTGGTTAGAATTTTCAACTGGTCCTGTATTTAATCTTCGATAGGATTTATTAAAGGTAGTTTAACATGAAGCATTTGAAAAACGTTCCTAACCTAGTTATGTGGCATGATGGTATGGCTCTTTGCCCTCAGCATTTTCAGCAAGGGTTTGCAAGATCTGAAGGGCTTTTTCAATATTATCAGTCTAATTTTTCTCAATATTCGTATGGGATTATTAATTTAGAACTTGATGAATCGTTGCTTGCATCTGGTCTGTTCAAAATTACAGCTCTTGAAGTTATTTTTCCAGATGGATTTGCCTATATATACGACTCCTCTGTTGATTCTGCTTTAGAACTTGATTTAACTGAATATCAAGAAAATATTGAAAAACATAAAGAAGCTATCATTAATATAGCACTTCCAGCGCAATCAGCACGCACCAATGTTTTAAATACACAAACGTCTCGCTTTAAAACAGTTACATCAGAATCCTCTTTCGATGAAGTTACAGGCGAAAACGATATTTTAATTCCAAGGCTTCGTCCAAATGTAAGGCTCGAATTAGAACGTTTATCAGGAGTAGATTTAACAGCTGTTCCTCTTGCTACTGTTGTATTTCAAAATGAAATGTTTAAGCTAAAACCTTATGCGCCACCATGTTTAGTCGTAAAACCTGGCATTAAAATTTGGGAAACATGCTGGTCTGTGACAAAAATGCTTCGTCACAAAATTCAAACTTTAATTGAAGATGTACAAAAAGTAAAACAAGTGTCAAATACAACTTATACATTTGATAGGTATTTCTTTTTGCGTAATGTGAAAGATAGCTTACTTCGTTTTGAAGTTTGTTTACGTTCTGAGCAAACACATCCTTTTCAATTATTTATTGAATTTGTTGAAATGTATTCCAAAATTATTTCTACAGATCTTGATGTAGTTTTGCCACCCCCACCAACTTACGATCATCATTCAATTTTAGACAGCTTTGAAAAACTTAAAGAATCTATTGTTGAATTTATAGAACGCGAAACTCCAACAGACTTTAATATTTACCGTTTAAATTCTATTGGCGAGCGTTATGAATATAAGATTGATTCAGAATTACTCTTTGATGGAGATCATGTCTTACTTGGATTTAGACGCCCTGTAGAAGTGACAAAAGATGATTTTAAAGCTTGGATTCGTTCACTGCTTATTTGCAATCAAGAACAGTTCGAAATGCAATACGACAGAAGAACATTAGGCTTTGGTCGTGAAATTGTAGACAGATATCAAGATTTATTGCCACAGCGTAATATGTTTTTAGTTTTAGTTACACTTGATAGATTATTTCCTAAGAATGGAACACTTGCTGTTTCGCCAATTTTAGGTTCAAAAAACGTAATAAAACCTGATGATGCAGTTATTTACGGTAAAAGATAAGAATTTACTCCCTTCCTTGTAATTCGAAATTCTAAAAAGTAAAATGAATAAAAATGAACTGCGTTTGCGATTGAACTGCACAGATTTTCAAGATTTAATTTACATGAATGAACTGGAGTAAGTAAATGACATTTAAAAATTTATATCGCGTACTGCCAAAGTATCTTTCAAAAATTATATTTGGGACTGGATTAGGGCTGCTTGCCTTTGTAGGCGCCTGTTCGAAAAAGAAAACATGTAGCAATTCATCAGGTGGTGGCACTTGCCCACCCCAAGACGCCTGTCCGAATTGTCCAGATATACCCACTGGATTAACCTGTGAAACTTTAAACACAGAAGCTGCTTCGGACTCTTGTAGCGCTTCTGCTTCTGTGTCGTGTTTGGCTAGCGCACGAATTACGAGTCTGTCGAAACCTCCAGGAGCAACTCATTTTCTTTTAGAGCAAGCTGTTATCAACACGGCAGGTGACGTTGCGAGCATTACAAGCTCTTATCAATATGCTACAGGGAATGGTTCTGCAATAAACACGGGAGTACAGATTAGGATTATGCCAGGACCCGGATCTGCAACGGTTAATATTAGCTTCACAGCATCTTGGGTATCCTGTTTGTAGAAACCAAGAGTGAAAGCAAGGTGATTGAACACGCAATTTACATTTTTCATATAAAAAGACTATATAAGATTTTCCAATTTCTGATAACACTGCCTAAGCTCAATTTTAAGCCCATCAATTTTCTCAACAATTGGTTGTGTTTCAGTAAAAGGTTTTTGCGCAGTATATAAAGCTTCTAAATCTGCATTTAAATTTACAATTAATGCTTCAATCGTTTCAATGCGTTCTTCAAGATTGGCGATTTCTTTCGCGTGTTTAGAAGCAGAATAAGGACGTGGACTATCCATTTCTCTATGATTTTTTTCAGCTGAAGCAAGTTTATTATTTTTTTGCTTATTTTTATTTTTGCTGTGAGTATTTGAGCTTTGATTCGTTTCTTTTGAAACTTCTGCAAGCGTTTCAAGATGATCTAAAGCTTGATTTAAATCAGGAAACATCATCCAATCAGAAATGCCTTTTGTTTCTCCTAAAAAAGTAAGAATTGAAGTGGCAACTTTTTGCATAAAGTAACGATCATGACTGGTAAAAAGAACTGCACCATCAAAATCTGCTAAGTTTTTTTCTAAAACTTGAAGTGTTGGAATATCGAGATCATTTGTAGGTTCATCTAAAATCAGAAGATTACCTTGATCGAGCATAAGTTGAGCAAGCAATAAACGAGCTTGTTCACCACCAGACAGGTTTGCAACGGTACGATTGACATCTTCTTTTGCAAACATGAATCGATCTAAATAACTCATGACATGAATGTGTTTACCACCAAAAAAAACTTGATCGCCAGAGCTTTGAATATTGTTTCTAACTGTTTCTGTATAATCCAAAGTGTCTCGTTTTTGATCAAAATAAGACATTGAACAAAGGTCATGATATTTAATCACACCAGAATAAGGTTCAATTCTTTGTGCGATATATCTTAATAGAGTCGATTTGCCACACCCATTAGGCCCAAGCAAAGCAAGACGTGAACCTGGTTTAATAATTAAATTCAAGTCTTTAAAAATAAGGCGATTTGCATCAGAGGATGCAGGATGCAAAATAGAAACTTGTTTGCATTTTACAAGCTCTTGTTGGCCTAAGTTAAGCTGTTTGGTAATCATACCATCATCTTGATCACGCTGTTCTGTGACCATTGTTGCACTGAAAGAAAGTTCAGAAGCTTTTTTTAAATTTGCGTTTTGATTTTTAATTTGAAGTTTTTTATCGAGATCGTGAGCACGTTTTATACGAGCGGTTTGTTTCGTTGTTCTGGCTCGCACGCCATCTCGTAGCCAAGAAAGTTCACGACGCATGGTATTTGCCATTTTTGAACGAATTCTTTCTTCTGTAAGAAGAAATTGAATTTTTTGCTCGTTATACTCTTCGTAATTACCGTCGTATTTTTTGGCAACGCCATGCTCTATTTCAAAAATTTTGTTTACCAATGTATCGAGCAAAGCGCGATCATGTGAAACAATTATAAAGGCAACAGGTTCAACTTCTTCATGATTTGCATTTAAGCCAAACGATGAAAAGCCTTCTTCTGCAATTTTAAGCAAAAATTCTTCAAGCCATTCTACGGTTTGAATATCCAAATGGTTTGTTGGCTCATCTAATAAAATAAGATTTGGATTTGTGAGTAATGAGGCAATAATTTGCACACGCTTTTGTTGCCCACCAGAAAGTTCACTAAATAAACGGCTTGAAATATCGTTTAAATAACCAAGCTTTAATGCACTTTGAATAATATTTTCGGTTGGTGCACCATTCACTTCAGCAATTTTTTCATTTAAAAGCGTGAGCTTTGAAACCCATTTTTTGTCTTCTAGTAAAGCAAGATTTTCTTCTACTAAAGCTGTATGAGCATTGATTTGAGCTTCCAGTTCATCGATTTGTTTATCTGTATCGAATTCTAATGGAAGGTTGGCACGAATGATTTCTTCTACTGTAAGGGTATTCGAAAAATTTATTTTTTGATCAATAAAAGCTGTCCGAACATTATTTTTAAGTGAAACCGAACCTTCAAGAGGAGTAAGTAAGCCTTTAATAATTTTAAATAAAGTTGATTTACCTGCTCCATTTGGCCCAACAATACCCCAGCGTTCGCCAGGGTGAATAGAAAGCGATAAGTTTTTAAATAAAGTTCTAGAATCGTAAGCCGCAGCCAAGTTATGGCAGGTAAGATAAGGAGCTTGCATATGATAAAATTAACTCAAAAAATCGATAGAACGTTGATGTGTTTCTTGTAAAACTGAAAGTGCGATAATCACTATTCCAAGTACAATTAAATTACTTATCACAATTCCTAGGCTCACTGAAGCAGTATAAGCAATAAGAAAAGGAACAAGCGAATTTATTACGACCAAGGAAGCTCTTCCCAAACAAGAAACCATACAAGTTCCTGTAGTTCTTAGATTGGTTCCAAAAGTTTCCGCAGCAAGTGTTGTGTAAAGGCCTGGATAGCCACATCCCATACCAAGTAAGAACATTACGCCATAAAAAGCGTATAAAGACATGTAGTTACCAAGCAGCAATATGCTTACAACACAAAACATCCACACAAACACAGAGATTAAAAGTTTTTTGCGGCTTTTCACAATGGGGGCAAGATATGCAAGTGTGTATGTGCCAAAAACGGAACCAATAAAAAAGCATCCTAAAATAATGCTTTGAAGAGGCTTGCCGTTCACCCCAATTTGTTTGGCTACTTCTGGCCCAAAGTTAATAAAATAAACCATAAACCAAAATGGAACGAGTAATGAGGTTAAAGCAACCACTTGAGTTAAAGTTGTTCTTTTGAATAAAAGTTCTTTTAAAGAGCCGCGTTTAATATGAGATTTTTCTTTAAGGGTATGAAATAAAACAGAATCTTTTATATTCATACGTAAAAAAAGGAGAACAAAACCTGCGCAGGCACCAATAATGAATAAAGTTTTCCAATAAACAAAAGCACTTAAAACGGTCGCAAGAATACCACCAAGCACACCAGAAAAATAAATAATACTGGTTGCACGATCACGTTTTTTGCCTTCATAAGCTTCAGTCACAAATGTAACAGATGAGCCTAGCTCGCCTGCTAAACCAAACCCTGCCAAAAATCTTAAGCAAATAAACCAATCAACTGAAGTCGTTACGGTACTCCATAAGATTGCAATAGAGTAAATAAAAATACCAATTCGTACGCTAGACATGCGTCCAATTTTATCGCCCCACATGCCTGAACACACACCGCCTATTGCAATGCCAATAGCTTGGGAATTAAACATCAAACGACTGACGTTCATGACGTTTTCTGGGGCAACATGTAACGATTCTAATATGGACGCCCGTGCAGCGGCAAAAAGAGTTAAGTCAAAAAAATCAACCAAATAGCCAAGGGCAAGTAAAATAAGTGCATTCATATTTTTTTACTTCTCCTTAATTATTCTAAATGTCAAAACTTTTTCTCAAAAATGAAAAATATAATTTGACTTATTAGGGGAGTGCTTTTAGAATCTGGGAACCGTCACTTCATATCTCTATATGCTTTCTGGGGTGTTTTTTACGGGTGTATCATGTTTTATTGTGCCTTATAATAAATATTAATTAAGGCTGGAGGCTTTTGTTTCATGTCTAAGAAGTTGTATGTTGGAAACCTAAACTATAAGTGTACTGATGATGAACTTGCTGAACTTTTCACACCATATGGTGCTGTTGAAAGTGCACGTATTATCACAGATCGCGAATCAGGTCGTAGCAAAGGTTTTGGTTTTGTCGAAATGGAAAATGACGATGAAGCGAATAATGCCGTAAATGAGCTCAATAAACGCGATTATGGCGGCCGTCCCCTAACAGTAAACGAAGCACGTCCACGCGAAAGCAATCCGGATCGTGGTTTCAATAATAAACGCGAAGGTGGTTATAACAATAACTTCCGTAGATAATTTACTTATCATTGAATCCCCTTTCTGAGGGGATTCTTTTTTTTGAAGTATTGTCATTATGAATAATCCTATGCAATCTTCACCTACAATTGTCAAAAGCTCATCTTTATCTACTGAACAAAAAAATCATTTAAAAAAAGTCTTTTTTGACTATTTAAAACAAAATAAACTCCGTTTTACAAATCAAAGAAATTATATTTTAGAAGCTGTTCTGAATTCAGAACAACATCTAGATGCTGAAACCATTACCAATATTGTAAAAAAATACGACTCTTCTGTTGGTGTTGCAACGGTTTACAGAACATTACGAATGATGACATCTGCAAAATTTCTTGTAGAAAGATTTTTTGATGGCACACGGGCACAATTTGAATTTGTTGATCTTGAAGATGAACATCACGATCATATCATTTGTACAAAGTGCAAAAAAATTGTTGAATTTTTTAATGAAGATGTAGAAACTCTACAAATTAAAATTGCACACGATCTTCAGTTTAAGTTGCAAAACCATAGAATGGAATTATTTGGAATATGTCAACGCTGTCAGAAATTGTCGCCACAAAACTAATTTGGTCTTTAACCTCACATGGTCTTTTCCAAGAAAATTTGTCAGAAACGGTTACTTTACTTCAACAATATCGAATTTCAATTATTCGCGCTATTTACTCACATCATTTTGATAATCTTGTGCCCCAGGTACAAAAAGAGTGGAACAAACAACAAGCTGTTTCAGATAATTTATTAAATTACGAAGAGCCTACATTTTTATTTGAGCTTGTTGGTCGTCGTAGTTTAGTTTCAGTCCCCAATAATGAATTTTATTTTACAGATGATGCGCTTTTAGATGTTTCCTTTTCAGTTGATTTTGATGCTTGCGCTCAAAATGCTGTTATTGCAAGTAAAACTGCTGCAATTGAAGTGCGTATTTCAAATCCAGATCAGTTAAACGAGATTAAAATTGGTGCTTTATTCAATTTATCTTTTGGATCAGTTCGTTTAATTGTCGAGAAAATAGTAAAAAAACGCAAACAAGAGATGCATTTAAAGTGTCGAGTTCTTGAAGGTGGCACTATTTTTTCAGGTTCACGCTTACATTCAACAGATATTAACCGCACTCTTTTTCCACTCATGCCTGCAGATGAAAACACTTTAAAACATAAGTTCAATTATCATGCAGATTATGTACTTTTATCAGGTATAAAATCTGAGGAAGAAATTGTATTTATTAAAAATATGATTTTAGGGTCCGAAAGCAAAAGTTCACGCAGACACCCTAGTGTGCCAATCACTTCAACTATTTTAGAACCCGATACAAAATTACCGCCTCGTTTTATTTTCAAAGTGGGTTCTAAACGTTCACTTGAAATGATGCCGAAAGTGTTACATTTAATTGATGGTGTTTTGTTAAGCCGTTCTGATCTTGGCCTCGACGAACATCCCCATAACCTTGGCGTTCTTCAAAAAGAAATTATTGAAATTTGCAATAAGCACGGAAAAGCAATTATTGTCTCTTCAGAGCTTATGCAATCAATGCGCTACAATCCAACCCCTACACGCGCTGAAGTATCAGACATGACAAACGCTATGGAAGATGGCGCAGATGCTCTTGTACTTACTTCTGAAGTTACACATGGGCCTTATAAAGATCGTGTGGCAGATTTTTCTCATAGTGTTTTGTATCAGGCCGATCAGTGGCGTGAAAAAACGTGGCAATCTTATCAGCTTGAAAACATTGCCTCTGATGATGACATTATTTTATACGGTGCAATGCGTATTGCAGAAGAAGAAGATGTGTCAGCAATTGTCTGTTTCACAGAAGGTGGTTATACTGCTTATAAGCTTTCTGCAATGAGAACACCAAAAAACATAATTGCGGTTACACGCAACAAACATATTTTTAGACAATTGAATCTTTTAAGAGCTGTGCAACCAGTTTTATTAAACACAACAGATAAAACAGAACAGTTACTTTCGAATATTAAACAAATATTAGTAGAACAATTTGGTTTTCGCGCAGGTCAAAAGTTTGTGTTTGTTTCTTTAACAAGTTCTAGTGTTTCGGCACGTAATTCAAACTTATTTACATTACAAGAAATCGAAAAATCATGAGGATTCAATGACAAAAGTCTATTTGGGAAATATTCAAACTCATCATCCGTCTTTTTGTCTTAGACAATCGGCTTCATTAGACTGGCTCATTCAAGCTCATTCATTTGCTAAATCTCTAAAAGAACAATCTCTTGTCCAAAAAAAAATCCTTCGTTTTTCATGTTTAGAAGATAAAATTGCCACACGTTATTCTGAAATTGAAGATTTTACTCATCACAATTGGGATAAAATGCAGTTTATTGAAGTAAAAGATTCGATTGTTGAAAAATCCTTAACAGAACGCATGTGTTTTTATACTGAAGCGACAGATAAAGTTTTTAAAATTTTTTATCCTGATAAAAATATCACGCCACCAAATCATTTAATTCATGTTTCCTGTACAGGCTATGTTTCACCTTCAGCGGGACAAAAACTGGTTTCGTCTTATGATTGGGGCGAAAACACAACTGTTACACATTGTTATCATATGGGTTGTTACGCTGCCTTTCCTGCTATCCGTATAGGAAATGGTTTTTTGAATGCAGAAGAGATGATTTCTTGTGTTGATATTGTCCATACAGAACTTTGTTCTTTGCATTTTAATTTAACATCTACATCAATTGATCAGCATGTTGTTCAAAGTTTATTTGCAGATGGGCATGCAAAATATACACTTTCTTCTTCTCAATCAGATTTTCAAGGGCAGCATTTTGAATTGCTTGCTTTAAAAGAAGAAACCATTCCTGATACAGAATCTGCAATGACATGGAATGTTTCTCCAATTGCCTTTTTAATGACAATTTCTAAGTCTGTACCTGGTATTATTGTTAAAAATTTAAAAAATTATTTAGAAAATTTAAAATCTAAAACATCAGAAAAAATTGATTTTAATAAATGTATATTTGCCATTCATCCTGGTGGGCCTAAAATTATTTCAACTTTGCAAGAAACGCTATCTTTAAAAGATGAACAAATTAAATACAGTTTTCAAATTCTTAAAGAACACGGCAATATGTCTTCTGCAACGTTACCTCATATTTGGCAACGAATTTTAGACACAAAGCACTCAAAATATACTCATGTGATTAGTTTAGCATTTGGTCCTGGGCTTACAATTTCAGGAAGCATTATGAGGATTCTATAGAATGAATTACATTAGTTATGCTGTCGTTTCTATATTTAGTCTACAGGCTTTTCTTATGTTATTTGATGAATTTTACTTTCATCGCAACCGTCACGTTCCGAGGTTTGAACGTATTGGTCATCCTCTTGATACCCTTTCTGTCTTACTCTGCTTTTGCGTGATTGCTTTTTTGCAATTCAATTTAAAATCTATTCTTATATATTTATTTTTAAGTATTGTCTCATGCCTTCTGATTATAAAAGATGAAGGAATTCATAAAAAATATGCTCCAATCACAGAACAACATTTACATGCTCTTTTATTTATCCTTCACCCAGTCATTCTTTTTACATTGTTTTTGTGTTGGCCATCAGTGCAATCTAGTACGTATTCAATTTTTTCAACACAATCAGACATTTTAAAACAAATTTTTTATATTCAATTCTGTATGACCTTTGGATTTTTAATCTATCAAGTTGTCTATTGGAATTTTCTTAAAGAGGGCATAGACATTGAACAATCAGAAGTTACCAAACCAAGTCAATAATCTTTATTATCAAACTGTTGGCGATAAGTGGTATAAAGAAGAAAAAGACCCTATCGCTCTTCTACGTGCAGAATCACGAACACGAACCGCTTGGGTGAAAGCAAAGCTTTCTGAAGCTCATATCAATCAATCGGCGTCTATTTTAGATATTGGTTGTGGTGGCGGATTCCTTGCAAACGAACTTGCAAAAGATGGTTATAATATTACTGGGCTAGATCTTTTTCAAGAATCTCTTAACGTTGCTGCTTCTAAAGATGACACAAAAAATGTAAAATATGTACAAGGCGATGCCTATCATCTTCCTTTTGAAGATGAATCTTATGATGTTGTTTGTATGATGGATTTTTTGGAACATGTTGAAGATGTAAATGCTATTATCAAAGAAGCGACTCGCGTTTTAAAACCAAATGGTTTGTGCTTTTTTCATACATTTAATCGAAATTTTTTGTCTTGGTTATTTGTGATTAAAGGCGTTGAATGGTTTGTTAAAAACACCCCACCAAACTTACATGTGTATCATCTTTTTATTAAACCAAAAGAGCTTTTAGATGTGTTTAATCAGTATAATTGTAAAAAAGAACAGATAGTGGGCTTACGTCCTAAGTTTTTAACCAAATCATTTGCAAAAATGATTTGTACTGGTGGTGTAGATAATAAATTTGAATTTAAAATTACCCCATCGTTATTAATGGGCTATTCTGGTTTTGTGAAGAAAGCCCCTTAGCTCATATCGTATTGGGTTTTTAACTTTGGGTTGGCTATTGAGTATCAAAAATTTTTTCTATGCTGTTGTTTGTGGAAAATACTGTAAAGCAATATATCCTGCAATAAAAGGTCGAAAATAAGTAGTGTGCAATATTCTAAAAATGTGTGCATCTGTAGAAGTAATTATCTGAAACATTATTAAATTATGCAATTCTGCTTCTGCATGCACACTATCATCCATGACAAAATAATTTTTCAGCATCATTTTTATTTCAAACCGTAAGTGAGGCTTCAAGGCCAAAAATTGAGATAGAATTTGTATCTGAAGTGCATACTTATTGTGGTACTCTTGAAATGGTGTTGTTCTACTTTGTTGTGCTCGTCGTTGTGCCGCAAGTTCTCTCATTGCGCGGATACCAGCACTTTCTGTTGCACTTCCAGGAGCAACCACCGTCATGGCAGAACGTTCTGTCTGCAAACATTCAGTTATGATACGTTCTACTTCAGAAGACATTAAATATTCTGCAAGTGCCATAATTTACTTCTTTCTAAATATAAAATTTGAGATGATATTCACAAATACTAAGTGTGCCAACCAAAGTTCAAAATCCAAGACGAGACACACAGATAAGAAGAGTCAATAAACTTTGTGTATCCAGCAGATATTGGGCAGCAGATGAGAGTGTTGAATAATGCGGAAAGAGTAGTTTGTGTGCATTTGTGACCGCGCGTAAAAACTAAAACTTCTACCCCTTCGCAATTCCAGGGAGCAACTCTGCATACAAATACTCTATTTCGCATTATTCAACACTCTCATCTGCTGCCCAATATCTGCTGGATACACAAAGTTTATTGACTCTTCTTATATGTGTGTACGTCTTGGATTTTGAACTTTGGTTGGCATTAAGTATAATCAAAAATGAAAAGATTAGCGAATTTTTACCAAACAGCACTTACACAACGTACTGGGTATGAAGTGTCGAATGGTGATCCAGCAACATTACCTCGTGCCTCTGTAAACATATAAGCCATACCATCTGTTGCAACACTGCTACTCCAGAAAAAAGAGCGTCCTGGGCCTGTAGTTGGCGTAAATCCAGGAATTTGATCGCTTGCACGAAATCCTAATTGATCCAACCCACCATTACAGAGCCCTTTTTCATTAATTAAGTCTCCATTTCTTTCACATGTACGATCCTGCTTACCGCCGCCAGTGAGTGTTAAAATCATAGGATAACTAGGCATTTGCCACAAATACTCTGTCCCTGACAACAGAGAGGATTGTAACTCCTCGCTTTCACAAATATTTTTCTCGTGCTGTATTTTTTGCCAATCTGTTGAAGCATTTTTTGAAATAACCTTTGTCCATGGAAGCTTACATATAAATGCATTACAACCAGGGTAATAAATACTGCCATTCATACTGAAAATATTTTTTGATGAAGCAGAGAATTTATAAAAAGGATAGCTAGCATTTTCTGTATTGAGCGGGTTTTTTCCGTTTGCTTCAAAAAAGTTATAACTTTTTGAGGATTTACCAGCCCATAAAAAACGCCCCTGAGTTGAAGAATTCATATAATCAACGAGCTTGTTTCCGTGAGTATCAAATTCATTTTTTCCAAGAACAGGATTACTGTTTTTTAAAATAGGAGAAAGCCACGTGCAGGAATCTTGTCCGGTCCCTAGGCTTGAAACTAAAAACCAGTTATTATCAGGTTCGCCAGGTATAAACGAACTGAATCCCCCTAACCCATCTCCAAATCCAGCAAAGTTTTTGACTCTTTTAGAGCAGTCAAACATACGTTGAACAGTTGTGCCAGCTTGTCCACACACTGTTTCTTCACAATTTTCTTGAATATTTGAAGTTTTATTTTGGACTTTCACTTCAATATGCACATTATTATTTTCAGAGAAACCGATAAGTGTAAATTTATCTGCAATAGGAAAAAATTTTCGACATTTCATAAAGCCATCTGAATATTTACATGTAAGTGAAGCTTGGTACCACTTTGATGATGCGGTTCCTGCATAAGCCATTAATAAATTTGGGGTTTGAATTTCGATTGCAGAAATTTGAATTTCTGCATTTTTTTCTAAAACAGAAGATTGAAAAATAAGTTCACAGCCATTGATTAAGTCACAATTTTCATAATCAATAGTAGCAATATCGGTATTGAAGACTTTAACTGCTCCCGGTTCGTTCAGAAGCAAATCAGACTTTTCAGGCAAAGTTTGATCTGAAGCATTATGTTTACAATAATAAGCTGTAAATCCTAAAATGACAGGTATAAACATTAATTTTTTTGAAAAATTCATTCTTAGACTGCCTTGTCAATTTTTAATGTAAAATACTTATTTAAATGACAATGCCAGTACAAGAATCTGGTTCAAGAGTATTGTTCCAAAAAGTACAAACAAAATCCTTACCAGCAGGACATTGCGTAATCGGATCATAGACCCCAAATCCACCTTCTTGATTTGCTAAAATATCAAATGGCGCAGTGCGATCTAATGGAAATAACCAATACAAGAGAAGAGGGCCATTTGAACCTGCAATGCTACATTGCATCATTGTATAATTATCACCGTTAGGTTTGCTAATAGGAATATTATGGGGTGTATTATTTTGAAATAAAAATGCACAAGACGGTTTTTTAGGATCTGTCACTTGTGGATTACTTAAAATTGTAAATATAAAATTAGGATTTGCGCACTTGACACCTGGCAAACCTTGAGAAGTGCTTGCAAATCTAAAAAAGATAAAATCATTATTGACTTCGACTGGAGTATATACTTTTTCATTATCTGTATTTGTAACGGATCTAAGTTTTGTAGAGCAAGAAGATAAAAATAAAAGCGCAGGCAATAATATAATTGCTTTTGTACAAAGAGTTTTCAATTTTTTGTCAGCTATTTTTTGAGTGAGCATTTAGATTTTCCTTTAATATATATACAATAGGACTGAAATTCATTTCAAAATGAAATCTATCTTCCATAATACTGCATATATATTAAAAATAAAATCTTAGGCGCCTGATTTAGATTTTTTGCGTACTAAAATCCACTGCCAAATAATTGGTAAAAACGAAAGTAATATAACGCCCATAATAATAATGTGAATGTAATTATTAATATGTTCGCCAAAAAGATGGCCAAGATAATAGCCGCCTAAGCACATACTGGTAATCCAAAAAAATGCTCCAATCACATTATACGCAAAAAACTGAGAGTACTTCATATGCGCAGCACCTGCTACAGTAGGAGCAAAAGTGCGAATAATAGGCACGAATCTAGCTATAATAATTGTTTTGCCACCATGTTTTTCATAAAATTCATGCGCATGTTTAATGTGCTTTTTCTTAAAAATAAACGAATCTTCTTTCGTGTAAAGAAGCTTTCCTAATCGTTTGCCAATATAGAATCCGGTGGCATCTCCAATAACCGCAGCCAAAAATGTAAATATAATTAATTGTACAATCGAAATATCGCCACGAGCAGCAAACAAACCCGCTGTAATGAGTAATGAATCGCCAGGTAAGAAAAAACCTACAAGCAAACCCGTTTCAACAAAAACAATTAAAACAATGCCTACTAAACCAACGAAACTAATAAGCTTACTGGGATCGGATAGATATTCTAAAAAATTAATCATACTTCAAATAACATTTCTGAATAGTTTGGATAAGGCCAGTTTTCTTTTGGCACAATTGCCTCAATTGCATCAACATACAAACGCAATTGTTTAAGTTGTTCGAGTTCTGTTTCAACTAGCTTATCAGCAATATCTGCAAATTTCTCGTTTGCCGTTTCAAATTTTGAAGAAAGTTCATTTACACTTGCTTGTAAAATATAAGTACAGTCTGTTAATTTTGAAACAAGAGTGCCAAGCGTACGGACAAGTTGATCGCAACATTGCGGAGCTGACGCTTCACGGGCAAGAGCTTGGGTTTTTAAAAGTGATTTATAATAGGTAAGTGCACAAGGAATGATTTGGGTATAAACCATTTCGAGTGCACAATTGAGTTCGATTAAGCATTCTTTTATATATCGTTCATACTGCACTGTAAGACGGCTATGCACATCATCTGCACTAAAAATTTTAGCATCTATTAAAAATTGAACATTTTTTGATTTATTTAACGCTTTTAAGGCAGAAGGTGTATTTGCAAAGTTAGACAATCCTTTTTCTTTTGCTTCTTTTTCCCAATCTTTTGAATATCCATTTCCTTCAAAACGAATTTTTTTGGTATTTTGAATAATTTGTTTTAGAATAGAAACTAACTCTGTTTGAGAAATGCTTTTCGATGTTCCTATTTTTGCAGAGATCATCTCATTAATTTGAGCAAGACCATGAGCAACAGCACCATTCAGAATAGTAATAGGATAGCTAATTGAAGCATTTGAGCCTGCTGCTCTAAATTCAAACTTATTTCCTGTAAATGCTAATGGGGATGTACGATTTCTATCTGTATTATCCTTAGGGAAATTTTGTACATGAGAAAGTCCTAAATTCATCATCAACTTTTGAACACTTTTTTTGGTATTTTTGTCAGACTCAATTGCATTTAAAACAGAGTCTAGATTTTCACCTAAAAAGACAGAAATAATCGCAGGTGGAGCTTCATGAGCGCCAAGACGATGATCATTGCTTGCTGATGCAACTGATGCGCGCAATACATCAGAATGCTGAGATACTCCTAAAAGTACTGCACATAAAAAAGTTAAAAATGTAAAATTATCTTCTGGAGTATTGCCGGGATCTAAAAAGTTTTTTCCTTCACCATCTGCAATAGACCAGTTAATATGCTTTCCACTTCCGTTCATTAGATTGAATGGTTTTTCGTGAAGTAACACAACAAAATTGTACTTATTTGCAACTTCTTTCATTAAGTTCATAAGTAACTGGTTATGATCGGCTGCAATATTTGACATTTCAAATATGGGCGCAACTTCAAATTGCCGTGGTGCCACTTCATTGTGTTTTGTTTTTAAAGGCACACCTAATTTGTATAGTTCGGATTCAAGCTCACCTAAAAATGCGTGCACTTTGCTTGGAATATGACCAAAATAATGATCTTCTAGTTCTTGGCCTTTAGGAGGTTGTTTTCCAAATAAAGTACGACCAGTAAATTTAATGTCTGATCTTTTAGAAGCAAACTCTTTATCAATTAAGAAAAATTCTTGTTCACTCCCAACCATATTAAAAACTTGTTTAACATGCTTTTGGCCTAAATAATGAAGTGTTTTGATCGCTTCTTTTTCGAGAGCATCGTTTGAGCGTAGCAAAGGCGTTTTAAAATCGAGTGCTTCGCCATGATAACTGACAAAAATTGAAGGAATGTAAAGAGTTTTTTCTTCGCCACGGCCCCAAATAAACATTGGGCTTGAAGGATCCCATGCAGTATAACCACGTGCCTCAAAAGTGGAACGTTTACCACCCGAAGGAAAGCTAGAAGCATCTGGCTCACTTTTTAATAAATCTGCTCCAGAAAATTTTTCGACAGGTCCGTTTTTATCAAACCACAAAAATGATTCGTGTTTTTCGGCAGTGATGCCTGTTTGTGGCTGAAACCAATGACAATAGTGAAAAGCTCCATTTTCAAGCGCCCAATCTCTGGCTGCCTGCGCCACTTTATCGGCAAGGTCTGGATTCATCTGCCCACCAAATTGAATAATATTTGAAATTTGGTTAAAATCAGATTTTTTGAGCTTTTTTTCCATTTTTGCTGCATCGAATTGATATAAGCCAAAATAGTTTCTAATATGAGGCAGAGCGTTTTTTTTCATCATAGTTTTCCTAATATTTTTCTAACTCAAAAAATTTATCATACCCTTTTTTTTAGTTCAATTTTAAGTTATCAGAACTTGAGTCAAGCTTGGCTCATTTTTTTTTGCCTTTTTTTGCTTTTTTTCCT
The DNA here is from genome assembly GCA_964352255.1 of uncultured Oligoflexia bacterium. Taxonomy (GTDB): domain Bacteria; phylum Bdellovibrionota_B; class Oligoflexia; order Silvanigrellales; family Silvanigrellaceae; genus Silvanigrella. Next base: position 46,864 of record CAYGQR010000004.1, read on the forward strand.
TTTTTAGGCTTAGCAAAAGAGCCCTCTTCCAGGGCCAGCATGGCCACCATGTCATCTATTTCCATATGATCAATGCTGGTCTTTGGAATTTTATCGAGAAGTAACTTATCAGCTTTTAATTCCTGAATTTCTGTTTGCAGAAGCTCTTCAATGGCTTTTAACTGTTCTTTTTCCGTCGAACTACAAAATGAAATAGCATCTCCCGTTGCAAACCCTCTACCTGTACGGCCAATTCTATGAACATAGTTTTCTGGATTATCTGGAAGATCATAATTAACCACATGTGTAATTCCGGGTAGGTCTATACCCCGGGCACTTACATCCGAAGCTATAAGAACACCATATTTTTTCTCTCTATAGATATCGAGATTTTTTTCACGGTCTTCCTGTGTCATTCCGCCATGAATGCATTCAGCAATGATATTATTTTTTGTTAGATGCGCTAACACTCTAGCTACTCGCACTTGAGTTCTTACAAATACCAAAGTTTTAGTCTCAGGGTTGGCGGTTAAAAAATGAGTTAAGAGATGTCTTTTATCGTCCATCTCCACACTGACTTTAAAATGAGTGATATTTTTTGAAATCATTTTATCAGGAGAAATCTGAATTCTTAAGGCATTGGATTTAATCTGTGAGTAAGCCAGTTTTTTAATCTTTTGATTGATTGTTGCTGAAAAAAATAAAGTTTGATGCCTTGTTTTAAGTTTTTTCTTTACGTCTTGAATATCTTCAATAAATCCAAGATCCAACATGTAATCGGCCTCATCTAATACTAAAACTCGCACATTAGCGATTTTAATATACCCCTGAGAAATAAGATCAAAAGTTCTCCCGGGAGTTGCAACTAAAATATCCACTCCACCCTTAAGCTGTGCAATCTGTTGATCTTGCTCTACACCGCCATAAACAGCAAAACTTGTCGCTTTGGTTTTTTTAGAAAGCTTGGCAAACACCTGTCCAATTTGTTTCGCTAATTCTCGAGTGGGAACCATAACCAAGCACAAAGTTCCTGTGTCTTGGTATCGCTCTTTATGCTTATGAACCATTTCAATGATGGGAACTACAAAAGCAGCGGTTTTTCCAGTTCCTGTTTGTGCAATTGCTAAAACATCTTCGCCGTCTAAAATGGCAGGAATTGTTTTAAACTGGATATTTGTAGCCTTAATAAATCCATTTTCGTGGAGATTACTAATGAGTTGTTCTGATATTTTATATTTGTCAAATTTCATTTTTTATACACTATAGCCTTTTAAGAGCTTGGATTATTTGATCCAGCTTTCCTAGAAATTGAGATCGATCTTTTTTCGTCATAGCAGATGGGCCCGTTCCCGCCAGACCTAAAGCCCTCAAATGCGAATTTAATTCCCTCATGGCAAGGGCATTGCCAATATTCCCATCATCCCACTCATTGCCCTTAGGGCCGAGTACACGCGCTTTTTTCGCCACTCCCCTCTCAGCCAGCAAAATATCTGAAGTGATCAAAATATCGCCTTTAGATATTTTTTGAGCAATCCAGTCATCGGCAGCATCAAACCCACCAGACACTGCTTCCATTTTAATATTGGGATTTAGAGGGGTATTTATAAATTGATTGGCGACAACAATAACCTTTAATCCATAGCGAGCAGCTACTTTATAAATCTCTTCTTTAACAGAACACGCATCTGCATCAATATAAATATCTAACACTTTATTATCCTAATTTTTTTTATATTTTATTTAGTTCACACCTTAGGCCTTCTTGATTGATCGGACTGACGCTTAGAACTGAACAAAAAATTCTTTGACACTACCGTATTATCATTTCTAGATTAAATCTTGTAGGCAAGATTACCACAAGATTTTCAGTAGTTTTTTTTTCTTTTATAAATGAATTTAAAATGGGTAGGGATTTTTGTCTGTAAGTGTGAAGTAATTAATGTATGAAGCTTATACTAGTCGCACTTATGCTTATTGTGGCCAATTAAGGAGCAGTTTTAAAATGGATTTTAGTAAAAGACTTATGATGTTCGTTGTAAAAATAGTGTCATTGTGTGCTCTATTTGTTTTTCCAAACATAGTTTCTGCAAAAAGCTACGAATATGCAGTTATCGGCGATGCGGGCGAATGGAATAATGATACACAAAATATATACCACTCGCTTTTAAGGCATGATGTACGAACATTAATTATGCCTGGCGATAATTTATACTCATGGCCTTGGTCTCCAAAAACGTATTCTGATATTTGGCTTCGTTGGAGTCTTGCAAATTTCGATTTTTTTGCACCGGCTATTGGCAATCATCATGGTGGCTATGAAACAGAAGTTCAATTTTTTAAAATGCCAGGTGAGTATTATAGTCGTATAGATAATGATTATGTTAAGTTTATCGTTTTAAATTCTGATAATAAGAAGACATCTGTAGAACAAGCTCAATTTTTAGAAGCTGAGTTAGCACTTTCTCACACGCCTTTTACTTTTATTGTTTATCATCATCCAACATACCGAGTTTCTCCCTTTCATTCTTCTAAAGAACGCCAAAAATTTCAGGAAGCCATTCGTCCAATTTTAAAAAAATATAGAAATAAAATTACAGCTTTAATTGTAGGCCATGATCATGTTTCGTTAGTAGCGCATTTCGATGATCTGCCCGTCATTTTAAGCGGTTCTAGCCATGAACAAAGACCACATGTGCCGCTTCACTATACAAAATATGGTACTAAAGTGAGAACAGATTGGTTTGATGCTCGTTATGCTTTATGGACAAGACTAAAATTAGATGATGCATCATCACAAGTTAGTGTGGATTATATTCGTGGCAAAAATGATAAAAATATTTGCTCTTTAAGCATTGTAACAGGTGAAAAAGCAAAATTGAAGTCAAATTGTTTTGACCGCAAAGAAAAAGAGAGCTAGCTTTTCTTTTTTATATTCAGAAGGAGTTAAAATGTTTGATAAATTCACTAAAATAATGGTTTGTGCGGTAATTGGTATTTCAAGTACAGCATTTGCATGTGGTGGCCATAAAGAAGATGCGCCGTGTCCTTGTGCAGAAAGAAAAAAAGCAGAACAAGAAAAACAAAGCTCTAATACAGCAAGTCCTGCATCACAAACGCAAGAAAATCAATAATTCTGCGTACTATATAGCTAATATCACTCTATAAGTGTTTTAAATATCAATTTTCTACATTCAAATACGATATATACACACAGGACTTACACTAATAAAGGTATAAGCCCTGTTTAATCTCATTTTATACGAGGTAAAAAGAGATGAAAAATATCGTTACAATTTTAACTATCGCCTTTGTAGGCAGTGTTTGTGCCATTGGTTGTGAATCAACTTACGACTCTGGTAACAAAAACTATCATAAAAATGCAGCAGTTAAGACAACGAAAAAGACCGATAAAAAGGTTCAAAAGAAAAATGCATCCAATAAATCGAACGATTGGAATGTTATTTTATAATACGATAGACTTCCACAATTCAATCGTACAATACAAAGTCTAAATGCTTTAGATTATTGGGCACTGAACTACACCCATTGAAGCATTTGGACTTTGTACTAATAAGCCTTTTTCAGGAATATTACATGATGGTGAAATACTTACATAAGTACCTGGGGTCACTAAGGCACAATCAAAATCCATAGTGCTATTCACCATAAGTAAACACAAATTTGCGGTAGCTTTACCTGAGTGAATCTTGAACTGTTGCACATCATAAAACATAATAAAACACTGAACAATATCGTATGGATCTTCACATGTCACGGTATAAGTAAGAGTCGTTGTACTTGCTGTAAGACTCACTGTACCTGCAATAGATGCTGGCGCTAGTAATGGAGGTTCGTCCCAACCACCATCTTTAGGAAGGGGTTCATTTTTATGTGATTCGGGGTTATCTTGCTTACACGACACATTTAAACCCAATACAAGCCCTACAGCAAGAATTGAGCCAATAGTTTTAAAACAATCCATATATGCCCCCTTTTCTACCTTAATTTTAAATGACTCCACCTTTTTCTACAAGTTTTTCAAATTTTCTTTTCATTTCTTTTTTTGAAACCCTTTCTTACGACAAAATTCTTATTGTTTTAGTTATTATCTATAAATTTATTAATTAATTTATATAATTTAGTTAAATTTATATAATATTAAATTAACTAAATTATATAATAATATTATCACTACTGATAACTTAAATTATGTTGAATAAAATAAAAGTTTTTGTCAAAAAAATATCAATGAAAGAAAAAATAATCGTTATTGGAAGGAATAAGGCAAATTTTATTTACACTTCTTACGTGTACGTATCGTCTTAGGTTTTAACTTTGGGTTGGCATACAAAGAAGAATATTTAAAAATTTTGGATTAAGCACGGTCCCGAGAGATCGCTACAGCAATAGCTGAACGAATTTGTTCTAACAAAGCCTGAATTTCACCTTCAGTATAATGAACTTTCTGAAACATTTGAGTATCGCGCGCAATTATATCAACTATTTGTGTCATAACTGTATGTTCAAAACTTGGATTTAAAATAAAGCGACCAGATAATGTTGGAGCAAATAATTCACGTATTCTCGTCGTTTTGCTTTCTATCTCTCTGATAGGAACCAAGGAAGTTAAAAATAAACGAAACGGCCCTATTTCAGGCAAATTGATTGTAGGCGCTACACTAAATGAAGCAATTCGAGTTGTTAAACTTCCTTTTTTAGTAAATGAGCCTCGTTGAGTAAGATGATCTATTGACTCTGCCCAATCACCTCTTTCACGTGTGCCATGCATGTATTGATCACCATAAAATTCATAAAAAGCACCCGATTTTAACCTAACCGGATAACGATTGCGAAAATAATCTTTAAGATATGATGAACTATTTCTGAAGAGATCTGCGGTTAATTTAATATATGCTGGAGGATGACGAGGAGTGTCTCCATGAAGCTGTACAAACTCTCTCATCCAATGTTGATAGAGTTCCCATCTATAAATTGGGTGCATTTCAGTTTCTCGTGTGTGTAAACCGGCTTGAAATTCTTCTCTTAATGGAGTTGGAGGGCGTGTAAATGCCTCTGAGGGTCCTGCGGCAGCTGGTGAACTGAGAGGATGAGAGGTCAAATCTTCTCTACGTTCTGCTTCGGTTCTGCCGTACATTTTAGCGTAAACACCTACACCCGCAGCTTCAATCACTGTACCATCCACACATTCATTACCAATATTATGATTTGCTTCTATTACATTATTACGTAGTTTTTCAGCTGTACTCATAAAAAGAGCGGTTGCACCTAAGGTATTAAACCCTGGCCCCGAAGCACGCCAGTAGCTCATGCGCATAATATGATTGGATTTTTGAGAGGACTTTGCCGGCATTAATCGACTTGATTCTGAGCAAGTTCCAGATACAGAACAATCTAATGGAGTTGCCCTTAAACCTAAAAGGGCTAAATTTTCAGGATGATCCCGATTAAAAAAAGCAACTCTTAACATCCAACGCACCATATCTAAGCAATGGGCGGAATCTACAGTCCATGGTACAGGAATGCTTCCGATTCCCATTGGCACATACCAAGTATCGATTGGTCTTTGATTAACGAGTCTTTTTAAACGAGAAGGAAAGTGAAAAATTGAGTCGATTAAACTCATTGGACCAACTGGTAAAACAGTTGCAAAAGATTGATCCCCAAAAAATAGCCAATTATAAATTGCCCGTTCGCTTGGACCATAAACATTACCATCTTCAACGCTAGGAATACCAATCCGCTTAGGAGCCACACTACTACCTATCATATAATGATTGAGGTCGAGCCAGGGCAAAATGATGGTTGGTAATTGAAATTCGAAAGGACTAAGTGCAATCATTTCTTTTGAACGCGAATTAAAACCAAAGTGAAATGATCTATCTTTCAAGCCAGTACAAGATATTGCAAAATGGCTATGAGCAAAGTTATAAAGAATAATCATAAAATAGAGACCACTTAATGGAAAAAAATTCAAAATTAACACAAGAACTATATATAAAAACTATAAAACTAAACTCAATATTCTTCAAATAAAATTTGCATTAAATTCTCTATTGCGTCACGAAACAAAGAGCATTAGTGTAAAAATCTTATTATTCTTTAAGGCTTAAGGTAAATTATGAATCAAATTAAAGCATATGCAGCGCTTACACCATTATCAAAACTTGTGCCCCACCAAATTCCTCAGCGTGAGCTCAAACCAAAAGATGTAAAAATTCAAATCTTATATGCGGGCATTTGTCATTCAGACATTCATCAAGTGCGTGATGAGTGGGGAAAAGGCACTTTTCCAATGGTTCCTGGTCATGAAATTGCTGGAAAAGTGGTTGCGGTTGGATCTGAAGTTAAAAAATTTAAAGTAGGGGATTCAGTAGGAGTTGGCTGTATGGTTGATTCTTGTTTAGAATGCAACGCATGCACATCACATGAAGAACAATATTGTGAAAAACATTTATCTCTTACCTATAACGGAACAGAACAAGATCAAACAACACCTACTTATGGTGGTTATGCGGAACAAATTATAGTAAAAGAAGATTTTGTTCTACACATTCCAGAGAATATTCCGCTTGAGAAAGCGGCACCACTCTTGTGTGCGGGCATTACCACATATTCTCCATTAAATCGTTGGAATGTTACGACTGGCACTGAAGTCGCTGTTCTTGGATTAGGTGGATTGGGCCATATGGCTGTACAAATTGCGGCTGCAATGGGTGCAAATGTTACAGTTATTAGCCGTTCAGATGCAAAAAAAGAAGATGCGTATAAATTTGGCGCTAAAAATTACATTAACGCTTCTGAGCCAAATGCGTTTGAAGAAAACCAAAAAAAGTTTGATGTGATTTTAAATACGGTAGGATCTGTGCAAGATTTAACCCCATATCTTAATTTATTAAAAATCAAAGGTACACTTGTTCAAATTGGTATGCCAGATGCAAACAATAGTTTGAACATGGGCGCTATTGTAGTGGGTTGTCGTAATTTGTCAGGATCATTGATTGGGGGAATTAAAGAAACTCAAGAAATGCTCGATTTTTGTGGCAAGCACAACCTTGGCGCTGAAATTGAGTTGATTAAACCAAACGAAATTAATGAAGCTTATGAAAGAACGATAAAAGGCGATGTGCGTTATCGATTTGTGATTGATAATAAAGATCTTTAATTACGCCTTTTATGCTCATGTAAAAATTTTGTGTGATGAATACGAATGCTTTCTGCAACGCTGACGGGATCTGTTGGGACCCCTCGTTGGCATTTTTGACTTACGGCTTCGCCGCGGGTATTTGGCATTTGCAAAACTCTTTTTTTCTTTGCCGCGCCTGCAGAGGTAAGTCAAAAACACCCACAAGGTACCAACAGCCACCCCTCATCTTGTATAAACATTCGTATTCATTACACAACTTTATATCTGAACATAAGTCTTTCTGGTTATCGAGCCTTTGCACACTCTCTGCAATGCACAAAATTTATCACCTTCCCTCATGCGCTTCTTCTCATCAAATTCCTGACGCTCTGCATTGAATATCCTCGGTAGTTAACTGTAAAATTTGTATATCAAAGCATTGAAACCAGTTAGGAGGGTTGCAGAGTGAAATATCTTATTGCCGCTGTACTGTTACTGCCAGTCAATTTGTTTGCGAGCACATTTGTGCTGTTTTCTAATAATTCTCAGCAATCCTTTGAAATTACCTCTAAAGCTCTGAATCCTCAAAATTTACAAATGCAAAAAGACTATGACACAGTAATACAGGCAGGGTCGGAATCGTTTTTGCCTAATCTTAAAACACTTCGATTCAATTCAAATGTAAATATTAAGCCTGGTCGAACATATGAGTTCGAAGTGTTGATTAAAAATCTCAAGTATCCAGAAGCGCCTTTAAAGTTCGTGATTTCTACAAAAGGTTTATTAATGAGTTCTCAGATTGTTGAAACAAAGTTAATATTGCCTGATGATTCCTCGATTTATTTAAATCCACATCTTTTTCAGCACGTGCAAATACCATCTTGGAACAATCAAAAATTTTATTTTGTTCCTTATTTTCGAAAAGACAATACGGTTTCATGGCCTTCTTTTGTTTTGACTGTTGATGACGAACAAAAAGAATCATTTGATTATAGTGCACCAAATACATTCAAATCAATGAATTATAATATCCAAATGTTTCCTTTTTATGGAGATGTGATTGCAAATCCGAACAATAAATTAGAAAGAGCAAATAGAATTCCTGAACTTATTGGAAATCATTATGATTATGTTTCTTTGAATGAAGTTTTTGACCGTGAACTACGAGAAAAAATTGTAAGGCGAATGGCAACATATTATCCGTATCATACAGAACCTCCTGGCATGGACGGATTAAATATTCTTTCTGGTGGGGTGATTGCTTTTAGCAAATGGCCAATATTAGAATCAAAAGAGTATGTATACAAAAGCTGCAATGCAGAAGAATGCCTTTCAAACAAAGGCGTTTCTTATCTCAAAATTGCTAAAACAGTAAATGGCATAACCCAAATTTATAATATATTTGCAACACACGTACAAGCCTATCCCAACACGAAAATTAAAAAAGCTTATAATCAACCAAGAACAAAACAAATTCATGAGTTAAAAGAGTTTATTGAGGCACAAAACATTTCAATTACGGAACCTGTTTTTGTGACAGGTGATTTAAACATAGACAAATATGACACGCGTGAAAACGAATACACTGCTGGTATTTTCCAAACAGAATATCAATTTTTGCTTAAAACGCTTGGTGCTATTGATCCAAATGCGGCCGGATTAAAATATTCTTTTGATTCAAAACTGAATTCAATGACAATAGAGGAAGACCGTTCACGATTAGATTATGTTCTTTATTTAAAAAAACACAAAGCACCTATAAATTCAGTGAATAAAATAAAAACGCTAAGAGATACATGGAATGAAAAAATGTATCCTAATTTTGATACATCCGATCACTTTCCTGTGATTGGTGAATTTACTTTTTAATGGAAAAGAAAAAATGAACTTGCAAGCAAATTACAGCCTCCCTAGCATTCCAGATTCCACACATAAGGGAGAATTTGGAAAAATATTAATTGTGGGTGGATCTCAACGGTATTATGGGGCGCCTATTTTAACTGCATTAGGGGCTGAGTCTGCAGGTGCAGACCTTATTACACTCTGGCTTCCACAAGAACACCTCAATACCGCAAAAAATTACTCCTTAAACTTTTTTTTAAAACCTTTTGAAGACAAATTAACTTTAAATGATGTGCCAAAAATTTTAGAGTGCGTACAAGAAAATCATGTTTTCGTTATTGGAAATGGGCTTGGCAAAGATGTTTGTATGCAAAAAGCCATTTTAACACTACTCGAGCAGATTAAAATTCCTGTTGTCTTAGATGCTGAAGCTTTATTTCCTGAAGTTCTTGATTTAAACGTACCGAAAGAAAATTGGATACTCACACCACACAAAAAAGAATTTGAACGTCTCACTGGCCAATCTTTTTCCGAGACGAGTCTTAAAAAAATCTCAGAAAAGTATGAGTCCACCTTTTTGGTTAAAGGCCCTGTTGATTATATTGCGCAACATGGGCAAATATTTGAAAACAAAACAGGATGCGTGCAAATGCGCGTTGGCGGAACAGGGGATGTATTGGCTGGTATTGTGGCAAGCTGGAAAGCGCAAGGGTTTACAAATTTGGAAGCTGCTAAAAATGCGGCTTATTATTACGGACTTGCTGGCGAAAAGCTTGCTCAAAATCAAGCTGCTTTTACAGCAAAAGAGTTAGCGCATTTTTTTCCAAAATCATTAATTTCACTTTAAATATTTTAAAATATCTATATAATTCGTGAATAACTCTTATTTTATAAAAATATAAAGACAATATTATGCCATTTTTAAATTTAAAATTAGCACATAGAGTAACCAAATTTGCGCAAAGCGTTTTCCTTCAAGACTCAACAATCGCAGCAATAAAAAGTTTGCCAATACCTGTTACTATTACCAAAATTGATCACCTAGAGATAAATGACCTTCCCGGAATTAGCCCAAATGCATTCTCACGTGCTGTAAGAGGTACAGGAGCACTGGTTGGTACAAGTTTCAATCTTTCTGCACATTTAGAGCCAGAGGCTCTTAAATTTTGTTTGCTTCCTGAGCTTTCGTTAAGAGCAGAAGGGCATACAAAGACTTTGCATAAATTTGTCGATCTACCTCAATTAGAAAAAAATTTTCAAAGAGGATTACGAGAAACTATGCTCCCGGGTAGCTTCAAAGATTTTGGAGTTTGTTTGCCTATACAAATTTTGTTTCCACCTGGTAGCCCACACACTGTAGAAAAATTTTATGCCTTTTTTCTGTTTAATCAGATTGGAAAGCTTTTTATCGATTACTTTTCATGCGCGCAAAGGTCTTTATTTTGCTTTGAGAACCGAATCAAAAAAATTGAAGACAGAAAAATTGATGTGCTGAGACAGATTTGTTCAGATATAGAGCAAAGTACTCAAAATTCAGTTTCACAAAGAAAAGTGCAGAATCCTTTAGGTCTTGAGATAATATCTTCTGAAGGAGACTTTCATCCACATATTTTGGCGCTTGATACTATTCGTAAAAAAGACCTTTTTTCTTCTCCGACTAAACTCACAGTCATGTGTGAAGGTGTTGAATTATCAGGGTTCTGTACTGAAATTTACATACACGATTTAAGCAGACAAGAAGATCCTAGAATAAAATCTCATTTGCATGTGCAAACAAATAAAATAACAGGGGAAATAATATCTGTAACAGCAAACAAGACAACAAGCCTAGCGCTTTTACAAACAATGTTTGCACGATCTGTATTGTATTTTCCAAAACCTATTATTGCTCATGAGCTTGCAAGAGCAGCCATAGGGCTGCAAAAATTATGGAACATCCTAGAAAATATCCAAAAACTGGCACTTGTTACCAGAGTATTTGGTACTGATGGATTTTTACCACAAGAAAACATGATTGCCGAACGCCAAAAACTCACGATTAATACTGGCGAAAGAGACGTAAACGGCAAGGAAATTAGCACTACTGCAAATCTTGATATTTTAGGGGTTGAAGCAATAAATACCATGGTAGTGCAAGCGAGCTCAATTCTAATTCCACTCCTAGAGAGAGTAGCGTCTTGCCAGTGTACAGCACACCATCGTGCTGTAGTTATTGCTCTATTAGGCGATGTTGGGGCTGTACTCAGCCTCACTGGTGCAACAACAGGAACGCCTCGATCGCTTGAAGATAGCAAAGCCTTACAAAGTGCTGTAATTTTAGCAACGAACCTTATGCATCCTGAGCTTCAAATTACGAACATTCCTAGCTATTCGGCTCATGTAAAAGAAGTTGCTGGATCTGAAGCAATTGCGCCATACAAAAAACGCGATCGCTCTCGAATACACTCAACAGAACCACGAACTGGAATTTTTAATACAGGCAAAATCGCAGACTCCTTGCTTGGTGTAAAACATAACACACTCCCAACAACAATATGGGAACTCGGTTTAATCAATACATCACGGTTACAGACTCATTTAGAACCTTATGCTGGACATATGTCGTGTTCACCAAGCGAAATATTAGTTGCGTGGGAACTTTTAGCAGGTGGATCTTCAGATAGATTGTCTCTCAGCCCATGTGTTCCCTCCCCTTTAATAGGGAACACGAGGGTAGTTCCTGGTTTAGATTTTAGTAATCACGAATTTTTACATATTGCTTCACGATCATCTGCTGCAGCTGCTTTTCTTGTAGCAGGCGGATTTCATAGCGTTCTTGAAGTGCTTTCAAATATTTTAACCTACCAAGGACAAGATTCGAGAATTGCCACCCAAGAATTTTTATACAAAGACGCTTCAGATATATTTGGGCAAGGTGCCGCTACTTATTTAATCACCGAAATGTTCGGTAGTGGAATTGCACAAGAAAATTTGAAGGGTTATTTAGAATATTTGCAAAAAAATGTACAAGAATTTGTAAATAGCAGTGCAGGAAGAGAAAATTCTACATTTAAATTCTTGCCATTTAACCCTCGTTAATTAAACCCAAAGGCCCGCATTACGTTCCGCACCAAGCGACACATACGTAATATCAATACCAGTATGATTTTCGATTATTTTGATAAATTGTTTGAATTTTGGATTTAATTTCCCCTTTGTCATAAGTTCACTCCACCCATCTACAAATTCAACAATTGGCGTAATGTTATTCCATTCGTGAATTGTCATTGGGTAATGTGTAATATCTTCGTGGGTTTCTTTGTTTTTGTACCCAACAATCAAACCAATTGGACCAAAACCGCACAAAACATCTGATTTTATAAGAGCGAGTTGAGTTAAACCATTTAGTTCAGCAAAATAACTTAAAGAAAATAAATCGAGCCAACCAACAGAACGAGGCCTTCCTGTTACAGTTCCAAATTCATGACCTTTTTTGCGTAATTCTTCACCAGTTTTGTCGGTAAGCTCGCCAGGATATGGGCCATTTCCAACGCGCGTTGAATAGGCTTTTATCACACCAATAATATTTTTTAATTTCCATGGCGCAATTCCAACACCACCAGTACAGGAGCCTGCAATTAAATTACTAGATGTTACATAAGGATATGTTCCATAACTAACATCTAACATTACGCCTTGAGCACCTTCTAAAAGCACTTTTTTATTTTGACGTAAATAGGCATTGGCCTGTAAAGCCACATCTGTAACAAACGGTTTTAGATACTGACCAACATCAATAAATTTTTGCAGCATTTCAGAAGTCATATCATCTGCAAGAAGTGGATGCGCTAAAAAGTATTGTTTTAATAATTGCTCGTCGATTAAATCGGCTACACGTAAATTTTCGCGATAAGCACGGGATGCGTAAGCAGGCCCAATTCCTTTTCCAGTTGTGCCAATTTTTTGCACAGCATGCTGAGAACGTTCTTGCTCTTTTTGATGATCCATTTTTTTATGATAAGGCAAAATAACAGAACAACGATAATCTAAAGAAAGACGTTCTGGATTAACTTCGTAACCTTTATTTTGAATATTACGAATTTCTTCTTGCAAAATAAAAGGATCAACAACAACCCCTGCGCCAATGCCAACTTTACAATTAGGGCGTAAAATCCCTGAAGGCATTAAATGTGTGACAATTTTTTGCCCATCTACCCAAATCGTATGGCCTGCATTATGCCCACCTTGAACGCGGTAAACGGCATCAGCTTCATCTGATAACACATCGATAAGTTTACCTTTTCCTTCATCTCCGTATTGCATACCAAGCACAAGGGTAGCGCCATCGTTTGTGAGTTTCATGATGATCCTTTTCAAAAATATAAATAACCAAAAATAGTGGCGAATATGAATATTCCGCCTATAGATACACGAGGTTTTTAAGATTTTCTAGAGAATCCTTGTGAATCTTTATTCTTTTCCAATCATAATCTGCAATAAGGTAATGGCTGCTGGTGTAATTCCACTAATACGGGATGCTTGACCGAGTGTACTTGGAAGTTTTTTTTCAAGCTTTTCGACAACTTCACGAGACAGCCCACTTACAGTTTTATAATTAAATTGATTTGGAATCCACACACGGTCTAGATGCTTTAACTTTTCAATATGAGCTTCTTCACGAAGAATATATCCTTCATATTTTACTTCAATTTCTAAACACCGTAAAATTCTAGGATCAAGATCGGAGAGAAGCTCTGCTTCATGAAGTTTAGGGGCATTAACTTCAGGACGTTTTAAGTAAGCTGCTAAATTTGCTGCATGAGGTAAGGTTGGTAAGCCAATTTCTTTTAATTTTTCATTTAATTCAGCAGTAGGATTTATCCATACTGATTCGATACGTTTTTTTTCAGCCTCTATTTGTTCATTGCGCATTTTAAATTCTTGATACGTTTTTTCATTGATAAGCCCAAGCTCATAACCATATGTTGTAAGGCGCTTATCTGCATTGTCTTCACGCAGTTTTAAACGATTTTCGGCACGACTTGTAAACATACGATAAGGCTCATTTGTGCCTAGAGTAGTTAAATCGTCGACTAAAACACCAATATAACTTTCTGTGCGACTTAAAATAAATGCTGGTTTTTCATCTATTTTTAAAACCGCATTAATGCCAGCTATTAACCCTTGAGCAGCCGCCTCTTCGTAGCCGGTTGTTCCATTAATCTGCCCAGCAAAGTAAAGATTCTGAATTTTTTTGGTTTCAAGAGTCGGATGCAGTTCTGTTGGGTCGACATAATCATACTCTACAGCATAACCTGGTTTCATAATTTTTACGTTTTCGAAGCCCACAATTGTTTTTAAAAATTCTTCTTGAACTGCGTAGGGTAAACTTGTGCTTATACCACTTGGATAAATTTCATGTGTGTTATGCCCTTCAGGTTCAATAAAAATTTGATGTTGGTTTTTATCTGGAAATTTAACGACTTTATCTTCAATACTAGGGCAATATCGAGGGCCAATGCCTTCAATTTGTCCACTGTAAAGTGCAGATAAATGCATACGGTTTTTGATAACATCATGCGTTTTTTCATTTGTATGAGTAATATAACAGGCAACAAGCGGGCGATTGATTTTTTGTGTGCGATTACTAAAAGGAATAAAATTTGGATCGCTATCTTGGCGATCTAATTTTGAAAAATCGATTGTACGCGCATCGAGCCTAGGTGTGGTTCCAGTTTTCATACGGCCCATTCTAAAGCCATATTCTTTTAACATTTCAGCAAGTTCAATGCTTGAAGGCTCGCCTGCACGGCCTGCAGGAATTTTTTTATCACCAATATGGATTAAGCCATTTAAAAATGTACCAGTTGTCATAATCACTGAATGAGCATAAATTTCTTCACCAAGTGATGTTTTTAGGCCACATACCGTATTATTTTGAAGGATTAAACTGGTAACAGTATCTTCGCGTAAATCGAGTAATGGAATACTATCGGCCACTCGACGCATGTAAAGACGGTAATCTTCCATATCTGTTTGCGCACGGCTCGACCAAATGGCAGGGCCTTTGCTTTGGTTCAGAATACGAAATTGTATGCCAGAATTATCGGTTGCTAAACCCATTTCTCCGCCTAAAGCATCGATTTCTTTAACTAAATGGCCTTTCGCGGTACCACCAATTGCAGGATTACAAGACATTTGAGCAATGCGATCAATAGATATTGTAATTAATAGTGTTTTTTTGCCCATACGTGAGCTTGCCAATGCCGCTTCACAGCCCGCATGACCACCACCAATAATAACGACATCATAATTTACAGAATGCATTCCAACTCCTTGCAATCTAGGTTGATTTTTGTTTTGAAAAAAGGCAAGCTCCAAAAATGTAGCGGATGTGGTGAAAATGGTAGACACGCACGCTTGAGGGGCGTGTGCGCAAGCATGGCGGTTCAAGTCCGCCCATCCGCACCATTCTCACCGTAAGAGCCTATAAAGTACCCTCAGTGTATAGGCTGTCGAATTCGCTCAATACTAAAATAAAAGTTAGGTAATTAAAACAAAAATGTCACTTTTAGCATGGTTAATTCTGTGCAGTTTTATACTACTCCTCATTGCATCGTATTTTATTATTCAATATGCAATCGGTTTAAACAAAGCTGCCAACAAATTTGAAGCGCAACAAACTGAAACAACTAAAAAAATTCAAGAAGCACGACAGCAAGCTGATGAGCTTGTAAAACGAGCTTTAAAAGATGCAAAAGAAATCGCGATTAAAAAAAATCATGAATTTGAACGAATTCAACGCGAAAAATTAACAGAATATCGTAAAATTGAAGATAAATTAAACAAACAGGAAGCGGTTTTACAAGTACGTGCTCTTACTGCAGAAAAAAAAGAACAAGAATTTAAAGCAAAAGAAGCATTTTTAACCAATGAATTTAAACGTGTCTCTGAACAAACTGCTGTTATTGAAGCCTCAATTGCAAACAATCAAAAAAAACTTGAATCTATTGCACAAATGAGCGCTCAAGAAGCACGTGAAGAGCTTCAAAAATCAATTGAAAAAGAAGCACAAGAAGCCGCATTTCTTGAAATACAAAAAATTGAGGCTGAGGCCGAAAAAACAGCTCAAGAAAAAGCACAAAGTGTTCTTGCCGTTGCAATTCAACGTATGGCTGGTGAGTTTGTTGCAGATGCAACTGTTTCAGTTATCTCACTACCTAGTGATGAAATGAAAGGGCGTATTATTGGCCGTGAAGGCCGTAATATCCGTGCGATTGAACAAGCAACTGGTGTTGATATTATTATTGACGATACTCCGGAAGCTATTATTATTTCTTGCTTTAACCCAGTACGTCGCGAAATTGCAAAACTCGCAATTGAACGCTTAGTTGCAGATGGTCGTATTCATCCTGCCCGTATTCAAGAAATTGTTGAAAAAACTCGTTTAGAATTTGAAGCGGATATTCAAGAAGTTGGCGAAAGATCAGCTTTTGATTGTGGTATTACAGGTTTAAATTCTGAAATCACAACTGCATTAGGCCGTTTAAAATATATGACAACTGCAGGGCAGTCTGTATTACAACATTCAATTGAAACTGCACAAATTGCTGCAATGATGGCACATGAGCTTGAACTTGATGTTCAATTAGTGCAAAGAGCCGCTTTGCTACATGATATTGGAAAAGCATTGCCTGAAACAATTGAAGGGCATCACGCTAAAATTGGTGCAGAATTTTTACTCCAAATGGGCGAACCGTCAGAAGTTGTTGAAGCAGCTCTTAAACATCACGAAGATAATCTTCAAGAAGTATATATCACAACTATTTTAGTTCAAGCAGCCAACACGCTTAGTCGTTTCCGTCCAGGTGCTCGTAAAGAATTTATGCAAAGGGCAATTAATCGCCTTTCAGAGATAGAAAAAGTGGTTGAAGGCTATAAAGGCGTTGAGCAAGCTTTTGTGATTAAATCAGGCCGTGAATTACGTGCAATGATTCAACCCTCTGTTCAAAATGATGGGGCTGTTTATGGGCTTGCAAAAACAATTGCAAAGCGCCTTCGTCAAGAATCTTCACAAACTAACGGCAATGTAAAAGTCACTCTTATTCGTGAACAAAAGGCAACGCATCTTGCAAAATAAATATTTTTCATCCTGTTATAGCGAAGCTGAGTTCTATAATGCTGAATGCTTTTCACAATCAGAAGACTCTTTAAGAATCTTGATGATTGGAGATGTGATTGGAAGATGTGGCCGTCGTGTGGTCAAAACTTTACTCCCAAAACTTAAGCAACATTTAAATATCGATTTTGTCACATTAAATGCAGAAAACATGGCAGGTGGTTTTGGTATTACCGAAAAAACCTACCTTGAAATGAATGCTTATGGAATTGATGCTTTTACTCTTGGAAACCATTGGAAAGACAAAGCAGATATTCATACAATCTGGAAAAAATACACAAACATAGTACTTCCACAAAACTTAATTGGAGTAGAAGGTGTTGAAAATATTCCTACTTTTCAATGCAAAACAAAAGAAAAAAAAATTCATGTTTTAAACTTAATGGGCACTTTTGCAATGAAAGCAGAGTATAAAAAACCTGCTGAAATTCTTGTTGCAGAAAAAAAACGTCTTTCTGAATGTCGTAAAAATGGTGACATCATCATTGCCGATGTCCATGCAGAAGGAAATGCAGAAAAGCAATCTATAGCATGGTTATACGATGGTATTTTTGCAGCTGTTATTGGCACACATACACACACTCCTACCTCTGATGAACGGATACTTACACAAGGCACTGCATTACTTACTGATGTAGGAATGACAGGTGGATACGCAAGCGTCACAGGTATGAGCAAAGAACGCATTTTAGACAGAATGTGTAATGAAACTAAAAAACGTGCCTTTGAAGTAAGCGACAAAGAACCTTGGTTTTCTGGTTTTATGATTGAAGTTGATCTTACAACCTCACTTGCCAAAACTTGCTGGCGCTTACAATGTCGTATGCCAGATGCAGATAAAACTGAAAATTGGTTTGTTTCTCAAGTGTCTCGCTAATATTCTATCTACTAAAAAATTCTCACTATCTTGTATTTATTTTTCTAAAATGAGAAAATGCTTGCAAAGGAATGCAAATGCATCCCTTTTCTTTGATGGGCCATTTTTTTGAAAAAGGATGCAAAATATGAGATCAAAAGCAGGAAAATTAATTTTAGCAGGCTTTATTGCCACTATTGTAATCACAGTTATGATGTACTTTATTGCGCCAATGATGGGCAGAAATATGGACATTGCTCAAATGCTGGGAAGCAAAATGGGCAGTAGTTGGAACTTAGGTATGTTTGTTCACTTTGTATTAGGTTCAGTGATCTTTTCACTTATCTATGGTTATTTTCTTTATAAAATTTTACCAGGACAACCGTGGATAAAAGGAATCTGTTTTGGTATTATTTTATGGCTTTTGGCACAAGTTATTGTCATGCCAATGATGGGCGCTGGGTTCTTTAGTGTTGATATGGGCGGCATGAAAGCGGTTATACTTTCTTTAATTGCACACATTGCTTACGGTGCAACTTTAGGTGGAATTGCAGGACATATGCACCACCATGAAGCAAAAAAAGAAGGATAAGGCTGGCTAGATTCTACAGTCAGCATAATGCCAAATATCATACCGTGTGAAGGCACGGTATCCAGATTATTTCAGTTCATAATATCAACCGAAAGTTAAAAAATACAAGACGATACGCACACGTAAGAAGAGTAAATCCACTTTGTGTAACGAGCAGATATTAGGCAGAAGATGAGAGCGTTGAGTAATGCGAAAAGAGTAGTTTGTGTGCATTTGTTCCGCACGTAAAAATAAAAACTTCTACCCTGTCACAATCCCAGGACAACTCTGCGCACAAATACTCTGTTTCGCATTACTCAACGCTCTCATCTTCTGCCTAATATCTGCTCGTTACACAAAGTGGATTTACTCTTCTTACGTGTGCGTATCGTCTTGTATTTTTTAACTTTCGGTTGGCATTATGAACTGAAAATCTTGGATTGTAGGGTAAACACACTTTTCAGAGAGCAAAGGAAATAAATCTTTATTTCCTTTGCTCATAATATAAACAAAGCCGCCACCAGCAAATGAAACATCAGTATTAAACAACTGTACTTGCGCTTTAGATAATCCTGTTAAATCAACCACAGTAACAAATTCTGAAAAGCAAATACTTCTTTGAAGAGTAAGATCACTACCAGTATGAATATCGGTCGAACTTTTATTGTTGCTCTGCTTATTCTTATCAAATACTTTTCTTAATTGCGCCATACACTGTAAACGAAAATGATCATGATTTTGATTACTGTTTAAATTTGCCAGACGTGTGCTGAGTGTTTCATCAAATACTTTATAAAAGTCTAGAGTATGTTGATAAGTCCACATTTCATCCACAAAAAAACAAAGCGGCGTTAAACACCCTCTTCCATACCAAGCGCTACACATGTTAGCCAAAAAAAATGAATTATGTTTGAGTGTTTCAACAAAAAAAGAATTTTTAATATCGCCAAATCCATAGAAATCGATTTTTTGGGAACAAGATTTTTTAAGAAGCTGAATGGTTTCATCTGTACCAAAAACCATTAAAGCATCAAAATTTTTAAATTCTGCAGATAAAGATGTATTTGTATAAAGTTGAAATTTAGTTTTTTGAAAGAAGCTTGCTAAATGATAAAATAAATTAATAATTTGTTGTGTAATTTGCACACTTAAAGGATCATTCACTCGTAGGCTTGGAATCTTTAAAGTAAAAGATTGTGCTTTGTTAAGCGCACAAATAACGAGTGGATACACAAATGAAATTGGTGTGTTTGCTGCCGCTAAAAGCAATATCTTTTGATTTTGAAAATTCTCATTTCTTAGAGTATTAAATTCTTCAGTTTCAGATACCTTCGCTAAACTTAAAGGCATTCCATCAAGTGATTGTAAAGCTTTTTTGATATCAATTAAATCATCTGATGACCAAATCTTGGTATCTAACCCAACAAGTAATTTTTCTAGAGAAAATTTTCTAGTATCCTGATTGTGCAATGCTTTTTGAATAATTTCATCGGAAACAGATATCACACTTTGTGCAAATGTTTTTAAACCAGACTGTAAAAAAGAAACATTTAAGCTACACCCTTTGATTGAGGCATTGGATGCACGTCCATTTAGCTTAAAAATTCTTTCGTTTTGAGAAATAATTTCTCCAAAATCTTCAGTAATAATAGCTTGATAAGAATTTACGTTTACTTCATCAATAAACCCTAAAAAACCTTTTTGGTTCGAAGGTAAAGTACAATTATTTTGCAGATCTAATGCAAATGGAGTGAGTGTTTTATTTGCTTGAAAAATTGAGTTGTGTTCAGAGTTTGCAGACCAGGCTTGTGAACCCAGCTCACACATTCCATACTCTGAAAAAATAGTGGTGTTTTCTGATGCATAAAAATCTTTTAAACTATTATCAATTTCTTGAGGTGTAAAAGCACGAGTTCTGCCTTTTGTGCCTCCTGTATCAATAATAGTCATCGTGCGATGTTCTAAAGCCTCATGAAATTTTTTCAAAAAATTATTCGTATGAATATGTTCTATCAAAAGCAAATGATGAAATGTTGTTCCAAAAACAAGAATATTTTTGTCTAATGGAGTTGTGCTCAGTATATTCAAAAAATCATCTTCTTTGGCACACCAAACTACAGGGTAATTGCAATCTTTAAACATCTGTAACATTGCAGAAATAGAGCTCTGTGGCCAAACTGTAGGAGAAGGCACAAGCGAAATAATGATACTGTTTTGAAAATTGTTTTTTTTCAAAAATTGCTCAAAGCCATCGCATGAATTTAAAGCATAATTCTTTAAACCATCAGCTGTAAATTTATGTTGAGCTTTTATAGCATTTGTACTGCCACTTGATAAAAATGTTGTCGTTTCATCAGATTTTTGATGTATTGAAATAGAAAAGTCTCGAAATGCTCGAATTGGCAAAAAAGGAATATTTGCATTAAGTGTTGAATCATAAATATTCACAAAAAAATACTTTAATTCTGGTATTTGATAAATAAGAGTATTTTTTTGTCTATTGAGAGAAGCTAAAAGGGATAAATTCACGATGAAGTTTTACTTAACGATAATTACGAATTAATGATAAAAATTCGTTTCTAGAAGCAGGGTTGTTACGGAAATCGCCAAGCATATAGCTTGTCACCATAGTAGCGCCATTTTTGCCAATACCACGCACACACATGCAACTATGTGAGCCTTCTACCACCACAGCAACACCGCGAGGGTTTAATGCTGTTTGTATGGATTGCGCAATTTCTTCGGTTAAACGTTCTTGTACTTGTAACCGTTTTGCAAAGACATCAACAACCCGTGCAAGCTTCGATAAACCAACAATTTTACCATCGCGAGGAATATAACCTACATGTACTTTGCCAGTAAAATTCAGTAAATGATGTTCACAGACAGAAGCAAAATCAATATCTTTTAAAATAACACTTTCATCTGAATTTGATTCAAACGTTGTAGAAAGAATATCATTTGCATTTAGGTGATATCCTGCTGTCATTTCTAAGAATGCACGACACACTCGATCTGGTGTTTCTTCTAGGCCATTTCGATTTGGATTTTCGCCTATATATTTTAACAGTGTTGTAACAGCATTTTTTGCGTCTTCACTTGTAATGTTATGTGCGTTTGGTGCTTCTTTGTTTGTATTAGGCATAATGTTTCATTTTATAAAATAGTAGAGTTGGAGCGCAAAGCTTGAATACGCTCTTCAAGCGGTGGATGTGTAGAAAGTAATGCCATTACACTACGTTTGTTTGAAATACGAAACGCTGCAACTGAAGCTGGAGTTTGTTTGTTTTCAGCTTCATATACAGGACGTTCGTAAGCGCGTTGCAAGGCCTGAAGAGCAGAAATCATGCTTTGTTTCCCGGCTAAACGCGCCCCACCATTATCGGCACGGTATTCACGATGTCGAGAAAAGGCAGCAACAACAAACATGCCAAGAATACTGAGCAAAATTTCAAGTGCAATAATCACTACTATATTCAGCATGGGACGCATTTCTTCTTTTACAAATTGCGTAACGCTAAAGGCAATAATACGAGCAATAAACATAACAAAGGCATTTATAATGCCCTGTAAGAGAGTCATAGTAACCATATCGCCATTTGCAATATGTGTAATTTCGTGGGCAAGTACACCTTCGACTTCAGCATGGCTCATTCGTTGAATGAGACCACTTGAAACCGCAACTAAAGAACGGCGTTTAGACGGGCCAGTCGCAAATGCATTTAAATCGGGACTTTCATATATGCCAACTTCAGGCATTTTCGGAAGGCCTGCCTTATGCACAAGGTTTGCAACCATATCGTATAGTTTGCGTTCATCTGCAGAGCACTGATTTGGCTTAATAACCTTAACCCGCATTGCAAATTTTGCGATAATACGTGAAAGACCAAGTGAAATAAAGGCGCCACCAAAGCCCCAAATTAAGCAAAATCCAAGTAATGCTTGGTAATTAATACCTTGTGCCGTAAGATATTGGTTCACGCCTAATAAAGACGTGACAATTGAAATAGTGACAAGAACTAATAAATTAACAACAACAAAAAGAAATATTCTTTTAAACATGAGTGTGTTCCATGGATAAGGGTAAGCCAAAACTAACCATAGCAGATATTAAAGCTCGTATCAAAGTTGTCTGCATTTGTAAAGGTATTAAGCAGGGTACAATATGCGATGCAATTGCAAAAGGTTGTGATACTATTGAAAAAGTTAACCGCCGCACCGGCAGTGGAAGCGGCGGTTGTAAAGGCCGTAGGTGCCGACCAGTGATTGAAAATCTTCTTGAAAAAAAATAACTTTTTTATTTTTAAGGAACTGGGCAACCAAAAGCAACAACCATTTTAAATGTACCTGCACCACCAGTATTTGGACATTGTCGTAACGCATTCGCATCATCATATTGCCATGCGTACGTATCTGGAATACATTGATGCACATAATTTACATATTTTGTATTCACAATTGGACCTAAATGCCCCATATTTGAGGCAGCTGTAGAACCTTTAAGCTGAATGACAGGGTTGCCTTGGGCAGCAATTTTATCTGAACAATAAGCTGAAGTTGTTGCATTCGTGCCTGTTGTGCAAAAATCAACTAAATACCTTTCAAAATCATTAGGTTGCGCTAGAGGGCCATGAGCAGTTTGCACAGGAATTTTTGTGCCATTTAAACAGTTGTTGTTATCACCAACAGTCCCGTTCGTTAAATCACATGCATTATAAGGATTTTGATACATAACAATACGAGAATCATAGGCTTGAGCTGAACCACCAATAGAATTGATATCTGGCGGAACATTTGTTTTACATTGGTTGCCCGCACAAGCTGCAATACCTAAACCACCCCAAACAGGAACTGAAGCGAGTTTTTGACCAGGTGCAAAACATCCAATTACGCTGCTGTTAATTGGGCTCTTTGCAATTAATGAATAAGGTTGATTTAGATGAATTGTTTGACCAAATGGATTATAATATGGCGAATTAAAATCTCCAAAAACTATATTCGGGTTGAATGCACATGCTTCTTTTGTCCAAGCTTTTCTAGGTGTATTTAGAGATTCATCTGTCGGGCAGATTGCCGAAATTGATAAATTTTCTGGTGTAGTAACGCCCTGGCACCCTGTATTAGTCGCTTTATCGCTTCCAAAAGTATAAATTTTTAAAGGTCCCGTAAAACCATTTACCATTGTAATATCATAGAAAGTTGTACCAGAACTATTGTCTATTTCAAATCCAGTATCAATAGGAGGTTGACATCCTATATCCTTTCCCGCCTTTTTGACACAAGGATCAACTTCTTGCCCAACAATACAATTTTGACCTGTGCTGTCACATCCATATTTTGCCCATAATCTTCCACTGGCAATAGCTGTTTGTGCAATTTGATAAGTGGTACCAGCGGTAATTTTCACAGGAGCTGCACGAGTAGGTGCCGCACCAAATGCAGAGGCATCTGTGGCAAGCCACATATCCGCGTTACAAGCATTATAAACAGCAAGAACATTTGTAGGCGCAGCCGGAGAAGCAGGAAATGTATTGGGATTTGTCCCGGAACCATTACAGGATCCTAATGGAGCGGGAGCCACACCACCACAATCTCCAGGTAAGCGGCCCGATTTTTTTTTATGTGCTATATGCTGAAACAAATCAGAATGGCAACCTGTCAATAGGAAGACACCACACATCAACTGGATGGATAATTTTATTTTCATTTTTTACCACATTCTATTCAAAATATTGATGATAACAGCAAGCGTAAAAATTAAATTTGACCAAAATATGCTTACTGAGCTATAAATATTTTACTGTGGTAGGTATTGTTCTGCAAGTTTCTCAAAAAAAAAAATAATATTTATAATAAAAATATTATTTTATCCGTGGAACAACCTTACAATTTGTACTTTTTAAATACTACAGACACATTGGTTCCACCAAATCCAAATGAATTTGAAATAACTGCATTCACTTCTTTGTGTACAGCTTTGTTTGGCGTATAATTTAAATCACATTCAGGATCGGGATTTTCGTAGTTAATTGTTGGTGGAATAATACCAGTTGTCATGCTCATGACACTAAATACAGCTTCAACCCCTCCTGCCGCACCCAATAAATGGCCAGTCATACTTTTAGTAGAACTAATACTCACTTTTTGAGCATGTTCACCAAATACGGTTTTAATTGCCTGTGTTTCGCATAAATCATTAAGCTCGGTAGAAGTACCGTGTGCATTGATGTAATCGATGTCTTCTGGTTTTAAATTTGAAGTATCCAGTGCTTGTTGCATTGCGCGAGCACCACCAGAGCCACCTGGAGAAGGAGATGTAAAGTGATAAGCATCATCAGAAGCACCAAAACCAACAAATTCACATATAATATTTGCACCGCGAGCTTTAGCAGATTCTTCTTCTTCAAGAATTAAAATACCAGCACCTTCGCCCATTACAAAACCAGAACGATCCTTATCAAAAGGACGTGAAGCGCGTGAGGGCTCATCTTGATATTTAGAGCAAAGTGCTTTCATTTGGCCAAAACCGGCAAAAGCCACAAGACTTAACGAGGATTCGGCACCGCCTGCAATCATTGCTTTTGCACGACCGGTTTGAATATACATAAGAGCGTCGCCAAGAGCATGTCCTGCACTAGAGCATGCCGTTGTTGTGCATACATTCGGGCCTCGTGCTTGGCATTCAAGAGCCACAACACCTGCTGCCATATTTGGAATAAAACCTGGGATTGTAAAAGGAGAAACACGTTTTACACCTTTTGTGCGAGCGATATAAGCTTGATCTTCTAAATATCCAAGTGCACCAACACCAACGCCAATTGCAACACCAATATCATTTGTATTCGATTCATCCACTTTTAAGTTAGCATGTTCAAGTGCCATCTTCGAAGCGGCCACTGCAAGATGAATAAAACGCTGATTACGCTTGACTTCTCGTTCGTCAAGGTATTTTTTAGGATCAAAGTCTTTAACTTCTGCTGCAATCGTGACACAATTTTCTGGAGGTTCAAATTGAGTGAGTTTTCCAATTCCGCTTTTACCTGCAATTGCATTTGCCCAAGAGGATTCAAGATCGTTTCCTAATGGCGAAACAATTCCTAAACCTGTGACAACAACTTTTTTCATGCAGAAGTTCCTTTCAAATTAAAGAGCGCATTATGACACATTCAATCACCCAAATTATTTATTCTAAAAAAGCTATCTTGTGGGATTTTGATGGATGCGTGTGCGATTCCGAAGAAATTCATTACCAAGCATACGCGCAAGCATTCCGTCATTTTAATCATGAAGTCAATAAAAATGAGTATTTCCATACCTTCACACATTTAGGTGGCGGAGTTGCGTTAGAAGCTAAAAACTATAACTTAACTTTGCCAGATAATGAAGTTAAAAAATTAAAAGCTCAATATTATCTTGAGCTTTTGAAAAAAGGTAAAGCTGTTTTATTTCCTGAAATCTTTAAAATAATACCACAACTTCAACGATCTAACATCAAAAATGTGATTGCTAGCAATAGTCCTCGTCATGAAATTGAATTAATTTTGAAACAAGGCAATGCATCTCATTTATTTAATGATATTATTGGTTTAGAAAAAGGCTTACAAAAAAAACCTGCGCCCGACATATTTTTAAAAGCTCTTGAAAAACATAAGCTCTCTGCAAAAGATGTTATTGTTATTGAAGATTCAGAGCGCGGTCTGCTGGCTGCAAGCGCTGCAGGATGTAAAGCAATATGGGTCAAAACACTCATTAATGAATGTTTTGAATCCTCTGATGCTCCTCATTTAGCTAAATTAACCCATAAAGAGTTATTATCTTATGTGGATGGATAATTTTATTTTAAATTTGCCAAGAGAATTTTGGCCTAAATTTGGACCTATGCAGTCACCTTGTTTATTTAGATTTTTTGAATCGAAAGCATCTGTTGTTGTGCTTTCTGCTTCTAATAAAGCTGAAATTGAAACAAATACAACAGCCTGTGCAGCGAATAAAGTGCCCATTTTGAAGCGAAAAGGGGGCGGTGGGTGTGTTGTATTAGGGCCAGGATGTTTAATTTTAACTTTTGCCTTTGATGCCCAAAATGTTTTTGGAAATAAAGAATATTTTAATCAAATCAATCATTTATGGATCGACGCTCTCAAAGCTGTTGGAGTCACGAATATTGCGCAAAACGGCATTAGTGATATTTGTATCAAAGATAAAAAAATTGTAGGAACCAGTATTTTTCGTAAAAAACATCTGCTTGTTTATCAAGGAAGCCTTTTGGTCGATCCGAATATGGTTCTTATCAATCAACTGCTAAAATACCCTTCTAGAGCACCTGAATACAGAGAAGGCCGCTCACACGAAGGGTTTTTAACTTCTCTCAAAGCTGAAGGTTATGATTTTAAGATGACTGCACTCACTTTACACTGTCAAAAATATTTTGAGGCAAATCTTGAAAAATGCTTAAAAAATAGCTTTTTAAAATATTAGATTGTTGACTCTTCTCTTCTGCTTATGCTAAAAGCACAGTTTCTTCGTTTTATAAGAGTGAACGAACCATTAGAGGCTTTTTAATTATGCAACAAAATATTCATCCACAATACGGCCCTTCAGAAATTCAATGTGCTTGTGGCAATAGTGTGGAAACACGCAGTACAAAAAAATTACTTAAAACTGAAATTTGTAATAAATGTCATCCTTTCTATACTGGCAAACACAAATTTGTCGATAAAGCAGGACGTATTGAACGCTTTATGCGCAAATACAATAAAACAGCAGCTCCTGTCGCTCCAGCGGCTGATGCTACTGAAGCTGAACAAGCTCCAACAAAAGAATCTTAAGTGTTTGTGTGATAACACATGAGCACACAATCCACGGGCATATTTGCTAAGGTCGCTCGACTCGAGCGACGTTACTTAGAACTTGAAAGCCACCTCTCAAAACCAGAAATAAGCGCTAATCCTACTGAATTTAAAAAGTTGAGTAAGGAGCGTTCTGATTTAGAAGAAATAGTTCAACAATATCGCAATTACAAAGAAACAGAAGCAAAGTTCAAAACAGCTACAGAATTTCACGCAGAATGCACAGGCGAACTTAAAGAACTCGCGTTTGAAGAAATGTCAGAATTACAAAACGACATTACTCAAATATCGACACAACTTTCAATTGCGCTTATTCCAAAAGACCCAAACGACGCTAAAAACGTATTTCTTGAAATTCGTGCAGGAGCAGGCGGCGATGAAGCCAGCTTATTTTCTAGCGAACTTTTTCGGGGATATATGCGTTATGCTCAAACTAAGGGCTGGAAAACAGAACTTATGTCGCTTAGCGAAAATGAGCTTGGTGGCACAAAAGAAGTTGTTGCACTTATTGAAGGCAAAAATGTTTACAGCACTTTAAAATATGAAAGTGGTGTGCACAGAGTACAACGTGTTCCTAAAACAGAAACGCAAGGACGTGTACATACTTCAACGATTACTGTTGCTGTTTTACCTGAAGCTGAAGATGTTGAAATCAATGTAAACGAAAAAGATCTTCGTGTTGATACATATCGTGCTAGTGGGGCGGGTGGTCAGCACATTAATAAAACCGATTCCGCTGTTCGAATTACACACATACCAACTGGTCTTGTGGTAGCTTGTCAGGATGAACGTTCTCAAATCAAAAATCGCTCAAAAGCAATGAAAATTTTAAATGCAAAACTTTTAGAGCAAGCCGAAATCGACAAAGAAAAAACATTTTCGGACGAACGTAAATCACAAGTAGGTCGTGGCGATAGAAGTGAACGTATTCGTACTTATAACTTCCCACAAACACGCATCACAGATCACAGAATTAATCTTACCATTCATTCTATAGATGCTTTTATGGAAGGCGATATGCAGCCTCTTGTGCATGCGTTAAAAGAACATCACACGCAAGAAGCGCTTAAAAACTTAGCTCTTTCCACATGAGTACAGTTGTAAAACGCTGGAAAATAAAAGAGCTTCTTGAGTGGATGACAAGTAAATTTCAATCCGAAGGCTTTTCATCACCTTTATTAGATGCTCAGCTTCTGCTTTCATCTGCACTTAAGTATAAAAATCGCTTAGAATTGTATATTAACAGCGAAAATTATGTAGAAGAAAATGATTTAATAGCATTAAGAACACTCACAAAACGCCGCCTTACACATGAGCCGGTTGCTCATATTTTAAATCAAAAATATTGGTATAATTTAGATCTGTATATTGATCATAACGTATTGATCCCAAGACCGGAAACCGAAAGTTTACTCGATTTTATTTTAGACACAGTTGAACAAAAAACAATCGAACCAAAAATTATTTTTGATTTGGCAACTGGTTCAGGATGTCTTGCAATTGCGTTGGCAAAAAAATTTCCAGATTCAACAGTTATTGGAATTGATATTTCAGAAGAAGCGCTTGACGTTGCCGCAAAAAATGCCATTCGCAATAATGTGACAAATGTTGTGTTTCAAAAAGTAGATTTGCTCAATGAACAAATATATAAAAACCTTTCTAAAGAATATAAAGCGGCTAATATTATTGTTTCTAATCCTCCATATGTGACAGCTGAAGAATGGAATACTCTTGCAACAGAAGTGCAAGGTTTTGAGCCTAAAATTGCACTTGTTGCAAACAATGAAGGGCTTGAAATTGGGAAAGCCATTCATAGTTTTGTAAATCAATACAACTTACTAAATCAAAATTCAATTTTTGGTATGGAGCTTGCTCACCAACAACCCCAAAAAATTCTTGAAAACAAAGCGCTCACAACAATTTTAATGAATGCTCAAGAACACGATAAACCTTTAAATACAGAATTTGTATTAAAAGATTTGGAAGAGAAAGAAAGATTTTTGGTAAAAATTTCGATACTATAAGTAATGCCAAACACCATAGTTACAGAATCAATAACAATGCTTCTACAATAACGTGTTAACTTACTGGAGAGTATGAAATGTTTTTGCAAAAACAGATGAATCAATTGAATAGATTTATTCTTTTTCTTCTCGTTTCGATTCTTTTTAATTTTTTATACGGATGTCATAGTAAAAGTATGTGTCTTGAAGATACATTCTGGGTGGCAACAAATGGAAATGATAATGCAAATGGTAGTTTTAATCAGCCATTTTTAACATTAGAAAAAGCACGAGATGTGCTTCGTACACAGTCTAGCTATAAAATGTGTCCTGTTTTTGTGAACATCAAAAGTGGTACATATCGTTTAAAATCACCTTTTCTTTTAACCCCTCAAGATTCTGGAAATGCAATTTCACCAATTACATACCAAGCAGCACCTGGTGCAGAAGTGCATATTGTAGGATCAGAAAAACTTTCAGATTGGACGTTGCATGATGGTGGCTTAAATATTTGGAAAGTGCAAACTCATGTAACGACAAACACCATGCCTCGTCAACTTTATGTGAATGGCACTCGTGCAACACGGGCTCGCACTGTAGACTATCCTAATTATTACACACCAACGACTCAGGGCTATACTTACAATTATCTTATTGGAACAGATCCACAAATCCCACCTACTTGGAATAATCCTAGTGTTGTTGAAGCCGTTACAGTCACGCAATGGAAGATGATGCGATGCCCAATCGCACAAGTAAACGGTGGCAATGAAGTGATTATGCAAAATCCTTGTTGGAAAAATGTAAATGTTTTTCCCTCTCCATGGAATTTTCATTTGCTCAGCTGGTGGGAAAATGCATACGAATTTTTAGATCAACCAGGAGAATGGTATTTAGATCCAAACACGAAAATTCTTTATTATATTCCCCGTTCAGGAGAAAATCTAAATACGGTAGACGCAGAACTGCCCTTACTTGAAGAATTAGTGAAAGGAACCGGAACTGTTACAAACCCAATCTCTCACATTAATTTCAAAAATTTAAATTTTATGTATGCAACGTGGTTACAACCAAACACTTCTGAGGGTTATGCTCTCGATCAAAGTGGATTTCATCTGGTTGGCTTTGAGAATCCACCAAACATAATTGGACATAACCTAAATAATGAACGCACTCCTGGAAATATCAGCTTTAATTATGCACAAGATATAAAATTAGCGAACAATACATTTTCCCATATGGGTGCTGTTGCTCTTGATTTTGGAACAGGAAGTCAGAAAAATCAAATTCTAAATAATCACTTTTCTGATATTTCTGCCGCTGCCATTCAGTTAGGGGGCATTGCAGAAGAAGATCATCACCCTACAGTTCCTTCCCAACTTTCAAAAGACAATACAATTGCAAACAATTTTATCCAATACACAGGCCAAGAATTTTACGATGCACCAGGTATCTATATTGGTTTCACAACCCGCAGTTTGTTAGAATACAATCATATTCAACACACATCTTGGACAGGCATTGCAATAGGCTGGGGTTGGGGATTATTTGATCCAGGTGGATTTGCAGGTTTGCCAAATGCACATCCTTATGAATGGGGTATTTATCAAACACCCTCTGCTGCTCATCAAAATAAAATTTCTCACAATACAATCGAGTATTTTTTAGAAAAATTATGGGATGGAGGAGCCATTTACAGCACTGGATTCCAGGGCACATCTAGAGAAGATGGTTTATTTATTACAAACAATATTGCTCAAAACAAACGCCCTAATGCAGGAGGAAATACTTTTTATACTGATGGCGGAAGTCGGTATGTAACCTTAGAAAACAATACTTCCTTAAATAATCCTCAAGGATTTTTTGATTTTGGACCATGTTTAAAAGCGTCATCATTTGAAGCGCTTTGTTTAGTTACAAATATTGTGCCGTATGGAGCTGATATGGGAGGCTGTATTCCGTATGGAGATATGCTCTTTCAAAACAATATGTTGCGTGATCGTTTCACTTTTTACAACATATGCGAAAATAGTTTTTTCCCTAATTATCCTATCAATATGATTTTTATTAATAACTCACAAATTAGTCCTTAAGTTCTACTTACCCATTTGATGTAAAGCCTTTCACTTTCGGTTTATACGTGCCTGCATCAAGAATTAGGGGACGGCGTGAGTTGTGAGTTATAAGAGTAGAGTTCTTTGAGAAAGACAAAAAGAGTAGTTTGCGTGCATTTGTGACCGCACGTAAAAACAAAAACTTCTGTCTCTTAACAATTCCAGGGAACAACTCTGCATGCAAATACTCTATTTTGTCTTTCTCAAAGAACTCTACTCTTATAACTCACAACTCATGCCGTCTCCTGATTCTTGTTGCAGGCACGTATAAACCGAAAGTGAAAGATTTTCCATCAGATGGGCATTGAGAATTTATTCAACACACAATAAAATTATTTTTTTAAATAAGCTCATATTTTCTGCTGATTTTTTCATTTTCTTACCAGAACTAATTGGCATACCTGCTGCAGGAAAATCCATTGAAAATTGTTTGGCAAGATGTTTAAACGAAATTTTTCGTTTAGATTTAAATTCTTTTTGAATATACAAACCAATTTCACGGCCTTTTAAAGTTTTACAATGAAGCATAATTTTAGTGATAATTTCAAAATTCTGATTTTGAATTTCTGGTTCAAATTCACTTACATACTGAATTAAAATTTTCAGTAAATGAAAAGATAAAATTTCGTGATCGAGGTCAAGTGCTTGACGCATTAAAAAACCAAGATGAACAACAAAAAAAGGAGCAAATTTCTTTTTTTCCAATAAATGAGTTTTGTATTCATTCATAAAACCAACAAAGCTCGCATGATGCTTGAACATATAATTTTGGAAAAATGAATTTGTCATACCCGCAAGCTCTGCAGATGTCGAAAAAAAGATTTCCATATGTTCAAGTAAAAAATTTAATGCAATTGAAGCGCGCTGCTTATCTGTAATATAAATTTTGAAAATGGATTGAAGAAGATTTTCCCCGAATCGTTCTAAAATGCGTTGTAATTTCCATGTTTCTTGATGCATGACTTGCGTAAAGAACAAGATAGTCGAAAGCCGTAAAGAGTCATTAGCAGAATTACTACGTGCTAAAAAATGACTTGAAATGAGCTCAATCAATTTTTCGCATTCAGCTTGGGATAAACTCGATTCTTTCAGTTGATGAAATTTCGAAAGTTCAACAGGCATAATGAGCAATGTTGAAAGCACTTGAGGCGTATAAGCGTGATTATTGCTAATTGCGTCAAATTTTCTAAACACTTCATTACACACATTCATTTGTGCATCTAAAGAATTTGTCGATAGTGATGCAATATATTGATTTAACTTTACTTCACTATTCGACTCGGCAATGCTTTTTGCCACTTTTAAGATATCCATATCATTTGCCTCCACAGTTCTATAAAAAACAAGGCAAAGTCTGTATCGGTAAAAATGAAAAAAAAATTGAGATAAAATTAAGATTTTATTTTAAATTTTGCTAACATATGAGGACGATTTAACAAAATAAGACCAAATACAATAAGTACTTGGGCCGCATAATAAGTTATCCAGATAAGGTAGTTATGCCCTACGTAGGAAAGAAGAAATTCATTTATACCTAACAAAGAATCTGAAACGCAGAACAAAACGGCGCCCCAAAAGACAACCGAAGGAAACGGAGTGAGTCCAATACTAAGAATGAACATAAAACTTAAGGTTACTATATAAGCATAAACAGGAATGGCTAAAGTGCTTGGTATATGAGCCTTTAAAATAAAAAGCATAGTAATACCAAACAGAACTGCTGCTATACACATTGCTTTTTGCTGTATTGACTTAAATAAAGGCTTTTGTAAATAGCCAAGAAATGTCATAATATAGAATACATGCGCACCTAAAAAGCATAAAACACCATATAAAAAGTGTTTTTCTACTCCTAAGGCTAAAAAAATGTCTCCAAATCCTGATAATACTAAAGCACAAATAATAAAAAACCTATTTTTGATTTTAAACGAATAAAACGCAACTACTGCAGCAAGTAAAAAAACAGAAAGACTTTTCGAGATAGCACAATAGTCTTTCGAAAAAAAATCAAAGCTTAATATATACAACATTGAAAAAATCAGTGAGCAAAATAAAATGATAAAAGTTGAAAACTTAGACAAAGCTTTTGGTAAAAAACGCATAGTATCAAATGCATCCTTTCATTTTCCCTTACAAGAGCGCATTGCCCTTGTAGGACCTAATGGAATTGGAAAATCGACTCTCTTAAACATTCTTTGCGGTCTTGAAGTTCAAGACGGCGGACACGTTATTATTCCAAATAAAACGGTTCTTGGATACCTTCCTCAAGAACCAAATCCTAACCCACTTCCTACTGTACTTTCAGAAGCACTTTCCGGTGCAAAACATTTAATGGCTTTGCAGAAAAAGATTGATCAATATTTGCTGCTACTTGAAACCGATTATAATGAAGATGTACTTCGTAAGTTTGAGAATGCCGAATTAGAGTTCCGTAATAATGATGGTTATGCTTTAGAATCAAGAGCAAAGGGAATTTTAATTGGATTGGGTTTTAAGCATGAGCAATTTGAAAAAAGTCCCACTGAATTATCTGGTGGGTGGCGCATGCGCCTTGAATTTACAAAAATATTTTTAAATAATCCTGATTTTTTAATTCTAGATGAACCAACTAACCATCTCGATTTACCCAGCCTTATTTGGATTGAAGATTACTTAAAAACATTTAAAGGCACTCTTCTTTTTGTATCCCATGATAAAAGTTTATTAAATCGCCTTGCAAGCATGATTTTAAACATTGAAAATGGAAAACTCGTTTCTTACAGAGGAAACTTTGATTCCTTTCTTGAGCAAAGAGAAAAGAAAAAAGAACTCGAAGATGCAACAAAAGAACGTTTTGTAAAACGCAAACAAGAAATTTCTCAATTTATTGAACGATTTGGCGCAAAAGCCTCAAAAGCCAAACAGGCACAAAGTCGAGTGAAAATGCTTGTTCGTATGGAAGAAGAATTTGCTGGTAAATTTGATACAGATGAAATTATGAATCGTATTAATCTTTCTTTACCTATGCATTACAAATCTGGAAAAGAAGTTTTAGAAACAAAAAATTTAAGTATTGGATATGCTCATCCTTTATTTCAAAAATTAAATTTGAATGTTACCCGCGGTCAAAAAATTGCTATTGTAGGAGCCAATGGTATTGGCAAGTCAACTTTACTCAAAACAATTTCAAATTATATTGAACCATTAGCTGGTTCAGTCGAAATTGGATACCAAGTAAATTTAGCGTATTTTGCTCAAGATCAGCTAGATATTTTTGATCCAAAAGAAACTGTTCTAATGAATCTTATGAATCAAAATTTAGATTTAAGTGAACGGGCGGCAAGGCGGGCTTTAGGAAACTTTTTATTTTCTGGTGATGACGTTTATAAACCATTTGGCGTACTTTCTGGAGGTGAAAAAAGTCGCGTGGGTTTATGCTCTCTGCTACAGCGTGGCGCAAATTTCTTGCTTTTAGATGAACCTACAAACCATTTAGATCTGACAAGTATTGAAGTTCTCACGCATGGACTAAGCTTGTTTGAAGGAACAATCTTGTTTGTGAGTCATGACAGAAATTTTATTGATGGTTTATGCTCTCATATTTTTGCGATGCATGCAGATGGTACACATTTCTTAACTCACGGTAATATCGAAGATTATCAAGCCGCGCTTGAAGTCGCAAAACAAGTTAATGATTAACTTTCAATGTCTAGTACTAATTTTTTAGCACATTGTTGAATGCCAATTTTATCGAATGTCTGCAAAGCCCTTAGATATAAATCGGCTTTTTTGGAATGAAGCGGAATACCAAGAGAGCTCATCATCAATCCATGCTGTTCTTTGCATTGAAAATTAATATCTTTAATTTTATATTTTGGAATTTCGTCCCACCATTTTTGCTGGCAATTATGAAAGCCAATGGGCACGATTCGATTGATAACTTCTTTATATAATGTTTCATTATTTTGTTCATGCAAAAATTCTAAATACGCAACAACTCTTCTTGGAATTTCTGTACAGTCTGCAAAATAATACTGTGAAAATGTTGGCAAAATGAAGCCCGTTAGCCCATTAAGCGTTGCTATATTATGGGATCTTGCAACCCACATAGCATCTAGTTCTTCTGCATAAAAAGGTTCGTTTGGATTTTGTGCATAAAAGACAATTGGAGAGTTCTTGGGATGTATTTTAAGCTCTGTGTCCATTAACGCGGATTTATTACGAACACGTGTTTGCCACTCTGTTTTAGAACTCATTTCTAATTTAATTGCAGAAAATTCAAATATTAAAAGCGCCGCAATTAAAACAAGAAAATACTGTGTTTTATTATTGAGCTTAGATTTTATTTGATCCACTCCAAGTGCTGCAAAATAGGCCAATGGAAATAACATCACTAAACAAATTCGTGTGACAGAACGCATAGCAGAGAATAACGGTAATTTTGCAAATATATACCATAAACTTACCCATCCACCTAAAACGGAAAGGCTTAAAATAAAGACAATGAAGAGTGACCATCCAAACATGGAAGAAACAAAATCTTTTTGTTTACGCGCAAAATAAGCTCCGATAAGGGCAAGTGTGATTGGCACTATACCAAAAAACATTTGATGTTCGCCAATCGCATACATATTAAGATTTAATTTTGACCATATAAGCGAATGTGAAGCCATAATATAGCTTTTGGGCTGAGGTAACATACTTGCGATAGAATATATTGACCGTTTTAGATGATACAAATTGCTTGCTTGCAAATAGGGATAAAACAGCAAGGCAAATCCAAGAGCACAAAACACAAGAATAATAAGATATAAAATTTTAAATTTTTTGGAGAGTGCGCTCCATGATTGTCTAAATTCTTTTAACACAAATCTATTTTGAGATTCTATTTTCGAAAATTTAGATTGAATTAAATAAACACTAAAAATGACGACTAAAAATAATCCCAGAAAAAACCCAATGTAAATACCAGTTAAAAATTGCCATACTGTAAAGATTGCGGCTAAAATTAAATATTTCCAATTTTTACTTTTCAGAAACAACGTAAAAGCAACAAACACAATTGGAACTGCAAATCTATATTGCAATTGACTATGTCCAATTTGCCCACTGACAGGTAAAGCAAAAGTAAAAATTAATGCCCCCATGATCGAAGCAAAATTACTCAGCTTTAACCACCGCAATGCAATATAAGCAGCCGTATAATTAGCTAAATACCCTATTACATACCACACCTGAAATGCAGTTTCAGGATCGGGAAATATTTTACGTGCAATATAATATACGGGAAAGGACCCATACATATTCTCTGCTAAGCCCAGCATACCGGGAAAGGGAGAATAGAATTGTGTGTTGATTAAAGATTCTGATGGGTTTTGCAGAAATTGATAAACATTTTCTAAAAAATAATGAAATAAGCGTGGATCACCTATATCACCTGGCATATTTTTAAAAAAACTAAACTGAAGCCACAGAATAGGATAAAAAGCGATTAAAAAAAATAACGCGGCAACAAGAAAGTTTTTGCCTTTATGCGAATTCATATCGATCATCTTCCAATTTCCTATTTTAAGATAATTTCAGTAAAGCAAAATCCAATTTTTTTACCAAATCGTGTTTTATTATACCCAGGACCATTATATCTGACTTCAAAATCTAAAATTTCTGATTCTAAAAACGATTTTGGAATATCTATACTCACAGTTTTTAAATTCGGAAAGTCTTCTTGATATATCAATTTATTATTCAAGTAAAACTCTAATGTTTGCTGAATATTAGAAAGCGGTGAAGCCAGCAATAAAGGTGTTCCCGTAAAAATTAATTTTTTAGGTTTTTGATTTTTATCCACTTTAAAATAAAGATGAGGCTGAGTAAATTTTACATTAGTACAAATGCCGTTTGGAAATTCCCGAAATATTCTCCATCCTTTAGTAGAAAAATTAGACATTTTAGTTTTATTGATTTTTAAAGGCACACTTAATTTATAATCTAAAGCTTCGCCATTATTCCAAGTGTAAAGTTTGTGTTGAATAAAATAAAAATCATAAGTTTTATTTACATTAGGATGAACACTTAGATACAAAATATAGCTATAAAAAGAACAAATAAAAAACACAAAAAGAAACATCAACACTCTTTTCATACTACAAATCCTTTATGCGCTATCCATCCCCATAAAGTGACGCTGTTCATGATGATCATAAACCCTAAAAGAATTTTTTGAAAAAGCAA
The DNA here is from genome assembly GCA_964352255.1 of uncultured Oligoflexia bacterium. Taxonomy (GTDB): domain Bacteria; phylum Bdellovibrionota_B; class Oligoflexia; order Silvanigrellales; family Silvanigrellaceae; genus Silvanigrella. Next base: position 84,587 of record CAYGQR010000004.1, read on the forward strand.
TTTGTTTTGCGTTAACATTGCAAGAGCAATATAAAATGGAAATAAGACAAAAATATATCTTTGCATCGAATCTATTTGGGTCATTAATGGTAAGAGTATTCCTATAAGAAGTAAAATCCCCTCAGCAACATAAGATTTTTTAATTAAAAAAAATCCACAAAAAATAGCAAAAATGCTTAAAATACTTGTATATGAACCATAACCCCAATTAAATAAATTGTTTCCTAAAATTACAAATGGGCCTTTAAATTGATGGAATCCCCAAGCAATTCTAACATGTAAAAACGCTAGTGCATCACCAACTCGATAATGCAAATGCAACATAAACAAAAACAAACCCATAGGAAACAACAGCATTCCAATCCAAAGTTTATATGTAATTGGCCTGATTCTAATAATGTCTTTTATTTTAAACTGAGATAAAATAATGGGAAGCAACGAAAGTACTGACAAAACACCAGGAACTCGTGTAGCAGATAAACCAGCACCCAGCATTCCAGTAGCAATCCAATATCTTGATTGAGCGCATAAAAAAACAGACAACATTAAAAACAAATATAATGATTCAGACAAACCAATACTAAAATAAAACGAGTATGGCGAAAATACTAAAAATGCAGACGTTATTTTTGCAAGACTTGGTTGTATATATTCATATGTATATTTATAGATTAAAAGAACAGAAAGAAAAAAAAGAATATTATTTATAATTATTGCAGAAGGTATGGCTTGTAACTGACTAAAAGAAGCAATTCCTTTTACAATTAAAGGAAACATAGGAAAAAAATTATATCTTCCTGAGCCATCAAAAAAAGGCACTGCATTGTATCCTTCTTTAACAATCGACATGTACCAACCACAATCCCACGTACAAAAAATTTCACTGATTGGGTGATTGTAATCAAAAAATGTATTGATCAATAAAGCTAATAAAAATAAAAATAATCTACTAACCAAAAAGATTCCACTCAAATACAAAAAATGATCTTTGAATAAAAATAAAGATTTTTTTTTCATTCTTTTAATTATATCCTGTAATATATTTTTATAAAAACTGATTATATCTAATTTTAAGAGGGAATTTCAATGGAGCATATTCAAAAAGATCAAAAATTTTTGAGTACACTATCGGATTATATTGCAATTGCACGACCAGATCATTGGTTTAAAAATGTGTTTATGATTCCAGGGCTTATCATTCCATTTGGCTTCCACTTAAATTTACCATTACCCTCTTTTTTAAAACTTTTTATTGCCTTTACGTCACTTTGCTTAATTGCTTCGAGTAATTATGTGATTAATGAAGTTTTAGACGCGCCATTTGATAAACACCATCCCAAAAAACAGCATCGTCCAATTCCATCTGGGCGCATAAAAATCTCTATTGCCTATATTGAGTGGATTGCTTTGATGGTGATTGGGTTATCACTAGCTGCATTGATAAACGTTCATTTTTTTGTCACAATGGCAGCACTTTGGACTATGGGATGTATTTATAATATTCCACCAGTACGTTCTAAAGATAAACCATTTTTAGATGTGATTTCTGAAGCGGTAAATAATCCACTTCGTTTACTTGCAGGCTGGTATGTGATTACTACTGTTATCGTTCCACCAGCATCTTTGGTTGTCAGTTACTGGGCAATTGGCTGTTATTTTATGGCTATTAAAAGATTAGCTGAATACAAAGTTTTTGATTCAAAAGAGCAAGCAATTGAATACCGTAAATCATTTCAGTATTATACATTTAATAAACTACTTGTTTCTATTATGTGTTATGCAGCCTCTACCATGCTATTCTTTGGCGCGTTTATTGGCCGTTATCGCTTAGAAATGATTCTCTCTTTTCCTTTCATCGCCATTTTTATGGCAATCTATTTAGGACTTGGATTACAATCCGACGGCGTAGTTCAAACACCAGAAAAACTTTATAAAAACAAACTTCTCATGCTTACTGTTGCCGTTTGCGTGGTAACGGTTTTATTTACATTTTTTGTAGATATGCCCATTATAGAAAATATTTTTAAACAAACTGGCGAGTAAAAAAATCAATTATACCTACCTAAATCATGCTCACCTAAAGTTAAAATCCACATCACCCACATGCGCACACAACACGAATAAGTCAGTGGTGTAACTTCTGTGAGTAAAGTGTGAAGAAGATGATAGGTAGAGCGTTGAAAAATGTGAAAAGAGTAGTTTGTGTGCATTTGGTTCTCGCACGTAAGAATAAAAACTTCTGCCCCATCATAATTCCAGGGACCAACTCTGCATACAAATACTCTATTTCACATTTTTCAACGCTCTACCTATCATCTTCTTTACACTTTATTCACAGAAGTTACACCACTGACTTATTCGTGTTGTGTGCGAATAGGGGTGATGTGGATTTTAACTTTAGGTGGGCATGATTTAGGTAGAGGCTACTAGTTTATTTTTTTTAGACGGGGAAACTAATAAATACAAAGCAAGGAAAGTAATTCCTATGCCTCCTATTTGATAAACATTTAATTTTTGATTAAAGAAAACAACATCACATAAAATTGCTACTATTGGATCTAAGTAACTGAAAATTGCGATTTGAGTAAAATTCGTTTTTTTAATTGCTTTATAATAAAGAAAATAGGCAAATAAAGTATGAATAGTCCCTATAATGAATAGACAAAGCATACTCGAAACCATTAAAGTTTGAAAATGCACAAATGGTAATAAAATAAATGTGCCAATTGTCAATTGAATAAAAATAGCACTAAAATAACTCATACTAGCACGCTTCATAAACACAGTTACAAACGAATATAATAATGCAGCTATAAGTGCAAATGCAACGCCTACAAGAATATTAGATGATTTCAGGTTTTGCAGATCGATGGTAAGTAAAACACCAACCATTGCCAATAAAATAAGAAGCCATTTCTGAAAACTGACTTTTTCTTTATAAAGAAAAATGCCCAATATAAGCAACATGATTGGTTGTAGGTAATAAGAAATATTACCAATTGTCATAGACGAAATTTGAAATGATTTAAACAGAAACACCCAATTTAAAACCAAACAAATTCCTGCTATTGCAACAATCAAAGTGTTTTTATTTAATTTAATTTTTTCTTGGTTTTTAAGTAGCCATAAGCCCATAAATACAGAGCCAATAAGACATCTGTAAAATGCAATATCAATAGCCGGTAAGTGAGACCATAAAACAAAAACTCCCAATGTACCCCATAGGATCATTGCGATTGTTAATTCAAACATTACGGCCCACAGTCCAGCCCCCATCACAAACTAAAACAGAACCATTCATATAAGTGTTGGTTAAGCAGATATCAATAAGTGGAATAATATGTTCAACTTGACCCCAAAATCCAACGGGAATAGCTGTTTTAATTCTTTCTGACAGTTCTGCGTCTTGAAAATAACTTTGAGTGAGAGGTGTTTCTATAATACCGGGTGCAATAGCATTCACACGGATATTATTTTTGCCATATTGATAAGCAAGTTGTTTGGTTAAACCAATAAGCGCATATTTTGAAGACACATAAGCCGCTCTATCAGGCTCAGCTTGAAAGCCCGATACGCTTGCAATATTTATAATGGAAAGACTTTTCTTATTTTTTAACGCTTGTTTAATAAGTGCTTGCGAAATTAAAAAACTAGAACTTAAATTTACATTTAAAACTTTTTGCCACATTTCTAATGAAACATTATCTGGGGCTTCAATTTCTCGGATGCCAGCACAATGAATGAAAACATCAAAATCAGTAATTTTTTCACAAAAACTTTTGACTGCATCAAGATTCGCTAAATCGAGATCGTTTTTATCTATACCAACGACTTCATGAGTATTGTAGTGATTTACACAAGCCAAGCCAATGCCAGATGCTGCGCCCGTAATTAAAATCTTCATTGCAACCACCGTTTAATCGATTTGAGTTTCAAAAGGTTCAACTGTGAACAAAATAATATCTCGTTGCGCTTCACCTTCACGAGATCCTAAAGGCGTTACCGCATGATAATAGTCCTGAGTAAGAACCATAGTATCAAATGGCTTTTCGAGGCGCACAACATTTGTGATTTCTTTTGTATTGATATCTGCGATTAAATTATCTCCACCCCATGCATTTTCTGTTAAATTCAAAAGATGAATAAAAACAAGGGGTTCATCATCTATATGTAATGTATCTGGAGAGCTATAACTTGCTTGATACTTCTGCGCTTTATATTGAATAAAGTGCAGCCCAAGAACTAAATTTTTCTCATTCTTTAGAGAGCCAAATTCTTTGACTCTCTTTAAATTTGAATGAATTGCATTATGCATAACAGTAAGATCTAAAATACTAGGATCCATTTTGGCGAAATTTCTGGCTTTACCACCATCCATGATATTTGAACTTTTGCTCTGAAAATATGTTTGATTTTTGGCTAATTCGACCGTATCAAACTCACGATTCCATATTAATTTTAAATAAGCTCTGTTTCTTACACCATCTGGTTGAATGTTTTTTTCAAATATATTCATGAGCAAATCTAACGACTTACGATCGTCTTCGGACTTTATATACTCATTTGAAACAATTAAATTTTTCATCCTTTTTTTCCTAGTTATTGACTTATAATATGTGTTTTTGTTACTCTATTTAAATTAAAAAACAACACTTAAATCAATATTAAATCAAAAATGCAATTGACATTTTATTATTATTTTTTTTGGAAATGAATAAATGAATTGACTACTAAAGAGAAGAAAACTTTATAAATAACATCAAAACAATAAGTTACAGATTTTGAGATACCAACCCAAAGTTGATTTATTCTTTTTGCGTGTGCCTATCATCTTAGGTTTTTAACTTTGGGTTGGCATTGGATGTTTGACTTTATGAGGATAGCTACTTTTTAAAATCTCTATGCATTTAAAATACACATCTTCCACTTGTGGTTTTGTGTAATAATCCCCATCACGGCCGTAAGGTGTGCGGTTTGCAGTTGCCGTTAAGGTAGCAGGATCAGTATCCAAATACATATGAGCATTTTGTACTTCAAGTACTTCACGCATCATATAAGCACTTGCCCCACCTGGTACATCTTCATCTAAAAATAAAACAGCATTTGTTTTTTCTAACGATTTTGCGATAACGCCTGAAGTATCGAATGGCAATAAGGTCTGAATATCAATAACTTCAACTTCGACTCCGTGTTTCCCCAATAAATTTGCGGCATCAAACGCAACACGACAACAAGCACCATAAGTGACAATTGTTAAATCTGAACCTTTTCGAAGAATCTCTGGCACTCCAAGAGAAACCGTAAATGAGCCTATATTATTAGGGACTTTTTCTTTTAATCGGTACCCATTTAACACTTCAATAACAAGTGCAGGATTTGAACACTGTAATAATGTATTATACATACCAGCTGCTTGAGTCATATTTCGTGGCACACACACATACATTCCACGCAACGCACCTAGTAAAACGCTCATTGGCGAACCGGTATGCCAAACACCTTCTAGACGATGGCCTTTTGTTCGAATAATAACAGGAGCTTTTTGACCTGCAGCAGTTCTATACAAAAGAGTAGATAAATCATCAGACGCCGTTTGTAGTGTGTATAAAAAGTAATCCAAATATTGAATATCAACAAGAGGGCGTAAACCACGCATTGCACATCCAATGCCTTGGCCAAGAATTGATGATTCGCGAATTCCTGTATCTGTAACTCTTAAATCACCAAATTTTGCATTTAAGCCTTCAAAAACAAGATTAACATCTCCTAGTTTTCCAACATCTTCACCTAGGGCAAAGAATTTTGTGTTATTCTCAAAATGATATTCAAAACACTTTAATAAAACGACTCTACCATCAGAATCTTTTGTATCGTCGGTATAAGTTGGTTTAATTTCCTCTTGCGATAAAATCGTTTTGTCGTGTTCATTATAAAGATGTTGTGAATAAAGCTTTTTGTATTTTGCTTTAAAATCTTGATAAAATTTTAAGATTTTTTGATTTTCATCATGATGTATATTTGTAAATGCAGTAATTGCATGAAATAGCGTATTTTGAACTGTACGACGTAAAAGCCAAGTTGGACTTTGTAAATCTGCAATAAACTTTTCAATTAAAGTGTTATCTTCAACTTTAGCAGATTGAATGCTCTTAAAAAGTTTTACAGCTTCATCTCGTTCTGCAGCAATTGGATCACAAAGAAGTTGCCAAGCAGCCTTACGGTCGGTTTCAACTACAAGACGCTCTTCTTTTTCTATTTTTTCGAGATCTTCTTCTGTTGCATACTGCTTATCTAAAATATATTTCTTAAAATGAAGCAAACAGTCGAACTCTTTTTCCCAAGTAAGACGCTCTTTGTTTTTGTAACGCTCATGGCTACCACTGGTTGAATGCCCTTGAGGCTGTGTCACTTCTGTTACATGAATTAAAACAGGCTTATGTTCTAGACGCGCTTTTTTGGCAGCTTTTTTGTAGACTTTACAAAGACTTAAATAATCCCATGCTTTTACAGTGTAAATATAAAACCCTTCGCCTTTTTTCTTCGACTCAAAGCCACTTAGTGCTTTAGAAATTGAATCACGTACTGTTTGTAAATGTCTTGGTACAGAAATTCCGTATCCATTGTCCCAAACTGACATAACAAGCGGAACTTGTAATACACCCGCTGCATTCATCACTTCAAAAAAAACACCTTCACTTGTTGAGGCATCACCAATACTGCCAAAAACCACTTCATCGCCAAAATGAGAAAACTTTTGAGAATTATTTTGGAAAGACTTTTCATTTCGATAAAGTTTCGAGGCATAAGCAAGGCCAAGTAAACGATTCATTTGTCCGGCTGTTGGCGAAATATCTGAAGCTGTATTCACAGTCTTCATTAAGTTTTTAAATTCGCTGTTTTCATCCAAAAAGCGAGTGGCAAAGTGACAATTCATTTGCCTACCACCAGAACTTGGATCGTGCTCTACATTCGTATCTGCATATAATTGTGAAAAGAATTTTGTAACTGTAATATTTTCAAGAGCAAATTCGATTGTTTGATCGCGATAGTATCCAGCACGAAAATCACCTTTTTGCATTGCTTTTGTTAATGCAATTTGGGGCAATTCAATTCCATCACCAAAAATACCAAAACTAGCCTTACCGGTTAAAACTTCTTTTCGTCCTATGATACTGCATAGTCGACTGCGAAATGCGATGCGGTAATCTTTTAAAATTTCTTTTTTATTCATATTTTCCGCACACCTTTATACATATATTTATAGTATGTTAGGATTCTGTCGTGCCTTCTAAAAGCTTTGCTTTTGCACGAAGTCCTTGTGGGGTTTCGTTTCTGAAGAAGATATACTCTTCTGAATCAGGTTTTTTCTCGAGCTTGTCTGCAAGTTTATTATAACAGACTGCACCGTTTTTGCGTGCAATTTTATCGATATCTTCAAATTGAGAGTAATTATCTAATAAGTATAAATAACGCATAAGCGCGGCTGCATAAAGATGTTTTTGCCAATAAAATTTAGCAACAAATACAGAATGATCTGCCAAGCGCCGTTCTAAGGTTTCTAACCGTTTCTCAGATTTTTCTTTATAATCCTGTGAATTCGGATACTTAGATATAAAAACCTTATATTGCTTAACTGCTTTTTCTGTGTTTGCTTGGTCACGATCATCATCAACAGAAGAATCAAAATCATAACATTCTGCAATACGATAGTTTGCAAATTCGACTGAAGGATCATTTGGATTACGACGAATAAAATCTTCGTAAGTGACCGCAGCCGTGGAGAATTTTTTTGTATAAAAAAAGCTATTTGCCTGTAATATTTCAAGTTCTGGGGTATATTTTGAATACGGATAGCGAATTCTATATTCATTTACATCTATTGTAACTTGATCGAACTTTCGAGTTTGATACATTTTTTTAATTTCTTCATACCCTTTATCTTCAGACAGCTGTGAAACAGACGTAAATGAAGTGCAAGAAGATAAAAATATTATTGCAAAAAGAACGAAAAATTTGTGTTTTAGATTAAATAAGTTCATAATTTTTTTACTATAAATAAAAGGTGTACATTCACTAATTTTGTTCTTCTACCAATTCAATCAGAATTCCGCCAGTAGAATGAGGATGAATAAATGCAATTTTAGTATTGTGAGCCCCTTGAAGTGGCGATTCGTTAATTAAACGTATGTTTTTAGATTTTAAATACTTTAGCCATTCTTCAATATTATCAACATCTAATGCAAGATGATGCACTCCAGATCCTTTTTTTTCTATAAATTTTTGAATTGGACTCTCTGGATCTGTAGGGGTTAAAATTTCAAGCCGCGAGTTTTCAACATCAAGCATATCAACCGTCACTTTTTGTTCTGGCACGTTATCTGTGCCAGTTGATTGTAGTCCTAAAATTTCTTTAAAAAAATAAGCACAGTCTTTTGGTGATTTTGACACAAGACCTAAATGATTAATGCGTTTGATTTTCATAAAATATTTTGTGATTTTCTATTTCTAAAATAAGTTCATTTAGCCCTTTTTGATTACTTGCACTTGTACAAACAACAGGCGGTTTCCAACCATTTTTGTGCGGATCATTATCTTCAAGCTCATGTACCATGCGAAACGGATCACTTAAATCGCATTTATTAATTACAAATATATGTGCAAGTTGAATAACTCCGGATTTCATAAACTGCACTTCATCACCCGTATTTGGCAATAAAGTTAAAAGCACAGTATTTGCAATTTGAATAATTTCACTTTCACTTTGACCAATCCCAACTGTTTCAATCAAAATATAATCAAAACCCAAAAGTTTCATAAGTGCAATCACACCGTTTGTGGCTTTTGAAAGCCCACCTAAAGCGCCACGTGCACTCATAGAACGAATAAAAACTTGATTGTCTTTAAAATGTTCTTGCATACGAATACGATCACCCAATACAGCACCACCTGTTAAAGTCGATGAAGGATCAATCGCAAGAACAGCAACTTTCTTTTCTTTTGCACGCAATTTTTTTATCAATAAGTTAACAAGTGTCGATTTGCCCGCACCCGGATAACCTGTTAAACCAATAACTTGAGGAAAATTCTCTTTTGTTTCTAACGATTCGGAAGAAAGCCGAATATAATGTTTGGAAAGCGTATTTAAAAGCGTTTCTGTATAAGTAGGATTGTTTTCAATAAGCGTGATTGCCTTACTAAGTGCACGAATACGATGAGTCCAAGAAGCCTCACAAAAATTTTTAGTAAGTTTATCAATATCCACATGCGATGTAATCACAAAAACTTATCCTTCTACGGTTTAAAGACAATTGTCATCCCGTGGTTTCTAGTATTTTTTTAATTTCTGAAATGATAGTTTCGACCGTTGCACCAGGGGTAAAAATTGCTTTTACACCTGCAGACTTTAATACCGGAATATCTTCTTCAGGAATCACACCGCCACCAAACACATAAATATCATCCGCTCCTTGTGCTTTAAGTTCAGCAATCAGTTTAGGAAAAATTGAATTATGAGCACCAGATAAAATAGAAAGCCCCACTAAATCGACATCTTCTTGAACTGCTGTGTGGGCAACATCATAAGGGGTTTGACGAATACCAGTATAAATAATTTCCATACCTGCATCACGAAGTGCTTTTGCAATAAACTTAGCACCACGATCATGGCCATCAAGACCACATTTTGCTATCAAGATTCGAGGAATTTTTGTAAACGCAATATTATCAATATTTTTCATAATTTCGTAAAGTATTCGAACTCTTAGAGGAGGTCAAGTTGGAAACCCAAAAAGCTGACAACAATCATTATGAACACATAACCGACGTTGTAAAATATCATACCGATAATTTTCAAAATGCACTTGAAGATCTCAAAACTCTTGCACGTATTCCAAGCATTAGTTTAGCTGGTTTTGATCCTCAAGAATTAGAAAAAAGCGCACAAGCAACTGCCGATTTATTTAAAAAAGCAGGCCTTGAAAATGTAGAATTGCTTCGATTATCTGATGAAGTGCATCCTTATGTTTATGGAGAGTGGATTCATCAGCCCGATGCGCCAACATTTTTATTGTATGCACACCACGATGTTCAACCAATTGGCCGTGAAGAAAAATGGGATTTTCCAGCATTTGAACCAACTGAGCAGAATGGTCGTTTGTATGGTCGTGGTACTGCCGACGATAAAGCAGGCATTATTATTCATACTGCCTCTATTGAAAGCTTTCTTAAAACTCACGGAAAACTTCCTATTAATATAAAGGTGCTTATTGAAGGCGAAGAAGAAATAGGAAGCCAAAACTTAGGTGCTTTTCTTGAAAAGTATAAAGATAAACTTCAAGCAGATGGGATGATTTTAACCGATTGTGCAAATATAGATTCTGGCATTCCGTGTATTACCACGAGCTTACGTGGCCTAGTTGCAATTGATATAAATCTCGAAGCGTTAACCCACCCTGTTCACTCAGGATTATGGGGTGGAATTCTTCCAGAAGTGAACCTTGCTATGTCTCAAGTCTTAAGTTCACTTTGTGATTTAAAGGGAAATATACTTGTTCCTGGTTTGATGGAAAACATTGCTCCTCTTTCTGCATCTGAAAAAGAAGCTTATCAAAAACTTCAGCTTGAAAAAATTTCGCGCCTCGCAACTGGCATGGTACCAGAAGCAAAATTTACTGTTCCTGAACATGAATTTGCTGAACGCCTTTGGAGAATGCCACACCTAAGCGTGAATGTGATTGAAAGTGGATCTAAAAAACTTGTCAGTAACATTGTTCAAGATAGTTCATGGGCACGTATTTCTGTCAGAATTGCCCCAAATCAAGACCCGCAAGATATTGCTGATAAGTTAAAGCGTCACATTGAGTCTGTTTGTCCTAAAGGCTTTAAACTCACATTACGAGTCGATGCAGAAGGAAATTGGTGGAAGCTTCAAGACCTTGATCATCCTGCCTATGCAATTGCAGCAAACTCACTTTCAAAAGCGTACGGTCAACAAACTCAATTTATTGGTTGTGGGGCTAGCATACCTTTTGTACAACCTTTAACATCTGCGCTTGGCGATATTCCAGCAATTTTGGTAGGTGTCGAAGATCCTTATACTAATGCCCATGCAGAGAACGAAAGCCTCCTTTTAAGTGATTTCCAAAAAGCTATTTTAGGACAAATTTATATGTTTTCAGACCTAGCTCATGTACACTTAAAATAGCGAAAGGTTATATTGAGGAGAGAAAGCTATGGATTTAAATGTTCTTATCGTTGGTGGCGGTATTCACGGCATAGGCCTTTTACACGATCTTTCAACTAGAGGAATTCAAGATGTCCACTTAGTCGAAAAAAACCAACTGGCTAGTGGCACATCCAGCCGCAGTACTAAATTGGTTCACGGTGGATTACGTTATTTAGAACATCTTTCTCAATGGGGTCTTGTTTATGAAGCACTTCACGAAAGAACTTTATTACTCAAGCTACTTCCAAAACTTGTCAAACCGCTTCCGTTTGTATTTCCGCACTTTAAATCTGACAAACGGCCTGCATGGCTTGTGAATATGGGTATTTCACTTTACGACATTTTAGCGGGTGATGGTGGAGTGCCTCCTTCTCGTCGTTTAAAAAAGGAAGAAATTCTCACACTTGCTCCCTATTTAAATAAAAGCCATGTTGAAAATAACATGACAGATGCCTTTTTATATTATGATGGGCAGATGCAAGACGATGTCATTGCACGCTTAATTTCTGCCGCTTCTGAAAAGCTTGGCAACACATATTCAGAAAATACTGAAGTTCAGTCTGTACAGCCTTTGCCAGAAAACAAAGGTTTTAGAGTAAAACTTAAAACACCAACAGGCATTCAAGAAGTCACAACAAAATACATTGTCAATGCAACTGGCCCATGGGCAAATCAAAACTTAATTGAATGGGGTTTTGTACCAACTCGTGTGTGTTTACTCAATCTTGGAACACATCTTGTGTTTAATAAAGAAGTTACGCCAGAAGTCGACATCGATAAAAGTTGCGCCACTATCTTGCAAGAACCCGATGGGCGTGTTGTTTTTTTTGTTCCTTGGTGGGGACGCTGGCTTATGGGCACAACTGAATCAATTTTGCCAGGAAGCCCCGATCACTTAAAAGTGCCTAAAGAAGACAAAGAATATCTATTTGATATTATTAACGATAGTTTCTATTTAAAAGATTCTAAAAAGAACTTAGACGAATCATTTTGCGGTGTGCGTTGCATGCCATTATCGAAAAAAATCAAAGAAACGGGCTTAAAAGATAAGTGGAAAGAAAATCCTTACGATTCTCCCTTTTATATGAAGGTTCTTGACAAAAACATTTCTTCTCTTTCACGCGAAACTATAGTAGAAGAGTGCATTCCAGGTTTAATTTCTATCTATGGCGGAAAATGGACAACATATCGTGCCGTTTCCGAAAAAATAGGTCGAAATTTACGAGAAAAACTAAACATTGGCAGAAAATCCGGAACTCATTTAAAAGACAATTGGTTTTATGAAGAGCTACTCGAAGAAAAACCAGACATTTTTGTAAGCTCAAAGGATCTTAGGCAGGCATAATAAATAACATGACAACTCATAATCCTCGCAACCGTTTGGTCGCTCTTGTTGGCAGACCTAACGTTGGCAAAAGTTCAATTTTTAATCGTATTATTAAAGAACGCAAAAGCCTTGTACACGATGAACCCGGTGTTACACGCGACCGCATTTTTGGGCGCGCAGTGCATAATTTTCGTCCGTTTTTTGTGTGTGACACAGGCGGTTTTGAACCAACATCCAAAGATAATATTAAAACTCAACTTGTGCATCAAGCCGAAATTGCAATTGAAGAAGCCGAACTTGTTGTTCTTGTTGTCGATTTAAAATACGGATTACAACCAGACGATGTCTCTATTGCAAGACGCCTTCAAAAAGCAAAAAAACAATTTATTGTAGTGGCAAACAAAGCCGATCAGCCTCACAAAGACGACATTACATACGAATTTCAAAAGCTTGGTGTGTCTGATATTCTTCCTATCAGTGCAGAGCACAATCGTGGTTTTGATGTATTTTTAGATGAAGTTTTTAAAACTATCTATCCAGATACACCAGATGCCGATGCAACAGATCAAAAATTTAAAGACACATCTATTAAACTTGCCATCTTAGGCCGTCCAAACGTAGGGAAATCAACAATCCTCAATCGTATACTAGGTGAAGATCGCTCTCTTGTAGATGATCGTCCAGGCACGACGCGCGATGCAGTCGATGCAAAAGTTCGTTATTTTGGAAGAGATCTCACATTAATTGATACTGCAGGTATTCGTCGTAAAAGTCGCATGACCGATATGCTCGAAAAATTTTCTGCATTCAGAAGTTTAATGGTTTTGGAAGACGCCGATGTCGCTATTTTAGTGATTAGTGCTAAAGATGGCATTACCGAAGGCGATGTACGTGTTGTTGGGCATGCGTTTGAACTTCGTAAACCAATTTTAGTCGTTGTAAACAAATGGGATACTGTTGAAAATAAAACGTCAAAAACAATTGACGAATTTTTGAAAAACTTACGTATTGAACTTAGTTATGTTTCATACGCGCCTATTATTACAACTAGTGCTCTTGAAAATTTACGCGTGAATAAAATTCTAGAGTATTGTGTAAATCTATACGACGAAAGTATTGTTCGTCACACAACATCAAAAGTGAATGAGTGCTTAAAACATGTACTCACAAAACACACTCCTCCGCTTCTTAAAAATCGCTCAAAAAGAATTAAATTTTTCTACGCAACGCAAGTGGGTGTTTTGCCTCCGCGTTTTGTTATCTTTTGCTCCTATCCAAACGAATTGCACTTTAGTTATAAGCGCTTTGTTGAAAACAGTTTTCGCGAATACTTTGAATATAAAAATGTACCAATTAGTATTGTTTTTAGAGAAAGAGCGCGAAGCGATCATAAAGATTCTTAAAAATTATGACATTATATCTTGCTTCACGCATGAATCATCTCACTACCATACTAGAACATTTTTTTGCGCGTCCAAAGTTTCCTCAAGCAGACAGATGGCTTGCGCAAGAACTTGCTAAAAACAAGAAATTTGGTTCAAAAGATCGTAGATGGTACTCTGAACAGTTTTTTCTTCTGATTCGTCATTTATATGCAATTGTGTATTATGAAAAATTCCAAAACCTCAGTGTAAAAGAGTTTTATAATACAATTTCCACTCCTCATGCTTTTTGGAAATTTGCACAATCTATTTCTATTCAGCAGTACAAACATCATATTGAAACAAACTTTGAATGCATGAATCAAATTGATTCTTTAGAAATTCGTTCCAACTTACCAATTTGGTTTTTATCTCTTTTCAAAGAGCGGTACCCTTCTCACACAGAATATGAAAATTTTTTTGAAATTCAAAAAACACGTTCTGCCTTATGGATAAGAGTGCATTGTTTACAAAAATTAAATGAAATTCAAGAAGAGTTTACCTTAAACAGTTGTGAACTTATCGCCTCAAACTTACCCTATGCTTTTCGCGTTGAATCAACGAAATCACTTTTAAATTTTAGCACGTACTTAAAAGGTTTTTTTGAGATTCAAGACTACGCAAGTCAACAGATTATTGAAGCAGTCGATGTAAAAGAAAATCAAATTATTTGGGATGTTTGTGCTGGTGGGGGCGGTAAAACTTTAAACTTAGCAAGTAAATTAGACAATACTGGTACAGTTTATGCTTCAGATATTCGCACATATAAATTACCTGAAATTGAAAAACGCTTAAAAAGAGCAAATATTTTAAATGTAAAAACCTTTACATTTGATGCAAGTATAACAGCGTCATTTGAAAAAAAACTGCAAATACCTGAATTATTCGATAGAGTTTTAATCGATGCGCCTTGCTCTTCTAGCGGCACTTGGCGTCGTAATCCCGATGCAAAATATCGTGTTTCAATTGAAGATGTTTTCAATTTTTCTGCCTTACAAAATAAGATTTTAAATGCCTCTCAATCAAAAGTAAAAACTTTTGGTAAACTTATTTACGCTACATGCAGCTTGTTTTGTGAGGAAAATGAAAATATTATTCAAAACTTTTTAAATACCCATAAAACATTTAGATTAGAAAAAATGCAACTTCTTGGAAACGAATTTTCAGATCAAATGTTTGTTGCTGTTATGGAAAAAATAAAATGAAAAATACGGGTACATTAATTGATAATTTAAAATCTGGCGATCAATTAGCATACCGCCATCATAATCCTTATATTGCAGAAGCTCTTTCTTATTCAGAAATTCTTTTCACCAAAAAAGAACTCACAGCTTCAAAAGGAATTTTGCAAAAAGCAATTGACAGTAACTTAATTGTTGAAATTGGTTGTTATTACGGCAAAACAGTTTGCGAAATTGCGGTTCATAATCCTCAAAAATCTGTTTTGGGAATTGATATCACTTACAAACGCGCTGTAAAATCAGCACGCAAAATTAAAAGACACAATTATCGTAATGCGCAAATTGCTCTTTGTGATGGCTTATCTCTTTGTCAAAGAATATTGCCTCCAAACTCAATTGCTGGAATATGTGTCTTTTTTCCCGATCCTTGGTCAAAAGACAAAGATGAAAAAAAACGCTTATTTAATAAGGAATTTGTTGAAGCGGTTTTTACAGTTCTGAAGCCAAATGGTTTTCTTTGGGTAAAAACAGACCAAAAAGATTATATGGAAAATGTACAGTTTCTTTTAAATGAAAGAGGCTTTATACTTACCAAACAAAAAACACCCCTCAGCTTAAATGAAGCGCCTTATGAAACAGAATTTCAGAAGCTGTTTACAAAAAAAGACGTTCCTTTTTATCAAGGCATTTATTTAAAAGCATAGGATATGAATTATGCATATACCCACATCATCTGCTCACATGTCTAAACGAGCTCGTAATGCTGCGTTAGTCGCTGCAATTGCCGCTACATGTATTACTTCTTCAATGGTGACCGTTTTTTTCTTTACACACTCATATGTCATTGCACTTACTGCACTTGAAAGCTCAATTGACATGATTGTTAGTTTTACAAATACAAAAATTGTGGCATTTGCACGCCAAGATGCTGATGAAAGGCATCCATACGGGCATGGACGAGCAGAAAGTATTGCTTCGTTAGGCCAAGCCTCTTTAATGGCAGGTGGTGCACTGGTTATGCTCTTTTTAGCCTGCAGCCACCTTGTTAAACTTTACACTGCAGATAATTTTTTCAATAAAACCGACACTACACCATGGTTAATTCTCTTTTTTGCAATATTTTGTTGTATTAGTTATGGGGTTTCTTGGTGGCTTAAAAAACAGGGTACAATCTTGAATAGTCCTGCCTTGTTATCTGATGCAAGCCACTACTTTGTTGATTTTTTAAGCAATTTATCAACAACAATTGCACTTACATTAATTGTATTTTTAAAATTCGAGTTCCTTGACCCACTGCTTGCCGTCGTTTTTTCATGTGTTATTTTACGTGTGGCTTATCGTATTTTTCATACGAATGTAAACGACCTTATGGATAGTGATGTTTCACCAGATGTGAAGAAAGAAGCCTACGAAATCATTATGAAAACCGACTCAAGAATCATCGATATTCATAAATTTCGGGGCAGAAAAAGTGGTCACCGCTACTTTTTTGATTTTCATATTACTCTTCCAAGTACGCTAACTTTTAATGAAGCACACGATCTTGTTGAAGCAGTAGAAACAAAACTTGGACAAAAATTCGATGGAGATGTGAGTGCTCATCCCGATCCTAGTAATATCAGAACAGAAAATCATCCAAAATATTTACCTCCAACGTAAAGATATTATCGACATTTAATTTTTTTTCTGTTAGGTACAGATTCGTTGTTTTAATTATCGTAAGATTGTAAGGATTAGTTATGGGTAAAGGTGATAACCGTCGCACTTTCAAAATGAAGCGCAGACTAGCACAAGTTAAGAAAAAAAATCGCGAAGCGGCTAAACGTACTACTAAGCCTTCTACTCCCGTAAATGTATAATAATTAAGCATCCAATGCTTAAACGGAGAGATGGCTGAGTGGCCGAAAGCGGCGGTCTTGAAAACCGATGTAGGGGCGACTCTACCGGGGGTTCGAATCCCTCTCTCTCCGCCATTTTTTTATGGCTTTATTATCTCAAATACTGACTTCAGTATGCACACAAAAAAATCCTAATCATACCACATTAAAAGCGTTTATTATTGAAACTGCAATTGGCCCAATGGTCGCAATTGCAGATGAACAAAAATTGCATCTTCTAGAATATTTCCAAACTCTACGTTTCACAAAAAGCTTAAAAAAATTACAAGCAAAAAATCCGGCGAATTTTCTTATTCAAAAAAATGATATTATTGAAATGATTTCAGATGAATTAACACAATACTTTACTGGTTCACTGAAAATTTTTAAAACCCCAATACAAATGTATGGTACAAATTTTCAACTCAAGGTGTGGCGGCAACTGCTGCAAATTCCTTATGGCTATACAATGAGTTATTTAGAGCAGTCTCAAGCAATTGGTCAGGATTCTGCTTTTAGAGCAGTGGCAAATGCGAATGCAGCAAATTTACTTTCTATAATCGTTCCTTGTCATCGTGTCATTAACCAAAATGGTAATCTTGGTGGTTATGGTGGAGGATTAGAGAAAAAGAAGTGTTTGTTACAGCTTGAAACAAACTATCATTATTTTATGACTTCTGGATGAAAAAAGGCAAAATCAATCTTTTTAAAATTTTGATCATCACTTAATGAATAAGAAAAATCCTCTAGAAAATTTCTAATAGGGATGTGTAAATACTGGCATGCAGCAATTGTGCGTGGTCCGTATAAATGTAAAACGACCTTTTCTCTAATTAACTCTGCTTTCACTTGATTTCTGAACATAGGATTCATTAACATTGCAGACTGTTGTGCACTAGGCGCATCTCCTACAAATCCTAATTTCATTTTAAATTCATTTGTAATTTCCTCATCAGTTATGGTCAATGCTATTTGCTTCGATAAAGTAGCAATATAATCTCTATCGAATCCTAAAAATTCTTTACCTGCGTATTGTAAAATTTTATAATTTTGATAATTTAGCCAATTCCTTACCGGGTCTGATTTCTGAGCCAATTGCTGCCCTCGCACAACACTTGCACGTTGTGCGTTTTCTGAAGATGAGCTTCCTCGTCCTGTCCAAAATCTTTGATTAACTGTGCCATGATCATGCGATTGATACACTAAAGGTAGTGTGTAATGCACAATAACTGTGCCCTTTATGCCATCTACACCAACGATTGGAAACACATGGCCTCCATTATATAAAATTGGCCCATGACGAAAAAGCAAAACTAATAAATTTTGTACAATTTTATGTAATCCATCTTTCTCAAGATTAAACTCAAATGAAATGTCATGAAAACCGAATTTTTGCATAAATGGGCTCTCAGTAGGTAATGAGTCGATCTGATAATAGTGTAACAAACGAATATCGCTTGAATTTAATTTTTTTTTATGTTCCTGCATTAAGCCAGGTTGATACGCATCCAAAATCATTTTCATACCAAAGTACCAGCATGAATTAATGTCTTTTTGAGGATAATAGGGAACATCCCAAATAATTTTTTGCCGGTCGATTTTTTCATGAGCGCGAAACATGATTAAGCTCTCCTGTCTGAGCCCCTTGATTGGAACACAAATTTTTAGGCGTAAAAAAATTCTTTAAACAAAATTAAGTTGTTTAAAGAATACTATTATCTGCTTCAAAATTCTAACAGCTTAGCAAAAAACTCTAAAACCTCACTCTACCTAAAAGTTTAGAGTTTGGTTTGACTTAAGCGAACCTTTGAAAAATGTTCTTCGAAGTAAGAAATTTCAAAATCATTACGAAATAAAATAACCAAATTACCTTTTTGATCGGTAACAAATTCTGCATCACTATTGTCTCTTGCATGTTTTATATCTTCTTCTGTTCCATCGACCCAACGTGCAATAGAATAAGAAAGAGTATCGAGCACACATTCAGTATTGTACTCATTATTTAACCTAAACAACATAACATCAAACTGCAGAATACCCACCGCGCCAAGAATAGGATCGCTAGCAGCACGTTTTTCATCAAGAAACATTTGCATTGTACCTTCTTGACACAATTGCTCGAGGCCTTTCATAAGTTGTTTACGCTTAAGTGCACTTTTGGTACGCACAGCCACAAAATGCTCGGGTGCAAATGCAGGAATACCTGCAAATTCGAACTGCCCACCTTCTACAAGTGTATCGCCAATTGAATATAATCCTGGATCGTACATACCAACAATATCGCCTGCGCGCGCTTCTTCTACAGTAATACGTTCTTGAGCAAAAAATTGCTGAGGATTGGTAAGACGCACATCTCTTTTTAAACGTGGAATATAAACGGATTGCCCTGTTTGATAAACACCACTGACAATTCTTAAAAATGCAATTCGATCACGATGTTTTGGATCCATATTCGCTTGAATTTTAAAGATAAAACCACTAAATTTTGGGGACTGTGGGTCGATAAGACCAGCTGAACTTTGTTTACCACTTGGTGGAGGCGCAAGACTCAGAAATTTATCTAAAAATAAACGAACACCAAAATTTGTCATTGCTGCACCAAAAAATACAGGCGAAATTTTTCCTGTTAAAAAATCTTTGGTAGAAAAATCGTCTCCAGCACCTTCAATAAGTTCAAACTCTTCCAAAGCTTCATCAAGCAAATTTTGTGGTACAAATTTCAATATTTCTTCAGTATTAGAAATTGGGATTGTTTTAGCAATTGTTTCGGTAGTGGTATTACGACCTTCAAAATAGTGTAATTCTTTAGTATGCCTGTCAATAATTCCACGAAATCGTTCGCCAGATGACACAGGCCAATTCATTGGATATGTTTTTAAAGAAAGAACATTTTCAATTTCTTCTAATAATTCGAAAGGATCGCGTGACTCACGATCGAGTTTATTGATAAAGGTAAAAATTGGAATTCCACGAAGCTTACACACTTCATAAAGTTTTAAGGTTTGAGGCTCAATTCCTTTTGCAGCATCAATAAGCATAATAGCTGCATCGGCAGCAGCAAGGGTTCTGTATGTATCTTCACTAAAATCTTGGTGACCTGGGGTGTCAAGAAGGTTACATATTGTGTTACGATATTCAAAGCGCATGACACTTGTGGAAACAGAAATACCACGTTGTTTTTCGAGCTCCATCCAGTCAGACGTTGCGAATTTCTTTGATTTCTTAGCTTTTACAGAACCAGCTAAACGGATGGCACCGCCAAGTAGTAGTAATTTTTCTGTTAGGGTGGTTTTTCCTGCGTCAGGATGTGAGATAATAGCAAAGGTACGGCGACGATTTACGCCTTCTTCTAATTCACATAGGGCTTCATTATGCATCATTACTCTCTTTTACAGTTGCGCGAAATGGCCGATGCGCTTTCGACAGTTGCTCAGGTTTTAGAAACAAACCCTTTTTATCTCCGATCAAAGCAAATAAGACAAGTCGATAAAGCACTTCTTGCGGTAGAAAATTTAACTCCTCATTCTCTTATAAAAGAAGGAAAGCTTTGGAAAGAGTCTTTCGAAGGAAAACAAGTTTTAGAAAACAGGCTTGTTTCCATCGATAATACTCAACAAAAAATTGATCTGGTCGAAAAACAAATTTATGCCCTGCAACAAGAAACGCGCTGTTGGTATGGTCTTGAAGACGAGATTCGTACTTCTATCATCCAACACGCTAAAAGTGCTGAAAAATTTCTTCAAAATCAAGGTGAAATTGCAGAAGCCGATGTTATTCAAAGATATAACCGGACTTTAGAACTAAAAGAGTTTTTACAGTATGCAGATAAGTCTTCATATTTGTGTGATGCTATTTATCATTTTACACAGAAAGAAAGATACAATCTTAATTTAGAAAAACTTAATCAACGGATTAATGCAGTTTATACACGCATAAAAACAATTGCAAATGGCTTTTATGTTGCCTTAACTCTTTCTGTATTTGTAGCAACAATTCCAATTTGTGTTCCCTTTAGCATTACTCTTTGGAATCGAAAACAAAAACTCAAAAGTCACCTAATTGTGTACGAAGATCTGCAAAGAAAAGAGCACAAACGGCTTGCTTTGGCTGATGAAGGCGAAACAACAATCAAAGAAATTCAAGCAATTGCGGGAGAGTTATCTCCTGAAAAAATTAACGAACTTTTAGTTGAAATTAAAGAATTAAAAGAAGAATTTTATGATTCCGAACGATTTTTAAGCGTTTGTGCAATGATATTAAGTTTTATCGATACAAATCAAAATACATTAGTGCAAATTTTTGGAGAAATTCCACAATCACCACATGATAGGTTTGCCTGGATTTTAAAACAAACAAATCATTTTCAACAAAATTATCATGAACTTGAAGAGCTACAGTCAAAAAAACATGATCTTGCTTTAGAAAAAAAACAGGCTGCAAGAGGCTATGATCGCACTATTTTAACTGAAGGAATTACCCAGCTTACTGAATCAATGAAATCCTTGTTTTATCTGCCAATTGCCGACGAACACAAAACCATATTTGTTGAAATGTGTATTCAATTACCAGAAATGATAAAAAAAGTTCGTGAAACTCTCTATTTTGCAAATCAAAACTTGGAAGTCAATTTGGATGATTGGAATACCGCAAAATCCTTCTTAAAACAGTATTCTCATAACCTTGCTCTCTATGTGATTGATAAAGAAATTGAATCACACCTTAATAATATGAATGAAAGTGTCGATAATATGACATCTACGTTAAATACAACTGATATCAATAAGGAAATAATTGTATGAAATATTTGATGTTTCTTGTTTTTCTTGGACTCACAACTCCTGTTTTTGCAAACCCACCAAAATCTGAAATTTATTTTGATTTTGAAAATATGCAGATTTATTCGCGTGGAATTTATCAACCTCAAAACGCAAAAAATCACCGGCTTGATCCTATTATGGCAGAAGTGTCTGCGCGCAAAAATGGAATTAAAAATGCAGTAAAATACTTTGATAACACATGCTCAAATATCAATAATTCTGCTTTAAAAATCACACCTAATATTTCCAAATCTTTTCGTTCTCAAGGAACTGAAATTTATGCAAATGGTTTTTTAGAAGTAAACTTACGCGCTTCTTATAATGCTCTTATCAAGGCAAAAATAAGTCCAAATACAAAAACAGAAAGTGGGGAAAAAGTGATTTTTGCACTTCCTTCCAAACTTTCAGCTAAATCTTTAGTTTGTGGCACACCAACTTTTGTGTTCATGGATAATCAGAACAACAATCAAACAGTTCAATTAGTCCCTGCCAAAACGCAAAAAACACTCGCATCTGGCGAAAAAGTCATTAAACTTAAGTTTGACAATGCAAAAAATGCTCTTGTTGCTGCAAGCCAGGCAGATGCCGAACTTATGCAAAAAGTTGCTATAAACTTTACACACAACGGAAATACATTTATTCCAATAACTGTTTACACACATTAATGAAAAATTTTGTCTTTTATTATACTGTTTTTAGAGATTATGATTTGGCTATGAGTATGCTTTCACACGATTCAGAAGCCACTAAAGCATTTATTGATACAGCATATCTGCTTTGTGAACTAGAAGCACAAACTTTTCAAACAGAAGAATCTAAATCACTCATTAAAAAATATTATACTCATCTTTATGATCAAACGAAAAAATTTTCTTCACTTAAACTATCCGAAGATGAATGGCGATTATATGCAGGACTTATGTGTACATTCGATGAGTGGTGTGCCGATACAAATTTTTTTGGCATAGATTCTGAACAGCAAAAACAAATATTTTCGGAAAATCCAGTTGATGGGTATTTTAATTTAATGCAAGTGCATAATCATGGCAGTTAACAAACAAGCTTGGACAATCATTCTTCCAGATGAACCTTTAGAATTAGATCAAATCGTTGAACTCTCTCATGAGGATAAGCGCTATTTAGTCAATACTTTACGTTTGCAAAACGACGATAAAATAGAGTTACTCAATGGAATTGGCACAAAAGCAACAGGGGTGTTACACACTCATGGATCAAAGGACTGTCGTGTTAAAATTGAATCGTGCCAAACAGAACAAATGCCTCATATTAAAGTTCATCTTATACTTGCGCAACTCAAAACCGCAGCCTTAGAAGAAGCTGTAAAATTAGCATCAGAAGTAGGCGCTTCTTCAATCCATATTTTTTACTCTAAACGCACAAATTCAAAGCAGTCTGTAAAAATAGAGAAATTACAAAAAATTGCCTACGAATCTTTAAAAATCTCAAAAAATGCTTTTGCTTCAAAGTTACATTATCATGATGATTTAAAGACATGCTTAGCTAATGTAAGTCAGAATTTTCAGGCGCCTCAGTTTATTTTTTGTGATGAAAATTCGAATGAATCAATCTGCAAAATCACTCAATCAAAACCGAAAAAAAAGAATGATATTTTTATTTTAATTGGGCCAGAAGCAAGTTTTGCAGAAACAGAACGCGATCAAATACAACAATTACAAAACGTTTCGGCAGTTTCTCTTGGATCTCAGATACTAAGAGCCCCAACAGCCGCTTTATGCGCTGTGTTTACTTGTTTACAAATACAAAAGAATTAATTTTTTTGTAGCTCGCGTACAACAGCATTTAGCCATGTATTTTGAGAGCCCATAATATCTTCAAATTCTGTTTTTACAATTACATCTGCAACTGTAGGCATATTTTCAGTAAAATATTCATCTGCATTAGAATCAAAATCAAATGAATCCAAACTCTCAAATGGATGTGTAGAATAGCCAAATTGATAGTTAGGTATTTTCATCCAGACTTCTAAATATGAATCCTGAAAGATAGAATCAACTGCAGACGTACCTACAAACCCGGCTCCAGTGCCATTACTATGACTACCAAGCAGAACACCTCTGCCTGAACGCTTTAAAAGAGCACTCATACCATCACAAGCACTAATGCAGTTTGGAGTCACTAAACCAATAACTTTTTTATTAAATCCACCAATCTCTTCGTTAGGCGTAATTGCAGAGTGAACAGGTAACATACCTGTCATTCTCTGATTTGTGTTTAGTGTACGAGTTAGTTCTTCCTGCATGCGAAAATCAACATCACTAAAATCACCTGTATTGTATTCAGGATGTTCAACTAAAGAAGACACCAAGCGCTCTGATATTTGATTCGAACGAAAAGCAATAACTTTACCGCCAAGCTGTGTATCAGATTTTGCAATCAGTGAAAGAATTTCGTAAGGATAATTACCATATCCACCAGTATTGTTTCTTAAGTCCATCACCAAATCAAAATCTTTATTTTTACAAAACTGAATAAAATCCTTAATTGTCGACATGTACGACTGTGTTTGTTCTGCAGAATTCAAAGGTATTAAGTTTGCACTCGAAAACGTGAGAAGCTCTAAATAGCAAAAATTTTGTTTTTGAGCAGATATGACTCCCATTCGTGCTGCTAAACGGCCTGAATCTGTTTTAAATTCTGCAAGTGCTGAATATGCATTCGACTTTTCAATTGGTTTGGTTTCTGAATATCCTTCATACACTGTTGAAATAGGATAGAGAGAATCATTATTTTGTTCGTTTTGAACTAAAACTTTAGGAGAAATAGGAATATTAATTCTTTGAAAATATTGCTGAGCATCTGCTCGTGATTTTGTATTTTCTGACGCCCACCAAGGAAGCTTATAATGATAAGTTTTTAAAGGTGATTTTACCACAATATCAACATAGTTTTTCGTTGGATAATCAAAGTCTCTTAAAAAAATACTTTGGTCGGCACGAATATTTCGAAAACTATCTGAACTTCCTGAAGTAAATAGTTTGTAGTGCTTAGAGAGCTCTTCTGGTGACTGACCATCAATTGAAATAATTTCATTTCCAATTGCAGTAAGTGCATTAATGTCAGAATCTTTATTTACATCTTGAAGATATTGCAAAAGTTCAGACTGTCTGTTTGAGATATAATATTTATTATCAAACTTACGAATTAAAATGCCTGTACTTACCGTTGGTGCTGCTATGCGTGCGTGTATCTTTAAATGAGTGTCTTGAAATCCTGCAATACATTTTTTTAGGCGGTCAATAAAATGGAGATCACTAATATCATCTGTTTGTTCTTCAATTTTCACACAAGCATCTAGATGCTCTAATGTGTTAAAAGACTCTCCATTTTGCGTAAGAATTCTTTTTTCCTTTAAATCAACTAATGAATATTGGTTGAGAAGCGCTTCTTTAACGCTTTTAGTGACACTGACTCTCATACTTTTTTCAGCTTTTAAGACTTGATCTGAAGAGTAATTTTGAGATTTTAGAAGTGTTGCAATATCAATAAACTGGTTGTTTTGAATTCGAGATTTAACTGGTGAATTCGATTTCTCTTGCGAACAACCTACCACAAAACCTAAGGATACAGTAAAAGCAAAAATGAATTTTGCATATTTGAATGACATTAGATTCCTTCCGCACATTGAAGTTAAAAAATTCAACATACAGAAATTAACAAAATTTCAAAATAAAAACGAATGAAGAATTTGATAGTAATCTGCAAACATTTTTTCTTCATTTAAAACCAAATCATCAAAAATCATCCATTGATATTCTAAATTTTTAAATTTTTTAATTGGAAAATTTTCTTCTTGAGAAATTTTATAATACCGAACCTTACGTCCTTCAGTATGTGTACTATCATATTTTTCACAATAAAAATCGTACTGCCTTACAAACGAGTGTTGATACTCATCTAAACATTTAATCTCTTTACAAAGAGGCAATTCATATAAACTACTTCCATTTTGACGCTTATATTTTTTTAAAAGAATATAATTTCCAAACTGCAATAAAATACGCGGCTCTTCAGGAAATTCGACCAGCATTTCTTTAGTCTGGTTCGTTTTATTCATATTATAACGAAAATATTCGTTTTGAAGAATTGTAAAAATGGAACGTTTTTGAAACACTTTTAGAAAATGAGCAACAGGTTTAGGAACGATATTTTCATCAGAAATTATATTTTGAAAATACTCGTGTCGTACACGTGTGCCATTAATATCTGAGAAGTTTCCTGTATCAATAAATTTCCACTGAGGAAATATTTTTAAATAATAAGATGATTCATCTTTATCATGACCGATAATCACCATTTTTGCTTTTGAAGGTGTTAATAATCTAATTTCAGTACTTAAATTTTCTTTCCACAAACTTTCATCATACAGTCTATCTCGAATAAATACGAATTTTACTCGTTTACGCTCATCACTCGTTAATGATTTTAAAATCATTTTTTTTCGCTCGAGAGTTGTCCAGGGATCGGTTGGAGAAGAGGCAAGATGAAAACCACCAAGAGCGATAATCACATTTTTAGCTATCGAAAGGCCAAATTGAACACTTGCAAGATGCCCACTATGAAAAGGCTGAAATCGCCCTATATATACAGCATTATCGTACATAAAGTTTTCCTTGAATGGATAGTTTGAATATACTACCATGCCCTTTCACTATAAACATAACACAAAGGAACTGTTTATGAAAAAATTTACAAAACGCAACTTTTTTCGCTCATTAATATGTGTTGGAGGATTAGCCCTTATGAGTACTGCTGTAGCTCAAACTTTTAAAAATGACGATCAAAAATTTAGTTATATTATTGGTCATCAAATTGCATCTAGTTTACTAAATGACGATCTAAATGTCGATACAAAAACACTTGTTCATGCACTTGAAGAAGGTTTAAGCGGTAAAGAAAGCTCACTTTCTGCACAAGATTCACAAGCATTTATTACGCAATTCATGACAGCACAACAAAAAGTTAAGGGTGATAAAAACCTTAAAGTTGGACAAGATTTCCTTGCAAAAAATAAATCGACAAAAGACGTTGTAACGCTTCCAAGTGGTTTACAATACAAAGTTGTTGAAACTGGCAAAGGTGTTAAACCAAAATCAACAGATACTGTCACCGTTGATTATGAAGGCACACTAGTAGATGGTAAAGTGTTTGATAGCTCATACAAAAGAGGCGAACCTGTTTCTTTCCCTGTATCTGGCGTTATCAAAGGTTGGACTGAAGCATTACAATTAATGCCTGAAGGTTCTACTTGGGAACTATATATCCCTGCAAACCTTGCATATGGAGAACAATCTCCATCTCCTGCAATTGGCCCAAATTCTACACTTAAATTTAAAGTTCACCTAATTTCAGTTGCGAAACCTCAAGAAACCAAAACTGCAGCTGTTGAAACAAAAACAACTAAAAAATAAAGAATTTTTGCGTGGTTCAAGATGCAAGGCGTGACCAGCGAGTGAGGACGCTGCGTACTTAATGTACGCGAGTCAAACGAGACGCTGCCACAACGCAGCAGATTGAGCTACGAAAGAATTTTAACTTGTTTTTCAACTTCAATTCGCGATGTGCCACTATAGTTCTGAAGTGGCACATATCCTTTTTGAATCATAATTCTAATTTTATATATATTTGAAAATTGTGTTTCAATTTCCAAAATTAATTGTTCTGCTAAAAATTCTAATAACTGAACATTTTTTAGTTTTTCAATTTTACGAGAAAGCACATTAAATACAGCGCCATAATCCACTGTATTTTTTAATTCATCATTTGTGTTTGTATAAGAAATACATAACGATAAATTGATTGTAATATTTTGCCCAATACTCTGTTCTTCTGAAGTGGCACCTAAAAACAAAAAGTACTTCAAATTTTCAAGATGTATCCAAGCTAAATTCGTGTTATCCATTTGATATTGCCTCTCAATTTAAATCTTTTGTTAGTGGAGTAAAGTAATGAATACATCTCATCACCTTTCAGAAAAGAGTCAAAAATACGTTTCTCTAGTTCAACAGTATGTTGCACAAAATTATAAGTCCCTCGATATTGTCCTTACTCATGGTAAAAACGAATGGGTATGGGATGTTGATGGTAAAAAATATATCGATATGCTTAGTGCATATAGCGCAGTAAGTGTTGGGCATTGCCACCCACGCATGCAAAAAACTTTAATGGAGCAGTCCCAAAAAATGACTCTCCAATCAAGAGTTTTTTATTCTGAACACCTAGGTCCATGGGCAGAAAAAATTACTAAACTCTGCAAAATGGATAAAGTTGTCCCTATGAATACCGGAGCAGAAGCTGTTGAAACTGCTATTAAGCTAGCTCGTAAATGGGCTTATACCGTAAAAAACATTCCGAAAAATGAAGCAAAAATAATTGTTTGCGACCAAAATTTTCACGGGCGTACAACAACAATTGTCGGTTTTTCGAGTGATCAAATAAATCAAGAGTACTTTGGGCCGCACGATGGTGGTTTTGTCAGTATCCCATTTGGCGATGCAAAAGCATTAGAAGAAGCTATTACACCAAATACTGCAGCATTTTTGTTTGAGCCCGTACAAGGAGAAGGCGGAGTCATTATGCCTCCTGAAGGATATCTTACAAAAATATCTGAAATTTGCAAAAAAAATAACGTTCTCTGTATTGCAGATGAAGTACAAACTGGCCTTGCTCGTACAGGAAAGCTTTTTGCTCACTGGTATGAAGAAGGGTGTAAACCCGATCTCATGATTTTAGGAAAAGCTCTTGGTGGAGCATACTATCCAATTTCAGCGGTCGTTGGTTCTGCTGAGGTCATCAATGTCTTTAAACCTGGTGACCATGGCTCAACATTTGGTGGTAATCCAATGGCCTGTGCATTATCGAATACTGCTGTAGATATTATCTTAGATGAAAATTTGAGTGAAAGAGCAGATAAATTAGGAAAAGTATTTCGCGAAAGTTTAAAAAACTTACCAAACCATGTTGTAAAAGAAGTTCGAGGATGTGGGTTATTGAACGCAGTAGAAGTACAACCTGATGCAGGACACGGTCACTTTTATGTGCAATTACTTGCTACAATGGGTATTCTTTCAAAAGAAACACATGACGACACTCTTCGGTTTGCGCCCCCTATTACAATTGAAGAATCTAGCCTAGATTTTGCAATAGAAACAATAGCTAAAGTTTTTTCTAAAACTCAACAAGAATGGGAGCAAGAAGCACAACATGTTTCAACAGAATCAAAAAAACATGCTGAAAATATCTTGACAAATTAAATAAATAACCTTATTTTTTTAGCTCAAAGTTTTCACTTTGAGCTCAATTCTTTCATTCCATATGTTTTTTCATTTCAATTTTCTGGATACAATTCATGGCCGACGAACACAAATCGACTTCTCACGTTTCAGACGACTTTTCTCAAAGACGTTCTCCTCAAAGCTCAAACAATCGCCGTTACAACCGCAGACCTTCTGATAATTCAGCCCGTCCACGCACTTCACAACACGCAGACGAAAAAGATCCTGAATTTAACGTAGAAGTTCCTGTTATGAACTTAAAAGAATTGAAAGAAAAGCATATTTCTGATCTAGTTCAAATGGCCAAAGATATGGGCATTGAAGGGTCTGCAAATTTACGTAAGCAAGATCTTGTTTTTGCGCTTTTAGAAGCACAAGCAGGCCGTAATGGTGTTGTTTATTCAGAAGGGGTTTTAGAAACTCTTCCTGATGGTTTCGGTTTTTTACGCGCACCAGATTATAACTATCTTCCTGGACCTGATGATATTTATGTTTCTCCCTCACAAATCCGTCGTTTTAATTTGCGCACAGGCGATACTGTTGCAGGACAAATACGTCCACCAAAAGACAACGAACGATATTTTGCACTCTTAAAAGTCGAAAACGTTAATGGTGCGCCACCAGATCTTACTGGCGAAAAAATTCTTTTTGATAATTTAACCACCATTCATCCAGATGAACGTTTTCAACTCGAAAAAGAACCAACTGTTTATAGTAAACGCGTCATCGATCTCTTTTCTCCTATTGGAAAAGGCCAACGTGCCCTTATCGTTGCCCCACCAAAAACAGGGAAAACAATTCTACTTCAAAACATTGCAAACTCTATTGCTTCAAACCATCCAGAAGTTGAGCTTATCGTCCTTCTTATCGACGAACGTCCAGAAGAAGTTACCGATATGGAACGTTCTGTTAAAGGTGAAGTTGTCAGCAGTACATTTGATGAACCTGCTCAACGCCATGTACAAGTAGCCGAAATGGTGATCGAAAAAGCAAAACGCCTTGTTGAACACAAGCGTGACGTTGTTATTTTACTCGATTCTATTACACGCCTTGCTCGTGCTTATAATAGTGTTGTGCCACCAAGCGGTAAAATTCTTACTGGTGGTGTTGATGCAAATGCGCTTCATAAACCTAAACGTTTCTTTGGTGCTGCACGTAATGTTGAAGAAGGTGGTAGCTTAACAATTATTGCTACTGCCCTTATCGATACTGGTAGCCGTATGGATGAAGTTATCTTTGAAGAATTTAAAGGTACTGGTAATATGGAACTTGTGCTTGATCGTCGTCTTGCAGAACGCCGTGTGTTCCCTGCAATTGACATTAATAAAAGCGCAACACGCCGTGAAGATCTTCTACTTTCAAAAGAAACTCTCAATCGCCTTTGGGTGCTTCGCAAAGTTATTCATGCAATGTCTCCAGTCGAATCCATGGAATTCTTACTGCAACGTATGGAAGTTTCCAAAACAAACGATGATTTCTTAAATAGTATGAATGGTTAAATTTTAATTTAACTTAAAATGATATTGTCAAAATTTTGTTTTTTTGGGAATTCTTTGCCTTTCTTTCAATATAAGCACTTTCTTTTGGTTGATATAATTAAAGAAAGTGCTTTTTTTTTCATAAAATTCACTAGCTTTACTTCAAAAATCTAATTTCGTAAAATGAATAAAGATATATTAAATTGTCACAAATATATTGCGACTCTTTAATATTGTTCTCATTTTTTAGACCAGCACTATTGAGGAGATGATCAAAATGAAAACTTATAAAAAAATGTTAACTTCATGCGCAGCTTTAGCAGCAGGAACAAGTTTGTTCTTTATATCTGGCTGTAATATCAAAAATGGCAGTTTTGACCCAAATGTGGTTACAGAAGTATTAGGCGGAGGCGGAGCTACAGCGATGTCTATTGAAGAAATAACAAACATTTGTACAGGAGGTTCAGATCTTCAAAGCTTTGGGGATATTCTGTATCAAATATATGAAGCAACTGACGATATAACCTGTACAAGCACTGCATATGCTGGGGAAAATTGTACTGGAGCAGTAAACGGTAGTCTCGTATTAACACCTGGATTGATTAACGTGCTGAATGTATTGCAATTAACTTTTACTATAAATCAGCTAGTAGAATCTAAGGGTGTAATTATCACTTGCCAAGAAAACGCATAAATCAATCATATTTATGATCAATAAAAGTATATTCTTGTTCTGGACTAATTATAACGGATTCACTACCACTATTGAGTGTTGTTACAAAAGAAGTACTCAATCGAATTCTATTAGATGGAATCTTCTGTAAAAGCGAGATTCCATCAATTTCTTGCGCAAAATCTTTAATCTCTAGAAGTTCCATTATAGTTGCAAAAATATCTGACTGTGCAACAGGTGCATTCCGATTACTAAAAATCCTACTTTTGTACTTACTTGCAGGCAAAACAAAAAATGCATTGTCTATTCTCATTTTTGCGATGTGTGTTCGGCGGTCAATATCTGCAAGTTCATTTGGTTCTGGTAAAAAACCTTGTCCATGATCGGTTGTATAAAAAATCCAGGCTTCTGAATCTTTTGCTCTAATAAATTTTATCAATTTATCTAAATATATATCTGAATACACAAGGGTGTTATCGTACGAATTTTTAGTTTTAGATGCGTTTTCTGGTATGAATTTTTTATATTTTGCAGGAGAGTGTATAGAATAAGGTAAATGACTGCCATCCATTTGAATTACAGTCAGAAAAGAACCTTTCACTTTTTCCACATAAGGAAAAATTATTTTTTCCAAAAATTCTAAATCATCAACACCTTTTAAATTGGTGATTTTTGGATTATACATTTTACCATCGTAAAAATAATCAATCCCTTTTGGGACATTCACAAATTTATCTATATTTAGCCAAGAAAAGTTTTGCGCACTCAATAAGGCAGTTTGATAACCACGCGCTTTTGCATACTCAAAGATACTTGGGGCAGATAAAATTTCTCCGTCAGGATCATTGCGCTGCAAACCTTTTAACATATAGGGCACCGACACTGCAGTTTGGTTTCCAATAGAAACTGCATTTTGAAATGCAATCAACTCACCTGTTTTTTCATGTGCAACCAAATTCGGAGTCGTGTCTTTTTTATAGCCATATAAACTCATATGACTTTTGACAACAGACTCACCAATGATCCAGACGATATTAGGCATGTGTTTTTTAATTGGTGCAAGTTTAATTGTATGCGATTTTGTCTGTATTTCACTTTTATAGTAGTTAAATATAGACTCTGGCAAAATTGCATATGCAGCAATAATCGCAGTTTGATTTCGTGATTTTGATGATGCATGACTGCGATCATTCAATATAAAAACCAAAAACAAAATAAATGAAATAAACGGCATGAGCATTAAAAGTTTTGAATGACTAAGTTGTCGAAATTGCTTTGAAAATTGAATAAATACCAAAAGTATAACGACTGCAAAAGTTAAAAAATAAGCGACAGTATCGACTCTGAACATTTCTATACCCATTTTGCTTAACTCTAATGGTAGACGTAAAGTTGTTCTAACGGCAAAAATATCGATAGGTTGATTGTAAATTGAATAATGGATCGTTTGTAAGGCAAGAGGGACCAAAAGAAGCACGAAACTTAAAATTTTGTATGGTAACGAACGTGTAAATAAAAAGCAGAGCACATTTAAAAATAGAGTAAGCACAATTAAACTAATCAAATAATTATGATAAAATGAGGGCCTTTTAATTAAAAAGGAAAAAGCTCTATATCCGTAAATAACAAAAACATCATACCCAATCAAAAGTGCTAATAATCCAAAAAAACACAAAGCAAGTAACATTTTTTTACGAAACATGTTTTTACCTTTGTCATAAACTATATTTATAAATAACTAGGGGCTGTAGACCATTGCCTACAACCCCTATAATCATACAAAGATTCATATTTTATACAACGCGCGACAAAAATATTGTCGCCCGTAAAAATAAAACTGCCGCAACACCGCCCTAAAGGGCGAGATTGCTGCAGTTTATTTTTCAATTTTTAGCTAGCTAAAGTTTTTGCAATTTCAACGCTTAGCTGAATACCATACCCTGAACCACCTTTGCTTGGATAGCCAAGACCACGGTGTCCATCTGCTACACCTGCAATATCTAAATGCGCATAGGGCACATCATTCACAAATTCTTTTAAAAATGCTGCGGCAACCATACTACCGGCCCAACGTTTTCCAGGACAAACATTTTGTAAATCGGCGATAGTGCCTTTTACATCTTCACAAATTTCTTCCCAAATTGGGAATGCATGAACACGTTCACCACTTTTCGCAGATGCTTCTTCAACTATTTTTTCAATTGTTGAATCTGTTGCAAATAAGCCTGCTGCTAAATGCCCAAGCGCAACAATCATTGCACCAGTTAGTGTTGAATACTCAACAATATAATCTGGTTTAAGATCTTTTGCTGTATAATGAAGGGCATCACTTAACACGACACGACCTTCGGCATCAGTATCAATGACTTCAATTGTTTTACCAGAGTATGAAGTTAAAACATCGCCAACACGATAAGATTCAGCATCAACCATGTTTTCACAGAGTGCTGCAACACCGTATACGTGTACATTTAAGCCAAGTTTTGCAATTGCCAAAACAGAAGAAAGAGAAACAGCTGCACCAGACATGTCGTATTTCATTCCTTCTTGGTAAACCGAAGGGCTCTTTAAAGAGTACCCACCAGTATCCATAGTCAGGCCTTTACCAACAAATGCGACTGTTTTTTTGAATTCTTTAGGCTTATATTCAACAACAACAAATTGAGGCTCGTGCATACTGCCAGAAGACACCGCAAGCATTGCGCCAAAACCCAAGTTTTCAAGTTCTTTTTTGCCCATGACAGTTGTTGTAAGACCAAGGGCTTTTGCTTCTTCAGAAATAACTTCAGAAACATACTTTGGAAAAACGACATTAGGGGGGCCATCTTGTAATAAACGGCAAAGCTGAATAGATTCAGAAATAGAATCGTTTGATTTAAAGAATTCACCACAATCTTGATGTTCTGAAACAAATGTAAGGTTGATAGGCTGAGAAAGAAATTTACGTGTTTCTTCAGGCATATTTGAATTTGGGTATTTATAAATACCCATATTGAATCCGATACGTGCTTGCAAACAATCTTCTTTATTTTGAAGAAGAGCAGATTTACCCGAAAAAATAACTTCGTGTGCTTTTAAACTGACTGCGACTTGAGCTGCCTTTACGCCAAGAGCGCGTGCACGTGCAGGAAGAAAATCGTTCTTTTGACCAGCACCAAGAAGCAAAACGCGTTTGGCAACTTTTGACTGACAAACAGAAATTGTAGTTTGTAGCCATTTTGCTTGAAAATCTTTGAGTGCAACAAGAGAAGCAATGACACCACCAAACTTTTCATCTGTTTGTTTTAATGGTTCATCGACAATTTCGCCATTTTTAATTTGATTTTCATCAACAACAAAAATTGCAAGATCTGCATTTTTTTCTGACAATATTGTTGTATGAGAAACCACAAGGGATTTGATTAGAGGTAACGCAATAGCCATAAAACTCTCCATCGTATATGCTAAAATTTAAAAATTCGACCATTAAATTAGATTCGTTCAACGGAAATGACGCCATCAACAGCTTCAATACTTTGATGAACAGAATTTAATGCTTCTAAAGTTTGTAGTTCTAATTTTAGCAAAATCATAGCTCTTTTTTGGGCTGTAGTGAGACAATCAATAGTAGAAATATTCATATTTAATGCGGTGACTGCTTTTGTAACGCCCGCTAAAACACCCATTTTATCAAGCGCTAATATCTTCAATTTTACTTCATGGCCTTGAGGCGTTTTGTTGTTCCAAGAGCATTCTACACGCCGCCCAGGATTATTTAAAAATGCCCAATGACAGTTTGATGCATGAACCATTATCCCTTTGCCTGCGCGCGCCACAAAACCAATAATTGGTTGATCGGGAAGTGGGGCACAACATTTTGCACGGCGCAAAACGATTCCTGTCATTCCTTGTACGCTAATGATATCTTCTGGGTTTTGTCCTGGTGGTAAAATAGCGCGGCGGCGTTGGGGTTGTTTTACAAGCTGAGCAACTTCAGGGGCTTGTATTTCAGTTTCACGGATAAGAGATGCTAAATACGCACGAATACGGCTGCGTGCCTTCGAAGTTTGAACAAAGTTAAGCCAATCTTTTGTTGCACGAAACTTATTACTTGAAATAACTTCAATCACATCACCACTAAAAACACGACCACGTAACGAGGCAATACGCCCGTTGACTTTTACCCCAGCAGTTTTTAAACCAAGATCGGTGTGAACGGCAAAAGCAAAGTCTAAACCAGTGGCACCTTTTTTAAGTGCATATACATCTCCTTTTGGAGAAAACACATAAACTTCGTCATCAAATAAATCGACTTTAACGGTTTCCAAAAACTCATTTGGATCACTAATTTCTTTTTCATGGCTTAAAATTTGTTTAATCCATGTAAATTTTTCCATTTCCGCAGAAAGAGATCGAGAACCATCAGGACCTTTTTCACGCATTTTTTTATAAAGCCAATGGGCTGCAATCCCATTTTCTGCAATATCATGCATCTGTTCTGTACGAATTTGAATTTCAAGAAGCTCGCTTCGTGCAACGACTACGGTGGTGTGCAAACTTTGATATAAATTGGCTTTTGGCAAAGCAATATAATCTTTAAAACGACCAGGTACTGGTGTGTATAAATTATGGATAACACCAAGTACTTCGTAGCATTCAGCAACACTTTTCACGATTACGCGCAACGCAAGTAAGTCGTAAACATCTTGAAACTCCATTTGCTTTTCGGTAATTTTTTTATAAATGGAATAAAAATGTTTTGCACGACCATACACGTGCGAAGAAATTTGTTCTTCTTTTAGTTTTTCATTTAATTGTGCAGTCGTATTTTGAATCACTACCTCACGCTCAAGGCGTTTTTGCTTAATTTTTGAGATAAGCGAATAATAAACAGTAGGCTTTAATTCTCTAAAGCTTAAATCTTCTAGTTCCGCTTTAATCTTATGCATCCCTAAACGACCGGAAAGAGGAGCATGAATTTCAATAGTTTCTTCTGCAATAGAACGGCGTTTTGCCATTGGAAGTGCACGGATTGTACGCATATTATGAGTGCGATCGGCAAGTTTTACAATAAGAACTCGAATGTCTTTAGACATTGCAAGAACCATTTTTCTAAAGTTTTCAGCCATTTTTTCTTGGCTAGATCGAAACTTTATTTTGGATAATTTTGTTAAACCATCAACAAGTACCGACACACTTTTGCCAAATTCAGTTTCGATTTCTTGAAAAGTATGGTCTGTATCTTCAACAACATCATGTAAAATTGCTGCAATAAGAGAAGTTTCATCCATATGATATTCAGTTAAAATTTCTGCCACAGCAAGAGGATGAAGAATATAAGGCTCACCACTCTTACGTCTTTGCTCAGAGTGTGCTTTTTTTGCGAATTGGAATGCTTTAAAAAGATTTTGTTCAGAGGATTCTGGAAGATAAACTTTACTTCGATCCCATAACTTTAAATAAGCATTGTTGATGAGTTGTTCTTCTGTTAGTTGGTTAATTTCCATATCCCATTATGTCGAAAAAGTTAATTTTTGTAAAGAATCTTCCAATGATTGAAAATTTAATCTATCATACTGTAATTATTATATTTATTGTAATTTTATTAATTTATACAATCCACCTAAAAAGCACATATACAATATACAAAGAAAATTTAGTGCCTTTTTTACTTAAAAAAGAATTTAAATTTCCACAAGATAGGAGCACTTTTGTCAGAGGCATATCCTCTCTTGAAAAAGAACTTACTCGTAAATTTGAAATAAAAACAATTATTCTCTTCAATAAATCGAAGACACATTTTTATTCAGAAGATTTTAAAGTTTTATTTGATGTTTTGAATGCGCCTCATTCTTCTCTGTTATTAGGCGAAAGATTAGATTTAAATTCTGCGAAACAAATTTCTTTTCAATTTAAGAATAATGCAACTTCAGATCAATCTCAAAACAAGCTACACTCCTCGTGGGAGGTACACATCAAATGAAATCTTTTATTCTATTAATACTTATGTGCCTAAATTTGTCGAGTTTTGCTCTTACACCTCGTGAAAAAATAGACAAAACATGCCAGCGTTATTCTGAAGAAGAAATCCTTTCACGCAAAGCACCTAAATGCATGAAAGCTGTAAAACAGTATTTAAAAAATGTATTGAAAGATAAAGTACCAAGATACGATAAAGGCTTATACGCCTATTTATTTCTTGGTCTTCGTGCCGATATTCCAGAAGCGTTTCAAGTCATTGAAAAAGAAATTTATGAAGGCCACTTAAACGACTGGATTGATAAACTAGAAGAAATTCAATCAGATGTTTATAAAAAAAGCCTGGTAAAATGGGCTCGTCATGTTGAGGCTGAAGTCCGTAAAATTTACAATGCAAAATTAAGTAAAAACGAAAATTATAAAATTGAAAATGAGGATACTGAAGAAATACCTGAATTAATGAGTATTTGGAGCCCCATCTTAATGACCAAATACCTTAACTTACTTTCTAAAAAAACGTATAAAATTACGGCTGAAGATTTTGAAAGTTTAAATGTCATTTATGCATTTTCAAATTCATCTTATAGAGCAGTATTTAAAGACAAAACTTCGAAATTAATTTTAGCCGCATCAGACAATTGGGTAAAAAGCGCAAGAAAAGAGCAAGCATGGGTTTTGTTTAGACTGTTCCCTTTAATTCCCAAAAATCCAGATGGAAATATTAAAAGAGAACTTATTTGGCTTTCTCAATATCATCAAGATTATAAAATTCGTTCTCTTGCATCATCAAAGCTCAGAAAAATTTCTCCCTATAAATAATTTATTTTAAATACTGTCATGAAAAAATCATTCTCTATTTACTCAATTGCAGAACTTTACAATCATAAAAGCGAATCTGCACACCACTCGATAAGTGTTGGACGACTTTTTAAATCTCATAATTCTCTTGGTCTTTTTGATGCCACAGGAATTGTGTGGCCAATTCATTTTGAAACTGCAAAACAGAATTTTAAGCAAGGCGATGTGTTAAAGTTTAAATACACATTTAAAAGCGACACTCTTTGTATTGAAGATATTCTTGATTACGTCGAACAAAAAGAGCAATGGAAAAATAAAAGCATCTCAAGCCCTATAGATTTTGATGATAGTTTTTTAAAAGTGAATAAACGCAATCCACAGAAAACAAAATACTTTGTGCATCCAACTCTTTCAAAACGGATTAAAAGTCTCAAACAACGTAGTAAGGCCATTACCTTTACAAGAAAATTTTTTGAAAAACAAAATTTCTTTTATGCAGAAACACCCACACTTGTGAGAAGTGGAGGCATGGAAAGCTATCTTCATACGTTTCAAACAGAATATCACGATTTTCAAGGCCGTTCGTGGACGTTTGAATTGCCTACAAGCCCAGAATTTGCACTCAAAAAACTTCTTGCAGAAGGATTTCCGAATGTTTTTCAAGTTGCACGTTCTTTTCGCAATCATGGTGAAAAATCTGATTTACACGAACCTGAATTCTTTATGCTTGAGTGGTATAGAGCAGGTGGCGTACTTGAAGATATTTTGCAAGACACACAAGAGTTTGTTTCTTTACTTGCAAAATATTTAAAATCGACAAAAAGCATTCCTACAAATTGGCCTCAATATTCTGTAAAGGATTTGTTTTTAACTCATCTCAATCTTAACCTTGATCAGTTACAAGAAACCAAAGATTTTTACGAGCAGAGCAAAATACACAGCGTATCACTGCGAGAAACGGATAGCTGGGATGATATCTTTTGTAAGCTTTTTATGGAAAAAATTGAGCCTTTTTTAAAGGAACAAACTGCTTGTTTTGTAACCGACTATCCTTCACAGATGGGTGCACTTGCGCAACTACATCCAGAAAATCCACTTTATGTGCAACGTGCAGAAGCCTATTTATTTGGAGTTGAAATTTCGAATGGATATCAAGAACTTGTTGAGGCTGTTGAATTTGAAGCTCGCCTCGCTGCTACACAAGCAAAACGCAATGGTCAAATTAAACACGACTTTGAATTTGAAAATGCAATGAAATTTGGTTTACCGCCCTGTGCCGGAAATGCGCTTGGCCTTGATCGCGTTATAGCTCTTTTACTGGGGCATGATAATATTCAAAAGTTATTGTTGTTTCCGTTTTAAAGTTTGAGCTGGGACCCCCTTGGAAGTTTCTTTTGACTTACGGCTTCGGCCCGGATTTTTGGTATTGGTCAAAAAGTAATTATTTCTTGGCCGGTCCTGCAGAGGTAAGTCAACAGAACTTCCAACGTACCAGCTCAACGCCAACCTACCCACATTCCATCACACATAGACAACCCAATAAATCTCTCTGTTTTGCTTACAGCGAGAAGCACTATTGAACCACTTCCGACACAGAATTCAACCCAAATGTAGCCACTTTACAAGACGACAAAAGTGTTTCGATAAAATCGTAATTATCGTTTCGATAAGCTTTTTCGTACACAACACGCTTTATACCAGCCGTAATAATTGCTTTTGCACATTCATTACAAGGACTATACGTTGTGTATAAAGTTGCATTACGCAAATCTTGACGAGAAGAAGCAATTGCATTCAATTCAGCATGTACCATGTAAGGGTATTTTGCAGGACGCGTATTAGGCAGTTCGGTATCATCGCATCCAGGCGGAAAACCATTATACCCTGTCGAAAGAATGCGGTGATTTTCATCTACAATAATAGCCCCTACTTGGGTTTCGGCATCATGACTGCGCAAAGAAACAGTTTTGGCAATCAACATAAAGTATTCGTCCCAAGAAGGACGCGATTTAATATTTTTCATAAAACAATATTTTCCCTATATTCCCCAAAGACATCACGAAGCACATTACAAATTTCACCAACACTTGCATATACTTTTACGCATTTTAAAATATAAGGCATTAAATTTTCTGTTGAACAAGCTGCCTTATGAAGCTTATCTAAGGAATCTTGTACTTTAATGTTGTCTCGACTTTCTTTTAAATCTTTTAATTTTTTTATTTGTTTTTCTTCAGCAGTATGATCCACTCTCAGAAGTTGGCCACTGTAAACTTCATTTGAAGTAAATGCATTCACACCAACAATAACTCGACTATTATCTTCAATGCTTTTTTGATATTTATACGCAGATTTTTGAATGGCTGCTTGTGGATAACCCACTTCAATCGCTTTTACCATTCCACCTATCTGATCAATACGCTCGATAATTTTTTTGGCTTCTGCTTCGATTTTATCGGTAAGCTCTTCAACATAATAGCTACCTCCAAGTGGATCGACAGCATGTGTAACACCACTTTCATGTGCAATGACTTGCTGAGTGCGAAGTGCAATTTGCGCCGAATGCTCTGTAGGTAAAGCAAGAGCTTCATCTTTACTGTTTGTATGAAGGCTTTGAGTGCCTCCTAAAACTGCGGCAAGCCCCTGTAATGTAACGCGAACAACATTATTATCAGGTTGCTGAGCCGTTAACGTTGAACCAGCTGTTTGAGAATGAAAACGAAGCATCATACTTTT
Source organism: uncultured Oligoflexia bacterium (assembly GCA_964352255.1). Classification (GTDB taxonomy): domain Bacteria; phylum Bdellovibrionota_B; class Oligoflexia; order Silvanigrellales; family Silvanigrellaceae; genus Silvanigrella. The sequence continues at coordinate 125,390 of CAYGQR010000004.1, forward strand.
TGAATCTTTTGCATGAAAACGTGTTTTCATGATTTCTGCCCAAATACGACGTGCTGCCCTAAATTTTGCAGCTTCTTCAAAAATATCTGTGAAAGCATTAAAAAAGAATGAAAGACGTGGCGCAAAATCATCAACATCTAAACCACATTTTATTGCGGCTTCTACATATGCGATGCCATCTGCAAGAGTAAAAGCAAGCTCTTCTGCAGCTGTACTTCCGGCTTCTCGAATATGATATCCACTTACAGAAATTGTGTTCCACTGTGGAACATGTTCCTGACAAAACGAAAACATATCTGTAATAAGACGCATAGAAGGGGCTGGCGGGTAAATATAAGTACCACGCGCAATATATTCTTTTAAAATATCGTTTTGTACAGTGCCACGTAATTTTTCACTACTCACGCCCTGTTTTTCTGCAACCGCAATATAAAGTGCCAGCAAAACACTTGCAGGCGCATTAATTGTCATGGAAGTCGAAATTTTATCAAGAGGAATACCCTCAAGTAAAATTTCCATATCAGCAAGTGTATCGATCGCTACACCAACTTTTCCCACTTCACCACATGCTTGCTCACTATCAGAATCATAACCAATTTGAGTAGGCAAATCGAATGCAACACTTAGACCCCTTTGCCCTTGCGACAAAAGATATTTATAACGCTTATTGCTTTCTTCTGCAGTTGCAAATCCTGCATACTGACGCATTGTCCACAACCGAGATTGATACATGGTTTCATGAATGCCACGTGTAAATGGATATTGTCCGGCTGCTTCATTCGTATCTTGGGAAGTGTTTAATTTTGATTGAGATTGAGATGAACTATGATTGGACTGACTCATGTGTTGCACTTTCTAAAAGAAGCTGATGAACAGTTTTTTTTATCAACGTGTAAGGAGAATCTTTTAAATTTTCAAGAATGCGCGCCAAATTCTCGCTTTTTATCGCATACAAATGACAAAGAGCATTACGAACAAGACCTTGGTATCGTGCACGCGTCATTGCCATTCCACCAAACCACTTTTGATACTCAAGTTCTGTCATAGTCGCGATTTGTTCTGGCGTCAAAGCTAATAGTGGCTGATGAATTTTTTTAAATTCTGAGAGTCGTTCAAAATCTTGAGTCACATAATTATAAGGGCAAACATCTTGACAAATATCACATCCATACAAAGTTGTTTTAAAAGCGTTTAAATATTTTTGAGGAATTGTATCACGATGCTCAATACTTAAATAGGATAAACATTTATTTGAATTTAAAGTTTTATTCGGTTCAATTGCTTCTGTTGGGCAAGCATCAATGCATTTTGTACAATCGCCACAATTCAAATTAAAAATAGCATGATTTTTATGATCGGTATCTGCTAAATCTGAAATATCAATATCAGTTAAAAGTGTTCCTATAAAAAAGAAGCTTCCCATTCCTGGGCGTATCAAAAGAGTATTTTTTCCAATAAATCCTAATCCCGTTTCTCGACCATAAGCTCTCTCAAAAAAAGGAATAGAATCGACCACAGGCCTATATTCAAAAGAATGACCTAAATCTTTTTCGATTAAATGCGCATATTCAGTTAAATGTTTTTTTATAATTTTATGATAATCTTTTGAATATACATATTTAGAAATTAATTTTTGAGAATAAACAGAGCCTGGATTTACATCCTGAGTTTTTTCTTGAATGTCTTTTGAAATTTCTTTTTGAACTTCTTCTTTAACTAAATTTTTACTTCCTCGAACACGATGCCCCTGCGCATACGGAAACAAAAAAACCAATGCTGTTTTGGCACCAGATAAAATATGTGAAGGATCTAAACGAACATGTTCGTTCTTTTCTAAAAAATGCATTTCTGCATGGTTTTGATCGGAAAGCCAATTTTTAAAAAAATCAAAATCTTTTTGCAGATTTTGAGTGTGTTCATGCACATTAAACACACCAAAAAGATGATTTTCTTTATTTATATTGAAGAATTGAGGCTTGATCTTGTATTTCATTTTCAGCGTACAATATAGTTAAGTAATCGTGAATTTTTTCGGCTTCCTGTTTATCTCCAAGTTCTTGAAGAACATGCATATAAGCAACACCGACTGTTAATGTATGTTGCGTATCAAAAGACATTTTAAGAAGATTTTTCGCTTCTTTCAGCTTTTTTTTGTCAAAATACATTGTGCCTAAAAGATATGCTTCATCATAATCCGCTTTGGAAAGCCTTTTTTGATCATGCAAATACATCAGCTGATCGTAGCGAGCATCTAAATAAGAGGTTTTTGTTTGATAGTGAGGATTATTGGTCATAATACACGACGGTACACTTAAAGCCGTTGTAAATGACACAACCAAACAGAGTGCTGGAAACTTCATAATTATCCCTCATTCTCCAATAATTTCAAAAATTTATGGATAATTCCATCAAAGGAACCACTCGACATAAAAACTATTGTATCACAAGGTTTTGCTTCCTGGTGCACTGCTTCTAAAAGTTTTTCGTTATCAAAATAGTATTTGCCAGGAATCTTACACTCTTCCACAACTTTAGCACCATCCAGCATAAGACTTTTATCTGTTCTGAGATCTTCTGGAATTTTACCTAAAAATAATAAATCAGCCGCAGAAAAGCTTTTTGCAAGTTCGGATTGCAGGGTATTTCGGCGCAAAGTTGCATTATGTGGGTCAAAACAAACTATTAAACGGCCCGTTTTACCAGTTAAAGACATATACTCTTTAAAAGCTTTTAATGTGGTTTCCACTGCTGTGGGATGGTGTGCAAAATCTTCAAAAACGACAATTTCATTTTTTTCCATTAAAAATTCAAAACGTCTTTTAATGCCTTTGAATTTTTTTGCGGCGTTTGCAATGCTCTCAAAACTAGAAATAAATTCTTCTAAGGTTTTTCCTTCTAAAATACTTTTTGCATGAAAAGAAGCAATAATAGCAACTGTATTTAAAGCATTATGTGCCCCAAACATTTGCTGAACAAATAAAGAATGTTTTGAAGTATCTGGCGCACTAAAATGCACTTCTATACCGTTTGATTTTGTTTCAAAAGAATTTAAGGTCCATTTTGGAAAAGAGCATTCGGCATTTTCATTTGATTGATCATTTAATTCATTATTTAAATTTTTGTCTAATTTATGATTTGAGTTTAAATGTATTTTTGAATCAAATACCACGCAATGTGAACTTAATTTTTCTGCAATACACTTAACACGTTTATCACTCCAATTAATAACATTCAGGCCATTTCTTTCTTTTGTGAGCATTGCCAATCTCAAAAACTCTGCTTCAATACTTTCAACACTATCGTAAATATCTGCGTGGTCGTATTCAATATTATTAATAAGTGTCACGCTTGGTTCATAATGTAAAAATTTAGGCCCCTTATCAAACAAGGCAGAATCATACTCGTCTGCTTCCAATACAAATAATTTCTTATTGCCTAATCGAAATCCAGATTCAAAATTACCTGGCATTCCGCCAATCAAATAAGATGGATTTTCGCCAAGCCCATCTAATAAAAATGCGCATAAACTACTTGTACTTGTTTTGCCATGAGTACCGCTGATAATTATATTAAAACTATCCTTCAAAAATAATTTTCTTAATGCAGACGGAAAACTCATCATAGGCATACGTGTTTGTAAAATTGCATTCAGCTCTTCATTTTGCTCAAGGGTTGCAGTAGTTCTGCTCATTGCATTTCCAAGCACCACAGCGTCAATTTTTCTTGTGGTGATATTTTCAGATTTATAACCAATGTCGGGTGTTATTTTTAAATCATCTAAAACTTTGTCCATTGGAGGATAAATTTTTTGTTTATCACTGCCACTTACAGAATAGCCCCCTTGCGATAACAGCCCTGCAACAGAAGCCATACCCGTTCCACCAATACCAGAAAGGTGAATATTTTTAATTTTTTCTTCTTTAGGGCTTTCTAAATCGAGTGAGTTTCTTTTTGGCATTTCTGATGAAAGATCAAGAGTAACTTTATTTTTTGCAATAGGATCAATTTTAACAACAGAATGTGCAACAAGTGGAAAACTGCTTTTATTGTGCCCAAAAAATGGAAAATCGATCACAGGTTTTTGCAACCTTTCAGAAACCATTTCAAGTAATTCGGCACGGGGCATTTCTTCGTCATTATTACGCAGTGGTTTTGTAAACTCCCCTAAAACAATTGCACTCACATTATTTAAAATACCACTCAGTATTAAACTATCGAATTTACGCAACATTTGATAAACATACTCATGAAGATCTTCTAAAAATAAAATTGTATTTTGAGGCAAGACAACATTTTTTGTAGCAGCAAGACTTTCTGCCAAGCTTAAATTTAAAGGAATACAAATACCTTCTATTTTTTTGTTTTCTGTATGAGTCGAATTGCACGTAAACTCGTTAGAGATCTTTTGATTCTGAAAAAGCTCAAACAATACTTTTGTATCTGTATTGCCTTCTAAAAAAAGTTCGCTCGAAAAGGCATGTTTTGCATGAATATATCTAAAATTTGAGTACTTAAGGGATAAATACACACCTAAATAAGAATTGTCCGAAAATCCTACAAAAGTTTTGTTTCCAATTGCAGGAGGCAGCATAAGATCAAGATAAGGAATAAGTTCAGTAACCCCGTATCCTCCACGGCCTCCAATCACAATATCAATTTTACGGTTTGTAATTGCATGTGAAAATAAAGCTGCCCTCTCTAATACTGGCGCTGAGGTAATATCGTTTGGTGAAGCAAATGCTGAAACAAAATCTGTTATTTTAAAACCAGCCTTTTTCCACTCTTCAATTCTGAGTTTTTTTTCATTTTCAGTTTGACGATCTTTTCCTGAAGGGTACACAATTCCAATATGAAGAGACATTTCTAACTCCCTAATTTGTGTTGTAAAAATTTCAAGTACTTGCTCTATTAAGAACTCCATTTTATAATGGTAGTATACGACTTTAAAAACAAGCCTCCACTACAAAGGATTAAATTGTGAGCAAATTTAAAAAAATTCTACTCATCATCGCAAGTATTTTTGCATTTTTGAGTTTATTAGCTTTATTTATCCCTTATTTTATTGATCTCAATCGTTATAAACCAAAAATTCAAGAGTATGTCTCTGAACAAGTAAATGCAAAAGTAGACTATTCTTCCGCGCGGCTTAATTTTTTTGGCGGAATTGGCATCAAAATAAAAGATGTTGAACTGGTAAATACAAAAGATCCTTTTACGGGCACAAAACTTTTTGTTGCTAATGATGCAGATGTTCGTTTTGAATTTTGGCCATTATTCTCTAAAAAATTAATTGGTACAATTTATATTGATAAACCAACCATTAATATTATCAATATTGGCTCCAAAAACAATATCGATAGCCTTAAAAAAGGCAAAGCATCTGCAGATCCTGACAATCAAACAGAAGAAGAAAACGTTACAGAATCTGGGTTTGAAGTTATTATAAATGAACTTAGCGTAAACGATGCTAATCTTATTTATAAAGACATTACAGATAGCTCTGCACCTACTGTCATTAATGTTCAACACATCAATATGAGCATGGTTCGTGATGGCGATATTATTGATATCGAAACACTGAACATGACTCTTTTCTCAGGAAAGCTCGCGGGCAGTATGAAAATTGATACAGCCCATCCTGATACTGCTTATAATGGTAAATTTAAAATTGATAATTTCTTACTTGAAGATATTTATAAGAGTTTTGGCGGTCAAAACAAAAAAAGTCCTTTAATAGGAAAAGGAAATCTTGACTTTACTTTCAACGGACGTGGAACCACGAAAGCACTTTACTCTAAAACACTTAATGCGGATGGCAATTTCAATATTGAAAGTGGCCAATTTAAAGTTGATACCGCAATGCCCATCGTTTTAGACCAACTTGGACAATTTTTAGCCGGCATTACATTACCAAGCTTTAAACTTGGAATCACACCTGATGATGTACAAAAAGCGGCAGGCGCAGACACGCAAACTATTTCTCTTAAAGGAGTTAAAGGAAAGTTTAAAATCAGAAATGGCAATTTACTGGTTAAAAATAAAATTCCAATGGAACAAGGTGCCTTAGATCTTGATCTTTCGATTGGTATCTTTACATCAAAACTTTCTGGTATTGCGGATTTTAAAGCTACAGAAGCGTTTACAAAAAGCCTTTTAGCATCAAATAAAAACTTTGCGTATTTATTAGACAAAGACAATAAATTTGCTCTTAGAATTTATCTTTCTGGCACAGTTGAAAATCCTGTTATCAGCGTTGATACAAAAGATATCATGAAAAATATTTTGCTTCATGTTACACAATCAATCTTAAATCCGCTTGATACTATTGATGGTGTGCAAGAAACAATTAAAGACACAATAAAGAAAATATTACCATTTTAAAATTATATGAAAATTATCGATACTCATTGTCATCTTATTTCTGAGCCTCTTAAAAACGATGTTCCTGCTATTGTCGAACGCGCACAAAAAGCAGGAGTGTCTAAGATGATCAACATTTCTTATAATCTTGAATCCTCTTATTTAGTTTTAGAGCATTTAAAACTTTCTTCTGCACTGTATGGTGCCCTCGGCATTCAGCCTCATGATGTTTTAGGCTATTCAAATGAAACTGCTCTTAAAATTGCAGAACTTGCGCAATCGTCAAACCGAATTGTAGCCATTGGTGAGATTGGCCTTGATGCTTACACTCAAGAAACACAATCGACACTTTCAAAACAAAAAGAATGCTTTGAACACTTTCTACAAATTGCAATTGAATTAAATTTACCTGTTGTTGTGCATGTACGCCATACTCATGATGAAGTTTACCATCTACTTTCACAGTATTCAAAAAAAGGCTTAAAAGGCGTTATTCATTGCTTTACAGGCACAAAAGAAGAATCGAAACAATTTTTGGATTGTGGATTTTTTATTTCTTTTGCAGGAATTGCGACCTTTAAAAATGCAACCTCTGTATTAGAAGTTGCCTGTTCCATTCCAAACGATCGTATTTTAATTGAAACAGATAGCCCTTATTTAGCACCAATGCCTATGCGCGGCAAAATAAATGAACCCAGTTATCTTGCTCATACTTGTGCATTTTTGGCTGAAAAACGGGGTATGCCTACCGAAGAATTTGCAAATTTAACTTATGCAAATTCGCATGCTCTTTTTACTAATCTAAAAAATTAGATTATACATTTTTTAGTTCTGAATAAATATTGATGCCAACCCAAAGTTAAGAATCCAAGACGATACGGACACGCCAGAAGAGCAAATCAACTTTGTGTAACCAGCAGACATTAGGCAAAAGAT
>CAYGQR010000005.1:0-101998 GCA_964352255.1 uncultured Oligoflexia bacterium
ATTAATGTCTTCTTCTGTAACTTTTCGACGAACATCAACTAAAAAGAAAACACCACAGATGTTTTTTCTTTTTTTAAAATATTCTTGAATATTTTCTGCCCATTGTGAACTCACTTCTCGTGAAGATTTTGCAAAACCATATCCGGGCAGATCTGCAATATAAAATTTTTCGTGTATTTCGGCAAAAATATTAATTGCCTGTGTGCGGCCAGGTGTTTGGCTCACAAATGCCAGGCGTTTTTGGCCTGCTAAAAAATTAATTAAAGAGCTTTTACCAACATTACTGCGACCAACCACAGCAATTTCCGGAATTTCCGAAATAGGCAAATCTTTAAGTTTTATGCCTGAATAAAGGTATTTTATCGTAAATGTATTGTTCATGTTTTGTATTTTACTATGAATTTTTTATTATATAAGCATCAAAATATGCTTATAGAGAGCGGTGAATGTTCTTGTTAATTTAAAACAAAAATGCGAAAATTTAAATACTTATTTTTAAACTGCGTTGATATCTTTGATAAAAAGATGTAAATCGAGTATCGATTTTTAGTGATATTTGTTCTTTTGTCCACTTAAAGGATATCTCTGAATGACAGAATTAAAACTGCTTTCTCGCGATGAATTTGCAATACGTTGGGTCGATTTAGATGCGTATAATCACTTAAATAATGCACGTTACTATGATTTTATGACCGAAAGCCGTGCAAAAAATCTCGTTAATTTTGTTCATGAATGTAATTTTGTAGTTGTCGAAAATGGGTGTAAATATAAGGCGCCTATTGGGTATCCAAACACTATTATTGTTGAACAATATATTCAAAACACAACGGCAAGTTGCTTTGAGTGTGTGTATTTGGTTAAGTCAGGTAGCGATGAAAAGTTGTGTGCTGAAGGGTTTGCAAAAATTGTTTGTGTACATCCTGAACGTAAAAAAGCCTGTAAAATACCGGAAAAACTTAAGAAATTCTTTTTAAACCTTCCCGATAAAATTAAATGATAGCTTTTTCTGTAAAAAGAATAAATTTATGATTTTTTCTTGATATATGCTAGGGATTACGTGCATGATTATTGTATTGAATTAACAATTAAGGAGTTACAAATGTCTACAAATTACGATCTGGTTGTGCTTGGTAGTGGGCCTGCTGGTTATGAAGGTGCTATTTACGCAAGTCAGCTTGGTATGAAAGTAGCATTGGTCGAAAAAGAAGCAACATTAGGCGGAACATGTTTAAATGTTGGGTGTATTCCCGCAAAATCTATGTTGCAATCTGCTCTTATGTATCAAAAATCAAAAAAATTCGCTGAATATGGTGTCAAAATTGAGGGTGCAGATAACCCAACTCTTGACTTGCCAGGCGTTAATAAGCGTCGTGATGGAATTGTAAAAACAATGACAAACGGCATTGGCTTTTTAATGAAAAAAAATAAAGTAGATATTATTCGTGGGTTTGGAGCACTTGCAGGCAAAGGTAAAGTTACTGTAACTGGTGCAGACAATAAAAAAACAGAGCTTACTTGTAAGAATGTTTTACTCGCTACTGGAAGCCGTGCTCGTCATTTACCAAGTATTAAAATAGATGGAAAAACCATTGTTACAAGCGACGAAATTTGGGCATTCGATAAAGTGCCTGAAAGTTTAGTTGTGCTTGGTGGTGGTGTTATTGGATGTGAATTTGCATCAATGTATGGCCGTTATGGTTCAAAAGTAACGATAATTGAAATGGCCGATCAAATCTGCCCAACAGAAGATCACGAAACTGCAGCAGAACTTGCAAAAGCTCTGAAATCACAAAACTGCGAAATTCTTACTAGCGTCAAATTAAAATCCATGGCTCTTAAAAACAATAAAGTAGAAGTCGTGCTTGAAGGCGCAAAAGCACCATTGTTATTTGAAAAAGGCTTGGTAAGTGTTGGGCGTGCTCCAAATGTAGAAAAAATTGGCCTTGAAACTGTTGGGATTAAATTAAACGATCGTGGTTTTGTGCCGGTTGATCTTAACACATATCAAACATCAGAACCTACTGTATATGCAGCAGGCGATGTGCTTCCTACACCACAGCTTGCACATACAGGGTCGGCAGAAGCATTGTATGCAGTTGATATTATGGCTGGCAAAAAACGTCATCCAATCAATTATCTTACAAATCCCGCAGCTATTTACACATATCCAGAAATTTCAAGTATTGGTTACACCGAAAATCAATTGAAAAAAGATGGAAAAGAGTACAAAGCAACTAAATTTCCTTTTGCTGCAGTTGCAAAAGCGCGCATTGATGACATTGCCGACGGATTTGTTAAACTATTAGTTGATCCAAAATACGGTGAAGTTTTAGGTGTTCATATTGTGAATACAAAAGCGAGTGAACTTATTGCAGAATTTGCGCTTGGTAATAATCTTGAAATGACAGTGGAAGAATTAGCACATACAATTCATCCACACCCTACAGTCAGCGAAATTATTAAAGAAGCTGCTCATGCTGCTATGGGTCATCCAATCAATATGTAATTAGAAAAGGATTTAATTATGGCTAAACAGAATGTTCTTATGCCTCAGATGGGTGAATCCATTCAAGAAGGCACAATTACTCAGTGGCATAAAAAAGTTGGCGATACTGTTCAACAAGATGAGCTTTTGTTAGAAATTTCTACAGATAAAGTAGATACTGAAATTCCTTCTCCATTTGCAGGAACGTTGGTCGAAATTTTGTCTCAAGAAGGCGATGTTGTAAAAGTAAATGCTCCTATTGCCGTTATCGATCCTGATGCAAAAGGTGGTTCTGCTGAAAAAACAGATGCGCCAAAAGAAGAACCTAAACAAGAAGGCTCTGCAAACGATGCGCCTAAAGCTGAAGCTCAAAAACCAGAAGCAAAAGTAGAATCTAAAGAACCTACTCAACCTCAAGAAAAACAAGAACCCGCTGAAGGCAAAGCTGAAACTGAAGCAAAACCAGAAACGGAAGGCTCAAATCGTGTTGTGGCAAGCCCACTTGCACGTAAAATTGCAAAAGAACATTCGGTAGATTTACAAAGCGTTCGTGGTACAGGCGATGGCAATAAAATTGTAAAAGAAGATGTTTTATCTGCGATTCAAAATGGTGATAAAACACAAACATCAGCAGCTGAAACTGGTTCTGCAAAAACAGATTCACCACTTGTTACTGCTGCTAAAAAAGCCGACGACCCTGCTCTTGAAACATTAGCAGATGGTACGCGTGTACAACGTGTGCGTATGTCGACAATGCGTAAAAAAATTGCCGAACATATGGTAATGAGTAAGCAAACAAGCCCTCATGTTACTTCTATTATTGAAATTGATGTGCAAAAAATTGTAGATTTGCGCGCTAAACACAAAGGTAAGTTTGAATCGCAATATGGCTTTAAACTTTCTTTTATGCCGTTCTTTATGGAAGCTGCACTTAAAGCAGTTAAAGCTGTACCAATTATAAACTCAAGTATTGATGGCGATACAATCATCTATAAAAAAGACGTTAATCTTGGAATGGCCGTTGCGCTTGAAAATGGTTTGATTGTCCCTGTTATTAAAAACGCTCACGAAAAAAACTTTGTTGGTTTAGGCCATGAGTTAAATTCTCTTGCAGAAAAAGCGCGTACTAAAAAGCTTCTTCCACAAGATGTACGCGGTGGAACGTTCTCTATTACCAGTTATGGTGGTTTTGGAACTGTTATTGGGCAACCAATTATTAACCAACCACAAGTTGCTATTTTTGGTATTGGCGCTATGCAAAAAAAACCAGTTGTGATTAACGATGCAATTGCAATTCGTACAATGGTTTATTGTGTTCTGTCCTTCGATCACCGTGTGATTGATGGTTCAGATAGCGGTAAATTCTTAAGTACAGTTAAGAACACTCTTGAAAATTGGGACACTCCACTTTGATAAAGTTTTTTCCCAGTAAAATAATTTTGCAGTCTAAAAATTATATGGCTGCAAAAGAAATTTGTGAAAAGTTTTCAGAGAAAAATCTAAATGCGTACATGGTTGGCGGCTGTGTGCGCGATTTTTATTTATTTCCAAAACAAACAGTTAAAGACATTGATATTGCTACTGATGCTTCAGTCGAAAATATTAAATCGGTTTTTCCAAAATCTGTTGTTGTTGGAAATAGTTTTGGTGTTTGTTTAGTAAAACATCAGCATTTTACATTTGAGGTAGCAACATTTAGAAAAGATGGGCCTTATTTAGATCGCCGGCACCCTTCTGAAGTTACAACGGGAACATTGGAAGATGATAGTAAACGGCGTGATTTTACAATAAATGCGATTTATTTCTCGCCACTTACAAATAAAATTATCGATTTGCATGGTGGGTTACTTGATCTTAAGAAAAAGCAATTAAAATGTGTTGGCAATGCAGACGAGCGTATTTACGAAGATGCACTTCGTATTTTGCGTTGCTTACGTTTTAGTGCAAATTTGAATTTTTCAATTGAAAAAAAATTAATTTCTTCTCTTAAGAAAAACAGAGAAGGGCTAAAATTAATTTCAATAGAAAGAGTTTTAGACGAAATTTCAAAAGTGAAAAACTTAAGTGTATTTGCTGAATTGTTTTATACTTATGTAGATGTTTCTGTGTTTTTTAAATCATTAAAAAAACGTTTAAAAACCTCATTAGATTCTAAATTACTTTTACAAAACACAAGTGCAAAATCAAAAAGCTTTCAATTCTCAGGGAAAGCACAGTTTTTTAATTTTTTCGTGCAATTACTGCTTTATTATAAAATAGACAATTTTTATAATTTTCAAAAAGAGTTAAAGCACTTTGTGTGTGCAAATTATGATAAAAAATTGTGTGTGTGGTTTGTGAGTTTATTACAACCTCAGGAACATGAGTTTTGTTTTTTTAAAAAACTCCTTGAAATTGAGCGGATTGAATCGAATCCTAATCCGATCATTTTTGAAATACTGAAGAAGCATCTTAAAAATCGTTCACTTTCAATTTTAATCAATGCTTATAATCGAACCAAAGCTTCTTTTTCGCAAAAAGAGATTATTGCAAACTTGCAAACTCAAAAAATCCCACCAGCAGAGTACTCTAGTATAATTTTACGAAACCGATTTAATCTTGTTAAAGATAAGTAAAGTATAAACTTTTAATAGTTAGCAAACATATTATTCATCGAGTTTTTTTACGATTTTAGAATAATATTGAATTAAGAATTTATACGATTTCTGTTCCATAAGCGATTTGAGGACTTTAAATTCCAGTTCTAAATAATCATGAACTAGAATATTTCTAAATCCGATAATTTTCATGAGTTCTTCATATTCATTATTTTTAATAACATTTCGATTTTTTAATTCATCAAAAGATTCTCTCGATCGATTGACGTGAATATTGTATTGAACACTTAAATAATATCTGGAAATTCCAATAATAGATTCAATCAAAATTTGAAACGCTCTTTGAATGGCTAATTCGTCAGTTTCTTGCCAACTTTGAATTTTAGTAGAATAATCATCTAAAATACGTTCCATTTTTTGGATATGGCGTTTAATTTCGCGCTCGTAAACAAAATCTTTCATAGGTAATCCAACTCCATTGTTGAAATAATGCCGTTTTCAACTTTACGCACATGGGGAACATTGCGGTCATAAAGTTTTTTACCTGAAATAATATTATATTGTAATGGCGTAGGAACGATTTCTAAATCGACAATGCTAATGAGATCATACATTTTAAAATATTGTTGTAGGTGTGCTTCTAATAATTGAGGTCGAGCATACCTTTCTAAAATGTCTTTTTTAAAATGAGTATACAAAATAGCAATATCCCAATCGCTTTTGTCATGAGCTTGTTCTTTAGAGCGAGAGCCATATAGATAGACTGCATCAATCACATCATAATCCAAAATAGCTTTGATACAGGCATCTAAAGAAAAGTTTTCTGTGATCATAATATCGATTTCCAAAATTTAATTTTACACTTTTATATAGGATATTAAATCATATTACAATTCTGGAATCTATTTCTAAAGAATTGTATTATGAAAGCATGTTGGTTATGTGTCTAGTGTGGCAACTTTTCAACTTTGGATTCGCATAAACCCAAAATTCCCCTGAAACCGAATAAGAAAGTAACTACATAAAATGGATAATCACTCTTTTTTCTTAAAATACCTAGAACAACTGTCAATTACAGTACCAACCCAAATCCAAAAACTCTGCTTTAATCCTCTCTACGAAGGACAATCGGTGTTTGGGCTTGCGCCTACGGGGTCTGGCAAAACATTAGCATTTGTTTTGCCTTTGTTACTGAGAATTGTTTGTGAAGAAAGAAAAATTCAAACAGTTGTGCTTGCGCCAACAAGAGAGCTTGGTATGCAAATTGCCAAAGTGTTTGAACAGGTCTCTAAAATTATTTTTGCTTTAGACAAAAAAAACATATTAATAAGTTGTGCATTTGGCGGAAGCCCAATATCAAAACAACTTATTGAAATTGCTAAAAAACCTCATATTTTAATTTCAACACCAGGTCGATTAATTGATATTTTAGAACGCAAACTCATTGATACTAAAAGTATTAAAACTCTCGTATTGGATGAAGCTGATGTAATGGTTGGTATGGGTTTTGATGAGCAGGTTGAAGCTATTTATCAAAAATTAAATAAAATAGTACAAGTTGCCTTTTTTTCTGCTACTCAAAGCGAAAAAGTGACAAATTTGGAAGAGATTTTATTTTTAAATAAAAATCGTGTTGTTTGCGATGTTTCAGAATTAGCGCTTAACGAAAATAATAAAAAATTTCATGACAGTGACATTTCTCATCAATTTGTTTTTTATAATAAGCATGATAAATACACTAAACTTATTCTGTTTTTAAGAAAATTTGAATTAAACAACACAGGTAAAATAATCGTATTTTGTCAGCAAAAAGAAACCGTTCACACGTTAACTGAAACTTTAAAAAATGATGGTTTTATTGCAGACTCGCTAACAGGTGACCATGGTCCTGTTCATAGAAACAGTGTTATGCGCAATTTTAAAAATGGGCAATTAAAATATTTAATCTCTACCAATATTGCGGCACGTGGAATTGATATCGATAAATTATCGGCCGTTATCCATTTTGATACTCCTTTGAATCGAGAAGATTATATTCATCGCACAGGTAGAACAGGACGTTCTGGTTACTCTGAAGGAATAGCTCTTACATTTGTTAATGATAGAACAAGATCGACTTATCTAAAAATAATGAATGAGTTAAATATTACCAAAAATGAATTGAAGTTAACCGATAATAAAACAAAAACATTAAAATCTAATTCCCATATTGATAATGCAAAAAAAGATGTCTCTTTGGTAAATAAAGTTGAATTTTTTAAAGTGCATATCAATAGGGGTAAAAAAAATAACATTCGTCCTGGGGATATTCTTGGTGCTTTTATTAAAGAATTAAAACTAACAAAAGAAGATTTGGGAAGTATTTTTATATTTGATAATTTTACCCATGTTGAAGTTAATATTGCCAAAAAAAGATTAGTGCTTAATCAGTCTTTTAAAATTAAAAACTTATCTGTTAAGGTTTCTCAATCAAAGTAGTGTGCTTGCCTCTTGATCAGGATGTAAAACCCATTTTTAAAATTAAAGCTTAATAGTATTCATCCGATAAATTTTCCATAGTAAAAACATGAGGAAAATCAGATGAATACAAAAAGAGTGTTATTTTTGCTTCCTCTCTTTGCATTCGCGGCTTGTGATAGTGCTAAACGCATATCAGATTCGGGCGGCGGCGGCGGCGGTCAATCTTTAAGTTGCACGGGCGAAATAGAGTATAGCACATGCAGTACAAGCACTGGTTGCACATTGCCTTTATCATGCTCTTCTTTATTATCAACAAATTCACAGAAAAAATCAGCTTTTAAAAAAGCACTCGGCAAAATTTTCCCATTAAAAGCAACCGAAGAAACGTTAGAAATTACGACCCTTACAACAAATCAGGCAGAGCTTTTGCAATCCACTGCAGGTGAGGCAGATTCCAGTTGGTTTAACAGTTCTGTAAGTTGTTCAGTAGATGGTGATAATGTGAGTTGCCCGAATTTCCTTCCTATTTCGAGTGATTTTACAATAGTTGGCACTTTAAACGGAGAGCCAATTACCGCTAATGTGACTGTTATAAATGATGTAACTCAAGCAACCACTGCCGATGTTTTGGTTGGTGGTTGTGGCCAAGGCGGTACAACAGTTCAAAGAATGTTCGATTGCTCTGAAAGAGTCGCGTTTTTTGCTGGGGCTGGTGCATATGGTGATCCTGCTGTGGCATTTACGCCTGGCACCCCAGATCCAAACTGGTTTTTAGTAGGCTGCCCTGAGTTTACAGGAACAACTGTTGGAACGGATACCACTGTACAACAGTGTGCATGGTTATCGCCTGTAATTGTAGATGCTAATCCTGTTGTTGGCATTAATGTAAATGGTTCTATGGTAAAAGACACCACTTCTCCAGATTTAGGGCCTAATGGGGCAATAAGATTGTTGTGGAGTGGATCTCTTGGAAATAGTGATACGTATACATTTTATGAGGCGAATGGCACTAATGGTTCGATGTTAGCAAACTGTAATGGCAGTGGCCTGTGTGCACAGTATAATAGTGGTACTCCAACCTATAAATTTAATGACTTTATCGCAACAAATAATGGTGGTGGAGTGAGTGAGCCAAATCTTTGTACAACTCAACTTGCAGCAAACGACAATTCATTTTCTGGAATGAATACAGGAACTTTCGAGTGGATAGTACCAAGTTACCCAATGCTTATGACTTTAACTGGTGGGTCGAGTTGTATGAGTGGAACAACAAGCGCCACATGTAATGATTCAGGATTTTCAGCAATATCAAATTCTGTGCCGCAGTTTGATCAAACAGGTACAAACAAAGCTGCTTTGTGGTCGTCGAGTGTTTTCGACTCTGATCTTGGTTGGTTATTCAGTGGCGACGGCGGCTTCGGCGATGTGCTCAACGTCGATCTAGACATTGATCTTGGTGTCCGTTGCGTGAGTGCAGCATGGTAGAATTATTGCTTTAATTTCTTCATTGCTCAGGCAGTCGCCTGAGCATGTCTTTGGCAATTCAGTTGAACTACACTAAAAGTTTCTAAAGAATACCGTAATTTTTAAAATAAATCTTTTCATCACTGAATTTATTGAATAGATGTTTAGGATGTCAAAAACTTATCAATTATCAGTATACCAAAAAAGCTATAGTCTTAATTGTCATATTTTTCTAATGACAAAAAAATTTCCGAAAGATTTAAAACATACCTTAGGTAAAGAATTGATTAAAACAGGTTTAAATTTAATTACGCAAATTATAATTGCAAATCAATCTATCGCAAAGAAAAATGAAATTCAAAATGCGATAATTCAAATTGAATGTATGTTTACATATGTTCGAATGAGTGAAGATTTTAAAGCAATTACTGCTGGTGAGTTTCAAGTGATATCCGAGTTTTTATACAACATTTCTACTGAATTAAACGCATGGTTAAAATGGGATAAAAAACGTAACATTGATTAAAAACACTTGTGTTATATTATAAAAAATTTTAATTAAAATTTAAGTTATGAGCCAGAGTCATAAACTTTACGGAGTTTACGAGTGTGCACATAATTTCCATGGCAGTTCCCACGAAGTGATATCGTGAATAAATTCTAAGCCAATATCCCTATCTATATAGGCCTATTGGCAGTGCTTAAAGGAACAGATTTGGTCGTCGAGTGTTATCAACTCTAATAATGGTTGGTTATTCAATGGCAACAGCAGCAACGGCGATGTGAACAACAACGATCTAGACAATGATCTTGGTGTCCGTTGCGTGAGTGCAGCATGGAAATACATAACGCTAAGGGCGCCTTAGGAACATATTTTTTTAAGGCGCTTTCTTATTTTGAGAGAAGTAAAATGCGTACTGGTTTTTAACGTATTCCAATGTTCTTGTTTCTCCTCCTGTATATTAAATTCTTTGATAGATGTTTGAGTGATATATTTTTCTAATGTTGTTTTTTTGAAAGTATAACAATCTGCATGGCTCATATGGCCTAACCTGGCGTTTATTTTTGCTAATTTATTTCTATTATAATTATTGGACTTTAAATTAAAAAACTCATGCAATTTGGTACGTTCGCAAAAATCAAGTTTTTCTGAGTGTCGCAAAGAATTAATAAATTCCCATTTTTTCTTTTTGGGTAGTAAAATTTGCGTGCTGTTTGGGGATTGTGAATGCTTAAAAGAGGTTTGTTTTATTTTATATCCAAGCAGCTTAATGCCTTCTGTTAGTTTGGTGAGTTTTGTTTTTGATTCGTTGAACTCTAACATTCGTGTATTGAATAGATAATTGCTTACTATAGAAATAATATTTTTTAATTTATCTTTATCTGTATCAATAAATGTAAGATCATCAACATATCGTAAGTATCCTTTAGGTTGAATCTGTCTTTGAATGAAATGATCTATATCGTTTAAATAAATATTTGCGCCAAACTGACTTGTTAAATTCCCTATTGGGAGTCCAAAATCGGCTGCTTTTGAAAACCACGAGTTTTCTTTGGGAACTAAGTTTTGCAAGTGTAATTTACAATAATTTTTTGCTTTAATACGAGCATCATGTAAAAAACAGGTGTCTATTAGCCATCTTAAAAATAAGTTTGAGGTTTGTTGTTTTAATAGATTTGCTAATGTGCTTCTGTGTATAGATGGAAAAAATGACCGAATATCCATTTGTAATACATAAACGGGTTGAGTATTTCCTTGGCTAATTGAATGTACTTTTTTTGAAAATATTTAACTGCAGCTAAAGTTCCTTTGCCTATTTGGCAAGCAAAGCTATTGGCAGAAAGTTTTTTTCCCCATTTTGGTGTTAACTTACTCACAAGATAATGATGAATCACTCTATCTTTAAAATGAGCTGAAAAAATTTCCCTTGGTTTAGGGTGGGTTAAAATAAAATAATGATGAGGATTTAATTTGTAAGTTTGGTTATATAAATCTTTTGTGAGCTTCGCCAAGTTTTCTGATAAGCGCATTTCAAAATAAGTTTGTTGCTTACTGAATGGTTTTGATATGCGGCATTGTTGATATGCTTTTAAAAGATCGCAAAATAAATTTTCTTGTAAGGTTTTCATGTTCAAATCAAACTCAAATTACCATTAGCTACACCTGAATCGATTGATAAATTTCTTTAATAGATAACCTATCCCCAACTAACAGCGTTTGAATTCCCACCTTATGTGCAGGCAGATCGTAATAAGGATCGTTTCCAATCATAACTGTGTTTTGCGGTTTAGCGCCAATTTCATTTAATGTAGAATGAAAAAACTCTTTTTGTGGCTTTGTGGTTTTCATCATATCCCATGATGTTACATGATCAAAATCGTGCAAAAACAATTGGCTTGCTTTTAAACGCATTTCGATTTCACGCTTTCCAAAAACAGGGTTAGTAGCCAAAGTAATATGCCTTCCTGTCATACGTAAAATATCGACAAGCTCGCGCGCATAGGGCTGAGTTTTTAGCGAAAGGCAAATAAATGGATATTCAGAGTCAAAAAACTTTTGCATAAAGATTTTAATTTTATCTTTGCTTGTGTGTAACTCTTTAGCCAATGTCTCAAAAAAAGCCTCTTCGTTTGAAGGAAATTCGTGTGGCGAAAGCAAAATTTGTTTTGTTTTACTGGCGGCACGAATAAGTTCTGGAATTGTGCCAAATTCACGCATGCGATACAATACGCCAAATGCAAATAAATTAAAAAACACAGGCCCTGGCTGCTGAATTAAAGTGCCATCCATATCAACCAGTACATGTGTAATTTCGTTCCACCAGCTTGGCGAAAGAGCAACACGGTGTGGCGCACGGCTACGTGTTTTTCGTATTCTGTATTTTCTTATTTGCGGTTGTGCTTGATTTTGCATACTCTGTTTCACTTGCAGAAAGAATGTGATAGTCTTGGTCGTTATTGTTAATTGGAGAATGAACAACTATGTCGCAGGTACTTGGAATTGATATTGGGTCTTACTCCATTAAGTTTGCGTTTTTAGAATTTGAAAAATCTACTGTAACTTTAAATGATGTTATAGAGGTTCCAATTCCATTTCGCGAACAACCTGAAGATGTAAATCTAGCAAAAATACAATCAATTAAACAAGCTCTTTCTGGCGTTAATCTCTCTCGTATTCAAGACAGTATTTATGCAGGGCTTGGTAGTCAACATGCAGTTTTGCAAAACTTTGAATTTTTGAAGGTTGCTCGCAAACATTTAGCTAAAATTGTTGAAAATGAGTTTGATGATTTGGGTCTATTTTCACTCGACGAATATATTATAGATTACAGCATTTTAGAGCGTTCTTCTAAACAAACCAATGTGTTAGGCTTATTGATTAAGAAATCTTCGGCCAGAAGCTTAATCAATATTCTTACGGCAACTCACTTAACTTGCAGAACAATTGATTTAAATTGCCTTGCGCTCCAAAACTTGCTTCCTTATGTTCCTCAATTTTTACATCCAGTTACGTCAAATGATACGACAAACAACACAACAAACGAAGGTGTTGAATCGTATAAACCCCATGTAAATTTTGTTATTAACGTTGGGCATCAAAAAACCTCAATCGTAATGATAGAAAATTCTCGGGTTGTTTTAGAGCGATCTTTTAATCTTGCTGGGCATTACATTTCTAAAAAAATTGAAGAAGCCTGTAAAATTACTTACCAAGAGGCGGTAGAGCTTAAACATAAAATTTCTTCTGCTATCGAGCACAATTCAGATCAAAGTAAGCTTGCTAAAACAGTGCTTGCAGAATGTGCACATGAAATTAGCAAAGAAATTGAACGCATTATCCTTTCGCTTATTCAAGGTGAAGAAGAAAAAATTGCAAATGCAATTGTCTTGACTGGGGGCTCATCTAAGTTTGTTGATTTTGCAAAAATTGTACACAAACAAACCGGTGTTAAAACCTCTAATTTAGCATTTGCAGAAGAAGATTTTAACAATAATGCTGAAATCGAACATGTATACGAAACTTTTGGGCAAGCTATTTCACTTGGGTTGCGGGCAAGCGGCGCTAAAACAAATTCTCAAATTAACATTCGCCATGGTGAGCTTGCACTAAGCAGTGATTATGAAAATTTAATCGAGAAAATCTTTAAATACTCCAAACTTGCTGCTGTTGTTTTGATGTGTTTGTTTGGTACGTATTTTTTAAGATCTTATTTATATACAGATAAAATTAATCAAATAAAAAATTTATTTAATATGCAAGTAGCCTCTTATTTTACAAGCGAACCTTTAGAGTTAAAGGTTATTTCTTCTAAGGCAAATTGGAATTTTGCTCAGTACAGTGAAACTGCTTGGAATTTAATAGAGCAAAATTATGATGAAAAAACTCAATTCATTAAAAGCCTAAACTCTAAAAAGTCTATGATGCCTTTGGTTGTGCTTGAAAAAATTTCTAGCGCAGTACCAAAAGAATATTATTTTGAAGTCAGTTCCTATAATTTTAAAGACGGCATACTTGCTTTAACTGCTGATACAAACTCGCGGGAGTCTATGGAAGAAATAATCAAAAAAATCTCTGAAATAAAGCTTCTCAGTAATGTGCAGAAAAAAGAAGAATCTGCACAATCTACAGACAATAGTAAACTTATCACCTTTTCGATTCTTGCGACTTTAAACTCAAAAGAAAGTACATAAATCGTGGCTATATTTCAGTCTTTAAAAGAAAATTGGGAACATTATTCTGAGCAGTTAAAAATCTTCATTTTTGGAGAAAATAATTCGCGTCTCGATAAAATGATTAATCGTTATTATAGTATGCGCACCGAGAAGCGCAAAAAAGTTCGTATTTTTGGCATTGCAGCAGGAATTATCCTTTTAGCGATTATTGTTGGCTCGTATGCATATAGTATGCTCAAAATGCAAAATAACTTAAACACAGCCACAAAAGCATATGTCGACATTCAAGAGTTTAAACCTTCTTATTTGCTTTTAGATAAAGAATTTTTAAAAATTTCTTCTGGGCTAACATCTCAAAACAGATCTACTAATTTGCTTGATGCTATTCAACAACTAGCACAAACATCGAATGTGCAAATTGCAAGTTTTTCTGCAAATTCACCAATACTCAATGCTTTGCCTTCTACATCTGTTTTAAAATCAAACTTTAAGCTTGCAAGAATCGAGTTTGCAGTCAACGGAATCAGTATTAAACATCTTGTGAATTTTTTAAATGCTTTGCACAAGCTTCCGAATAAGTTTGTGCTTACTAAACTCGAAATTTCACAATTAAAAGACAATAAATTGTATTTTAATTCGAATATTACTGTTGAAACTTATGTTCCAAATACTTCGTCGCCTTCTAAATCATCATTGAAAAAAGGGTAATTGTTATGAGGAATCAAAGTTTCTCTAACAATCAAAAAACGAGCGAAAAACTAAAAAGAATTTTTTCTCAAATTGGCTTGTTTTTTGTGTTTTTGTTTTTATTTCTTTATCTATTATTTCCTAATAAACTTTTAAAATCATATTTATTAAGTGAAATTCAATTAGCAATTTCTGATTCTGGCATGCCAGTTTCTATTCAAATGGAAGATGCGAGTTTATATTGGTTTACTGGTATAAAACTTAAAAATGTTTTTGTTTCAAACTTGTATGCTTCAAAAGAAAATGTTCTTACTATTCCAAAAATTACAGCTCGTTTATCTGTGTTGCCACTTCTTATTGGCAAAGCGAGTTTAAATGCATCAATTGATTTAGATGATGGTTCCAGCGATTTTAATGCTTCAATGTCTTTGTTTGAACTTATCAATAATAAAGTTGATAATTTTAAAGTAAAAGCAGATTTTGATAATTTTCAAATTCATGAAATTGCAAACCAATACTTTAATATTTTAAAGTCATCTTCAGATCCTGGAGTAGCGGCTGTTATACCAATTTTAGATAAGCTTGATTTGTCTGGATATTTGAATGGAAAAGTTAATTTTATTAATCGGGGCGTTACAAATAACGGATCTATAAATTTAAGTTTTGATAAGCTTTATTTTAATTTAAACGATCCTTCTCTAGAGATTCCAACCCAACATTTTAAAAAATCCGACATTGATGTTGAATGGAAAAATTCTACTTATAATATTCAAGAAAAAACTCAATTTGAGTCTGAAAATCTTTTCTTTAAGCCCGAAGGGTCGGTTCGTGTGATTGGCACAGGCCCAAGTGCAACACCTGTTTTAAATCTAGATTTATTGCTTATTATGTCTGGGGCCATTGAAAAAAACTTTGGTTTTTTAGTACCACAGCTGTTAAAGTGCTCGAACTCTACAATGACTGGTGGTGTGATGAACGTGAAACTTGTTGGTCCACTCTCACAATATACTTGTCAATAATCTTCATAACATCTTATTTTGTATCTAAAGGCAATTATGGCTTATCATTTTAAAAATATTGAATTATTTTGGCAAAAACAGTGGAAAGAACTGAATCTTTTTCGCGCAGAAGATTCCTTTGATAAACCAAAATATTACGCTTTAGATATGTTTCCTTATCCCAGTGCCGCAGGTTTGCATGTTGGTCACCCTGTTGGCTATACAGCAACAGATATTTGTGCACGTTACCACAGAATGAAGGGTTTTAACGTATTACATCCAATGGGTTGGGATGCGTTTGGCCTGCCTGCGGAACAGCACGCAATTGATACTGGCGAGCCTCCAAGCCGCGTAACAGAACGTTGTATCGAAAATTTTAAACGACAATTACACCGCCTTGGTTTTTCTTATGATTGGGATAGAGAAATTGCTACTTGTGATCCAAATTATTACAAATGGACACAATGGATTTTTACAAAATTGTTTGAAAAGGGCCTAGCCTATCAAGCAGAAGTAGCTGTAAACTGGTGCCCTGCACTAAAAACGGTTTTAGCAAACGAAGAAGTTATTGATGGTAAAAGCGAGCGTGGTGGGCATCCTGTTGTACGCACACCAATGAAGCAATGGGTTTTAAATATTACTTCTTATGCAGACCGCTTAATTGCCGATTTAGATAAGCTCGATTGGCCCGAATCTACAAAAGAAATACAGCGCAACTGGATTGGAAAATCTGTTGGTGCAAAAATTCGTTTTGCTTTGGATCCCGTGGTCAAGCCACGGGATGACAGTACGGTCAAGCCACGGGATGACAGTACGATCAAGCCCCGGGATGACAGTACGATCAAGCCCCGGGAAGACAGCGCTCGTATGTCATCCCGGGGCTTGACCACGGGATCCATAGAAGTTTTTACAACACGCCAAGACACTTTAGATGGTGTTACTTTTATGGTTGTTGCACCTGAACATCCTTTGCTTAACTCAATTGTTACTGCAGAAAATAAAGCTGCCGTTGAAGAGTATCAAAAGCTTGCGAGTCAAAAAAGTGATCTGGCTCGCACAGAACTTACAAAAGAAAAAACAGGCGTTTGTACTGGTGCGTATGTATTACATCCGCTTACACAAAAAAAGCTCCCTGTTTGGGTTAGCGATTATGTCCTTATTTCATATGGCACTGGCGCAGTTATGGCAGTTCCTGGACACGATGAGCGCGACAAAGAATTTGCCGAAAAATTTGGCCTAGACATTATTCAACTTGATATTGCAAAAGACATTGATGCTGCAAAAGAAGTCGTAAATGTTGCGCTTGTCGAAAAACAAATTGGCGAACAATGCATTACATATAAATTGCGTGATTGGATTTTTAGCCGGCAGCGTTATTGGGGCGAGCCCATCCCTATTCTAAAAGACAAAAATGGAAAATCATTACGGGCGTTGGGTGTAGATGAACTTCCTCTTACTCTTCCAGAAGTCGAAATTTATGAACCTACAGAAAATGGCCAAGGTCCATTGGCACTTATTTCAAGCTGGGTACAGCATGCTGGCGAAGATGGTGAAATGATCTATCGCGAAACCGATACAATGCCAGGTAGTGCAGGCAGCAGTTGGTATTTTTTAAGATATATCGATCCGTTAAATAAAGCGGTACTTGCCGATTACGAAAAGCTTAAATATTGGATGCCTATCGATTTTTATATTGGTGGCCAAGAACATGCTGTTGGGCATTTATTGTATTCTAGGTTTTGGACTAAATTTTTGTTTGATATTGGTGTGTGTCCTGTAGATGAGCCTTTCAAAAAGCTTGTTCATCAAGGCATGATTTGTAGATTTGGTTCAAAAATGTCTAAATCTAAAGGCAACGGAATTAGCCCAGATGATGTTGTAGAACAATTTGGAGCCGATGCACTGCGCACATACCTAATGTTTATGGGTCCTTTGCGTCAAACAAAAGAGTGGGATGATAATAATCTTGCAGGTGTTTTTAAATTTTTATCTCGTATTGAACGGTTGTTTTTAAACGAAGCAAATGAAAGCTTGTTAAACGATGAACCTGCAAAACCTGCTGATTATAAAGCTCTTCATAAAACAATCAAAAAAATTACAGAAGATATCGAAAATTTAAGTTTTAATACTTCAATTTCGCAAATGATGATCTTTTTAAATCATATTTCAGAATCTAAATGCACAAATCGTGCGCTTTTAGCCGAATTTGTAAAAACACTGTCGCCATTTGCGCCGCACTTGGCAGAAGAACTTTGGTGTAAATGCATTTTACAAAAAAATCCTTTGTCGGATATTGGGCAAGATTATAAATTTGTTTCACAAGAAACATGGCCTACATTTGATCCTAAGCTTGTTGTCGATGATGAAATCTCTATTGGTGTGCAAGTAAATGGCAAACATCGCGGCGAAATCACGATTCCTGTTGGTGTTACACAAGATGAAGCAGTTGCCGCTGCATATGAAAATCAAAATATTAAGCGTACACTTGCAGACAAAAAAATTAAAAAAGTGATTTTTATTAAGAACAGAATTTTAAACTTTGTGGTTGTTGAAGAAAAAAAACAATAAGGAATATTTGCTATGACATCAAATAAAATTGTAAAACGTGCCGAAGTCAATTCTGAAGAAACATGGAATTTAGATGATCTGTATAAAGACTTTACAGATTGGAAAAAAACATATGAATCACTACCTTCAAACTCTGAGCTCGAAACACAAATTTCAAAATTTAAAGGAAAGCTTCACACATCTGCAGATCTTTTATGCAAATGCATAGAATTTAAAAACGACCTGCGTCGTACAATTGAAAATCTTTACGTTTATGCAAACTTACGTAGCGCAGAAGATGTTGCTAACAAGGAAGTAAACGAGTTTTGTGGTAAAATTTCTAATAAAATGTCGGAGCTTTTTTCACAATTCTCTTTTTTTGAACCTGAAGTTTTAAAAATTTCTGATCTTACAAAGTGGATTGAAGAAAAGCCTTTAAATACGTATAAATACGGTTTGTCCGAACTTTTAAGACTTAAAAAACATGTGCTTTCTGAGGCCGAAGAATCTTTGCTATCTCGTCTTGGTGTGCCGCTTCAAATGTTCGATGAAATTCATAGTAAATGGAACAACGTAGATCTTAAATTTCCGGATGCACTCGATGCGGAAGGTAAAAATCATATTGTTTCAAACTCTCGCTATTCTTTAAATTTACATTCGTTTGATCGTACTTTACGCGAAAATACATTTGTTTCTTACTATACCGAGGTTGCAAAATGGCGCCAAACAATTGCAGCTAACTACTATGGAAATATGAGTACGGGCTCAATTGTTGCAAATGTTCGCAGTTTTAAAAGCTTTTTAGAATCTGAACTTCATGGCGACGATATTCCTGTAAGTGTTTATGATAATTTAGTTGAAACAGTTCGTAAAAATTTAAATTTATGTCACAAAAGCATGAAGCTACGTAAAAAGGTTTTAGGCGTTTCGGGTGTTGCTCCTTATGATCGTTATGTGTCTTTGTTTAAAACAGAGAAACAACCCAAATTTACTTGGGAAGAAGGTCGTGACCTTGTTTTAAAAGCGATTGAACCTCTTGGTGAAGAATATGTGGGTATTGCAAAAGCGGGTTTAACAAACGAGCGCTGGCTTGATCGTGCCGAAAATGATGGCAAACGTTCAGGTGCGTTTTCGTGGGGTACGTACGATTCGCGTCCCTATATGTTGCAAAGTTGGACAGGTTCATTAAGCGATGTTTACACGCTTGCGCACGAGCTTGGCCATTCAATGCATAGCTATTATAGCCATAAAAATCAGCCTTACCATACAGGCTCTTACACAATTTTTGTGGCGGAAGTGGCAAGCACTTTAAATGAAGCGTTATTAACTCATTATATTTTAACGCAAATGCCTGAAGACGATTTAGCTAAATTTGTGATTTCAGAAACGCTTGGAAATTTTGAAGGAACAGTTTTACGCCAAACGCTTTTTGCAAAATTTGAAAAAGAAGCTTCAGCTGTTGCAGATGCAGGTGAAATGTATACGCCCGATCTTCTTGAAAAAATGTACATGAAATTAACACAAGAATGGTATGGCGAAGATGCTGATCATCACGAATTTATTAAACATGAATGGATGCGTATTCCGCATTTTTATTCCCCATTTTATGTTTATAAATACGCAACAAGTTATTGTGCGTCGCAGGCTTTGTACAATTATTTAATGGACGATGCAGAAGATGGCCGTAAGAAAATCTTTGCTTTATTAAAAGCGGGTGGTTCAAAATCTTCTTTAGATATTTTAAAAGAGTCTGGAGTCGATTTCTTGGATAATTCAGATGCAAACCCTGTAGTTTGTGCGTTTAAAACTTATCAAAAAAATATTGAACGTGCTGAACAAATGTTTGGAAAATAATTTTTTAACAGCAGCAATCTTCAATGACAATTTCTTCAGAATATGCGCATTTTTTACGCCCTACAGTACATTCTACATATGCGGTTGAAGGGCCAAACCAATTACAATTTTTTTCATTGTATTGAGTAGCGTCTTCTAAAAAACCACCCATTCTTTTGAATTTTCCTTCGTAACTAATCCCACAGGTTTCGTTGGGATTTTGTGCATTTTGAATAACAAAATTGCAGGAAACAAATTCAGGATTGTTTTTTAAACTAAACAATAAAGCGCCTGGTGTACTATTTTTCATTGTGATAATTGTGATTCCAACTCCAATTTTTTCACAGTTTGTTGAAGGAATAGTTGCAATTGCATTGTCAAAAGCAGATACAGAAAATGTAGTCATGAATGATGCAATAATCGCTGAAAAAATCATTTTTTTCATGAATCTCTCCTTGTTTGTTTTGAGTATGGAGTTCACATCGCATGAAATTTACAAACAATCAATATCAGCCCCCAATTAAAAATATTTGGCAAGGCAGAAGCGACAATCCACCTGGCTCCGCATTCTTTCAAATTATTAAATTATTAGATTTAAATCAGTTAAAATGTTCTGAATCTAAAATAACTAAATATGTATTAATTGGTTTTGAATGTGATGAGGGTGTAAAGCGGAATCTAGGCAAACCTGGCGCAATAGATGGGCCAAATGAATTCCGAAATTGCTTTGCAAAACTCCCCGTCCATCTCGTTGATTTTGAAATTTATGATGTTGGCAATATTTTTTGTAAAGATAACGATTTAGAATCTGCACAAGAAGCATTAGGTAACGCTATTTATATACTTTTAAAAAATGGATTTAAGCCAATTGTAATTGGTGGTGGGCACGAAGTTGCATGGGGTCATTATCAAGGAATTCGTAAATTCATTAAAAATAAAAATTTAGGAATAGTGAATTTTGATGCTCATCTAGACATGCGCAATCTTTTAAATAATAAAAAGGGCAGCTCTGGCACACCTTTTTTACAGATTGCATTAGATAGCCAAGAAAAAACTCATCAATTTAATTATCATTGTGTAGGTGTACAAAAAACAGGAAACACAAAGTCTTTGTTTGAAACAGCGGAACAGTACAAAGTTAAAATCACTTTAGCAGATGAATTACATTCGAATAATTTAGAATTATGTGAGCAACTTTTACAGGCTATCTGCACTGAAAACGATCATGTTTACGTTACATTATGTTTAGATGTATTTGCTTCTGGGTATGCACCAGGAGTTAGCGCGCCACAGCCCCTTGGTCTTTCGCCATGGCAAGTTATACCACTATTTCAAAAGCTTATTCGTTCTAAAAAAATTCTTAGTTTTGATATTGCAGAGCTTTGTCCAAGGTTTGATAATAATCAAATTACTGCCAAATTAGCGTCTGCTTTTGTCTATGAACTACTACATATAGAGTAATTTGTGCAATGTTTGCAAAATAAAATATTCTCTGTTATCCGATTGTTTAATGTAAAATATTTTACAGATTCATTGTTTTTTTTTGGAGGTTTTCATGGAAAAGAATTCTCGCATTTCTAAAATTTTTAAAAGTGGTGTGTTAGCGTTATGTGCTCTTGCAACTACTGGTGCAAGCTTTGCTAATAATGATGTAAACACAGTTTCTATAACAGGCCATCTTGGAAATGTTTACGTAGCGCCTGGTTGTTATGCTGGTGATTATATGGTGAGATTAACTAACCGTAGTGTTCATCCTCAATCTTGTACTGTAAGTTGCCGTCATATTGTTTCTACAGAAACTTTTTCGGTTTTTTTACGCCCTTACGAAGTATCGGACATTTTTGGAAGTCATGGTTCAGGGCATTGCAAAATGAGTTGTACAGATCAAGTATTTGGCGATATGTTTTCTGCGCGGTTTGACATTCGTTGTTAAGCAAAATAAAGGTTTTTAACTACAGTTAAGACACCAATGATAGTATCATTTGATACTATCATTTTTGTTATAAAGACGTTTCAGAAATTTTGGATGAATACACTTTATTGCATAAGTTTTGCCCAAACTTATAAGCAAGTTCAGCAGGGTGCTCTATATTCCAAGAAACAATATTTGCAACTTTACCTACTTCTAATGTTCCATGTGTACTTGCAATTCCTAATGCTTTTGCAGCATTTTTTGTAACACCAGCAAGTGCTTCTTCTGGAGTTAAACGAAACAGTGTACAAGCCATATTTAACATCAATGGTAACGATGTAGTTGGCGAGGTACCCGGATTACAATCTGTTGCAATCGCAATAGGAAGATTGTGTGAGCGTAGTAAATCAACTGGCGGTAATTTTGTTTCTCGTAAAAAATAATACGCGCCAGGAAGCAATACAGCAACGGTTTTGCTTTTAGAAAGAGCTTTAATGCTTGTTTCAGATAAGTACTCTAAATGGTCAACTGAAAGTGCATTGTATTTTGCAGAAAGTGCAGCGCTCTCAAGATTTGAAAGTTGCTCTGAGTGGCATTTTACAGCTAAATTATATTCTTTTGCGGTGTGAAATATTTTTTCGGTTTGCTCTAAATTAAAGGCAATTTTTTCACAAAAAACATCTACAGCATGTGCAAGCTTTTCTTTTGCGACCGCCGGAATCATAGTGCTACAAACATAATTTACATAATCATCGGAACGATTTTTGTATTCTTGAGGAATGGTATGCGCACCTAAAAAAGTTAAGTGCACTTCAAGTTTTAAAGTTTCACCAATCTTTTTTGCTACGCGTAGCATTTTTAATTCTGTTTCTAAGTCGAGCCCATAACCAGATTTAATTTCAAGTGTTGTAACACCTTCTTGCATCATGAATTTTACGCGGGCTAAGCTTTGTGCATACAGTTCATCTTCAGATGCAGCGCGTGTTGCGGTAACTGTTGATTGGATGCCACCGCCTTGCCGGGCAATTTCTTCGTAACTAGCACCATTTAAACGCATTTCAAATTCATGTGCACGACTTCCACCATAAACAACATGTGTATGACAATCGATAAGCCCTGGAGTCAGATATCGGCCTTCTTCATCAAACACCTTGGTTGCAAGTTCATTTGGTGTATTTGAAAGTTCAGATGTTTTGCCAATCCAAACAATTTTTCCGTCTTTTGCAGCCATTGCAGAATCTTTAAGTAAACCGTAATTGAATTCGCCGCTGGCCATAGTTGCAATGTTTGCATTGATCCATAACTTGTCCCATTTTTTAGTGCACATGCTTTTTTTAATCCTAATTCAGAACTGCTTTTTCTTGTGCAGTTTCCATTGCCTCATAATCAATTTTTTTTGCGGTGTTCCATGTTTCTAATCCATGAGAGCTTAGCAAATTATTTACAACCAACATTTTTGCTTTTTCTATATCTGGCGCAAAAAATCTGTCTTGCTCATAAAACGAAACTTCTGCACGCACTAATGTATGAATTTTTTCAAGAACTGCAGATGATTTTAATGGTCGTCTAAAATCAATTCCTTGGCAGGCGGCAAGAATTTCGATTGCTACAATAGTGGCAGAATTTTCTATCATAGTAGAAAGCCTACGTGCTGCATATGTTGCCATGCTTACATGATCTTCCTGATTTGCAGAAGAAGGTAAGCTATCTACAGATGCAGGGTGTGCAAGTGATTTGTTTTCACTTGCAAGAGCAGTAGAGGTAACATGTGCAATCATAAAACCAGAATTTACGCCAGGGTTTTTGACTAAAAATGGTGGTAAACTACTAAATTTATCATCAATTAACATAGCAGTACGACGCTCTGAAAGTGCTCCAATTTCTGCAATACACAATGCAAGTGTATCAGCAGCTAATGCAACAGGTTCGGCATGAAAATTGCCACCAGATAAAATTTCACTTTGTTCTGCAAACACCAATGGATTATCTGAAACTGCATTTGCCTCTACAATCAAAGTATCGCGCACAAAATTAATGTTTGCTAAACAGGCGCCCATGACTTGTGGTTGGCACCTTAATGAATAAGGATCTTGAACTTTAGAACAAACTTTATGAGATTCGTTGATTTCGCTGTTTTCTAATAGTTTACGTAATTGGTGTGCAACTTCGATTTGAGTTTGATGTCCGCGTACTGCATGAATACGATGATCAAACGGCACACAACTTCCAAGCGTAGCGTCAACAGTTAATGCACCTGCAATTAAAGCGTTATAAAAAAGCGCTTGGGTATCAAATAAAGATTTTAAGGCAATCGCAGTAGAAACTTGTGTTCCATTTAAAAGAGCAAGTCCTTCTTTCGGGCCAAGTGTGATAGGTGTTAAACGAGCAAATGCTAAAGCTTCTTGAGCAGAATATATTTTACCTTCATACCGAGCGTTTCCTTCACCAAGAAGTACTGCCGATAGATGAGCAAGAGGTGCTAAATCACCAGATGCACCAACAGAACCTTTGCAAGGAATGCATGGATAAACTTTTGAATTGAAAAGAGAAAGCAGAGCTTCAATTGTTTTGAGTTGAACTCCAGAATAACCACGCGCCAAACTATTAATTTTTAATAATAAAATTAAACGCACAATTTTATCGGATAAAAATTCGCCTGTGCCTGCTGCATGCGATAACACAATGCTTTTTTGTAATAATTCAAGCTCGTGGGTTTCAATTTTTGTATTTGCAAGAGATCCAAAGCCTGTATTGATTCCATAAACAGTTCTGTTTTCTTCAACCACATTTGCAACTGTAAAAGCAGACTGCTTAATTTTATCAATTGCTCTAATATCGAGTTCAATCAAATACGATTCATCTAAAAGTAAAAAAATTTCATCATAAGAAAGTGTGCCAGGATTTAATGTAAACTTCATGTTTAGAACCTTAAATTTTTAAATTATTGTTGCGCGTTTACAGTGCTTTCCGTCGCTTTTACTTGATACGATTGTGCTACATGAGTTTTATTTATCATTGGTAAATTTAAATTATGTTCATTTGCACATTCAATCGCAGTTTCGTACCCTGCATCTGCATGGCGCATCACTCCGCTTGCAGGATCGTTGTTTAAAACACGCGCTAATCTAAATGCGGCATCTTTTGTGCCATCTGCAACAATAACCATTCCTGCATGTTGAGAATATCCAATTCCAACACCACCACCATGATGGATGCTTACCCATGTTGCACCACTTGCACAGTTTAATAAGGCATTTAATAATGGCCAATCAGAAACGGCATCTGAGCCATCTTTCATTGATTCTGTTTCGCGATTAGGACTTGCAACAGAACCAGTATCTAAGTGATCACGTCCAATAACGATTGGCGCTTTAAGTTCACCATTTGCAACCATTTCATTAAAGGCTAAACCTAATTTTTCACGGTCTCCTAAACCAACCCAACAAATACGAGATGGCAATCCTTGAAATTGAATGCGTTCTTTGGCCATATCAAGCCAATTGTGTAAATGGGGATTATCTGGAATAAGTTCTTTTACTTTTGCATCGGTTTTATAAATGTCTTCAGGATCTCCCGAAAGAGCAACCCAACGAAATGGACCAACTCCACGGCAAAACTGCGGACGAATATAGGCTGGGACAAAACCAGGAAAATCAAATGCATTTTCTAAGCCAACTTCCTGAGCCATCTGGCGAATATTATTTCCATAATCAAACACAGGAACGCCTTGATTGTGAAATTCGACCATGGCTGCTACTTGAACAGCCATCGATTCTTTTGCGGCTTGAATCAGCATTTGCGGCTCTGTTGTGCGAAGCTCTGCCGCTTGTTCTAATGTCATCCCTTGAGGCAGGTATCCGTTCAAAGGATCGTGCGCACTGGTTTGATCTGTAACCATATCTGGTTTTATACCCATTTCAACAAGTTGAGTATAAATATCGGCGGCATTGCCTAACAATCCTACAGAAACTGGTTTTTGAATATTACAATGATGATTGATAACTTCTAAAGCATCATCAAGTGTATACGCTTCAAAATCGAGATATTTTGTTTCAATTCTTCTTTTGATGCGTTCAGGATCACATTCAACAGCAAGCATACAAGCACCAGCCATTGTAGCAGCAAGAGGTTGCGCTCCACCCATACCACCTAAACCGGCAGTTAAAATCCATTTACCAGCTAAACTTCCTTCATAATGTTGACGTCCAGCCTCAACAAAAGTTTCATATGTGCCTTGTACAATTCCTTGGCTTCCAATGTATATCCAAGAGCCTGCAGTCATTTGCCCGTACATCATAAGCCCTTGTTTATCGAGCTCATGAAATCTATCCCAATTTGCCCAATGTGGCACAAGGTTTGAGTTTGCTAACAAAACACGCGGAGCATGCGAATGTGTTTTAAAAACACCAACAGGTTTTCCAGATTGAATTAATAAAGTTTCGTCATTTTCTAGAGTAGAAAGTGTTTCAACAATTTTATCGTAACATTCCCAGTTACGTGCTGCGCGGCCAATACCGCCATACACAACTAAGTCGCTTGGAATTTCGGCAACGTTTGGATCTAAGTTATTCATAAGCATACGAAGAGGAGCTTCAGTAAGCCAGTTTTTTGCAGTGAGTTGATTTCCTGTTGAAGCCTTAATGTCACGAGTAGAATCGTGGCGTGTATTTGTCATATAAATCCCTCCTGTTTGATTTACTAAATTTTTCCTGTCTCCTACTTGTAAAGCAAAATGCAAACCTTTAAAATAAAAATAGTCTCTTAAGAATTAAATTAAAAAAATGGAGCAAGCATGATCAACAAAAATAAGTATTTAAAGTACACTGCAATTACGGCAGGATCAGTAATTGGCTTAGTTGGCTTACTCGTTGGTTGTAAAAAACCAATCGCTGATACAGCAAATACAATTGCACAAGCCTTTTCTCAATTAACTAAAACAGAAGAAGCAATTCAGCAGTGTGGGCAAATTTCAGTAGCTGGGGCTGTTGGTTTGGTTGGAAGCTTTGGTGCTGAAGCTGTTTATACAAATGGGTGTTTGTCTGGCTACAAAATTACATATATTCAAGCAAACGACACCAATATTCCTGTTTTTTCTCTCAGTGCCGTTACAACGTATCTTGTTCCAAATAAGGTATTGGTATCACAAACAGATGTATCCTTATCGCAGTTTACATGTACGGGATCTCTTTGTACATATACAGTTCCAGTGGATAAAAATACTTATGCTGTTGATGGAGAATGCGATCTGCCGATAGTTGCAGATGCATCAGTTAGCATGAGCCCCGATATGGGTTCGCCACTGTTTAGTCCACAATCAAGAAGTGTGAATAGTTGTACCGGCAATAGTCAAGTAAGTACGTTTGGGTGCGATTTCTTAGATGATTATCTGCTGCTTGTTAGCGGAGTAGTGTGCAATTATCACTGTCGGGAACTGTTGCCATCGGGCCAATGTGGTGCTGACAATGGGTTGCAAGGTCCAGCAGC
The DNA here is from genome assembly GCA_964352255.1 of uncultured Oligoflexia bacterium. Classification (GTDB taxonomy): domain Bacteria; phylum Bdellovibrionota_B; class Oligoflexia; order Silvanigrellales; family Silvanigrellaceae; genus Silvanigrella. The sequence goes on from CAYGQR010000005.1 coordinate 27,142, forward strand.
AAAAGCGTTTGGAAGAGCATCACTCGCTACGGCAGAGCAGATTGTACAGAACCTAACCGGGGGGGGGCCGCCCATGATTATTACTACTACAGCACAAGAAGCTGCGTTTTCTTCACAAATTACGGCAGCAGCAGTAAGTTTTGCGAACGCTGGTACGAATGGCAGATGCGCTCCGTAGCTTCGAGATAAGTTATAATCAATTTGACAATTTCCATAAAATTGGCAAGATTACAACATTATGAAAACACTAGATAATATTAGCTTCGGTAAAATTGTACAAATTCGCGAAAAAATTACACATGCAATGATAACAGGTAAAAAAGTTTATCGCTTTGAATCTGGGGATCCCGATTTTTCGATAGCACCTCAAGCTTCTGTTGCAATAAACAAAGCGCTTGCAGAGGGCAAAACACATTACATTCCAAATAATGGAATTCCAGATTTACGCAAAGCTCTTGCGCAAAAGTGCGTTTCCAAAAATAATTTAAACGTTACTGAAAACGATATTTTTGTGACAAATGGTGCAATGCATGCATTGTTTGTAGTGTTTCAGTGTATTTTAAATGATGGTGATGAAGTTGTTGTGCCAGAACCTCTTTGGACAGAAATTGGCGATAACATTCGGTTAGCAGGTGGTTGCTTAGCTCAAGTTCCGCTTACAGAAAATAATCACTATTTTTATACATTATCTGCGATAAAAGAACGGATAACCTCAAAAACAAAAGCAATTTTTGTCAATACGCCACATAACCCTACTGGTGCAATTGTTCCAGAATCTGAGCTTAGAAAAATTGCAGAATTTGCAGTTGAAAATAATCTTTATCTTGTTTCCGATGAAGCCTACGAAGATCTCGTTTTTGAAGGAAAACATTTTTCGTGTGTAAGTGCCGTGCCTAATTATGAAAAAGGCATTTCTCTTTATTCTTTTTCAAAAAGCCATGCCATGACAGGTATGCGTGTTGGGTATATTGTTACTCAAAACCAAAAGCTTCATGAAGATATTCCAAAATTGTTACGCTGTTCTGTAAATGGTATAAATAGCATTGCACAATGGGGTGCTTTAGCCGCTCTTCAAGCAGGTAATGAACATCTTGATTTTATGTTGAGCGAGTACAAAAAACGCAAAGAAATTTTATACAACGCGTTGTGTGATATTCCGGGGTTAAATGTTTTTAATCCGCAAGGAGCGTTTTATTTATGGATTTCTGTTCAACCAAAACTACTTGAAACCCTTGGTTTTGAATCTACAAATGCGCTTTCAGATTATCTGATTGCTCAAGGAATTGGCAACGCCCCTGGTAATTGTTTTGGTTCAATTTGTGATAATGCTATTCGATTTTCTTTTAGTGTGAGCACACAAATGGTTGAAGAGGGAAGTGTCGTACTCCGTAGTTTATTTTTGAAAAAACTCGGTGGTTTTGTAAACCAGAATCATTTTTTGGAAAGCCACCTTTAAAATTGTTACAATTGGAATCGCAAGTAGCACCCCATACACTCCAAACCAAACGCCAAACGAAATAATAGAAACTAAAATAAGTACTGGATGTAAACCCGCAAACCGCCCCATAACGCGGGGGTTAATGACAAAAGCATCCAGGCACTGCACAATGATGTAAGCGACTATACAAGAAATAACTGTTCTTAAATCGCTGTTGTTTACTGTAAGAACAATGCTTCCTAGTGTAACCGCAACAATTGTATCTAAACCTGAAATTAAACGAGCAACACCAACAAGCACACCAATTGCAATTGCTGTAGGCATACCGGCAATTAAAAATGCAATAGGATAAATACAGGATAAAATTAAAACGACTAAAACTTGACCATGTAAAACTGCTCTTAATTTTTGATCGACTTCATGAAAAAAACTTACTGTTGTATTTCGAGAAGATGCAGGGATTAATGTATAAATAAAAGAGTAAAATTTAGGCAAACGAGTCATGAAAATATACATAAACAATGGCGTTGCAATGATAAAGAGTACGGATGAAATAAGGAACTTTGTGCTTTCACCAATTCCAGAAAGCAAAGCGTGAGATATATTGTCAAAATTAAATGCAGTGGGTGTCACAGACGAGGTGTCTCGTGTTTCATGGGCTGTAAATTGAGATAAAAATGCTTGTATTTTGGGTTGAAGGTTTTGATCAACATACAGTTTAAAATCTGGAATATGGATAATGATTGTACGAATTTGCGTAAGTACAATTGGAAGAACAATCCAAACAATTATTGAAACAATTAAAATAATACTTATTACGCTAACGGCAGCGCTTAGCGTTCGTGAAACGCCCCGTTTTTCAAAATAGACAAAAACAGGGTTCATTAAATATGAAACTAAAAATCCTAAAAGAATAGGTCCAACAAACATGCTTAAAAAAGTTGTTGCTAAAACCATAAGCAAAAGAAAAACAATAAAAAACAACGCTGTTTTGTTTATTTTCATACCAAACCTTACTGTTTAAAAAATGATGTTTGAGTATACGCTGTTAATAATCTTTTAATACTAACTTTTAGAATAGTTACAATTGGTATTGCAAATAACGCTCCGTAGAAACCAAACCAATACGCAAAGACTAAAATTGCAATTAAAACTACAAGTGGATGTAGACCAGAAGATTTACCCATTACTTTTGGCGTAACAAAGAAGTTATCTAATGCTTGAACGCATAAGTACGCAATACAAGTATAAACAGCAATCCATATTCCACTCTGATTCACAATTAAAACAATCGGAACAAGCGTAAAGGCAAGTACAGTATCAAGGCCAGAAATAATGCGTGCAATGCCTAAAATAACACCTACCCCAATCGCTGTTGGTAAGCCTGCAATACTAAAAGCAATTGAATATAAAATGGCTTGAATTAAAACCACTGCTAGTTGGCCGTTAATCACCGCTCTTGTTTTAATATCGAGTTCGTTAAAATAATCTACAAAAACAGGTTTGCTTTTTTCAGGTACGTATTTGTAAATAAATGCGTATAAATTTGGTAAGCGCCTCATAAAAACATAAATAAAAACTGGTGCAGCAACCAGAAAAAATAGCGAAGACACAATAAATTTTGTACTTTCTCCAATACCTGTTAAAAGTACTGTAGATATTTGCTCAACGTTTAAAGAATTTAAATTAAAGTGACTCCATTTTTTTAATCCCATTTCTGATAAAAATATTTGCGCTTGAGGCACAAATTCTTCTTGAAGAAATGTATTAAATTGAGGCAAATCTGCCACAATTATTTGGATTTGTGATATGAGAATAGGAAGTACAATCCATACGACAGTTGCAGCAAGTAGAATGATAAGTATGATGCTAATAGCAGAACTTGTATTTCTGGATATTCCTTTGCTTTCTAGATAGATAAATAAAGGGTTCAGTAAGTATGCAATTAAAAATCCCAGCAGAATAGGTCCAATAAACATGCTTAAAAACGTTGTGGCTGCTAAAACGACAAGAATAAAAACAATAAAAAATATTGCTGTTTTATTAAGTTTCATGATGTTTCCTACCATGATGACAGAGATGTTAGGGTGTTTCCAAAACACAGACTCTGTAAAGTCTAACAGATTCATTGAAATCAATCGAGCTTATGGAGCAACTGCAAACGCACCAAAAAATTCTAAAAAATATATTCGCTCAAATACCAATGCAACCAATATTCATATTGGGCACGAGCTTTCTTTGTTTTTAACTCTTGAATCTGTGTATTGGAATGTGAGTCAACGAGTTGATGACGGTGTTCCTGATTCTGAACGAATTACAACAACTAAATTTAGACAGATGTCTCCTGCAGTATTTTTAAGGTATTCGTACAATATTCCTTTTTCCAAAAACTTTGGATTCTTTTTGGGTTCCACTGCAGGGATGATTTTTGCGAGTATGGATCAAAATAATTTTCATAGTGGATACGGTATTTTCTTTCCCACTATTCTGATTGGTTTTACAGGAAGCCCTACTCCTGCCGATAGAATTACGATAGCCACCGAATACGGCGCAACTTGGTATCCTGAAATGTCTGTGGAAACAGAAGCAAACTTAAAAAGGCCATTAAATGCAACATTAGATGCATGGGATCTTTATGCATCTAATGATTATTTCTTTTATCGTGACATTGCCTTTAATGTAACTGTTGGGGTGCGTGCAATTAATAACGTGTGTAAACTTAAATTTTTGTGTTCAAATGCAAATTATATAAATACTTTAAAAATAAGAAACACAACTTATTATGGGCAAATTGGGTTTGTATTTGGAGATTTGCGTTAGACGGTTCCTGCAATGCTTTTCACTTCGTAATCTTTTTCGCCTTTTGGTAGTTGAATTGAAACAAAATCGCCAACTTTTTTATTGATTAATGCCTTTGCAAGTGGGCTGGTAATAGAAATAGCATGATTCTTAATATCAGATTCGAGTTCGCCAACAATGCGATATGTTTTTGTGTTGCCATTTTCAGGAGCATCTTCAGAAACATCTAGTAATGTAACGTATGCGCCAAAAATAACTTTATCAAAATTATACGCATTGGTATCGATAATTTGTAAACGGCCAATTTTATCTTCAAGTTCTTTAATGCGACCTTCAATAAACCCCTGTTTTTCACGCGCAGCATGATATTCAGCATTTTCAGATAAGTCGCCTAAAGCCCTTGCCTCAGCAATTTCAGTAATTACTTTTGGGCGCTCAACGGATTTTAAATTTTTTAATTCTTCTTTCAGGCGTTCATAACCTGCAAAAGTAATAGGAATCTGTGTAACAGACATAAAAAACCTATAGTAATAATTATTGTGTGAATGTTAATAGTTCATAACGCAAAGATTGAATTTTGTCATGTGTTTGTTGAAGAGCTTCTTCAACATTCGGCGACTTTGTACAAACTGAAAGATAAATTTTAAGCTTTGGTTCTGTGCCGCTGGGGCGCACGGAAATTTGGCTATTATCTTCAAGAGTGAACTGTAACACATTTGCTTGCGGAAATGAATTGAGAGCACTTGCGTCTCGATTTAGATAGTCTACCTGGTTTTTAACAGAAATTCCAGCGAAACTTCTTGGGGCAGAGTTTCGGAATTTTTCCATAATATTAGATATTTTTGCCATTCCTTCAGGTGTAGGATCGCACTCAATATTAATGAGATCTTCTTGCCAAGCGCCAAATTTTTTAAACAATTCTAATAAAATATCACAAAGAGTTTTACCCTTTGATTTAAAAAAATTAATCATTTCGGCAGTAAAGCCAATGGCGGCAATGGCGTCTTTGTCGCGCACATTATTACCAAACATATAACCAAAACTTTCTTCAGCGCCAAAAAGAAACTTGTTTTTAGAATTTTGAGTTTCCCACTGTTGTATAAGAAGAGCAATCCATTTAAACCCTGTTGGTGTGTTAAACATTTCGACATTATACGCATTGCTTATAAGCTCTAAAAATCGCGAAGTTACCATGGTTTTAATCGTCTTATGGTTTTTGGTTAACTTATTGTTTTCTTTTAGATTTTCTAAGATGAAATACAAAAGCAACGCGCCTGTTTGGTTTCCGTTTAACAAAACATAATCGCCTTGAGATTGTGTTTTGTAGAGTTTTTTTGCATTTTTAGAATCTTTTATACAAACTGCTAAGCGATCTGAATCGGGATCTGTTGCAAAAATAACATCGGCATTTTTGTCGTGCGCATACTGAAGAGCAAGTTTTAATGCTTTTGCTTCCTCAGGGTTTGGTTTTTCAACTGTTGGAAAAGCACCATCTGGCTCTTGTTGCTCTGGCACAACAAAAAAATTATTGAAGTGTAAACGCTTTAAAAGTGCCGTGGCAGGCAAATGGCCTGTGCCATGTAAAGGGGTATAAACTATTGATAAATCTTTGTTTTTTGGTAATTCATCTGTATTTAAACAGGCGTTTAGGGTGTTTTCTACATCTTTAAAATAAGCTTTTTGTAAATCGTCATTTAAAAACGAGATAAGACTTTGTTCGCAAGCGATTTCAAAGTCGATTGGTTCTGGAAGTGTTTTTGTATTGATAGCTTCAATAGACTGAACAATTTTTTTGTCTTGTGGAGGTACAATTTGCGCGCCATCTGACCAATAAACTTTTATACCATTATATTGTGGAGGATTATGACTTGCTGTTATACACAAACCCGCAACGCATTTTAAATGTCGAACAGCAAAAGAAAGTACTGGCGTCGTTTCAAGCGATTTAAATAAATATGTTTTAATGTTATTTGCTGCAAATAAACTCGCAGCAAGATGTGCATATTCTTTTGAATTATGGCGAGAATCATAGGCAATCACCACACTTGGTGAAGGCGCACTTTTTGTATGATTAATATAATTTGAAAAGCCTTGCACCACACAACTTACTGTTATGTGATTCATTTGATCGGAATTTGGGCCCATAATGCCGCGTATGCCGCCTGTGCCAAATTCGAGCTTTTGATTTTTAGTGCTTGTCATGATTTCCTTGCAAGTTCTCTTTCAAGTTGTTTCAAATTGTTTTTTATAGAATTCATGTCGTTGTAGTTTGGATATTTTTTAACAATATTTTCCAGAATCGATTTAGATTGTTTTAAGGTTTGTAGCTTTGTGCTGCCTGTTTGCTGCAAAGATTTTTGATACAGCATGCGCACTTTAAAACGCATGTTAACAACGGCTTTGTTTATTGCGTCGCGTTCTAATTGATTAAACTTTGCAGTGCGTTCACGTGTTGGAATACTCTCTAAAATATCTAACGCTTGTTCAGAGGCATCGTTATTAATAAGTTCTGACGCTAAATTAATTTTATCTTCAGTTGTGAGGTATCGTGTATTAATTTGATCGTTTGCTTCAAATTGAGAAGCTAATTCAGCAACATCATTTGGACCACAAATACACGCTTGCTGTCTTGTAGTTTGACAGCCAACGAATAGAGTACAGATAATTAATGGTAAGTATTTCATATTAGTCTCATTGCTAATCTCTCACTTTTGTCATTAAAAGTGAGGCTTGGGTTGCTTGAACTAAATTTGCATCAGAGCGCATAAGTTTAAAGGACTGTATCGCAAGTTGTTGTATTTGATCAATTTCTTTTTCATCTACTATAAACAACTCATCCATTTGTGTTTTTGAATGCTGAAAGTTTAAAGGAAAATTTTGTCGGAGCATTAATTTTTTTCCATAATACAACTCTACCGGCATCTTTGAGCCTTTTATAGGGCTAAAATATCCATGCACATGTTGTGTTTGGGCAGGAGCTTTTTGAGTGCTGGCTTCGCTCGGTAATTTCTTTTGGTACCATGTCATTTTTAAAGTTTTCTCCTTAAACTGACACGGGTAGATCTTAATTTTATTTGAAGATTCTAATTGATATATTGGAAAATTAGCTTGTAAATTTTCAATCTGTTCAGACGGTGCGTTCCACATAAAATTTTCACAATTTTCTTTGTTTGGGTACACAAGAAGATGATATTTTATAAAGGCATCATCGCTCTGATTGCTCGATAATGGCAAATTGACTGTGCGCTGTGTTTCGGCCTTTTTATATGAGTCATAAAATTTTACAGTTCTTTCAGCAGAAATTCCTACCAAATCTAATGCATAAAGCTTTAAATCTTTTAGAGAAAGAGCGATTTGCGTAAATTGCTGTTTTGGTAATAAGCCCGGAATATAAACAACTGCAGTTGATTTACTAGGGTCTTCCTGATTAATAATATTAAAAAATAAGATTGTTCTGTGTGTAATGTGTTGAGCTTGTAACATTTCTAAAAAATATTTGATTTCTTGATCAATAAATCGCATTTGAGTATATTTTGTAAGGTTTTTAAAGTTTAAAGTAGGTTTTTTAAAAAACGCTGAAAGTAAATTTTGAAATGTTGGCTTACTTTTTGCGTTTTTTGGGTTGAGGTCAATTTCAACAAAAAGTCTGTTTTGTGTCTGGGGTTTAATCCAGGTATTAATAGAATTTAACAGTTCTGTTCCATATCTATTATTTGAAAGAATAAAATTTTCTTCGGATTTAAACTGATGCAATCCGTTTGAAAGTTTATTTACACGAGTTAGATATTCAGAAAGCTTTTCTTTTTGCGCCTCTGTAAATCCATGAAGTTCTTCTTTGCTTTCAGGCTTAAATACAGCACTTAGGCCCTCTAAATCTTTATCCTCAGTCTCTTTTTGCGTATTCTGTTGTTTCAGTTGTGCATCAGAAGTTGTGAGCCAATTTTTTGATATTTCATTAAAATCAGCAAATTCAGCTATCTCATTTACCATTTGAATTGAGCTTGTATTTGTAAATAGAGCAGTTTTGTAGCCATATTTTTTATATATTTCAGGAAGATAAAATTCTTTTTCTTTATGTTCTGTTGAGTCGTAATTTTCATAAAACACAACAGAATCACTTAGTAGTGCTGAAAAATTTGGCATCATTTTGCTAAATTTTTTTGACAAGAGATCTGTTGTGTCTAAAGTGTTTAGGTTTATAAAAAGGGTATTATATCCTTTTGCTAGTGTCGAGCTTCCTGAATAATGATTTTTGGGGTTCGAAGTTTGATAAAGAGGATCTGTTTCTTCAAGGTCTTCTGTTAAATTTGCCGTCCATAAAGGGTTATGATCTGAAAAGTATATAGTTTCTCTGCCGCTATTGCTTAAAGTAGAAATTTTAAACTCTAAAATGTATAAATTCGAAGTAATGTTCGAGAGTCGAAATTGTTGGCCAAGAGTGTCGTAAATTGGCACAACAAATCGAGCGGGTTTATTAATATCATACGCCGTAAATGTTTTTGACCATACATATTGCCCTAAATACGCGCGGATATTTCCTGGGCTAAGGGGCAAAACTTCAATAATGAGATATCTACGTTGTGTTGCAAAAGGAAAGTGCGACTTAATATATTCGCCAGTGCCTAAGTACAATCCTTTTTGGATTTTAACTTTAGACTGATCTGGCAGAGCTACAAATGGGGCATTGATGTGAGGCGATGTATTTGGCGAAATCATTGTATGACGATTGTCTGCAAACGTAGGCCATACAAAGCTACTGCTTTTCGAGGAAAATTTATTTTCAATATTTGAAACTACGTTTTTATCCAGCCACAAGTCATAAATAGTAGAATTGATGTTATGCATTTTATTGCGTTCGTTTTCGAGACGGCGTTCAATCTCTGTGCGGGCGTAGCGTTTTAGTCGTTTACGCTCTTTAATCGCTATTTGTAAGGGTGATTCAGGCCAAAAGACGACAAACTTATCCAGCCAATTTTTATCGTGAGTGTTTTCAGTTGCATTCAGTTTTATTGGGAAAATAGTGAATACTGTAAATAGAGAAACCGCAAGTATTGTAATGACTGTAAACAAAATAATTAATGAGAATCTTAATGATTTTTGTGATTTATTTAAATATTTCATATTTATGCAGTTCGATAAAATCTAGTTTTTCGTTTTGAGTTAAAATACTTTTTTCTTTAGGGCCATTTAATTTAATTACTTTTAGTGAATCATATATTTGTTGCTCGTTGTGAAACGTATATGAATCCGTATTTGCAGGGTCGTTTGTAATTAAATAAATACTGTCGCTTTTATCATAACACACTGTTTGGTTGGAAAAGAACCTTTGCATATAGATAAGATTTTCTTCGGTGATATAGGGCAATCCTTTTTTAGAAAATTGTATATTGTTGTATAAAAAATTTGGATCGAATCGGTCTAGTTTTTTAATGTTTTGTTCGTATTGATTGTTGCAAACAAAAGAGTTTTGTAAATTGTCAAAAACAGTTCTGTAACTTTTGAGGCCTTGAATATTATTGTATGCAAAAAATTGAGACATTTTTATATTAGGTGTTGTTGCATAAGGCAAAATTAGAATATTGTGAGCATTTGCGCTTTCAAGTGAATTAATAACATTTAATAAGTTTTGATCTAATGTGTCTTCATAGATTTTTTCATCATTTGCGGTCAGAAAATCTGATAAGCCCACAAACAAACTTTTTTCAGACGATTCTTCAAGTTCAGACAAAAAAACTATATTATAATTTGCAGAATCTGACTTTTTTAGCCGACTTGAATATAATTGTAAAACATCTGTTGATGAATTGCTTAGGTTATTCCATTTCCAGTTTGGGCTAAAAAGAGCAAAAAAATTGGTGCGCAAAATTAAATGTAAAGGCTTTAATGCTGCCATTACTCGATTAGAAAGTAATGACGTTTTATTTAAATCAAAAAAACGATTTTCTATTATATTGTTAGAATACAAATTTAAAAATGGCGCATAATGTTTGCGATCTATGCCAATCGTTAGTATTTCTTTGGGAATTTTACTTTGCAACAAGGTGTTTACTGTTGTTGGAGAATAATAATTTAAGAATTCTTTTGTTTCCGTTTTTGTGAGTAAAGCCACAATTTCGGGCTTAGCCACAGACTCTAAATATATATTTCCTTTGTACTTAAGTTTTTCTTTTGTGTGAGTGAGCTTAGTAGGATTTTCAAGAAGATAGTTTGGCACTAAAAAAACATAATGGGCATTCGGGTTTTGAGTTCCAATGGCGTGGTAGTTTTTTGAAATTTTTTTAATTTTGCTAGAATGTCTATAAACATGTGTGGGATTTGTCGAAACGTTTGCATAATAAAAACCACCATTCACTACGATGAGCATTAAAGCGGGCAAAATGCGGCAAGCTAAGCGCAATGAAAAAGCTCTTTTATATTGGCTTCTTGCAGAATGTAAAAAAATATTAAGTAAAGCCCTAAGGATAACAGAAGGAATGCTGAGAAAAAAACCAATTATTGCTGTAATTCCAATAACAAAGAACACATAAAGAGCAATATAGAAGAGAAAAGACGCAGAATTAACATTATGAATGGCCAATGCTGTACTAATATGTGAGTCATAAAAGGCTATCCATGTAATTATGATTGTCAGTAACCAAAATCCACTAGAAGCAAAAAAATAGATTAAGTGTGATTTTGACAGAAGAGCCTCTTTCCAACTAAGAGGGTGATCATAAAAAAATGGTAATGGCGATTTCAACATAGTTATTGACTATCTAAGTTAAATTTTGAAAATAAATACGGAATTATTTTATAATAAAGTTAAAGGTTTATCAAATCATTGAAAAGATTCTTGCCTTTTTTTCACAAATATTGCTATAAAACACCTAACTTAACCTTAAGGGTTAAAATCCAATTTTGAAAGGGGGTGTGACAAGTATGCCGATAGTTAAACTTAAAGAAGGAGAAGTCTTCGAAAGTATTTTACGCCGTTTTAAAAAACAGTGTGAAAAAGCTGGCGTTTTGTCTGAAGTTCGTAAACGCGAACATTACGAAAAACCTTCGATTCAACTCAAAAGAAAGCAGATGGCTGCTCGTAAAAGAGCGCTGAAAAAACAAAGGAAAATAGTGACATAGCGCTCTCTAAGCAATCCATTGTTCAAATTGTTCAAACTGTTTCTTTGCAAGATCATATCAAGAAATACTTTGAAGTTAAGAAATCAGGGCACAATGCAGTAGCAAAGTGCCCGTTTCATAGTGACTCATCTCCAAGCCTTTACATATATCCCGATAATTATCATTGTTTTGCCTGCAAAGCTCATGGCAATATAATCGATTTTGAAATGCATCAAAAAAGCTTTTCTTTTAGAGAAGCTGTGCTTTCGCTCGGCCAACAGTATCAAATTGAAATTATTCTTGAAAATGAAGGCAAACGCGATGTCGTTCAAGAGAAGCTTTTACAGTTATTTCAAAAGACCGATAAATTACATCAAAAACTAAAACACGAATACGATCAAAACACCCATGCCGAGATGGGCCAAAAGCTAAAAGAATTTTTTCCTGAGCTTGGGTTTTTAAAAAACATTAAAACACTTCAAGAGTGGGGTTGGCACGAGAAAATCGAGCTTTCCAAAGAATATCAAACTTCATTTTACACACTGCCTTATCAAACAGAGCGGGGTGATGTGTTTGGGTTTTATTTTTTTTACTATGAAGAAAACAGTCAGATAAATTTACCTATAGAAAAATATAATTTTACTCTTATCTTATCCGATCGGTTTCAGCCAATCCTAAATTTTCCACAGGCGCGTCGGCAAACAAAATCAAAAGAATTAGTTGTAGCAACAGATTTATTTGATGCATGTTTTTTGATGAAACACAATATTAACAATGTGGCTTTAATACGTCCCAACAATATTACAGACGGATTTTTTCACTATTTATCTAAGTATATTGTTAAAATATATTTTGTTTTAGCAGATAACACACAAACAATTTCGCCATCTCAAAAAATTAAAAGCTTTGTGCGGTGGGTTCCAAGCCAATTAAACGAGAAAATTAATACATACAGGTTGTTAAATGCAGATTCAATTTCAGACTGGCTTTTAACATCAGCTAAAAGTAATTCTGCTGCTAAAGAAAACACATCACATGTCACTGCTGCAAAGCATAAAACAAATTCTGAAGATCAAAAAAAGAACCAAGTTTTTTTAAAAACAACCAAATTTTATCATCAAATACTTTTGCAGGAAACAAGTGAACATGTTGTTGAATATTTAAAAAATCGAGGAATTGAAAAAAAAGATATTACAGATTGGCAGTTAGGTTTTTGTCCTCGAGAAAGCGCTCTGACAAATTCTGTACTAAAGTATAAAATGGATGAAAGTGCATTTGTTGCTGTAGAGCTGTTAAGATTTTCAGAAAAAAATAAACGCTATTATGATTTCTTTTATAATCGTTTGATTATTCCAATTATGAATCATGCTGGTGATTATGTTGCTTTGGGCGGTAGGGTGTTCGATTCTTTGGATACTAAATCTCCAAAGTATATTAACTCAGCAGAGTCATTTTTATTTTCAAAATCAAAAATTTTATACAATTACTATCAAGCGACTCAGGCCATTATTGAAGCAGGACATGTTGTTGTTGTTGAGGGTTTTATGGACTGTATTATGCTCGTCAAAAATGGGATAAAAAATACAGTTGCCGTTATGGGAACCGCATTAACAACAGAACATTTAGAGGCTCTTACTCAAATTACCAAAAGAGTTATTTTGTGTTTTGATACAGATAGCGCAGGTCAAAACGCTGTGCAAAAAAGTTTTTTATCTAACTTTAAAACACCTCGGCTTAGCCTTGAAGTTCTTACGTTACCTTATGAAAAAGATCCCGATTCGTTTGTACGCAAACATGGGGCAGAAAAATTTACTAATTTGGTGGCAGACCAGACAGAGTCGATTGATGAATATGTACTTAATTATATTCAAAAAAAATCTACTGATAATGACGAATTCATCGAAAACTTAAAATTGATCTTTAAACACGTAGAGATCGACAAAAAAAGTTTTGCCGGTCAAAATTTCGTTAAATGCCTAAGAGAAAAGTATAATATAAAAGGATATGATGTTTTTGCTAAAGTACACACTTCTTACAATTCAGATAAGCAAAAAACACAAGAGCATAATTCTACAATTGTGTCTGAATCTATTGAAGAGTTGAATGCGCCCTTGTGGAGCGTGAAAAACGCATTTGAAATTAAGATCTTAATTACTTTTTTTTATACAAATTTTTTAGACTTGCCGGTTAAACTAAAAAATATACTTCTTGGTTTGCCAGGAAGTAATGAAGACGATGGTGTGTTTATTGAGGCATATTCTCATCAAGTAAGTGATATTGGACGTAGCGTTTTGAACGAGTTGTTTTCTTATTGTTTAGAGCAAAATTATCACTCGTGTTGTGAAATTACGGAAGAAGATATTCCAAAATTTACAATTGAGACAGGAGTTTTAGCCTCATTTTTAAAGCACAGCTCCAATTTTTTATTGAAACAAGAGCTTTCTTTTTTGCTCGATAGCCATTCACTTTTAGGCCCGAACTTTAAAACTAAATTTGATATTACAAATGTATGGTCTTTAAAAAATTTGGCCTTTCTTAAGTTGCAGCGCAAAAATGCTGAATTAAGTCAAAAGTTTAACACCCTAACCGCAGGATTGGTCGAATTATTGGTTCATCTTGAAATCCTAGAAATAGACTCTCAATTAAAAGTATATTCCCGCACCCATTTTAATCATGAAATTTCTGAAAAATTCAATCATCTTATGCAGGCCAGATCTACAAGACAGTTGCTTTTAATTGGGATTCCATCTTAAATCTTTATGTAGACAGAAATAGATAATTAAGTTAAAATTATGCGTTAAATTTCTTCTATTTTCTTATGCAGGTAAATATGTCCGTTAAAAGAAAAAAAATTTTGCGCACACCCCAAAAAGCAAAAGCAAAGCGCGTTACTAAAAAAACAACTAGTGCTAAAAGCGCCAAAAGTTCTAAAGCGAAATATCCTATCAAAACAAATAGTATAAAAGTGCCAAAAAATAAAAAAATCGTAAAAAAAACAGTGACTTCTAAAAAAACGACATCAAAAGCACCTGCTAAAAAAACTGCACCCGCTAAAGCAATTAAAAAAGCGGTACCAGCCTCAGCGGTTAAAAAAGTAGTTAAAAAATCTTTAAAAAAACCTGTTGTAAAGTCTAAAACTGCTCAAAAAATTAAATCTGTTGTAGCAAAAGTTGCTTCAAAGGCAGCGAGCGTTCTCAAAAAACAGCCACCTAAGAAAAAGGTGATTATTAAAAAAACACCTAAAGCTGTTGCCCCAAAGGTGGCTCGAGTAGTAAAAGTTGCTCAACCCATAAAAAAAGTTCAAGCAGTAAAAGCAACAAAGAAGGTAGAAGAAAAGCTTAAAAAAGTCACAGAAACTTTGGCTAATGTTGAAAAAACAACATCTGCCGCCTCTAAAACAAAAGGCAAAACTAAAGCGAAAGATAACGCAAAAGCTAGCGTGACGGTTAAAAAAGATAAGTCTTCTAAAGACAATCCTCTTGCAAAACCAGGTGCGGTTACTGCAGAAGACGCTGAAGAACAATCATTTGCACCTGCAAATGAGGAAGAGGAAGAAGTCTCTACAGATTTCGATCTTGAAGAGAGTACAGTTCTTACAGACGATGAGTTTCTTGGCCTTGAGGGTGTTTCAGGCGAAGCTCAAGAAGAAGAAGAAAACGATGTTGCAAATCGAAACAACGATCCGGTTCGGGTTTACCTTAGAAAAATGGGTCAAGTTGCTTTGCTATCTCGAGATGGTGAAGTTGAAATTGCCAAAAAAATTGAAGCTGAGGAAAACCGCTTATTAGAACACTTAGTGTGCTTACGTGTTGGCGTTACACATATTTGTGATATTGGGCAAAAATTTTTAGACGGGGCCATTAAAACCAAAAATCTTGTGAAGGGTTTTGATGATGAACAAGATCAAGCTGCAGATGAAGGCCACACACAAAAAGTACGTGTTTTGGTCGAAAACTTTGCTCGGCTTTCCAATAAAATTATGGATGCTGAAAATAAGGTTGGCTTTACAAAAGTTGCTCAAATTTCAAAATCAGATGCTCGTGCAATTGATGCAAACCGTGCTCAAATGTTCGAAATTATTAAAGAAATCAACATTAACCGTAAAATTATTCAACAGATTGTATTAGAGCTTTCTCATTACGCACAAACTGTTGCAAATAATATGAAAGAGCTTAATCGAGTGCGCATTCGCACACGTTGTGATGATGCTAAGCTTTTAGAGTTTATTAAAACTCCAGAAATCAAGCCACTTGAAGTTAACTTTTTAAGTGACAAAGAGTGGACTCATTTGGCAGAAGTGTATGCTTCCGCACAAGCCATTATCTCTGAATGTGAAGAGAAGTGCTTTCTATCACGTCAAGATATTCCTATTCGTTTCCAAATTATTAATAATGCAACACATTATGCTGAAGGCGCAAAACGCGAGCTTATTGAAGCTAACCTTCGTCTTGTTGTGTCGATAGCCAAAAAATACATGAACCGTGGTTTGCAATTCTTAGATTTAATTCAAGAAGGCAATATTGGTTTAATGAAAGCTGTTGAAAAATTTGAATACCGTCGTGGATATAAGTTTAGTACCTATGCAACTTGGTGGATTCGTCAGGCAATTACACGTGCCATTGCCGATCAAGCTCGTACAATTCGAATTCCTGTGCATATGATTGAAACAATTAACAAAATGGTTCGTACAAGTCGTCAGCTTGTTCAGGAAATTGGGCGTGAGCCTGCTCCTGAAGAAATTGCGCAGCGTATGGATATGAGTATTGAAAAAGTTCGTAAGGTTATGAAAATTGCTCGCGAACCAATTTCTCTTGAAGCGCCGATTGGTGAAGAAGAAGACAATCACTATGGCGATTTCCTTGAGGATAAAACTCATGGAGCACCAATTGAAATTGTTTCGAATAATAGTTTATCCGATCAAACAGACAAAGTGTTATCAACCTTAACAGCAAGAGAAGAAAAAGTGCTTCGTATGCGCTTTGGAATTGGTGAACGCACCGATCATACTCTTGAAGAGGTAGGACAAAGCTTTGATGTTACGCGTGAACGAATTCGACAAATTGAGGCTAAGGCGTTGAGAAAACTTCGACACCCAAGCCGATCTAAGAAACTGAAAACTTTTATTGAAGGGTAAACGTTATGCAATCTCTTAATTCTTCCTCCTGCATTAGAATTGAATCGGAGATTGCTTCACTTAAAAAGGTTCTAATTCACACTCCAGGACCTGAAGTCGAGTGTATGTCTCCTAAAGACGTCGAGAAATATTTATTTCACGGCGTCATTTTTTTAAAAGATTTATTAGAAGGCTATAATGTCTTCAAAAATGTGCTTTCTTCTTTCGCACAAGTATTTGAAATTAAACAATGTCTTGAAGAAGTATTTGCAAACCAAGAAGCTCGAGAGTTCTGTTTAAGAAAAATTTTAACTCATTACGGCAAAATGGATCTCGAACAAGAGCTTATGAGTTTTGATTCTCAAACTTTAACCCGCTTTTTAATAGAGGGTTATAAAATTCATCAGTCTCCTACTCACCATTCTTTAGCTTCCTATATTTCAGAAGAAAAATTTGCATTATTACCTTTACCCAATCTATATTTCACACGTGATACAAGTGTGGTTGTTGGAGATAAGTATATTTCTGCACATATGGCAACCGCAGTTAGATTTACTGAAACCATTTTAACTCAAACGATTTTTAAATTTCATCCAGCATTTCAATCCCAAGGTCCTTTGCTTAATCTGCAGTACCCTTTTAACGATGCGCTTTTGCAGATTGAAGGTGGAGATGTGCATGTTTGGAGCAAAGATTTGTATTTGCTTGGGCTCAGTGTGCGCACCAATGCTCCTGCAATCGATGCTTTCGTCGACTCAATGGTGAAGTTTCGTAAAGCCAACCAAGATGATGCACCTTTTACTGTGCTTGCTATTTTCTTACCTAAGATGCGCACTATGATCCATTTAGATATGATTTTTACACGTATCTCTGAAGACCAAGCGCTTGCTTATGCTCCGGCTGTTACCGGCGCTCATCCCTATAAAGTTATAAAAATATCAGTGACTAAAAAAGGTGAAAAAACTTTTGAAACAGTGGACAATTTGCTCGTTGCATTAAAAAGTGTGAATACTCCTATTGAGCCAGTTTTTGCAGGCGGCAAAACCTCTTTGAAACGCCAACAAAGAGCGCAATGGATGAGCGGGACAAATTCGTTTGCAGTCGCTCCTGGGAAAATTATCTGCTATGAAAATGAAGACACGCTCAACGAATTAAACAAATCTGGTTTTAAAATAGTGACAGGTAAAAATTTCCTACGAGAAAATCTTTCGCCATCTGATTTGCCTGATAAAACTGTCATTTCAATTGATGGTAGCCAACTTTCCCAAGGTGGCGGTGGACCCCGCTGCATGACTTGTCCTATTGAAAGAGTGTAGATAATTTAATTTTTATTGTATTGCTTTTCTCATGCATGATCGCTCATAATATTAAAAGTGCTTTTGGGTTGATAATGTGTGAGGTGGCACATGGATCGTTTCACTTTCAATAAATTAAATATAAAAATAAAAAATAAAATTCTCATTTGTGTTTGTGTCATTACGAGCACTGTATATTATACAAGTCCTGCGTTTTCCTTAAATAAGCAGCGTTCAAATTTAGAACAGCAAAAACTTGCAGCTGCAACGTCCAGAATTTCAAACAATAGATTGTATGCATCGAATCTTGCAAATGTAATTCATCCAACAAAAAATCAATTGTATACAGAAGCAAAAATAAAAAATACGCGGACAACAAAGAAAAATTATGCTCTTTTAAAGAAATGGTATGAAAATAAACTTAGCAAGTCTCAAAGAAAAGCATTTGAGAAAAACTGTTCTGCTAGCTTAGCTGGTTTTAATACATATTTTCCAATGACAGAATCTACACTTTCTTGCGCAGGTGTGTGGCTTGAAAATAAAATAGAAGCACGTAAAACTCCGCACAAAACCACTAGGCGAATTGCAAGACGAAAAATTTTTAAGCTTAGAAGTAAAGATAAATACAATTTTTACAAATATCGTAATTTATCTTTGGCAAGTTCTTTGAACAATATGAAAACAAGTAATTTTAAAAATGTGGAAAGACTTGCTAAAACGGCACTCACAACAAAATATCCATGTTCTTATAAAAATCCAAATTTTGCATTAATTGCAACATTAGAAGATTTTTTGCCTAAAAAAGAAGCATATCAATACATTTCTAAAATTTATCAAAAATCACAGCACTGTTACAAACCAAATCAAAACTTAAGTGAGCGTGTTCATTTAAGAATGGGCGTGATTTATTTAGCACATGACAATCAAAGAGCTGCAAAGCGTGCGCTTCAGAAAACACGCTTAGAACGAAATCCTCAAGATGAAAGTCGAAGTTTGTATTGGTTAGGTAGCATAGCTGAAAAAGAAACAAAAAAAGCGAATAATAAATATTGGAAAACACTCATTCAAAAAAATCCAATCGGATTTTTTTCATTGGTGGTAAACTCTAAGCTTGCTCAAAATCCAGAGCGTGATTTTGTGCCAGATTCTAAAATTTTAATTCAAAATCGAGTGTCTGGTGGTTGGAATGAAATAAATCTTCAAGCCTTTTTATTTGATTTATTTTATACTGAGAAAGATACCAAAGCATTTGAAACGCATTCAAAATTAGTTGTGAATAGTCAAGTTTCACATAAAGATCTTAATTTATACTGGGCAGTATCGCATAATATTGCTAACAACGATCGTTATAGTATTTATAAATTGGCAAATTACTTATCTGCACAAAGAGCGCCTCGCCTAAGTCCTACTTTGGTAAAACTAAATTTCCCACTGCGTTACTCGAAAGAGATTTTACGGCGTTCTAAAAAAGTAGATCCATTATTAGTATTGGCGTTAATTAGGCAAGAAAGCGCGTTCGATCAATTTGCCCGCTCTCATGCAAATGCGCGTGGACTTATGCAAATGCTTCCTTCCACTGCACGCGTTATTAACAAAAGAATACAGGCTAAAAAATTATACGATCCTCAAACAAATATAAATTTAGGTATTACATATTTAGAACAGTTGTTTGAAAGATATAATGGCCATACAGAATATGTATTGGCGGCTTATAATGCCGGTCCTCACCGTGTTGATGCATGGTCAAAACGTATTACAGTCGATCCCTTGTTATTTATGGAATACGTGCCGTACAAAGAAACCCGTAATTATGTTTCTACAATTATGCGTAATTATTATTGGTATAAACGTATTGCAAGTCGAGATAATGCAGGAATTCAAGCACAAAAATTACTCGATAGAAACATGAGCGCTATTTGGAAACCGACTCGTATTGCGACTGCTATGAAGTAATGTAGAAACAATATTAGGGTTTGAATCTAGAGCAATACTTTTTGCAAACCAGCCAGACTGAGCAAGATTTTCGATTAAGCTAACGTACTCTGAAATTTGATCTACTCCTGATTCTGTAATTTTACCAGTTTTGAAATCTAAAATTAAAAATACAAAATTAGAATCTGTTTTTATATTCCAATTTAAATAATTGGAGCTATGAGACAATCTATGAAAAAGCTCACCAAACTTTTCTTTAGTAAAAACAGCTAATAAATCAATAACTTTGCGCGTGATTGGCGTGCTTTCATGATTTGAAATCTTGTTTAAAATTTCGAATTCGCTCCATGTTTTTAAGGCATTATCAAAAAGTAATTCTAAAATCGAATCTTTAGAATAAATTTTGTTTTCTGCCTGAGCATGAAATATAATTCCCTTATGCGCTGCTTGGCGAATTCTTTGTTTTTGAACAAGAATTGAACTAGGTGTGGAAATTAATTCTTGTAAATTCGAGAATTCTGGCTCTGTTTCTTCTAATGAATTAATTTCAATGTTTTGAAACACAAGTGGCTTATCGGTGGATTCCACCTTGCTTTCATTGTCGTTTGCATATGGTATTTCAATTTCTGAAGATCGTAGGTGCAACGCATTTGCTTTGTTGTGTTCTGATAGATGTGCATATTTTAAAAAGACGTCTTGTTCAAAACTTTTATCGTAATCTGCAAAATGAAATTTTTTGTCTATTTTGCGTGCAGATGTAGCCCCTTGACGTTCAGGATGTACAAAAATCAATTCTTGGCGTGGTCGTGTAAAAGCTGTGTAAAAAATACGCTGTCTTTCAAAGTTCTTTTCTAGTGACGCTCTTAAGTCTGAAAACCAAATTGTTTTGTCTTTTTTATCATCATAGATATGATCAATGTCTTCAAACTTTTCGTTGTCTTTTTTTTGTAAAAACGACAATGATTTTACATCTTCGCTTAGCCAGTTCACGTCTAAATAAGGCCATGAACTTGAAACTGAAAACGATTCTCGCTTGTCAGCTCTTGAATTTGCAGGATAAAAACAAACAATATCCCACTCCAATCCTTTAGATCCATGCACCGTTTTAATTGAAATTGCATCTTCAGTATGTGACTTTGTACTTAGAGTAGAGGTGTCAAAAGTGCTTAAAATTTTAATTAAATCTTTTCGACATCCCGAATTAAAAATATCTAAAAAGCTTTTTGCAAATAAGTCCATACTTGCAGCAAAGAGAAGGGCATCATCTTTTCCTGTGAGTGTTTTTGCTTGGTATGCAAGATTCCAGCGGCAGGTTTGCCATGCAATAAAGGGATGAAATTTATACTTGGTTTGTGCATCTTTAATGATTTGTATTGTTGCATCGACTATACAGGGTTCGGCTATATTTTGGTTGAGTGCATATTGGGTAATATCAGACAAAGTATGAGGCGTAAGTGGGCTTGCTAATAAATTCACTAACTCAAACGAAATATCAATTGTATTGACTTCAAGAACTTTTAATAAAGTTAAACTTAAAATTTGGTTGTATTTTTTTTGTAGCTTATTTTGTTTTTGGGAATCTACACTGCAAGGAATATTCAATTCAGAAAATATTTTTTTTATTTTTGTAATTTGTGAATTTTTTTCACACAATACAGCAATATCTTTCCAATTTAAGTTGTTTTTCCTTTTTTTCTTCAGCAAATATGTCCCTAAACTTTTAAGATTTTTTTCGTTAAAATCTCGTTTTTTAGGTGGGTCATCTTTTAATTTTTTTGCTGAGTTTGGATCTTCATATTCAAACAAAGTGACTTGAGGAACTTGCTGATTTGAATCTGCAAGCATTCCTGCTTTTAGAGGTTTGTGGGCAATTGCTTTTTTTAACGCTTCTTTATAAAAAAAGGACTCAATAAAACTTTCGGGTAGTGCAGGTGTTTTCCAGTCAAACGCTAAAAAAGACAAGGTATTTAGTTCATTTAATAAATATTCAGTAGAACGAAAATTAACATCAAGTGAAATGACATTCCATTTTTCATTATTCAGCAAGGAATGAAATACGTCTACGTGTGAGCCACGGAATGCATAAATACTTTGTTTTGGATCGCCAACAACTGTCATTTGTGCATGATTAAGTTCAACAAGTTTCCAAAGAATTTGATGTTGAATATGGTTTGTATCTTGATACTCATCCACAATAAGCTCTTTAAAATGTAAAGGGCACGAAATATTTAAATTTTCTTTTAAAAATACATTGTAGTCTTGGTAAGTAAGCGTTCCTGCAACAATTCGTTCTTGATAGGAAAATCGTGCAATGTGGTGACATTTTTCAATCAGTTTTTGTGTAGCAGGATGAATTTGTTTAGCAGAAATACGGATATCTTTTAAGGATGTTGAAAGAAACCCATCATTTAACATTGTTAAAAGCAGCGTGTGTAATGGAGATGATCCACCTATTAAACCTTCATTTTTTTCAAATCCGCCCGCTAAAATAAAATCGGAAATTTCCCTTAATTCGTCATTAGAAAATTCGTCAAATCCCTTAATAAGATTTTTTTCAACTTGTACTAATGCTTGCGATTCGCTCAATAATGTTAGTTTTGAAGGAATTTTATCAGACAAAGATTGATTTAAATCCCACCAAACAGGATATACACTTTCAACTAAAGAAATAAAAAAACTATCCATAGTAGAAATTTGAATAAATTTTGTTTTTGCTTCGAGTGCTTTTGTTGCCCCAATGCGTTCTATCCGGTGTTTTAATTCGGAAGTCGCATTTTTTGTAAAGGTAATAACAATGAGATCTTCTGGCAAAAACTTTTTTTCAGTTAGTAAAAACTTAACGCGCGCTTGTAAAATCGTTGTTTTTCCACTACCTGCACCCGCCTCTATTACAAGGTGTTTTCGAACAGGATCAGTGGGAAAGAAGTCAATTGCTTTTTGTTGCGAGGGCGTAAAATTTCTGTGACTCATAACAAAAATCCTTGCTGCGTAGGATACGGGCATAAATCTTGATACGGACAATATTGACAAGTTTGTTTATTATTGAGTGGGCGAGGAAAATAATCTTTATTTAATAAGCGTTCAGTATAGGGCTTAAGTTCATTTTCAATATGCTGTATTTGTGCAGCGCCCGATTCATTCTCATTTTCAGGAAATGAATACGTTAAAAGAGCCGAGTCATCTTTAATGTTTTTTAATCTATATAAAGAAAACCCACTTAAACGATTATCATTTCCAGCAAATTCATTATTATTTAAATCAAACACTGCTTTTCCAAATGCAAGAGCGTAAACGGCCCCTTGAATACTGAGTTTTTTATTATTTTTGAGCGCTAAAAACTCACTCGGTAATAAACAAAGCTTTTGCACGGATTTAGAAATTGGAGAAACTTTATAGTCAATAATTTCGTAGCCATCTGTGTTTTGATCGACCCTGTCAATACAGCCACGAACTGTAAGCTCACCAATTTGTGTTGAAAATGGAAATTCTCGAGCTGTCCCTACTCGTTTTTTTTTGCCTGCAGCAATAAGCTCAATTTCAGTATTTAGAAATTTTAGAAAAGCCCGTTTTAAAATTTCTTCACTAAGAACCTTGTTGAGCGCAGATTCTGGATTTGTATCGAATTGAGACTGAAAAAAAATCAGTTTAAATATATCAGTAAAAATAGAGCGAATATCTTCAGATAAGAAAGAAATTGCATTGTCCCATGATAATTGAGCATGACTTAAAAATATATTTTCTGGGGTAATGGCATTTAGTACATTTTGATAAATTTCACCTGCAGCAATTAAATATTCGTCATTGCCATATTTTATCACCATTTCAGAAATTAATTTTTCGCATACGCTATGGACGCGAGTGCCTATATCAAGCGGATTGGCAGTAAAGTTTTTATCAATTTGTTTTGGCCTTATAGAAAGGCCGTGTTCTAAGAAAAACGCAAAAGGACACTCGACATATTTTTCAAATTGTGTAGTAGAAACAGTTGAATATTCATATTGTTCAAAGAGTTTTTTTAAACTCGATATATTTGAATTGAGCAATTTTGATTCAAATATTTGATTTGAAACCGCATTCATATTTTTATCAAACAGACTTAATTGTTCAATTTGCGTTTTAGTGAATTGAATTGGAAATGACTCAATAATTTCTTGGTTTTCTAGAATAAATTGTATTCTAGTTTTTGGAAATTGTTCTTCCAATGTTCCAATGTGTTTCCAAAAATAAAGAAATTCAAGATCATGACAGGGATTTTCAATTGAGATGCCTTGAGTTTGAAAAAAGGTGAAAATTTGATTCAAAAGCCTTGTTGCTAAGCTTGTCGATTCAAATCGTGTCTGACTCCAAAAAGAGGTGATTTCTTCAGGAACGCTGCGCGTTGCAAAGAAGGAATATGGTTTTTGAAGAGTGTTAAAATGCTCGTTTTTACAATATGAAAAGCTTTCATTTTTTAAATACGCTTCAAACATTTCCATGATTTTTTGATCGGATAAATCTCGTACTGGTATGGAATAAACCTTCGCAATTTCTTCAAGTTTAGAAAAATTTTCAATATAAGATGCGGTTTCTAAAAAGTGTTCATATTTTTTATCTATTTGAGTAGATATTGCATCAACAAAAAAATTTTCTTGTTCTCGATTTTTCCAGGCAAGAATTTCAGAATCGAGTACTTGATATGTGCCGCCTGCATTTTGAAGAATTGCTTGGTACGTTTGAGGATCAAATTCTCCAAGAAATTTTATTTTTTCAGGCGAGCTTTCAGCCTGAATTTCGTCTGTAACAACTTTATAAAAATCTCTTTGATTTTGGGTAATTATAGCATTTAAACGAGAATTTTCAGAATGTTCAGATTTTGTTTTACATTCGGTTTGTAGAATTGTTCGATTATAGACAAAAAGAGAACTTTTGTTTTTTTCAAATTTTTTGCGAGCTTTTAGTACAAAAGTTAAAAAATCATTTACTAAATTTTGCGAATACTCACCTGGCTTAAAAGGAGTTTCTGGTTTTTCTGAGCGTGAATATTCAGGCGCACTCATCCAAAAAACTGAGCCATGTAGTAATTTTTCTGGCAAAATTTTATTTGTATACTCTGGGTATTCTGTAGTGAGTTGCCAGAATTCGTGATCAAGAAAATCATTTACTAAAGTTTGTAACCGAGAATAGCGACTTAAAACGATTCGTGTTGCTTGAAATGAAGCAAGAATTTGTTTTAGCAATACAGCCGAAATATCTTTATAGCTTCTTTTCTTTTTTAAATTCAGCGCACTCATCAATGCATCAACTAAAGTAATATCTTTAGGTAATGGTGTATCTAAAAGAGTTAACAACTGTTGAGCAATAGGGCGTGTGTCTTGGGCTGAAAGATGAAACAAACTCAGGATAAATTGTGTTACTTGCTCTTGCTGTTTAATTGTTAAGTAGGGTTTAAAAAGAGACTGAGGGATTGTAAATTTAAAGTCTACATTTTTTGCAGAAGCAAGCAGTGCACAAATATTTTGTCCTAGTTGGTCGAGGCTTATAAAAGACAAGCCACCAATTATTGTTAATGGAGCCTCATATTTCTCTTGAAGCTCAGTAAAAACAAAGCTTCTAATTGCAGAAATATCACTCGATCGTTCACAAACAATGGTCCAGCTAGAGTCATTATGAGCATTGGTAAATAAGCTTAAAAATTCTTTAAGCGCTTCGTGAGTGTGTAAAAATAAGTTTGAATTAATTTTTTCGTTTACTTGATTCACTTCAGTATAAAGGGCTGAATATTTTTGTCATTTTTAATTGTATAAACCATTTTTTGAAACTCTAACGACGAACTTTTAGAATCAAAAATTGCATTTAAAAGATGTGTTAATCTAGAGTAACTTTTTTCAACTTGTGCATCAATGACTTCATTACGCAGTATGCTATAAGCAGCCCAAGTTACATTTAAATCACTATAAGCATATTTTGCTGCTACTTGATAACCATCAATAATCCAATCTTCAATTGTTTGTGGGGTGTTAGCAGAAATTTCTAATGCTTTATCAAATCCATCTTGAGAGGTGATTTTATCAGCAATTAATTTATTCATATCTGTGTAATCGGAAGGATAAGCGCCTTCTTTAATTTGAGCTGGTAGAAAAGGAAATTGAATAAAATTGCCTAATGTTGCATCCCACAGTGCATGTAATTTTCTTTGTGTTGTGGAAACACCGGTAATTGTTGGAATATCGACATTTGAAGGAAACAGAGTACTGTTTCCGCCTCTGTCGTCGGATGTGCCGCTGATTTTTGAAATGTTATGAAGGGGTTGGCCAATATCACCAACAATATGGATGACATAACGCAAAGCAATTGCTTTATCGACTTCACTTGTAGAAGAAACCATAAGTGTTTTAATGGCCCCTTTAAGGCAAGATATTGAATTAATTGGCTTATTTGAAAGTGATTTTTGCAGTTCTTTTTGAGCTGATGCATAAGATATATCGGTTCCAGCAAGATCTTTATCCATCAATAAATCTGTAAAGTGGCACATTTTATGTGCAAAATTTGTGGGTTGATTGTGAAACATATTGATAGCATCTGGCCATCCGGCTGCAGTATCAAATTCATTTGCATTATTAGAAAGAGTAGCGCTTCCTGGATATTCAATAGTAACTTTGAGAAGTTTGTCGGCTTTTTCATATGCTTCAGAGGAAATGTTTTGTGAAGCAACTAGACCAATGAGTTGGTGTGTTTGATCCCACCATCCATAAGCTGAAAAACTCAGCATTCCGCACATTACTGTTAAAGACGTTTTAGAGAATTTTAGAATATTCATCTGAGTTTTCCTTATAAAATTGTGATTTACACTTGCATAATATTTCTAAATAATCGACTTCAAAATATCTGAATTTAAGAAATTTTTAATTGGTATAAAGTATGAAAGAATTAAGAGATTTTTTTATGGAGGACTGGCTTGAACAAAACCGGTTTTCTGCAAAATATAATTTAGGTGAGTCTGGTGGAAGAGCAAAGTCGATTTCAGAAATTTTATTGCAATCTGGATTAGCAAAATCTGCAGCTCAAAAAGAGTTTTTAGATATTGTTTTACACGATAGCCCAAACTGGGGACGAACCGATTTACGAGAATGTGTTTCTTTGTTTCATTCACACTCAACTCTTTCAAACGTACTCATAACAACCGGCACTAGTGAAGCTTTGTTTTTATTATTCCATGTTTTAAAACCAAGGACGATGGCGCTTGCAGTGCCTGCATTTCAATTACTGTATGAGATTCCTGAAGCACTCGACACAAAAATTATTCATCTTCCTATTTATTGGGATCATCTTGGGTGTCCGTATGTTGATAAATTGGAGTGGATTCAAATTTTACAATCTACAAAACCTGAATGTCTACTCATTAATAATCCACATAATCCATCTGGATTAGTGTTTGAAAATGAATTTTTAGAAGAGCTTAAAGTGCTTGTAAGATCATGGGGCGCAACTGTTATTGGCGATGAACATTATCGATTTTTAGCGTCAAATACTGATGCAGTTGGTTATACACTATATGATGGAAAACCAAATACATTTGTAACTGGTTCTTTTATCAAGTGCGTAGGAACGCCTGGTTTAAGAATTGGTTGGTGTGTTGGTGACGAAAAAGTTTTGAGTTTAATGCAAAACGAAAAAAACTACACGACTCATACAGTTTCTCCAATTATTGAGTGGATAGCATACGAAGTATTAAAAAATTTAAATAGCGATCTCTTTGTCAATATTAAAAAAGAATGGATGGCGAATAAAAAAATACTTCAAAATTGCCTTTCACAATCTTCATCTTTAATAGGCATATCTCCTGAGGGAGGTTTAGTGACAAGCATAGGTTTTAAACATATTGAAACAATGCATAAAACTATGCAGTGCATAGAAATATTGAAAAAAAATGGAATATTTGTATTGCCTTTGAGTTCTATGGAAGTTGGAAGCTATGCTTTTCAAAAAGATTTAATCCAAAACAAAGATAGTTTTTCAGGAATAAATCATGGATTTGGATTTAGACTCGGCCTAGGCATTGACTCTTCCGAATTATCAGAATCGGTTTCTGTGCTTGCAAAGGTTTGCGATGCTTTTTCAAGCATGTAAGGATGTAATCTAAGCGCTGCAAACAAAACAATACTGTGTAAAACAATAATTCTCATGCCGTATCCATGGTCCCAAGTATCTGGAATCATAAGTATTAATAACGGAATTAAAACAAGTAATATGTCTGTTGGCGTAATAACAAAAAATTTTCTTTGTAACGCAATGGTTAAAGAAAATACGGTGGAAATAAACAGATACAAAAATAATAAATTATAAATAACAAGACCATTAAAAGAATAATTAAAAATACTAATTTCAATTTTGTAAACGTGGCTATTAGAAAATAAAAGTTGTATTACTGAAACTGCAATGCATGCTGAAATAAAGGAACATTTTTTATAAAGAAAAAAAGAAATTCCCATTGCTAAACAAATAATACCGCATAAAATTCCAATTGCTGATTGATCGATAAAAACAAGAAAAGGAGTGGTAAAAAATAGACCATAAATAATATAGCGCTGAAAACTTTCAATAAAAATTGCAGCGGCTTTGATGGGTTTTTTTACTCTTTGGTTTTGTGTTTTATTCAATCTCGCCTGTAGAATTTTTTTTAATAAAACAGAACGATAGGGAATCAGAAAACCACAGAGAGTAAATAATATTAAAACAGCGCACCAAGGAAGCCAAGAAAGATTTTGGCTCTTAAAAGCGACTGGTAGCATTCCTAATGTACCGAAAAGAAACATAAAAAAATATAAAATTCCTACGCTTTGAGAATGTGAAAAACCTATTTTCATTAATGAATGATGCAAGTGACGATTATCTGCATGCATTGGATTTTGCCCATTGAGAATTCGCATGAGAATGACATGTGCTGTATCAAAAATAGGAATAGAAAACGCAAGCAAAATACTAATCAGTGGAATTGACGGGTTTAGATTTGAGACTTTTAGGATCAGTACACCAACTAAAAATCCACACCAATTACTGCCAGAATCTCCCATAAAAATTTTTGATGGGAAGGTATTGAATTTTAAAAAACCAATTAAACTTCCTAAAAGCGGGATGGTAAAACCAATCAAAATTGAATGTTTGTTAAAATATACGAATACAAAATAACTTAAAATAGACATTCCAATAAGAAGAGCGCCGCTTGCGAGCCCATCTAATCCATCCACCATATTCATTGAATTAATGGCGCCGATTATAATAAAAACGGCAAGTAAAAAGCCAATTTGAGGGGGTAGATGTAGAATGTGCGCAGAGGAAATTGAAATGAATTTTAAAGATAAGTCAGAAAAATATACAACCGCACAGGAAGCAATAATTTGAAAAAACAGTCGAATTGTAGCGCCCAGATTTTTGAGGTCGTCCCATAATCCTAAAGTAAATAATATTAATGAACAAAAATAAATAGGCAGAAAATTTGGAATACGCCAGAAAACAATTGTTGTAAAAAATGCGGTTACAATTGCAACACCGCCCAAGCGAGGAGTGGGTAAAGTATGTACTCTACGACTTTTTGCAAAATGGATATCTGGATGATCAAAAATTTGTTTTTTATGAGCAAGATAAATAAGCAAAGGAGTCAAGAAAACTGATATTGCAAGCGCAGAAAAGAATATTAAGAAAAAATCTATATATTCCACGTTTCATATCCTATTCTAACTTGGTTAATCAATAATCTTAGTTATTGGATACTCCTTTTTAAGTGCTGGGTAAACGTAAAACACAACACTGATTAAAATTGCAATGAGACCATAAAAGACAATAGTTTCTCCAAGACCAATAATTGCCCATATACTATACACAATTCCAATACAGGCGGCACATGTATACAGAATATGAGATCGATTCTGTTGTAGAAGTCCAGATTTTAAATCAATAATGAGTAATGAAACAGACGAATAGAGATAAGGCAGAACAATCATAAAGACTGTTGTTTCCGACATAATTGTAAAATGCTCGCCAATTGTTGGGGCAAGAGTGCTTAAATACACAATCGACATAAGACCGCTTGCAAAAAGCAAACCTAAATAAGGTGTGTTAAATTTATTGAGCTTTGCAAACCAATGAGGAAATAATTTGTCTAAAGAAACTGCCCTTGAAATTTGCCCAACGACCAAAGTCCATCCACTTAGTGTTCCTGCGCATGCAATAATTGCGCAGACACTTACAATTGCGCCGCCAGTTGAGCCGATTGTTTTTGTAGCAAGCAATGCAAACGGAGAGGCTGATTGCGCAAGTTCTGCCGCAGGTATAATTCCCATAATGACACTTGTGCTTAATATATAAGCAACACCAGCAATTAAAACTCCCAAAAGTGTTGCAATTGGGACTGTTTTTGCAGGGTTCTTAACAACACCTGCATTTACACATGCTGTTTCTACTCCTAAAAATGCCCATAATGTCATTGCTGCAGACTGAGTAATTGCAGTAAATGGAGGTTTGTCGCTGACTTGAAAAGAATCTGCAAAAATAGTGGGATCAAACCAATACCATCCTAATAATGCAGTACAAATAATTGGAATAAGCATGACGGATGTTGTAAAAAGCTGAATGCGCCCCATAAAGCGGGGGCCAAACATATTTAAAAACACAAAAAACCAAATAATGGAAAGGCCAGCTATGCAAGCAGCAAGGGTATTGTGAAGAGCAGGAAAAAAGTAAGAAAGATAACCAACCAGAACAATAGAAACAGCAATATTGCCGATCCAAGCACCAATCCAATATACAAACGCAGTTTGAAAGGCTAAATAATTTCCATAGGCAAGTCGTGTAAAGGCATATGGCCCGCCAGCTTTAGGAATGAGCATCGAGAGTTTAGAAAAAACAAGAGCAAGCGCAGCGGCGCCAATAAGAGAAAGAAACCAGCCAAATATACTGATTGTTCCTATTTTGGATAGCGTTGCGGGAAGAAGAAAGATTCCCGATCCCATCATATTACCAGCAATTGATGCGGTTAACATGGGCAGACTCATGATATGAGATTTATTGCTTGTAGATGTCATTAAGAGTAATTTTTACCTATAACCAGTTGCAAAATTTGCCTATCGCTTAACCGCACGTTATCAGATAAAATTTTACTAGACAAAGAAAATCTCTGATTAGATTTATATTGTTGTAGGTTTCGTTTTATGAAAAATAAGAAACAATTTTATAATATATACCAAACATCATTAGATCGGTATCTTTGTTGGGCAAATTCACTAGTCAAAAAACTATTTCGCTTATGTCAACATTTGAAACGGAAAGTGTTAAAAGCGCCTGAATTTGCTTCGCGCCATATGTTTAAATTTACCTTTTTAATTGTATTAATTGTGTTCTTGATCTTTATCATGACTTAAAGACAGAGAATAATATTTGAAACTTCAGAAGTTATACGATAATCTCTGTTTCATAATGAGAAAAAAAAAATTTAAGTTAAAATTGAATAGCTCGATCTTTGTGTTTTTGGGTGTGTTTTTAGGGGTTACGTTTGGTGTAATTTTTCCTGAATTCATGCTTTCGATTAGTTTTATTGGAGAAGTGTTCTTTAACATGCTTAAAGGACTCGTGTTTCCGCTAATTGTTAGTGCAATTATTACAGCAATTGCAAGTATTGGCGATCCTAAAAAACTGGGTTCAATCGGTCTTTACACTGTTTCTTATGCTCTTATTAGCGCATGTGCAGCTGTCTCGATTGGTCTATTGCTTTTCAATGTGTTTAAGCCAGGCGTTGGCGTTGAAACAAGTTTTACTCAAACCTTTTCTTCCGTAATTGAAGATGCCAAACCACTAACTGTTGCCAATTTTTTGACAGAATTAATTCCTTCTAATCTTATACAAGCTGTTGTTAATTTTGAAGTCCTGCCTGTAGTTGTGTTTTCGGTCGCATTTGCACTTGCTTGTGTAAGTTGTGGCGATAAAGCTAAAAATGTTGTGAGTTTCTTTGCTCATCTCCGTAATGTAATGATTCGCCTTATTACTTGGGTTATTAATTTAAGCGCAATTGGTGTGTTTTCTTTACTCGGTACTGCAGTTGCGCAATCGGCGGCTCACCACCGTTTAGGACAAGATCTAAAAGCGCTTTCAATGTTTGTGCTTGTTTTTTTACTTGGTTTGTTTCTTCAGTTTCTTTGGCAGTTACTTGCCATAAAGTTTTTTGCAAAGCTTGCTTTACGCAATTATATAAACGCTACATCTGGAGCTCTTGCAACTGCATTTGCCACTTCAAGCAGCCTAGCGACTTTACCTGTTTCTATGATGAGTGCCGAAAAAGTGGGTGTGCGCGAGGATATCACCCGTTTTGTGTTACCACTAGCTGCTACAATTAATCTTGGCGCAACAGTCATGTATGAAGCATCTGCAGCCCTCTTTTTTTCTCAGGTTATGGGATTAGATTTAAATCTTGCGAGTCAAGTTGTGCTCTTTATAGTGGCTATTATTGCCGGCATGGGTGCAACTGGTATTCCTGAAGGCGGTATCATTACGATGGTAACTGTATTTAGGTCTGTAAATATCCCTGTTAGTCTTATTAGTATTTTATTACCAATTGATAGAATTTTAGATAGATTTAGAACAGTAATAAATACTTGGGGAGATATATGTGCCGCTGCTATTGTAAACGATCTCGTAAAACGCAATCTAGAGCGTTCGACTAAGGCGCAGAAAAACCGCTAGCATCATCTTCGGCTGCATTTTGTGCAAGCATGTCTGATGTTAAACTTGAATGATCTACAGTACTGCGAAGTTTTTCAGATGGTTGAAATGTAACAACGCGTCTTGCTGTAATTTCAATCTTTTCGCCAGTATGAGGATTACGTCCTGGTCTGCTTGTTTTTTGACGTACTACCCATTTACCAAACCCTGAAATTTTTACATCTTCGCCAGCTTCTAGACGGCTTTTTACAACCTCAAGAATAGACTCAATCATTTCTTTCGCTTCAAAAGCAGAAAGTTTTGTGTGGGACTTAAACATGTCAATGATACGTTCTTTTGTAAGTGTCATCTCTTGTATCCTCTTGGTTATGAGTTGAATTATTCATTCTGTTTCTCTATTGTTTCACATCTAATGTATAAAATACAAGGAGTGGGCGGCATGAAAACAGATAGAAAACGTTTTTTAACTGGAATGAAGCCAACAGGCGAGTTTCATTTGGGTAATTATTATGGTGCTATTGCCCCAGCTGTAGAGCTTTCTAAAAATTCTGATTATGAAGTGCTTCTTTTATGCGTAGACTGGCATGGCCTTACAAATCGTTCAAAAATTCTTGTTCCTGGTCAATTAACACACAAAATAATCTCTGTTTATCTTGCGCTTGGTTTTTCTCTTAAAAACAATTCAATTTTATTACAAAGCGATTTTAAAGAAATTCAAGAAAACTCTTGGTATTTAAGTTGTACTGCAAGTGCTGGGTTGTTAGAGCGCGCTCATGCCTATAAAGATGCTTTAGCAAATGGCAAAGAAGCTACTGCGGGTCTTCTCTATTATCCTTTATTAATGTCGAGTGACATAATTACTTTTGATGCTGAAATTGTACCTGTTGGCAAGGATCAGCTGCAACATTTAGAATATGCATCAGATATGGCAAAATCTTTTAATTATGCTGTGCAATCCAATGTTTATAAAGAACCGCAAGCAAAATTAGAAGAAACTCCTACTTTGGTAGGGGCAGATGGTCGTAAAATGAGTAAAAGTTACGACAATGTTATTCCTGTTTTTGGCACAAAACGAGAAATCGAAAAGTGCGTCAAATCTATCACAACAGACTCTAAAACTTTAGATGAAGTTAAAGATCCCGCAACTTGCCTTGTGTTTCAAATATTTAAATCATTTGCTTCTAAGGAGGCTATCGAACATATGAAAACTTCTTTGGAAAAAGGTGTTGGATATGGATATGGGCATGCAAAGAAAGATTTTTTAGATGAACATCAACGCGTGTTTGCAGAAAAGCAAAAACTTTATGAGCATTATTTTAATAATTCAGATGAAGTGAGTGTATTGCTTAAAGATGGTTACGACAGAGCACGGGAATATGCTGAAAAAGTCACTGCACGCGCAAGAAAAGCACTTGGTTTGCGGACATACAAATTATGAAATCAGAAATGAAATTTGTAAAAGCATTTCCTTTCCAATTTGTTCCTATTACCAAAACTCCTTGGGGCGGGATGCAAATTTCAAAATTGAAAAAGTTGTACTTTCCAGAACAAACGCCATTAATTCCTGAGCGAATAGGTGAGTCATTAGAAATTCGTGTCGGCTCATTGTTGCTGAAATGGATAGAAGCATCCGAACCGCTTTCAGTACAGGTTCATCCCCAAAATTTTAATTCAATACTAAACGAGGGGGAATGTGGTAAACATGAAGCATGGTTTGTGTACCAAGTACAAAATCCATCCCCGATTTATTTAGGATTTAAAGAAAATTTTTCTCAAGATGAAATTGAAGCCTGTCTAAAATCAGCAACACCGCTCGATTGTTTGCATTCTTTTTTACCTAAAAAAAATGCTTATATTTCAATTCCACCAGGCTGTGTGCATGCTCTTGGAACGGGTACTTTTATTGCAGAGCCTCAGCATTTAATACCAGGTAAAGATGGCAAAACTCTTCGATTATTTGATTGGAACCGATTATACAATGCAAAAGGGGAACGAGATTCTCATGGAAGCCCACGTGAGCTGCATTTTCAAGATGCGTTAAGTGCAATTGATTGGTCTTTACCAAGAGGAGCGTTACTCGAAAAGAAATTTGTTTCGGAATTTCAGCATTCTGATTATTTTAGTGGCAATAAACTTAATCCATTTGCACTGCAAACTTTTTTAAAAGAAGATTTTTTAGATTTACGCAATTTTTCTGCGTATGAATTTTCTTTAATTACAGTGTTTTCAGGCTGTGTGAATATTGCAAATGGTAAAGATGTGCTTACGCTTGTTGGTGGTGAAAGTGCATGCTTGCCAATACTTGAAAATTCTCATTACAAAATTAAACTTAAAAAAATGTTTGATACAGAACCCTGTGCCCTTGTTTTTGCAATAAATAAAAACTTTTTAGAATAAAATTCATGAACGCAAACCTTTCTCAAGAAAAAAAAATTTCTCATTATATAGATCAGTTTAGAGCTTTTGCTCAAAAATACAGTGGTTTAGTGTCTGATTCAATAGAATTAAATGGTAATGAGCATTCTGGACATGTTGTTTTTGCCGCAATTGTGCATGGCGATGAAGTAGGTACTTTGCCCGCATTTTTGTCTATTCTCGAGAAACTGATTGCTGGTAAAATCAAATTTGGTGGAAAAGTAACGTTTATTCTTGGCAATGCGGAAGCGGCTCTGAAAAACCAAAGGTATATTGACGAAGACTTAAACCGTGCCTTTGATATAGAAATTGAAAAGCCTTTCACACATGAGCGCACACGAGCACTTGAGCTTGTGCCTCTTCTTAATTCAGCAGATTTATTCTATGATTTTCATCAAACAAAAACAGAGACAAAATTTCCATTTTATACGTTTGGATTTCATTTGCAGAGTTATTATTGGGCAAGAATTTCAGGAATTACACCAATGTTTACAACTCGTTGGCCAAATCAAACATTTTCTGCATCAGGGTTGTGTATGGACGAATTTGTACGCTTGCAAAATAAACCTGCTGTTACATTAGAACTTTCGCAAAAGGGGTTTAATAAAGACGCAAAAATTTACACTGAAACTGCAATTATTCGTGTTTTAAAAGCACTTGACCAGCACAAACGAACCAAAATGTCGTTAGAGAAACTTGCACGTAAGAATCAGGATTTAAAGTTTTTGCTTACAAAGCATAAAGAACCATTCTTGCATCCCAAAAATTGTTTAAAGGATGGATATTCAAATTTTTATAAGTTAAACAAAAACGAATGTGTAGGATTTAATGATAAGAATCACCCAATCTATACTCCCCAGGCTGGCTATATGATGTTTCCTAAATATCCTTCACGCAACAATGAAGGCGAAAGTCAAGAACATCAAACAGAATTGTATTTGCTCATGCAAGCAGTCCAAAAATCTAATTTTAAAAAGTACCTCTGAGTTGCTTCTTTGTGTTCGAGTAATTTATTTCACAACGCTTGATTTGAAATTTCATATAGAATAAAATTTACTAAGTCTGCTCAACTTTTATTTCGAAGGTGAAGAATGAAAAAATTAATTTTAACATGCGTTTCTTTAGTATGTGGATATATAGGACTTATTGTTCTAAGTAGCTGTGGTAAACCCCAAGATCAGAATTCTGGATCAAACACTCCAGCCTCTAAGTGTGGTACTGCTACACTTGAAGCAGATAATATTATAGCTTCTTCGTGTCGAAGAGATGACACAGGCGGCCCTCTTGTGACAATACTGAATACAGATATAAAAACTACTATAGATCTTACATTAGCAGCTGGAGATACTCCTACAAATCCTGCATTTACTATATTATTTGAGTGTGTTGAGCTTGATGGCACTACCACCCCTGTTTCTAACTCTACTGCGCTTTCTTCTGTTACTGACTTTGTTCAACAAGGCGCGATTTTTGTTACGACTGGTACATTTACATATACTCCAGCTGGTGAAGTGACTATTCCTTTAGATTGTCCGTCTATCAGAAGCAGTGTGGTTTGGTCGTACAATGTAGATAATGAAGAGTGTTCGCATAGAGTTCCGCCTGTAGGTAATTTTTTTGATGAAACATGTGCGCCTTTATAATTTCCAATCAATCAAAGTTAAAACTTAAAGCCTATCGCCTTTAAGTTTTAACTTTGGATTGCCATAAATTCTCGAACTTAATTTTTGATTTGAGTGTGAAGAGTATTGGTGAAATACTCATTTGCCTGCTATATTCCAAAAAAAAACAATATAAAAATATTTGAAGGCGGATAAATGGAATACAAGCTATCAATTAAAAGAATTAAAGTACAAAAATTTGTATCTGTAATAATTACATTTCCACTATTTTTTTGTGCAAGAATATTTTTCACTTATATTGTAAAATATAAATTTGAGAATCTCAAAAATATACACCAGCAATACAAGGAAGTTTCAGATCGCAATGTGCCTTTTGTTATTTGCGCGAATCATCTTACATTTATAGATTCATGTTTATTTCTTTATTATTTTGGTTCTCCATTTTGGTATCAAAGGAATAATCGATGCTCTATGTGGAACTTGCTAGCAATCCAGTATCACAAAAATCTATTTTTTAGATTTATAGGCTTTATTGGAAAATGTGTGTTTGTTGATAGAAAAGGTTCAGTAAAACATCATGCAAAAATTATTGAAATAGCAAAATATCTTTTACATCGAAAAGAAGTTATCACAATTTTTCCTGAAGGAACTCGCAGTAAAACAGGCAGATTTAATTCAGCAATTCTTAAAAGTGGTGTAGCTAAAATTATTCAAGAAGTCGAAAATTGTCATGTTTTATGTGTGTACCTTAGAAGTCATAAGCAAAAACAGTCTTCTGTGTTTCCAGAGAAAAATTCTCATTTTTATTGTGATCTGAAGTTTTTTAAGCCCGAGTATGTGGGAGAATCCAAAAGTTCTGAAAGAAGATCCATTTTAAAACAAATAGGCAATACAATTACTCAACAAGAAGAAAAGTATTTTAAAGCGCGTAGAAAAACGGTTTTAATTACAGGAGCATCGCGAGGGATTGGTAGTGCTTTTGCAAAAGTGTTTGCAGAAAATAATTATGATTTAGTTTTGTTGGGGCGCGATACGCAGAATCTAAATGTTTTAAAACAGACAGTTTTAAAAAAATATTTGTTAAATGTTTCAATTATAGAAGCAGATCTTTCAAAACATAATGCAGTTCGATATATAAAAGAGACGCTACAGTCTCAAAAAATTAAAATTCATACATTAGTCAATAATGCGGGTTTTGGTGTGCAAGGTGAGTTTCAGCACTCTTCGGAAGAGGCTGAAAAATCAATGATCATGCTTCAAACAGTGTCAACAATTGAGCTGACAAAATATGTTCTGCAAAATATGACTGAACAAAATGATGGTGCAGTATTAAATGTAGGATCAGTCTATTCTTTTATGCCTGTGCCCTATCAATCGGTATATGGAGCCTGTAAGGCATTTTTACATTCATTTTCAAATTCATTGCGTTATGAAGTGCAATCTTCAAATATAAAAGTCACATCTTTTTGTCCTGGTGCGACAGACACTGAATTTCATAAGACACCAAAAAAACTTTTTAAAGGCATGTCGGCAGATGATGTGGCAAAATACGGTTATAATGCGCTTATAAATGGAAAAAGTCTTGCCATCCCAGGATTTTCAAACCGCTTTCTTGTGCTGCTTTGTCATTTTATTCCAAATAAAATTTTAGCAATTTTGTTGAGTCGAATTAATCATATGAGAGGAATTCATTCTACTCATACATAACTATAAATTTGAGTTTGAAAAATTTAGAATTGAATATTAGGTCTTCTTTAGCTCCAACCCTTCATTATGAATTGTATTTATTTTTGGTGTTTTAAATCTTTGAGAGAAATTCTTGTGTCGTTTTATCCAAGCGTTTGAGCCTTCTAGAATATTGTTCTTTGAAATTTGATATAAGACAATTCCAGTAATCATGCCAACTATACAAAGAATTTGCCCCATTGTCAGAACTGCCCACCATGGTGTGAAAGAGGTTATTGGAGCCCATAATAAATTTTGAAAATGTAGATAATTGAGCTGTGCATCTGCAGCTCTAAAATATTCAATAAAAAATCTATAAAAGCTGTAAAAAAAGATAGAAAATGAAAACAATGCTCCCTCCATTTTATATTTCTTTGATAGAATAGCGATTGTGCAAAACAATAAAAATCCTTCTGTTAAAAATGCGTAGATTTGACTTGGATGTCGCGGTACAGATCCGCCTCTTGGAAAAATAATTGCCCAAGGCAGTGAGCTTGTAACTTCTCTTCCCCACAATTCTCCATTCATGAAATTTCCAAAACGTCCACACATAATCCCAAGGGGCATAATGCATGAAACTTTATCGACAAGATGATAAAAAGAAATATTGTAACGTTTGGCAAATATTAAAACAGAAAAGCCAAAACCAATAAGACCCCCATGAAATGAGAGGCCGCCTGACCAAATAGCAAATATACTTAACAAACTATTTTTATAAACATGCCAATTGTAAATGAAGACATAGCCGAGTCGCGCACCAATAAACACTCCACCAGTAGAGTAAAGAATAAAAATGTTCAGTAAATCATTTGTAAGCATGATTTTTTTTTGTTTTATCCAATATTGAAATGCAGAATAGATCAGCAGTACTGCTGTTATCATTCCTATTCCATACCATTTTGGCCTAAAGGAAATGCCAAAAATTTTTGAAAATAATAGAAAACTTAAAAATACTGACATATAAAAAAACGGTATTTTGACAATGAATAAATATTTATCTGTAATTTTTTGTTTTGCGTATGAATGAGAAAGAAATAAATAAAACCCGACACACATGCTCAATATTGTGATTAGCGCTATAAAGCTGACTTCTTGACTATCTACTGCATATGGGGATAAATTGAATGTCCAATAATTCCAATTCTCCATCATCATTTTGTTCCTATAGTCTGTATTGGAGAGTTGAAAATAATAAAATCGTCTGTACTTATTTATGCACCGATTAGTTTTATTTCTCCAAGAAATGTTATGTATTGAAAAATTGGGATATCCAAAGAATACTTTCGTTGTACTTCTTCTTTGAGTTGGATTGCATTGGACATAACATTTTTATCTGTATAAAAAAATCCAACTAAACTATTGAGCGAAATTCCCACTAAAATTTCATTATATAATACAGCACGATACTGTACAAGCTGTGTATATATTTGATGAGTGAATAATGCTGCACTAGGAGAATTTTGAGCGAAGAATTTATATTTATTAAATAAACGTAAATATAAATCAAAGTGATTAATAATATAAATTAATTCAGAAAAACTATAACTTTGAAAATATTTTCCGCATTGAGTGAGGGGTGTGCTTATTGGCTGCTTAGATCTTGGTAAACTCATATATTGTGGAGGTTGTAAATGATGGTCTGAAAAATTTACCCACCATTTTTCATCAGTGCGCGCATCAAAT
Organism: uncultured Oligoflexia bacterium; assembly: GCA_964352255.1. Classification (GTDB taxonomy): domain Bacteria; phylum Bdellovibrionota_B; class Oligoflexia; order Silvanigrellales; family Silvanigrellaceae; genus Silvanigrella. Next base: position 66,946 of record CAYGQR010000005.1, read on the forward strand.
AAAAAGCAATATTTTTCATTTTCATGGTCTAATTGATTTATTTTTCTTCTCAAAAATTAGTTGCATTTTAAGCTCATGGAGGTTTTTTTCAAGGCCTGCAGGATAGAAATGAGGATTATCAATTCTTTGAATACTTGGATCTAATGAAGCAACTTGTTCACGCGTGTATGTTTGAATTTCTCGTAATGTTGGCAACTTATAAACCCGCTGTCCGTTTTTAAAAATGGATACTAATAAATCTTTTGAAGACAATTCTGCCGACATAACTCTAAAACGAGTAGAATCCATTGGATCGATAATCATATTATCAGAATGTAATTCTGTAAGTTCATCATAAATCATATCACCAACAAATTTTGACTCATTATAAAATCTTTTCACTCCTAAAATGCCAGGAATTGAGATTTTTGCAATTTGATCAGAAAGTTTAATGCAATGTTCAAATTCCCCAGTTTTTAAATTTTTAAGGGCCGCTAGTTTATAAACACCACCTAAGGCAGGTTGATTATAAGATGTAACAAGCTGTGTTCCTACACCCCACACGGCAATTTTAGCGCCCTGAGCTTTTAAACTTGCGATTGTATTTTCATTTAAGTCGTTTGTGGCAACAATTTGAGTATTTTGAAAGCCTGCTTTATCTAACATTTGGCGGGCTTTAATACTTAAGTAATGCAAATCGCCAGAATCAAGCCGAATGCCAACCAAATCTTTTCCTTGTGTTTGGAGTAATTTGCCAACATGAATCGCTTTTTTAATGCCTTCAATTGTGTCGTAGGTATCAACTAAAAAAACAGTATTGTCTGGAAAGTGTTTTGCAAATGTGGCAAATGCTTCTTCTTCTTCGTCAAAAGACATGACCCAACTATGCGCATGGGTGCCTTTTACAGGAATATCTAAAAGTTTGCCTGCTAGTGTATTTGATGTAGCAGAACAGCCACCAATAAAAGCAGCACGTGTTGCACTGAGTGCGCCATCTATGCCTTGTGCTCTACGAAGTCCAAATTCTAAAACAGGATCGTCTTGCGCTACATGTTTAATGCGTGCTGATTTTGTTGCAATTAAAGAATGAAAATTCATAAAATTTAAAAGCGAAGATTCTAATAATTGACACTGTAATAGTGGGCCTTTAATCTGTATTAAAGGTTCGCGCGGAAACACAACAGTACCCTCAGGCACTGCTTTTACATCACATGTGAATTTAAGGTTTTGTAAATAATTTAAAAAATCATCAGAAAACATTTGTTCATCTTTTGAATCGGTGAGGGTTTTTAAATACTCAATATCATCATCTGTGAATTTAAAGTTGTCTAAAAATTCGATAACAAGCCCCAGGCCTGCTGCAATGCTATAACCGCTGTTGAAGGGCTGCTTTCTAAAAAAAACATGATAAACGGCTTCTTGTTCTGCTTTTTGGGAGATGTAATAGCCATAAGCCATTGTTAGTTGGTAAAAATCTGTAAGCAATGAGAGATTTGTTTTGTATATGGATGATAAAAATTTCATTTAGTTGAGTTATCAAGCCTATCCGCAGATATCAATCATAAAAATCATTTTAGATTTTACAAAAGTATGCGAGTAAAGCTTCCTTACTATAGAGGAGTTTTTATGAAAAAATTATTGAGTTTCTTATTAATCAGCGCGTTTTCAAGTATAAGTTACGCAAATCAATGCCCTTCTGCAAACAATTTACGAGTTGTGTACAATAAATCAGGAAATCTTTCCGTTCAAAACGTACCTGAAGGCTATTTATTAAAGACCGTATCTGAACATTTTCGTGATCTTCGTACAAGTGAAGTGTTTTTTTCGGATGTAACAATCATTAGCACTCCTGAATCTGTAGACTATCCACAGCGTTTTGGCAGTTTTGAAAATATTCAATCTGTTCAAAGTTTGGAATGTATTTATAAAGCCGCAGATGTGCGACAAGAAGGCACTGTTATTTTAGAAAAAGTAAATTCTACAAACAGCCGTTTTGATTTAGGAGAGCAGTGGGAACATGATGGGCGTTTGTTTTACTGCTCATATGATGGCAATGGAGACTGCAGTTTTACTGAAAAAGCGTGATAATATTGCTTATAAGAAGAAAGCTTAACAAACTTTGTGTCCGCAAAAAATAAAGAGTATAATATTTATTAATATCTTCAAATAGATTTAAAAATATTCATTTAATTTGAATAATTATTCAATTCCAAAGGAATTAATATGACTCAAAAAAATGTAACTCAAAAATTGATCGAAACTCATCTTGTTTCTGGCACGCTACAACATGGAAATGAAATTGGTTTAAAAGTTGACCAAACATTAACGCAAGATGCAACTGGCACGATGGTTATGCTTGAGCTTGAAGCAATTGGCGTTAAAAAAGTACAAACTGAAATTTCTGCACAGTATGTTGATCATAACTTACTTCAAACAGATTATAAAAACGCAGATGATCATTTATTTTTACAAAGTGCCTGTAAAAAATTTGGCGTTTGGTTTAGCCGTCCAGGTAATGGTGTAAGCCATCCTGTGCACATGGAAAATTTTGGAAAGCCTGGAAAAACTTTATTAGGATCAGATAGTCATACTTGTGCCGCTGGCTCAATGGGAATGCTTGCTATTGGTACCGGGGGCCTTGAAGTGGCCGTTGCAATGACAGGAAAGCCTTTTTACTTCAATATGCCTAAAATTGTTGGTGTAAAACTAATTGGTAAGCTTCCTGATTGGGTAAGTGCAAAAGATATTATTCTTGAAATGCTTCGTCGTCATAATGTGAACGGCGGAGTTGGAAAGATTTTTGAATATTATGGGCCAGGTTTAGAGCATCTGAGTGCAATGGATAGGCATGTCATTGCAAATATGGGCGCTGAAATGGGTGCAACTACAACTGTTTTTCCTTCTGATAGAATGACTCTTACTTTTTTAGAATCGCAAAATCGTGCAGATGATTGGTCTGAGTTGGTGGCCGATTCGGATGCTCAATATGACGAACATGAAGAAATTGATTTGGCACAGCTTGAACCTTTAATTGCCTGTCCAAGTAGCCCTGGCAATGTTGTTCCTGTCTCTGAAGTTGCAGGTAAACCTGTATTTCAGTGTATGATAGGCTCTTCTGCAAATCCTGGTATCCGAGATTTTACAATTCCAGCAATGATTTTAAAAGATCAAAGGGTTCATGAACAAGTTTCGTTAGATATTATTCCAACTTCGCGTCAAATTTTAGAAAATCTTACTATCAATGGATATTTAGAAGATATTATTCATGCCGGTGGGCGTATTCACCAAGCAGGGTGCAATGGTTGTATTGGTATGGGACAAGCGCCTGCAACTAACAAAATTAGTTTACGAACTGTGCCTCGAAATTTTCCTGGGCGATCGGGTACAAAAGATGATTTAGTTTATCTTTGTAGCCCTGAAACGGCAGCAGCTTCTGCATTAACAGGGCTTATTACAGATCCTCGTACTCTTAAAATGGAGTACCCACATTACAAAGAACCCGAAAAAATCGTTCTTAATAAAGAAGCAATGCGAGCACCCCAAGAAGGGGAAACTGCAGAACTAGCAAAAGGCCCAAACATCAAAGAATTTCCAAAATTTTCTGAATTAGAGGATCATCTAGAATGTCCTGTTTTACTTAAAATGGGTAATAATGTTTCTACAGATGAAATTTTACCTGCTGGCACCAAAGTTCTTCCGTTTCGCAGTAATATACCTGAAATTTCAAAATTCACTTTTTCTCGAATTGATGAAAGTTTTTATGAAAGAGCAAAACCTTTAGAAAAAACAGGATCTTGTGTTGTTGCTGGAAGCAATTATGGGCAAGGCTCATCGCGGGAACATGCTGCAATTGCACCACGCTTTTTAGGTGTGCGGATGGTGATTGCCACAAGCTATGCTCGTATTCATCGTAAAAATCTTTTGAATTTTGGAATTGTGCCGTTTTTATTTAGTAATGAAGATGATTTAAACTCAATCGATCAAAATGATGTTTTAGAAGTCTCGAATTTAAGAAAATTACTACAAGAAAAAACAGAAATTGAAGTAAACAATAAAACAAAAAATAAAACGTTTACTGTAAAGCATGATATATCGAGCAGGGAATTAGAAGAGCTTTTGGCCGGTGGTTTGATTAATGCAATGTTAGCATCTAAGGAATAAATTAAATTTGGTGACAAGAGGCGGATTTGAACCGCCGACCTAAGGATTATGAGACCTTCGCTCTAACCAACTGAGCTACCTTGCCAATTTTTGTTGCCTCACGGCAATCTGCTGTGGGATGGATACATAACTTAAGAAAACGATGATATCAATTAAAATTGTCAAAATCTGCTTTTAGACTTATGTTCTAATTTATATAACACGGTTTATTTTTAGTCGATTCTAAAGAGTGAAGATAATAGGAGAATCCTTTGAAATCAATATCTGAATACTTAAATCGTAAGCCCAAATTTAAATACTGGCTTCCTGCGGTTGGCGTCTTTGAACGTGAAGTAAGAAGATTTTTAGCAGTTCCTGTTCAAACATTGTTGGGCCCTTTAGCAAGTGCTTTTATTTATTTTGGACTTTTTGGGTTGTCTTTAGGAAAAGTGCTAGAACAATCTGAGCCCTCTCTTAGTAACGGCTTTTCGTATCTGATTTTTTTAATTCCAGGAATTATGGCAATGGAAACATTGAATAGCTCTATTCAGAATCCAACGAGTAGTTTTATGATTGCAAAATGGAGTGGAACAATTGTCGATTTATTAATGGCACCCATTACCCCTTTTGCACTTTGGTTTGCCTATGTATGTGGGGCTTTTGTTCGAGGCTTAATTGTAGCCACTTCGGTTTTTATAGCGGGATGTATTTGTACTCAAACAATATTGCACTTTAATCCTATTTTACTTTTAGCTTCTATTTTTATAGGTGTTGGCATATTTGCAAGTCTTGGAATTGTGCTTGGCATTATTTGTAAAACCTGGGATCAGGTAGGGATAATTTTGTCATTTATTATTCAGCCACTTATCTTTTTTTCTGGCGTGTTTTTTTCATTTAGTTTTTTACCATCTTGGCTGCAGTTTATTAAATACTGTAATCCATTTTTTTACATTGTAAGTTTGTATCGTTATTCCATTTTAGGACAAGCCGATATTAGTGCTTTATTAGCTGGTGGAGTGAGTCTTGCGTTCTTTATCTGTATGTTTTTGATTGCACATTTTGTGATTAATAAAAAACTCGGGGTGAATCTATGAAATCAAATCCTATTATTGAATTTCAAGATGCTGAAAAATTTTATGATTTGCCCGATAAATCTAAAATGCATGCGCTTAAAAAATTGAATCTTACAATTTATGAAGGTGAAAGTTTTGGTTTGTTAGGTCCAAATGGAGCAGGAAAAACAACAGCAATTAATCTTTTAGCAGGAGTGATTCCGTTTTCATCTGGTGATATAAAAATTTGTGGGCAGAGTGTTAAAGATAATTCTGTTGAAACAAAAAAATTCTTGGGTGTTGTGCAACAAGAGCTTTTGGTTGATCCTTTTTTTCCACTTCCCATTATTCTGGGTATTCAAAGCAAATTGGCTGGAGTAGTGCCCGATAAGGAGTGGATTCACTTTCTTTTAGATAAATTACAATTAAGCGCACATGCCAAAAAAACAACACGCGAATTAAGTGGTGGTATGAAACGCCGCATGATGATTGCGCGGGCACTTGTACATAAACCTAAAATTCTTGTGTTAGATGAGCCTACTGCAGGTGTAGATGTTTATTTGCGTCATAGTATGTGGGAATTTGTCCATGAATTGCATCGATATGGCATAACAGTAATTTTAACGACACATTATTTAGAAGAAGCAGAGAAATTTTGTCATCGTATTGCAATTATGAATCACGGTGAGCTGATTACACTCAAGAAAAATCAAGATTTAATGCAGTTTGGTAAAAAACCAAATTTCGTTCTTGTGTTTAAACCTAATTTCAAACTTAGCTCGGTTTTAGAATTGCCAGATACCGTTAAGCATTTATGTGAAAATGAAAATATAAAGTATGATTTAAATTCTGAAGACTCTCAAATTTACATACATTTTAAAAAAGAATTTATTCAGTCAGAGCTGCAAACTTTGCAAAATGCTATTCAAGCGATACAATCAGTCTTAAGCCAATTAAATGGTTCTGTAGAGCAAACCTATACAGAACACACAAAGCTTGAGGATATATTTCTTGAACTCACAAAATAAAGATATACTAGCCGATCATTTTGTTAATGTGCGTGGATACAAAACGCGCTATTGGGACGTGGGATTTTCAGATTCAATAGTTGTCCTTATTCATGGATTTTCGCTTTCTTGCGAGGTCTGGGATCGTAATATTCGGGAGCTTTCTAAAACACATCGAGTGATTGCATTGGATTTTTGGGGTTGTGGCAAAACTGATGCAACTACTCATAAGCCAACAGTTGCTGAGTATCCAGAATTCCTCATTTGGTTTTTAGATGCATTAAAAATTAAGCGCGCAAAGTTTGTTGGCCACTCTCTTGGGGGTTTGCTTGCAATGCAAATTGCACACAACTACCCAGAATATGTAGAAAAATTAATGTTAGTAGGAAGCGCGGGGTTTACACGGAAGGTGCCTTTTCATTTTCGGTTGTATTCTGTGCCTTTTGTTGGTGAGTGGATTGCAAAACCTAGTTTAAAAAATTTGCAGCATGCTTTTAAATATAATGTTTATAAAAAGGGTTCTGTCCCTGAAGAATATATTGACATGTTATTTAATTATTCGCAAAAACCAGATGGTGCAAAGCATACGCTTAACTTAGCACGTAGTGGAATGGGGATGTTTGGATTTGATCGTAAGCTTATTAAAGAGATTAAATCGAAAATTAAGGATATTAAATGCCCGGTTTTGTTGTTATGGGGCAAGAACGATCGTATTTTAAGTCACAAAAGTACTGTCGAAGCAAAAAAACTTATGCCTCATGCAAAAGTGGAGTTACTTGAAGAATGTGGGCATTTACCACAACTCGAATATCCAGAACAATTTAATGAAATTGCTGATAAATTTTTAAGGTTAGAAGAAAAATGACGCTCGAAAACTATGAAGATTATAAAGAGATTGAAGTTGATAATTCAAAGTGTAGCCGTCGCTTCCATATTCATTTTGATCCAACAGCAGAAGCGCTTGAAGAAACTACTATTAAGTGTCCTCATTGTGAAGCCACTGTTTTAACTAAAAAAAATCATCAAAAATTGTACTTGGCTCGCGAAGAGAATCTTGTTAATACTCCTGAGCGGTCGAGTAAAACCATGAAAGACTGTTTTTTAATCAATAAATAGCGATAAAACAACAGCTTGACAATAGGGCTATTCAGTCTTAGAAGTTCAGGACGTATTTTTTTAGTTCGGAGATTCCCGCTTTATGGCACTCAAATTTAGATTACAAAGATTTGGCTCAAAGAGTCGCCCTTTTTATCACGTAGTTGTTGCAAATTCAGCTAGCCCTCGTGATGGACGATATATCGAAAATATCGGACATTATAATCCTATGACTGAAAAATCCACTGTCGAGCTTAAGCACGATCGTATTGCTTACTGGCATAAAGTTGGCGTACGTCCATCAACTGCGGTTAAAAATTTATTCCGTATTAATAACGTTACTCTCTAAGGATAAGAAATGGCTAACCATAAATCTGCAAAAAAACGCGCTCGTCAAACAGAAACAAGACGTTTACGTAATCGCTCAAATCTGAGCACTATGAAAACAGAAATGAAAAAAGTTGTTGAAGCAGTTGCAAAGAAAGATTTTTCAAATATTGAAGTTCTTCTTTCTACAGCTCAGTCTGTAATTGCAAAAACAAAGAAAAAAGGCGCAATTCATAAAAACAATATGGCTCGTCGCATTAGTCGCCTTGTTCAATTTGTGAATAAAGCAAAAGCTGAACACGCTCCTAAATAATATTCAAGTTGCATGTGCTTCGTTTATATTAAACAAAAAACCCCGCTGATGCGGGGTTTTTTGTTTTCTAAATTCAATTGAAATGCTTGATTTTAGAGGGAGGCTTCAATCCCAAAATGAACTGCTCCTCGGTATTTAATTTTATCTGTAAATAATTGTGAGTTTTGAATGCGATTTACACACCTTGGTGGTGAAGTTCTGCCAGGAGCTGTTGCTTCTCCAATAGACACACAGCCTTCTTGGTGTTGTGAAGGATCTTTTAATGGATACCCATAATCAAGATTCACTGTCATAAAGCTTCCTAAAATAATTCTCAGCCCTATTCCTGTCGACATATAAGCTTTATCCCAATATTCTGGAATAAAAGAACCTATTCCTCCTTCAATTGGTGGCGTTGGGACAAGTGCTGCTTGATCGATAATACAAAGGCTTCCATCTGGTGAAAGAGGTGGCGGTAGTGCCTGTAAAGCTGAATTAAGAGTATTAATTTCTTTAGCTGTAAAATAGTTTGTTCCTGAATCTCCAAAAAGCACTACACCAAAATTCTCGTTAATACGGTAACGGGCTTCTGCTTTCAGATAGATCATTTTGGTGCCACCAGTGCCCTGTAATTGAGTACTGCAAACATCACTTTGATTAAGTGCATGCATCCAAAGAAGTGGGCCTGGATTGGTATAAATATAGTTATCTGGAAAGCCGCGAATTAGAGCATCTTCGATTAAATAAGTACGCAAGTTTGCAGGAACTGTTAACGCTTGATTTTTACGATTTTTGATATCTTCTACTTGCGTAATTCCAAAGTAAATACCACCGCTTAATTTTTTGTATATTGGAAAATAATATTTTAAATTTGCAACATAATTGACATAGTTTAAATCTGAGCCAAATGCAAAACTACCAATGCCAATGCCCCCAGAGAAATAAAAGCCTTTTGTAGGCCAGCCAGCATTATTTCTTGAATCAATTTTAAGGCGTGGCGTAATATCACGAATCATAATGCGCGGAGCATCAAATAGAGCAGTCGCTTGGTTTGGTAAGCTTAATGAAAGATAATCGCCCTGATCTAAGGAAAGAGACAAACTAATGTCTGCACCCCAAAAGGTTGGCTTCCATTCTCCAAATAAGTGAATTGTGGTGATTCTTCTATTTACAAGAGATTCTGCAACTACTTGGTAACCACCAACTAACGCAACATCAATAGGAGTTTGCAAGCCAAAAAACTTAAATAGTGGTTCGCTTAAACCAATAGAGTAGTTTTGCCCAAGTAATTGTTTGCTATTTGAAAGCTCAAAATTTTGTTGTTGAACGGCCTGTCGCACGCCCGCATCAAGAGATAAGCGAAGGCCTTGGGAAGTAATATTATTCACTCCAAGAATAGCATCCGATCTGTACCCTGTGCCAGACCCGTAGGCAGGAGCAAGTGAAAAATTCAAGCCTTTGCGCCCGCGAACCTTAATAATAAGAGTGACGTCTGGCTTTTTCTTTTCAATTGTAAAGGGATCAAGAAAATCAATAACAGCTGAACTAAATAAATCGTGCTTTAAAATATACTTTTGCGCATTATCTAGTTTTTTTTGAGTAAAAACTTGGCCAACTCTGAGCTTTGAAATCGACTTAATTGTCTCTGATTTTCCAAAAGTATCGCCTTCAACAAGTATTTTTGTAACATGAACAAGTGGGCCTGTTTCTGCATCATAAATGACGTTTACAAGAGTCTTAGGTTTCTTTAATTTAGTAGCATCATAATCCATATTGCCTTTTACTTCTGCATAAAGATAACCATGAGATACGAGAAGGGTGTGGAGTTTGTTCGCAAGTTCTTCACGCTTTATGAAAGCAACAGGATCGCCAACAGTTAAGATTTTTTTCAATTCTTTCTGTGGAATTTTAATGTCTTTAGGAAAATTTTTAAACTTGACTGAGGAAACTATAAATTGAGTATTAAGATCATAACGAATAATAATGTTAACAAGTTTTTTATCACCAGAAAAATAAAAATCGAAATCATAAATGTCTGCATCATTATAGCCGTATGAATATACGATTTTTTTAAATTCATTTTTATGGACAATGAGACTGTCTTTGTTAAATTTTGTGCCAATTTTAAATTTAATTTGTTTTAGAATTTCTTTCTCGGTAATTGGCAAGGGTTTGCCAACAAAGAAAACCTCATTTATGGTTGCAGGAGGCCCCTTAATTACATCGAAGGCAATAACATTTCTGTCTTTTTTGTCTTTATAGCGTTTTGGTGGGCTGACTTTTGCAGAGGCAAAGCCTTGCTTTTGATAAAAATCAACGATTGCCGTTCTTAAGTCTGTATCAGACATTGAAATAAGATCAGAATAAGTTAATCCACCTGATTTTGGGTCGAAAAAATCGGATTTAAAAACATTGTTGTTAAAGTCGTTAATTTGTAGAACAGTTTTGTTGCCTTTATCCACTTTTACATAAACAGTCGCTTTGTCTTTTTCCTTTGTGTATTCCATTTTTTCAATTTCAACTACAGCCTGTAAATAGCCTTCCGACCAATAATTTTCTTGAATTTGTGCAAGGCCATCTTCAATATCTGGAATGCTACAGGGTTGGCCAACTTCAAGTGGGAAGTCGAACAATTGCATAAAGTTTTGAAAAGCAGTTGGCATCACTATTTGTTGAATAAGGCACAGTTTGCCTCTGTCGACTGTAATATCTATATTAATTAAGCCATCTGCTGAGGTGTTTAATTCTGTTTTTGTAACGGTTGCAGAAAGGTAGCCCGAGTTTCGTAATTCTTTACGCACTTTGTTTTCAAGTCGTTTTAAAGTTGTATTATTATAACGGTTCCCAACTTCTACATCGACTGAGCGTTGAACTTTATAGATTATATTGTCATCAACACCAATCAATCGAATTGAGAAGATCTTTTGTGATGTTTCTGCACTGACGATAAAAAATGGATTGTTTTCCATACTAATGTATTGGTTTGTAACAACATTGTCATATCCGCCTGTGCGTATAAGCTCTTTAATAATTTTTTCGTCTAGATTGTTTAAATTGGTATCTTGCAATTTTTCTAGTACGCGAGTTGGAAATTCTTTTAAGTTGTTATCTGCATAAAAATAAATTTCTATATTTTGATCACTGAATGCTGTGCAGTGAAATACAATTAATAAAATATAGAGATAAATTTTTCTGAACATAAACTTTAATTACTTCCAAAGTTAAATCTCAAACCACCAGATAGTTCATTAATGACTGAACCAGTCTGTGAAGCTTCGTTTGATGACGAAAATGCACCAGTAAATCCAACATTGCGATTAAGCAAATAATATACAAACGCAGTGCTTGTTGATAAAGATTGCCCGCCTTCAAAACTCATACCAAAGTTAAGCCGTTGTGAAAAATATTTTGATGCAATGACACGAATGGCAATTTCTCCGTTTTGTGCATTGGGCTGAAAAGTGAGTGTATCAAATAGTCCACCAGTAACTGTTGAAAGTGTTTGATCAACTACATTACTAAAAGAATTGTTTGCCCCAAAATATGCGTATACACTTGAAGAAGTTGCAAGAAGTGTGTTTAAGGAATCTTCAGTTGGAATACGTCCAGTCGTAATCATAAATAAGATAGAACCTTGATTAACTGAATCGCCATTAGGTAAATATTGTGGCTGAGAAGTTAGATTTAATTTTGCAGTTGATAAGCGTCCATTCACATCCCAAAATATAGTGTATGAGGCAACGCGTGCATCCATGGCAATATTTACAATAGGGTCATAACCATGTGTATCTGAAAAATTAAAATTTGCTTTTTTTATGTTGAAGCGCGCTTTTAAAATATTAAAGATTGCGTTGTCCGTAACAATTCCACCGTCAAGAAGCGGTAAATTTGTATCGCCGACAATATACATATTGTCTGTAGTAGAAAAGTTTCCTCGTAAACAATTTGACTGTAAAGACATTGAATTTACAGCTTGCAAATTAATTCGTAAATTAGCAAAAGGTGTGCCAGCAAGTTTTGGATCGGTTTTAGGAAGATTTTGGTATTCGCCAAAAATTTCACTACAGTTTAAATCTCTAAATATATTTAATTTTTGAAGATTGATACGTCCAGCGATTGAAAATGGAGGTTTTTGCCCCGACAGAATAAGATCACTTGTTGCCTGTAAATTAATTGAACGAAAGATTGGAACAGATAATTCGAAGGGAGCATTTTTTGTAATTAAATGCAAATTGGTTTCAGGGTAAAAAGAATCTGAATCAGCAAAGTTTTTAAAGTCAAAACTACCAGTTAAACTGACTGTTCCAAGCCCTTTATTTGCAGTGAGTTTTTGGATCTCAATAACAGAGTCTCTAAATAAAACATACCCATCTAAGTTTGTAAAAGGTGGTTCGTCTGATAAAAGAGAAAGGCGTTTGCCTTTAATTGAAATCTCACCAGAGAAAATAGGTTTTTTGATTGTGCCATTTACGTTAAAATTACCTGCTATTTTTCCTTCACTATCAGAGATAATATAGAATTCTTTACTCAATGGATCTAAATCAATAGCAAGAGCCGAGTGTAAAGACATTTCAGAAGTTTTGAGATTATAATTTCCACTTAATGTGGATTCACCAAATTTTGATTCAATAAGAATTTTTTTAAAATCAAAAATATCATTTGCATATTGAATAGGACTAGGGGTCGAAATTTGTAGATTAGTATTGTAATATTGAAATTCTGAAGTTTGAATTGTTCCTGTGCCAGTCCAGTTTTTAAAAATGGAAAGCTCATCCTTGAAAGAAGGATTCCATGGCCCTGTAGCAGTAAATTCAGCATTAAATCTTGAATAGAGTGTTGTAGAGTCTTTATCCACGTCATCAAACAAATACCCAATATCAAAATTAAATAAATTTGCTTTTAAACGACTGTTTTGAATTTCTTCTGTAAGAGGAATATCAAGTGATAAACGGAATTGACCAGTAAAGGCAGTAACTTGAAGAGTGGCTATTTCAGGAGAGTTTGAAGAAAATATCGCTTTTACTTGGCCAAAATCACGATTATTCATTTCGAATTTATCAATTGTTAAATCTACATTTCCATAGGGTTTCTTCCAAGTACCTTGAATTTCGCCCATGGAATAAATACGCCCATCCATATCGAGCTTAGAGAAATCGATAAAACTTGCAGGTACATTTTGTATTTGAAATGAAAAAGCAGAGTTTTTTTCCGATAAAGAGGATAATAATACAAGCGCCGAAGAGTTTTGAATGCGTGTACCATCTCGCTCTGTATGAAAATTAGTAAAGAGCACTTTTGAATCAGAACAAATTGAATTAACACATTTTAGATTAATATTTAAGTTATCGACACGGCCGCGTGGAGTTAAAAGAGGCTTTATTGTAGATTTAACATTTAATGTCCATGTATCAAATCTATCAAAAAAACCTGTCATTGATAAAGCTAATGAGTCGATATGACCATCGAGTTGAGTAATGAAATTTGGTAAACTATCTTGAATACTTTGCACGATATAAGCAATATTGCCTTTTGCATCGATAAGAATTTTTGCATATTTATCTTTAAAACGAAAAGAAAAATATTCTATATTAATATATGAATTTTTATCTTTAGCTTTCAGGTTTTGTGTTTTTGTATGCAAAATAGGAATTTTTGTATCTATATATAGATTTGTAAGATCGAGATAATCATTATATAAACCAAATTGTCCTTTAGCCTTTTCAAATGGAATTCTATCTACACTGCCATTATGAGCATTTAAATTTGCAATAAATTTTAAGCCAGGATTTGCGTCATTATAAGTTAGAACACCATCAAAGTTTAAAGTACCAGTCGATTTTTTTGATATAAAATATTCAAGAAAATCTAAATCTAGTTTTTCTCCACTAACATTCATTTTAAAATTTGGAGTTGGCTGTGTGCGTAATAAGCTATTGCTTATTTTTAGAGTTTGCGATGAATTTTGTGAATTGAGGTGGGCTACTGTGTTATCAAAACTAATTCCACTATTGTTTATATTCGTCGATAAATTAAGATATAATTGAGGTAAACTTTTTTCGGAGTTCTGTTCTACTGGTAGAACAGAAAGCTTAGCAACAAACACATCTCCTGTGATATCAATATTCAGGCTTGATGTGTTTTGAGAAGTAATTGTTTTTTGGAAATAGCCATTAATCTTAACTGCTTCAGTATTAAAGATACCGTCAAAAATATCTTGTTTTGCACCAATGCTATTTAAAAGTTCTTTTAAGCCGACATTTGATCCTTTTAATTGATTTTCAAAATAAAATTCATCAAATAATTCATATTTTCCTGAAAGCGCTAGTGAGCCGCCGCCTTGTGTTTGAATTTTTGTATTATTATAATAGAGAGTTTTATCTTCTAATAATATATCTCCACTACCAGAAAATAAGTTTAAATTTACAATTTCAAAATTTTGCCAATCAATATGGCCAAGTACTTTTGGCGGCTTTACAACAGTGCTAAATTCAATATCACCGTTAAAATTTAAGTTACCATTCGCTTGTAATCCAAATAAATTAAATAAATTTTGGTTTTGAACAACTCCATTTATCACCTCTAATTTATAGGAAGTAAATTTTATAGGTGTTCTAAGTTGTCCATTTGATGCCCCATTAAATTCAATTAAATTTGTGTTTGCCTCTAGCTTTGAAGTAAGAAATTTTCCGTTTGTATAAAGTTTTCCAATAAGATTCAGTCGATTGATTAAAATAGAATCTTTTAATTCGGTAAATTTTAGATCAGAAGGATTTAATTCTGCTGAAACTTGTAGCCACTTTGTGCGGCTATAAATTTGGCGTTTTTTAGCTGCAATTAATTTTTTAATTGCAATAATTTGATAATTTTCTTCTCCAACAGTTCCAAGGCTCAAAACGGAATTTTTAAGTGTCATTTTTGCTGGAAGATAAAAAAAGTATTTATCTAAAAGCATAAACTGTTCTGGATCCTCAGAAACCAATTCGGTGGATTGAAGCTGTTTTGGAAGTACTAAATCTCCGGACTCATCATATTTTAAATTTAATTTTAGGCCTGAGGCTTCAAATTTATCTAAAACCAAATGATTTTTAATATATGAGCCTATAAAATTAAATTTTACTTCGAATGAATCTGTTGAAAGTAAGGGCTCAGTGCTTTGAGATGATTCTAGTGAGGTTAACTTTAAATTACCAATCTCAAGAGTTCTAAAAAGTAGATTATATGAAATATCGTTCAGGTCTAGTTTTAGCCCATTTTTTGCAAGGTAGTGACTATTTACATATTTAAGGAGGCGATTTTGGATAAAAGGTTCATTTAAAATCAGATAAACAGAGGCGCTCAAAAAAATAAAAGCTGCAACAAAAAATATGAGCAAGCGTTTGATAATTTTGAACATTTTATAGCCTTTTATGTCTAATTTCGAAAAGTGCAAACCTATTATGCATGTTCATGAAGAGTTACGCAAATCTTGCTAGTCGCTGACCAAAAATTATGGTTAAATGTCTTAATTTTAAACCCAATTGTAAATACATCTATAAGACTTATTTACTGAAAGGTGTGCGTGTATGAGCTCTGCGGGCTGGTTATCTCGAATACCATCAAAATTACAAAATATTTCTGAAAAAAAAGATTTTCCAGATGGCATTTGGCAAAAATGTTCTAAATGCAAAGGAATTTCTCTTACAACAGAATTAGAAAACAATCTTCGCGTTTGTTCGAAGTGCAATTTTCATCATAAATTTCCGGCCGATCAAAGACTTAAGCTTTTGATTGACCCAAATACTTTTTTTGAATGGGATCATACTCTTTGTAGCACCGATCCGCTAAAATTTGATGACGGGCGTTCTTATGCAGGTCGTCTTTCAGCAATGCAAAAAAAAACAAGTAGATATGATGGCATTGTTACTGGTGCTGGAATGATGAATTCAAAACCAGTTGCACTTGGTATTCTCGACTTCTTTTGGATGGGTGGGAGTATGGGATCTGTTGTGGGCGAAAAAATTAAGCGTCTCTTTATTCGTGCACAAGAAAATAATTTACCTGTTATTTTGGTAAGCGCAAGCGGCGGCGCTCGCATGCATGAAGGGTTATACTCATTAATGCAACTTGTTAAAACCTCGCTTGCTGTGGCAATGCATAAAGAAAAAGGCTTGCCTTTTATTAGTGTGCTTTGCGATCCTACCACTGGTGGTGTAGCCGCAAGTTTTGCAATGCTAGGCGATATTAATATTGCTGAACCAGGAGCAACAATTGGTTTTGCAGGACGTCGTGTTATTGAAACAACAATTCGACAAAAACTTCCAGACGACTTTCAAACCGCAGAGTTTTGTCTTGAACACGGTGTTATCGATAAAATTGTTGAGCGTTCAGAAATGAAAAATGTTATTTCAAGAATGCTTGGTATTTTGCAGAAATAATGCATTCGATAGAACACATTGCAGAAATTTATCATAAAGCTCGCGAGCGCGACATAATTCCTGGCGCTTATCGGCTTCAAACCCTTCTTCATTCTAAAAATTTTTCTGTCTTAACTAATATCCCAACTATTCTGGTGGGTGGTACAAATGGCAAAGGTTCAACATGTGCTTACATAGAAAGCATTTTACGGCATTTAGGCTTTAAAACTGGGCTCTATACATCGCCACATTTGTTAAAGCCCAATGAACGTATTCGCATTAATAATATCCCTGTAAAAGAAGCTGAAATTATAAACACACTTAAAACATTAATTGAGCAATCTGAAAAATATTTAAAAGATGCTTCTTTTTTTGAATTAATGACAGCAGCAGCACTGTTGATTTTTCAAATTGAAAAAGTTGATGTAATTGTTTGCGAAGTTGGTTTAGGTGGGCAATTTGATTCTACAAATGCACTTGCCCCAACTGTCAGTGTTTTAACAAGTGTTGCACTTGACCATACCCATATTTTGGGGAAAACATTATCAAAAATCGCTACAGACAAAAGCCATATTGCTCGTAGAAATAAACCTTTTATTATAAACGACAGATATTTGTCGCCCAAAGGCTTAAAAGCAACTTTAAAACAGGCTGAAAAAATTGGAGCGATAGTACACAAAACGTCAGAGTGTTGTGCAAAATCAACCGAAAATATTTTTATAAATTTTAGACAAAAACCATACAGCCAAAATATAAAAACTGCTTTATGTACGGTGCTTAGTTTTATACAATTTACTCAAAATCAAAAATTACTCGATTTAAAGAAAATTCAACTTGGTGTTAAAAAAACATTTTGGCCCGGACGTTTTGATGTGCGGCAGCTTCAAAAGAAAACATTTATATTTGATGCTGCTCACAACCCTGAAGGGATTAAAAATTTTATAAATCAATATAAAATTTCGAAATTTAAAAAAACTGAATTTCATTTACTATTTGCAAGTTTAAATGATAAAAACTGGAGAGAAGGTCTAAATTTAATTGTGCCATATGCAAAAACAATTTCAATTACAGAATGTAAAAATGAAAGAGCAGAACGTGCCGACACAATTTTTAAATACCTTGAATCAAAGAATTGTCATAAAAATGTGAACTGTATTTCCAATTTAGAGAAAGCTTTGATACGAACATTATCATTACCATCTTGTGAACCTATAGTCGTTATTGGCTCAATAGCATTTATTGGATCTGTTTTTGAAAGCTTAAAACTCGATGTTTTTCAGGCATAAGTTTTTTTCGTTTATATACATATTAATTTTTATTCTAGGTAGCATGAAGATTTCTGCTCTTTCCTTGCAGAGTGTGTTGCCTGATCTTATTTATTATGATGCCGATACAATTAATATCAAAAACAATTTAAATACCTTTGAATTTGATGGTGATGCTGCATTTATGATGGGAGATTTGTTTCTTTCAGCAGATAAGATTGTCATTCAAAAGTCCGAGAATTTTGTGACTGCTGAAGGTAATGTAAAAATTATCTATAAAAAAACACAGGCAACAGCATCTAAGATGTTTTATGACGCAACAACAAAACAGATGCGTATGGACAATGCTAAAATATATTCCGATCCAAAATCTACAGACAATACATTTGAGCGTGAAGCTCTTGGTTTAACAAAAGCAGAAGTCGCGTTTGATGTTTCAAAGAAAACCCGTACACAACGCATTCGAGAAAATTTGCAAAATTTACGTATGGAGTACGCAAAGCAAAAAAACTTAGAATCTATAAATAAAACTGATCAAACGATTCAAAATAAAATTAAAAAACTTCAGTTGGATTATAGCGAGCTCTTAAAACGCTACAATCGAATTATTTCGCAGCCAAATGCATATTTTGCAGCATTGCCTGA
Organism: uncultured Oligoflexia bacterium; assembly: GCA_964352255.1. Classification (GTDB taxonomy): domain Bacteria; phylum Bdellovibrionota_B; class Oligoflexia; order Silvanigrellales; family Silvanigrellaceae; genus Silvanigrella. Next base: position 85,141 of record CAYGQR010000005.1, read on the forward strand.
AGATTTAAAAACAAAATATATTGAACGTCGTGAAGTTTTAGAAAAGTTTAATAAAGAACACCCAGATATGGCACAGAAAATTTTAGATTTTTCTGCAATGCCAAGTTATATTTTTATTTCAGCAGCTCAAATTTTACAAAAGAACGACAATACTTATCAACTTAACAACAGTTTTATTACTCCTTGTAACTGTGGCTTTACAAGTGTTCCTCCTATTATTGGATTTTCTGCACAAAAAACAACATTAGATGTTGGCAATTATGCAACAATGGAAGGTTTAACATTTAATGTATTCTCTCTCCCAATTTTTTATCTGCCATGGGGCGTGCTTTCTATAAAAGACAAGCGTCAAAGTGGATTTTTGTATCCAAGTGGTTACTTATCTAACAACGCTGGTTTTGCAATCACATTTCCCTTCTTTCTCACTTTGGGCGATCATGCTGATGCAACAACAACGTACCAATATTTTTCTCAGCGGGGTTCTAGAATTTCAGAAGGCTTAAGAATTGCGTTTTTAGAGAATAGCCTTCTTTATATGGGGGGTAATACTGCATTTGATAAAATTTATAATTCGGAATGGGCTGAGAATAAAGCAAAGATAGACACAGCATTAAGCAGCACAACAGATCCTGATACCATTAGGGAATTGAACAATTTTACGGGCACAAAACATAGTGTACGTTGGTATGGCGAAACAAGATTAAATGCACCACTCAGTGAAGATGTAAGCGTAAAAGTTAACGGACAAGCTGTTAGTGATAATACTTATATTTTCCAGTTCGACACAAGTACTGAAATCGATCCCATGAGCACAGTATATGGGAATACAACTCCGGCCTCTCGTCGTTTTTTACACCAAACGGTAGATGCGGAATATTATGGAAACCATATTAGCCTTTCGGCCAGAAATGCTCGTTATCAAGATTTGTTTGCATTTAGCCAGGATGAAGCGCCTATTGTTCTTCCCTTAGTTGAATTTACTTTGTTCCCAATCAAATTTGGTAAATTGCCTCTTTATGTCAGTAATCAAACTTCATTTGAAGATATTATTGTTTCTCAAACGATTAGAGGGCAAAGATTAGGTTCTTCGCTTTCAGCAACCCTGAAGCTGCCTGAAAACTCGTATATGACTTCTTTTTTAGAAGTCAAAGAAACTGCTGTGCAATATTATAATCCTACTAATACTGGTGTAGTAGGCGGTGATAGTAATCCGTATGAATTTTTTACTACTATTCTTTTTCACAATGAAATTCCATTTTATGGCACTTCAGTTATAAAAAACAAAGAAAAAGAGCAGGAAACAATTTTAAAAAGTAACTTTAATCCCTTTCTTGAAGTAAATTACACTCCTGTGGTGTCACGCTCAAAAGGTTTTCCAACCACATACAATCTTTGGTACGCTGCAGATAATAAAGCGCGTTCCGCATTTGTTTCGTTAGGGGCAAGTTGGTCATTAAATATACGAAGGTTTAAACTAAATTCTAGATTAAAACTTTCAAATAATTATCCACTTCCTACCCGCATTGCTGATACAGAAATTCTACAAACAGTCTTGCAAAAGCATCAAGATATTGATCCTCATCCAGCAGATGAAATGTTGTTTTTAAGAACAGATACTGAAGCAACAGAAATTTATATGCAGTGGGCAATTTTAGAATTAACGAGATATTATGATGCAGTAGAAAAATCTGAATTTAATAAAACGAATTTAATTCAGGAAGTAAGCGATAATGCTACTCTAGATTTTACTCCCTTACGTTTAAGACTTTATACAAATTACAATATAATGGCAGATCGCACAGCAACAGAATTAAACCAAATTGCTGGGCCCGATTTTTCACCAATCTATCTACCTGAGCCAATTGGAGATTTAAGCGCAGAACTTGATGCTGATTTGCTTCCTTTTGTGGGTTGGAAAGCGGCAGTTTTATACTCTTATAGCTTTGTGTACAGTCGCCTTAATACATTAACCGCATCTACAAACTTAAGTTTAGGTTGGGGGTTTGCTGGCTTGGCGCGTTATCAAATTCTTTACAATGTTGATCCTCAATCGCCCGTAAGCCCTACTTTTTTAATGTCGAACCAGTTTGTTCGTAAAACATTTTTAAACTTTGGATTGAGCTACACTCCAGTCAGTTATGTGAAATTGGGTTTTGAATGGGCTAAAAATACAGATCCACAATCGACTGCACCTACAACTGATTTATCAAATGGTCGAGCTTATGGCTCTTCGTTTTATATAAACTTTTACAATCTACAAGATTGTATGGATATTTTTGTGGCAAGAAATAAGCCTGCTGGTTATCCTGAAGGTCAAGCAACTTATTCAATTGGCATTAATGTGAAATTCTTTGGTCATGAAGTTAGATTTAATCAGCTTGGAAATTACATTAATCAGAAGTTACAGAATTGACTTTTGTTGATGAAACGCGTAGGGTGCCGTAGTCTCTGGCCGTAGCTCAGTTGGATAGAGCATCGGATTTCTAATCCGGTGGTCGCGTGTTCGAATCCCGCCGGCCAGGCCATTTTTTTAGGTGGGCAAACGTGTATGTGTTCTTTGTAAAATTGGAATCATAAACGCTCTAAACTGTTCATTATTCATTCGTTTTCGTTCAGATTCAAACATCTTCTTCTGTTTTTGATTTAACGATTCATAAAATCTAGCCACAAAAATTGATAATTCTCGTTCCGTACAACTGTGAAAATTTGGATGTTTAGAAGTAATTGCTATTTTTGTATTTGGTGCATTAATAGAACGATTTACTGATTTATAATTTTCAGATTTATCAGGGGGCTCTTTTTCGTGAAGAGGCACGTTTTGAATAGTGCGTGTTTGTATATCACGAATTTTTTGAAGTTCATCGCACGGCGGTTCAGAAAACATTGGTTGTTTTACTTTTAAACTGTTTTGCATACGAATTTGTGCAAGATGTTGAGAAAGTAAAATTTCAAATCTTCTTGCTTCTTTTGTTTGGCCAGAAATATTCCATGAAAACACAACTGAAGAATCTTTATCAGGATTTAATGTTTGTTGAGTTTGCTTGAGCTGAGAAATTTTTGTTGATGGTAAATTATGGTATCCTCGAATCATGCCATGATCAAATAAAAATTTAGTCGTTTTAATGATTTGTGAGTGAAACAAATCTGCTTTATCAAGTTTAATTTTGAAAAATGTAAATTCTTCTTCAGTTGTTTCAGCCTGCTTTTGATATTCAAGAAACAAACCATTTAATGCTGTCTGTAAATTAACTCTTGAACCCATTCCGTAAAATAAATTTGGATTAATTGAAATAAAGCTATTTGATGTTGTTTTGGTTGAACTTGAGGAATCTGGAGCAACAAATAGATTAGCAAGCTTTTGAGCAAAATGTAATGTGAGCCAAATGCCATTTACATTTTTTTCAAGTGAAATTTGTCGAAACACATTCACAAAACCTTTTTGCTGTATAACAAGCTCACGATGATTTTGTTTATCGATTGCTGTAATATCAAATATTTTTGAAGGTTTTATTAGGTTTTCTTCTAATGAGTTTAGTGCAAGATCTTTTTGCTTCTCGGTTCCTCTTAAAAAAGGAGTCAGATCAAGCCGTATTTTTGTTGGTATTTTTTCTTTTCCAGAAAAAATAAACTTTGTAAGTTCATGCCAGATAAAAAACATTAAAAAGACATTTGTAGATGTTACTTTAAAATATTCATATATGCGTTGATCAACACGGTCGTCTAAAAAATTTTCGTACCAAGCGTGTTTTTTGCCAAGTGTATACAAGAGGCTTTCGATCCACCATCTTGGAACAATTAATCGGCGGGTAAGCGCATAGGTAGCATGTGCAGGATATGGTATTGTTTTCTTGACATTTTTTTTCTGCTCAGATAACTGCCTAAAATAACGAGGTAATATTTTATTGTGAGGCAATTTATCTGCATTAGTTACCATACACATTTCCTTTGAATATAAGAATGTATAGAATAATTAACATAGTATTCACTCTAGAAGCAACGACGCTATTTTGACAACGACAATTTATTGGTCTTTTGATTGTGCAATTAATCTTGATAATTCAGTTACAAAATCTTCTGCATTTTCGAATGCTCGGTAGACAGAAGCGAATCGAACATAAGCGACAGGATCTAGCTTGAGTAATGAGGTTAAAACTATTTCACCAATCTTTTTTGACGAACGCTCTTCATCCGATGTGTTTTGCAAAGTCGTTTCTACGTAGTCGGCAATTGCTTCAAAATTATCGGTTGTGAGGGCTCGTTTACGACACGCAATGCTGATGCTTTTAATTAACTTTTCTCTGCAGAATAATTCTCTAGATTGATTGTTTTTTAATATATACAGAGGTCTATCTTCAGTGCGCTCAAAAGTAGTAAATCGAAATCCACAATTAATACACTCGCGACGCCTACGAATAGTGAGTAAATCTTTACTATCGCGGCTTTCAAGAACTTTACTTTCTGTATGTTGGCAGTACTTACACTTCATGTGATGGTGAAATATATCCCTTATTTAAGAGTGAACCGTTATAGAGAGGGTATTTATGGCATAAAGTATTTACAATAATTTTGCCATTTTCTTCCCAATTTTCTTTTTCTAAAAGAGTATCAGCAATCGCTTTTGCAAGCGGTTTCATATCTTCTTCATTTAATCCACGGGTTGTGATTGCAGGAGTCCCTATTCGAATTCCACTAGTAATCATTGGGCTACGAGGATCGTTTGGAATTGAATTTTTGTTTACTGTTAGTTCAACTTTTGCAAGAAGTGCTTCGGCTTCTTTGCCACTAAATTTTGATTTGTTTAAATCAATTAGCATCAGATGATTATCTGTTCCGCCTGAAAGAATGTTTAAACCTTCTTCTATTAAAGAAGAGGCCAAAGCTTGTGCATTTGCAACAATTTGTTTTGTATAGGTGGTAAAGCTAGGCGCGAGTGCTTCTTGGAATGCAACTGCTTTGGCACCAATAACATGCATAAGTGGGCCACCCTGTAAGCCAGGAAATACAGCTTTATCAATTAATTTAGCATATTTTGCTTTACATAAAATAAGCCCGCCACGTGGCCCGCGTAAAGTTTTATGAGTCGTGCTTGTGACGAAATCTGCATAAGGAACAGGACTGTTGTGAATGCCGGTAGCAACTAGACCAGCGATATGAGCCATATCTACCATATACAGCGCACCAACTTCATCTGCAATTTCACGAAATTTTTTAAAATCAATTTCTCGCGGATATGCGCTTGCGCCAGCAATAATCAGCTTCGGCTTACATTCTCTGGCTTTTTCTAAAATTGCGTTGTAATCAAGCACGCCTTTTTCATTTACACCATAAAATTCTGGTTTGTAGTAAACACCTGATAAGTTTACATGAGAGCCGTGAGTTAAATGCCCTCCATGAGAGAGGTTCATACCTAAAATAGTATCGCCTGGTTTTAGCGTTGCAAAAAAAACAGCTTGGTTTGCTTGTGCCCCACTATGAGGTTGTACATTGGCATGCTCGGCTTGAAACAATTTTTTAACTCGCTCTTGAGCCAAAGATTCTACGACATCATTAAATTCGCAGCCACCATAGTATCTGCGCCCAGGATAGCCTTCCGCATATTTATTACTAAGTACGCTACTTAAAGCTGCAAGAACAGCAGGACTGGCAACGTTTTCAGAAGCAATAAGTTCTAGGCCATCATTCAAACGATGTGCTTCGTTTCGAAGGCACTCATAAATTTCAGGGTCAGAGTTTTCTAAGAGTGATTGGCTTATGTCGAGAAAATCAGATGTGATCATAAAATATTTCTATAATAAAAAAGGGAGACAGTCTGTAAACTGTTGAATAATTATTTGTATGCAATTTCACAATTTAGTCAAGAGATTTGAATTTTTGATTAAGATTATTATATGCAAAAATAAAGCAATTAAGTCAGCTCTTTATCAAGATAATTATTTAAAATTTGAAAAGGTAAAGAGCTGACTTAATTGTAGGATGGGCAAATGAAATCGAAGAAATCGATTTAAGAGAGAATCAATTATATTTTTACTGAAATGAAGCGGACTGCGTCGCCTACTGTCACAAGTTTTTCTGATTCTTCATCAGATATACTTACACCGAATTCTTCTTCGATTTCCATAAGAAGTTCAACAACGTCTAAGGAATCAGCGCCGAGATCTTCTTGGAAGCGAGAAGCAATAGTAACACTTTTTTCATCAATACTGAGCTTTTCAGCTACAATTTTGATTACTTTTAATTCAAGTTCACTATTAGTATCTTTATTTTCTGTCTGCATATCTGTCATTGTGAGGTATCCTCTATTAACGTTTGGAGAATTGATAACGTGCACGAGCACCTTTAAGACCGTATTTTTTACGTTCTTTAATACGCGCATCACGAGTAATAAGCCCTGCTTCTTTAAGCACAGAGCGATGTTCAGCATTTAGAGTAACAAGTGCTTTAGCAATACCATGACGGATTGCACCAGCTTGGCCTGTTAAGCCTCCGCCTAAAACATTTGCTCTAATATCAACATTACCAATTGTCTGAGTAAGGTTCAAGGGCTGCTGAACAATCATGCGTGATGTTGGACGATTGAAATAAGTTTCCAATGCACGACCGTTTACTGTGATATTACCTTTTCCACCAGGTGTTAAAATAACACGTGCAATAGAAGTTTTACGTTTACCAGTGTTTAAAAAACCTTTTTGTGTCATACTTTTAAGCCTTTACTGTACGTTCTGGGAGTGGTGCAGGTTGTTGTGCAGCATGCGGGTGTGTTTCGCCAGCATATACTTTAAACATGCGGTAGCAATCTTCACCAAGTCTGTTGTGCGGTAGCATTCCGCGCACTGCTTTTTCAAGTAAGCGCTCTGGATGGCTAGCACGAATTTCTTCTGCAGTTTCAGTACGAATACCGCTAGAATAGCCCGTATTACGATGATACAGTTTTGTTTTATCTTTATTTTTAGATAATTTCACTTTTTCAGCATTAATCACAATAACATTATCGCCATTGCATAAATGCAATGTAAAAGAGGGTTTGTGTTTTCCTCTTAATACATAGGCGATTTGAGACGCAAGACGGCCGAGCGTTTTATCTTTTGCATCAACAATATACCATTTGTTTTGGATTTCTGATGCTTTTAATGAATAAGTAGATGACGACATTTTGAGAAAAGCCTCGCTTAAATTCAATCAATTATGAGCTGGCGACCATATACACAAAAATAAATATGGTCAATCAATATTCACTGAATCTATGCTTTGTTGTGGGATTAATTCTTCGACAAACTGTATTCCTGCGGTCAGGTAGATGTCTTCAAATTGATCCGATTGCATTAAAACTAACTGACGCCTCTGACATAATTCTAAAAGCGCCATTAAAAGAACAATAAGCTCATACCTAGAATCACACTTTAAAATCAAGGCTTTAAGTGCGATTGGAACAGTGGTGCCCCCTAAGGTCTGGCGAATGTCATCCATTTTTTGTTCAATAGTAATTTTTTGTGTTTGAACAACAACCTTTGGTAAGGTCTTTATATGACTATACTGTAATAAGATTTTTTCAAACACTATTGCAAGATCAAATTGATTTCCTTTAATAGGGCGCTCAAACGCATCCCACTCTTCTGCTCGTCGCTTGAATTCAGAAGAGGGGTAAACATCGGCAAATAAAGCGCTTTTTTGCGCAAGGGTTTCGCTGGCCTTTTTATAGGCTTCATACTCTAATAATTGTTCAACCAAGGGTTTTCTCGGATCTGCATCAGAGATATCTTCAAGACTTTCGGCTGTCAGAGGTTTATCTTGTAATATAGGGAGCAAAGAATTGGTTTTAATTTCAATGAGTTGAGCAGCCATTGCAAGGTAATCGCCTGCTAATTGAATATCTAATTCGCCCGCTTCTCGAATAAATCCTAGAAATTGCATGGTAATATTTACAATAGGAATATCGAACACATTGATATCTTGTGTTTTAATAAGGTAAAGTAGTAGGTCTAATGGACCGTCAAAGTTTTCGAGCTTAAGATGCATGTATTCCGTCACTTGTTTTAAGTTTTTATATGCGTAAATACTGTTTTTAGTATAGATTGTTTGTCATGAAATTGCAAAAACTAAGATACATATTAATAGGCCTAGGGTTTTTCTGGATATTTGTATCAACAGTCCTAGGAAGCTTGATTGGCGTTCGCATCACATTTTTAACATCACAGCAATCGGCGGAAGCTTGGATGCAAAGTATGGAAAAAATAATGCTGGTTTCGTCTCACTCGCATTTAAACCTTATGGCAATGGTCATGGTTTTAATGGGTGTCACGCTAAAGTTTATTTGGGACATTAGATTTATAAAGATTTTAAATGCAGCTGTATGGGCTAATATTGTTTCTATACCTATTTTTATTTTAGGAATTTTGGCAAGAGCATTCACGACAAATTCTTTATTTTTTACAGGGCTCACTGCATTTGGGGCAATTTTTTATATTATTTCTGTTGGAATATATGGAAGTTTTTTTCTTTATAAATTTTTCAAATCTTCTTAACGCAGAGTTGTGATTAATGAATTCTCAAACATCAAATATCATTTTTCTTTTTAGGCTTTCAGCAATTGGTGATATTGTTATCGCCGCACGTACTGTGCAATATTTTGTTGCAAATGGTTATGTTCCCATTTTTGTTTCATCTGAAAAATTTAAAGATGTTTTGTTTAAAGTTATCGATCTAAAATTTTGCATCTGTTTTGATGATTCTCAAAAACCCTATTATTACTATAATGGCAAAACAATAACTCAATTAGAATTTAAAGATATATTGGGCGCAAATTTACTTACTAGTAAAATTCAATTTTGCGATCTGCAAAATCGTATGCGTAGTTTGCGTGCACGGCAATTTATCAAAAATGAATTTTTGAATGATATTAAAGTTAAAACCTATAAATTTGATATTAATCTATTTCATCGCAATTCATTGCTTTTAAAAGCGCGCTTTTCCTTGAATCAAAATACTAGCACAAAAAAACATTCTGAAATTTCAACCATTCATGATGGGCAGTTACGCCTAATTAATAAAATTTTTAAAAACGATCAAAAAAAGATTATTCACAATCATTCGCAAACCCCTTACTTGAAAGCTGTTCCTGCCGAGCCATGTATAGCAAAATATTTTTGCGTTTTTCCAGGTGCAAGTGGTCCGCTTAAAGAATGGCCAGTGCAAAATTATGTAGAACTTGTAAAAGAGCTTCTTAAGCGTACCGAGTACGATATTTATGTTTGTGGTGGAAAAGCAGAATTTTCTCTAGGTTCAAAATTTAACAGCTTATCATCCAGAGTGCAAAATCGTATTGGTCTTGATCGATTAGGCGATACTTTAGAGATTATTGCATCTGCAGAATATGTTTTTTGTAATGATTCGTTTCCGACTCATGTTGCGGATGCTTACCAAGTACCAGCAACTGTTGTATTTGGGGGAACCAGCCCATCGTTTGGCTTTATTCCTGTGTCACCTCAAATTAGTGTCAAATATCAGAACTTTAGCTGCAGTCCATGCACACGTCATGGAAAGGGAAAATGTCGCTTCAATAATCTAGGTTGTTTAACATCTATAAAGCCTGCTGATATATTTGAAGATTTTGTTGCAAATAGTAAATAACTTCTTTATTTTATACTTGAATTTACAGAAAATGGGTGTTAGAAGCTGGGGTTCAAATACTTATTTATATCGGGCCATAAAGGCTTTGGGGATTAAGAATGTCTAAAAAAATTAAACCAGTAGCAACTGCAACATCAGCTTCTTTCAAAGCTCATGATACAGACTCTGGTTCAACTGCAGTACAAGTTGCTCTTTTAACAGAACGCATTGTTCACTTAACAGAACATTTTAAAAAACACGCTAAAGATTTTGCTGGACGTCGCGGTCTATTAACTATGGTTAGTAAACGCCGGTCTTTGCTTGCATATCTTAAAAAGAAAAGCGTAGATAATTACAAAGATGTAATTGGTAAATTAGGATTACGCCATTAATCAGCAGTCTTTGCCAAACATTGTAAAGAGCATTAATCATGCTCTTTTTTTGTATCAAAAATCTGATCAAACCTATCAAAGCTTACTTTGTTCTAAAAATATTTTCCCCTATTTGAAGAATGTTTATCATAACGTTTCATCGGCTTGGCCCCTGATACGTGGTCTTGTGGCGCAAAAAAACATACCTTGGAATTTAAAAAAAGATTCTAAAGATGGTACACGCGCATGTGTCGCACTTGCTATTAAATCTTATTTTGTGCTGAATAATAGCATTCCCGATGATGAATGTAAGCTCATGGAAAATGTGTTTTACAATCAAGACTTTGTTGTTTTGTTTTGGGACTATATCGAAACTCATTCAGCAGAAATTTTTTTTTCTCAAAAGATTGATCTTACTTATAAAACGATTTTTTTATGTATGAACAATATTACTTTTTCTATGAGAGAAAATACAAATCAAAATCTTATCTTATTTGAAAAATTTATTGATCATTTAACCCGTTTGGGTTGTGGATTAGTGGTTTTTTCTCAACAAGAACTTTTAACTAAAAATACTTCAAAAGCAGAATTTGGCTTTTCTATGGATGGCTTAAAGCAAAACTTAAAAAATACTCATCATGTTTCATTAGAAGATGCTTTTTTGCCTAATATACTTGCCTGTAACACGAACAAGAATACAGAAGATATGTTTGCAGTTGGTGCTTTTGATCGATTGTTCGAGCTACTAGCTGCTGGACAAGACTTTCTTTTTTCAGTTGAGAATGCTATAAATATTTAATTTGTTTTCTGTACAAAGTGAAGATTGACAAAATGTTTTTCCTAGGCTAATTACATTTTCTCGCAGATAATTTCATGCGGGTGCTTAGCTCAGTTGGTTAGAGCGTCGCCCTTACAAGGCGAGGGTCTGGGGTTCGAGTCCCTAAGCACCCACCATTTATTCCTCCGATACTCTCCATACAAGTTCAAATAGATACGAAAAATAAAGAAAACAGATTTTTTGCGTTCACAATTGCTTTTGATACCATATTGTAAAAACTTTCGGAACTATGGATCGTGTGTTAATTGTAAATAGAACATAAAGTTTTTATGGAGAAAAAATGGATTATTCTCTTTACAAATTACTTCCAATTTATAAAAAAACCTTCCAAAACGAATCTGCTGTGCCAATTCTCAATAAACAAGATATTGTTTCTAATTTCCCACATGATTGGCTTACTCCCAACATTGAAAATGAAATTAAAACAGGCAATGTAGAATGGGTTTCAACATCAGGCACAACATCTGAACGCATGCAAATTATGCGCCCATTGAATTGGCGTGCAGAGCAATTAACAAAAACATTTGATCAGCATCCTTTGTTAAAAAAATTCTGGGATGCAAATATGACCAGAGTGAGCTTAACAACAGCAGTATGCTCGCAGACGGCCTGTTTTAAAGATGATCCTGGAGTAGAGAAACGAAAAATAGGCAATACATTATATATTAATTTATCCCACGATCCACATACTTGGCAAAAATCAGATATAGAGCGAATGCTAGGTGAGATGAAAGAATACTCGCCCTATTTTATGGATGCAAATCCAAATTATTTATCCATATTTATAAAAAAAGTTTTACAATTTAATTTGTTGGATGCTTTTGTTTATCCGTTAGCCATTACTTTTGGATATGAATTTACAAATCAAAATATTCAATATTATCTTACCAATGAATTTAATATTCCAATCATAAACATTTATGGCAGTACTGAGCTTGGTTATCTTTTAATGGAAAACAACTGCGGCAATATGCTCGATTGTTCAGAAAAAACTTTATTTGAATATCAGGAAGTTGACTCAGAAAATCGACTTTATGATTTAATTGTATCATCTGACAAGAATCCGTATATGCCACTTATACGCTATAAAACAGGCGATTGTGTTCAAATGTCTGATAAAGACACGAACGTAGTACATCGTGTGTGCGGGCGGACAAAAGAAATATTGAAAACACCTCAAAAAATAATACCACAAGCTTTTTTTGATGATGTTATTTTTCAAAGTTCAAAAAATATTCCTATTTATCAACTTTATGCATTTAAGAGTACTTACAAACTCCATTTTACTACTTTGAATGATGAGCCTTTGTGTGATCAAGAATTCATAAAGTTAAGTGAAAATCTTGATAATCTCTTGAACGCAAAATGCGAACTTATTCATAGGCATTCAATATCTCCTGCATTGTCCGGAAAATTTACATGGTTGAAAGTGACTTAATATGGAAGTTAACTATGCAAAAGATTTTCCAATTATCAAAAACTTATCGAAGAATGATAAACCATATATTTACTTAGATAATGCCTCAACTACACTAAAGCCCAATACAGTGATTGATGCGGTGACTCATTATTACACGCATTGTGGAGCAAATATTCATAGAGGTAACTACCAAACAAGCGAATATGCCACTTTAATGTATGAGGAATCTCGCGATCTGATTGCAGGCTTCATTAATGCAAAAAAACATGAAATTATTTTTACGCACGGCACTACAGATAGTATAAATTATTTAATAGATTTACTCGCGCTTTCGAAAAATGATGTCATAGTCAATTTCACTCCTGAACATCATTCAAATTTTATACCATGGCAAGAACGTGCAAATCTTATTACGCTTAATTTAAGTGATGATTTTGAATATGATTTAGACAAAGTTGAAGATATTTTCAAAAAAAATACAGTAAAATTATTAACAACCACTTGCGCTTCTAATGTTACAGGCAATATTCCACCCTTAAAAGAACTCATTAAACTCGCAAAACGTTATAATGTGCTTGTTTGTCTTGATGGTGCTCAAATTCTAGGGCATCGGCCTATAGATTTGTATGATCTTTCGCCTGATTTTTTTGTGTTTTCTGCACATAAAATGTTTGGTCCGAGTGGAACCGGCGTACTGTACATTCGCGAGAATATTTTAGAACAACTTTCTCACAAACGTTTTGGTGGGGGCATGGTTAATGTTTATCAAAAAGAGAAAAAAATATTTAAAAGAGCTCCATTAGGTTTAGAGCCTGGCACACCATCAATTGAAGCGGTTATCGGATTTGGAGCCGCAATTCAATACATACAAAATATTAATTTTAAGAATATAGAATCTCATTTAGATGCATGGTCAAAATATTTTCTTTCTCAACTTTCACTTTCTAAATGGTCTTTTGTCTTTCCTAAAACTGAAAATAGTCTTCCAATATTTACATTAATGCCCAATCAAAAAAATGCGGATCTATCAAAAATAGCACGTTTATTATCAGACACTTATAATATAGCGGTGAATGACGGACAACATTGTTGTGGCCCTTTATATGAAACTTACGGTATTGCAAACGGCTTAAGAGTATCCGGACAAATTTACAATACTCTCAAAGATATCGATATTTTTTTTGAGAGTTTAGAAAAAGTATCTTTGTTTCTAGAGTAATTTTTATATGGAAAATCTTTATAGCAATGGACAATCAACAATTTTGCGTTTTGAAATCAATGAAGACGAATGGAATAAATTTTTATTAGCCACAGATAATATTCATAGAGTTACACTTGAAAAACGCCCCTATATTCGTTTTATATGTGCAGAAGTCCTGCGAAACATTTTAGGTCTAGATAAGATACATAATCTCATTACAAAACTAAAATCATATGAATATGGTGGATTTTTAGTTTCGTATCCAAAACACTTGTCGAATTTAAGTAATGACTTAAAAATTGCGACAGCTTTTGCGTTTTGTTTAGGGGCTCCACAGATAGATGAGCTTACCAAAAAATATTATGCAGAAATAGATCTTACACCTAAAACCAAAGGTGATTCATTCTTATCTGAACCATTTCATGATTTACGATTACACACGGATGGTACATTTTATCAAGATTCATCTGAATGGGTGATGCTTTCAAAAATAACTCAAAACGATCTGATTGGGGGTGAATTATCATTGCATCACATACAAGACATTTCCAATATTCAAAAAATTGCGACAAGTGCAATTGCGCTTTCAAATTTTAAGTTTCAAGCTTCTGAAAGTAAAAAGGTGATGGAATCTGTATGCCAGCCAATTTTTTTTAAAAAAAATAATCATCTCGCTATTCGATTTAGTGATCAGTTTTGTCATCCAGAAAATTTTGAACAAGCAAAATTTATTCACGATTTGTCTGATAATCTTGAGCAATCTAAAAAGAAAATTATAACAGATTTTCCTACAGGCCAATTGCTTATTTTAAATAATTCATTTTGGTTACATGGAAGATTAAAAATTGTTGATAATGAAAAATTTAATAGAAAACTTCTGAGAATGAGAGGAATTTTTTATAAAAATTGAATAAAAATTAGGAGCTTTATTTGCATTTATTTTCGACAAAAACACAGGATATTATAAAGAATAATACTGGATCATTTAGCAATTGTATTCATCAAGAAACAGCAAAACTCAAAGAATTTGAAAATGAAAATTTATTTTGTAATGATTTAAATTGGACAGTTGGACTTGAGCTAGAAGGGTGGTTCTTAGACAGTGACCTAAAACCGCAACCTCTTGGTCCTGAAATGGTAAGAGCGTTAAATAATCAGGAATTATCTGAAGAACTTTCACAATATATATTTGAAATTAATTTAAATCCATTGTCAGTTAAAGCTAAATTTCTAGAGTCATTTGAGGAAAATTTACAAAAACTACTTAATGTATGTAACAAATGGGCACATACAAAAGGTGTAAAAATAATTACTATTGGCATGTTACCTAATGTTCCGCCAACGTCATTTACACAAAAAACCATGACAAAAAATTTACGTTATCATCTTTTAAATGATGCGCTTTTGCTAAAGCGAAATCATATTCCATGGAAAATAAAAATTGAAGGTAATGATACATTTGAATATGAAACTCAAGACATCTGTCTTGAAGCAGCAACTACCTCGACGCAGTTTCATTTAAAAGTACCGTATACACAAATTGCAAATATATATAATTATTCACAGTTGCTTTCAGCTCCGATGGTCGCGTTGGGCTCGAACTCTCAATTTTTTGATAACAAATCTCTTTGGGCAGAAACTCGCATTCCGTTTGTTCAACAAACGATGTCAGAAAAAATTACGGATGATTTATTAAACTCATCAGCAGATCGTACATTGTTTGGATATCAATATGTAAAAAAATCAATTTTAGAGATTTTTGAAGATAATTTAAATTTTACACCACTTGTGCCTTTACTAATGGAAAATAATTCAAATCCTTTTCACCATTTGAATATCCATAATGGTACAGTTTGGAGATGGAACCGCCCTGTTATTGGAAAAGATTCTTCTAACAAATATCATATACGTATAGAGCATAGGGTACAAAGTGCAGGCACAACACCAGCAGATATCACGGCACAATTAGCGTTTTATGTTGGTGTGCTCGCCTATTGGCAAGCCCAAAAGTTGAACCCCAGTAGTAAAATTTCATTCGATTGCGTAAGTACAAACTTTTATTTAGCAGCGCAATATGGGCTTAGTGCAAAAATACACTGGTTTAATGGTCAAAAAATATCCATTCGGGATCTTATGCTCGAACATTTATTGTTTGAAGCAAAAAAAGGTTTAAAAATATTAAATATTCCACACCATGAAATTTCATTTTATTTAGATGAAGTATTGTTTAATCGATTAAAATTTGGTCGTTCTGGCGCAGTGTGGCAAAAACAAAAAGTTGTAGAAACCTCTAACATTGATGAAATGTTATCACTATATCTAGAAAACCAACAAAGCTTTAAACCACTCTTTATGTGGAAATAGTCCTGTTTTAAACAAAAATGATGTGCTTGTATGCTCCGAATTTCATTTGTTAGAAAAAAAATATTTTAGGTGTTTTGTGTAGATAAATGATTATTTTTAATGTGTTATGCGTGTTGAAGCTGCGGCGTATTATATAATTCAATAATTTTAGCAGAATTTACTAGACTCCAGCTAACTTTACCTGTAAATTACATTTGATCATCGCTTTGGTGGTTTAGATTTAATATTAATATTGAGAGTAATTATGAATACTGGTGTAGTAAAGTTTTTTAATGATGCAAAAGGTTTTGGTTTTATCACTCCTGATAATGGAGAAAAAGATCTTTTTGTTCACACATCAGCAGTTTTAGGCGATGCCCTAAACGAAAATGATAAAGTTCAATACGAAGTTGGTAGTGGTCAAAAAGGACCATGTGCAGTTGAAGTAAGAAAAATATAATTTATATTTAAATATATCTTTATTTTTACAAAAGGGAGTCTTACGACTCCCTTTTTTTATTGCCAAATTTATTGTTAAGTTCGCTGCTCTAAATTTAAAGTATAAGATTCCTCTACCAGTTCTGACACGTGCCATCAGTTGTTTGCTAAAACTCTAAAAATTTATTTTGAGTAAGGTTTAGCAACTTGCGTTAATAAAAACATTTGCAGAAAAAGAAAATTTACAATAATTTCTAACTATAATCTTATGGTAGTTAGGAAAACTAATATGGTAACAGGAACACACCAGCTTAAAATTAAAGATCATGCTTCATTATCTTTAGATATGGAATTTGACTGTGAAATATCTTACCCTCTTCAAAAAAGCCCTTCACTAGAAGGCACTATTGGTAATGCTATTAAGTCACCAATTTACTCCGTAGAACAACATCAGTTGTGGCAACGTCTTATAGACATGCACAATCAAATTTTAGAGTCTGACAAGTATTTTTGTTATCAATATTCACAAAGCTATAAAGAACTTAATTTTTCTGAAAAAAATATTTCAAAACTAAACAATATTAATCGCACTCTAAAAAAACTTTCTGGATGGCAGGTGATGCGTGTGGATGGTTTTGTAAAGC
>CAYGQR010000006.1:0-52291 GCA_964352255.1 uncultured Oligoflexia bacterium
CAACACACATTCATAGACAGTAATGTCTTCACATTGAATTCATCTTCATCTTCGTCTTTATCTTTTTTAAAAGATAAAAAAATTGGGTAGAGTTTTTGAATAGCTCAAGATGCAAGGCGGGGCAAGCGAGTGCAGGCGCCGCGTGCTTTAATGCACGCAAGCTAAACGAGACGCGGCTCCAACGCCGCAGATTGGGCCATTCAAAAGCTCTACGGTTAGGCTGGGCGATAAGGAAAGAAGAACGATAAGCCAGCTGTAACAGCAAAATCTGCACCAAATTTGTTGCCCGTAATTGTTGGTGTATTATGCAAATAACTGTTGATATCAAGACGAAGTGCTAACCATTCAGGTTGTAAGTACATTTTTGCACCGCCACCTACAACTAAAAGCCATTTCCAACTATCATTAATATCAATAGCACCTGCACCGACAGTTGCAAAAATAGTAAGTGGCATATTCACATCGCCTAGTTTAACCATTGCAGGAAAATTAAATGCAACCTGACCATCGACAATTTGCTGGCTGTTAGTTGTTTTGATTTGTCCAAATCCAGAGCCATTATCAATATTAAGAGTAGAATACATATATTCTGCACCAATCGAAAACACTGAATCTAAAAGAAAGAAACCGCGTGCACCAGCTGCCCATGTATTACCAGAAAGATTTCCTGTAAAAGCGCCGCCAAATACGTTTAATTCTGCAATATTTTCTTTTGAAAAACGGTTATTTATATTTAAAGCAGGACAAGATTGTGAAGGGCTTCTTCTTTCGGATGAATAATATTGTTTATTGCCAGAATCTTCTTCTGCTGAAGCGCATAGAGGAAGAGCTAACGCACAAAAAGACGCTCCTACAAGTGCTTTTAATTGAAATTTTGTAAACATGTGAAATTCCTTTTTATATTTAGAGAAAATTTATTTCTTTTTTTTGGTTTTCTTTTTCTTAATATTTTTTTTTATATTAATTTTTTTCTTAAGACTTTTCTTCTTACGAGGAACTTTTAATTTTGACTTTACACTTCCTTTCAATTTTTTAGATTTCTGTTTTTTCTTCACATAAGACTCAACAACAGCGTTGGTTTTCTTTTCGCGTAACACATTAAAATAATCAGGATTACTCTCTAAATTTGTTGTTAAAAACACGTGTTTGTGTTCTTGATCAAAACCTTTATTCTTAAAAAACCCCACTGCTTTTGTGTTACGAGGATCGGTATCTGCCATTACGATTCTAACACCATCGTTTTGAATAAAATTTTTAATTTCTTTATCCAAAAGCTCTCTTGCAACTCCCTCTTTTTGCCAGTTTGGATGAGCACAAATCCATACAATATACCCATAATTCCAAGCGGTTCTCGACTTGGTCATGACAGTTCCAATAACAAATCCAACAATACGCTCATCTTTTGGAGATGTTTCTGGGTCATAATCATCATTTTCTGCTACCAAACAATACTCTCCATCTGTATTATAGACAGATGTGACTTCATATTCGTCCCAGCCACGATAAAGCATTGGCCACAAATCGGCACGGAAACTAACCTCGCCAAGCTCATAAACTTCGGCTAGATCATGAATTTCCATTTGCCTAACTGTGAAACTTTTTTTAACCTGAGGCGAACTATTGTGTTTCGATATTGTTTCGATATTTTTTGAAACCATCAGTATGCCTTTGAGGAAGTTTAACATTACTATGTTTGACATTAATGATACATCAGATCCATCAAATGATAAAGACACCGAACTGCTTACAGAAAGCATTGGTCCTGAGGTTCTTCCTGCACTCGACAGTGACGTTGAATTTACGGCACAAGACAAAGATGATGATTCTACAGCTCTAGAAAGTGCTTTTGAACAAGCATTAGTTGTGCCAAACGCACTACAACGCTACTTATCAGAAATTAGAAAATACCCACTTTTAGCACGAGAAGAAGAACGAGAAATTGCTTATAAAGCCTATGACGATCAAGATTTAAACGCAAAAAAACAACTTGTTACAGCAAACTTAAGGCTAGTTGTAAAAATTGCGATGGATTACAAACGTGCATACACACAGTTATTAGATTTAATTCAAGAAGGAAATGCAGGGCTTGTTCAAGCTGTTCAAAGATTTAATCCCTATCGAGATGTAAAACTTTCTACTTACAGTGCATGGTGGATTCGGGCTTATATTTTAAAATTCCTAATGGATAATAAAAGCCTAGTACGTATGGGTACAACTGACGCTCAAAGACGATTGTTTTTTAAACTTCGTTCCGAAGCTCAGCAACTTTATGCACGAACTCAAAAATTTGATACGAAAATGCTTGCCGATAAAATTGGGGTCACACAACAAGATGTGATTGAAATGGATCAAAGACTTTCTAAAAGCGATCTTTCTTTAGACACCCCAATAAGTTCAGCAAATGATGGCGATACAAATATCCGTCAAATGGATATTTTACCCGACGAAAACGATAATCCAGAAATAAGCTATGAAAAAAAAGAGCTTCTCAAAATTCTAAGAACTAAAATTGCAGAGTTTGCAAAAACTTTAAAAGAGCGAGATCTATATATCCTTACTCATAGAATTCTTGCAGATGAGCCAGTCACCTTACAAGAGATTGGCGATAAGTATGGAATCACCCGAGAAAGAGCGCGGCAGCTAGAAGGTTTTATTATGAAAAAAATCAAAAGCAACCTACAACCTATGCTTCAAAAGCAATTAAGCTCAAAAATGTAAATACACGAACCAGAAAAGCAGGTGGTATAGAATTCTTGAATGGTTTTAGATGCAAGGCGCCGCAAGCGCGCGACGAGGCGCATATGTGTTATATGTAACGAGGAGCGCGTCGCAGCGGCAACGAGGCAGATGAAGCCATTCAAAAATTCTATATTAGCGCATTCTAAAAAGTTCAGAGAGCAGGGGCTCAATTCCACGCCACATTACGCTAATACCAATCGCAAGAACGATAAGCGCAAAAATACTCGCAATTGCTTGCGTGCTTGCCTTACCGATTGCAGTATAAATGCTTTTAGAATATCGATTACAAAGCCAAACAAGCATTGCAATTAACAATATTCCTGCCATTATTCCTGAATATCCACCAAGGCTTTCTGGATTGATTTGAATTTTTAAATGTGCAGCAAGAGCAATTGTAACTGCTAATGCGCCAGGGCCTGTAGTAAAAGGAATTGTTAAAGGAAAAAACACAAGCTTAGTGTGAACATCGTCGATTGCGCTCACAGCATCTGCAGCAGGTTCTTGTTTGTCGTTCAAGGCATCAAGTGCAGACCAGGCAATCAACAAACCGCCGGCAATATTAATAAAATTTAGCGTGATATCAAAAAACTTTAAAATATAAGAACCCGTAAACAACACAACAATAAGGACAATAAACGCATTTCTTGCCACTTTAAAGGCAAGTTTTTTGCGCTCAAAATCGGGGATATGCTCTGTTGCTTGTAAAAAATAAACAGATGTTCCAATTGGATTGACTAAGGGAAACAATCCCACAAACGAGTAAAGAAAAAAATGTAAAAAATCTGCTGAAAATGTCATTTTGCAAACCCTCCACTTGTATTATTCAACAAGTTTGAGTTCACGTACAGCTTTCACCTCATCAATTTTTTCTCTGAAGGCATTTTGCGGAAATTGCACATTGAAATCATTAGTTAAAATTGATTTTATAGAATCAATGAAGCGATCCATCTCTGCTTGAGTTTCTGTTTCTGTTGGTTCCACCATAAGTGCATTTTTTACACAAAGAGGAAAATGAACAGTGGGAGGATGAATACCATAATCAATTAAAGCTTTTGCAATTTTAGTGGTATCGAGTCCGCTTTCTTTTTGATGTTTATCATTAAACACAACTTCATGAAGATGGTGCCCATCTACTGGAATGTTTAAAACATCTTTTAATTTTGCTTTGATATAATTTGCATTTAAAATTGCATTTTCACTCACCTGGCGTAACCCAACACCACCAAGTGCGCGTATGTAACACCATGCACGAATAAACATTCCAAAATTACCATAAAATGATTTTACACGCCCAACAGATTTAGGAATATCGTAATCTAAAAAGTAGTGATTTTCATTTTTTTCAACTTTTGGAATTGGTAAAAATGGAATTAAACGCTCGCTAATTGCAATAGGCCCACTGCCTGGACCACCGCCGCCATGAGGAGTTGTGAAAGTTTTGTGCAAGTTAAAATGAATAACATCTGCCGCATATGCGCTTGGCCGACTAATTCCAAGAAGCGCGTTCATGTTTGCGCCATCTACATATAACAGCACATCTTTTTCTTTTAAATATTCAGAAATTTTAGAAATATGTTTTTCAAAAAAGCCTAATGTATTTGGATTTGTAATCATCACTGCAGCAACATCATCAGAAAGTGCTGCCTTAACTGCCTCCGCACACAAACACCCATCTGAGTCTGTTTTAATTTGAATTGTTTTAAATCCTGCCAAAGTTGCACTAGCAGGGTTTGTGCCATGAGAGGTGTCGGGCGTAATAATAATGTTTCGTTTTTGGTTTTTTGCTTCATGATAAGCAGAAATCATTTTTAAACCTACGAATTCGCCTTGCGCACCTGCACTTGGCTGCAAACACACAGTTGCAAGACCTGTAATTTCTTTTAAGTCTTCTTGCAATTCGTGCATAATTTGCAAATGCCCTTGGCTCCATTCAACAGGATCGTAAGGGTGTAAATTGCCAAGAGCCTCGCTTCGCGCAACAGCCTCGTTAAAACGAGGATTGTACTTCATTGTACAAGAACCTAGTGGATAAATGCCTAAATCAATTGCATAATTCCATGTAGAAAGGCGTGTATAATGTCTTACGATTTCAGGCTCTGACAATTCAGGAAGCTCACACAATTTTTCTCTTTTATAGTCGCCAAAATATTGTTTTGCATTGCAAACTGGCACATCTAATTGAGCAAGGTTATAACCACGCGCCCCTTCTCGAGAATTTTCAAAAAGTGTATTTTCTTCTAAAACAACTGTTTTGCTTGTGTATTTATTTTTCATCTTACGCTTCTTTCTTTAAAAGATCGCACAATTGATCGATATCATCTTTTGATTTTGTTTCGGTAATTGAAATTAACAAACCAGTTTTATCTTTAGAATTAAATCGACTTAAAGGCACACCGGGCATCACATTTTTCGCAACGCATTTTTGTACAAATGCATTCGCATCAGAAGGTAAATCGATTGTGAATTCATTAAAGTTTAAAGCTTTTGGATAGCGTAATTTTATATTCAAATTTTTCGTTAAATTTTCTTTTGCATACTCGGATTTTGATAAGTTTTGTTCACCCAGTTCCACAAATCCTTCTTTACCAGTAAGTGCAAGCCAAATAGAAACCCACAATGCACATAAATTTTGATTTGTGCATATGTTTGAAGTGGCTTTATCACGACGAATATGTTGTTCGCGCGTGCTTAATGTAAGTGCATAACTTCTGCGCCCTTGAGCATCTACAGTTTCGCCACATAAGCGGCCTGGCACTTGACGAACATGCTCTAAATGCGTGGTAAATAAACCAACATAAGGCCCACCAAAACTTTGAGGCAATCCAAAACTTTGACCTTCGCCAGTTGCAATATCTGCTCCAATTTCACCAGGCGTTTGTAATAAAGATAGGCTGAGTGGTTCGGTTACATTTACAGCAAAAAGTGCATTGTGTTTTTTACTAACACTACAAAGATGTTTTGTGTTTTCAACAACACCGTAAAAGTTTGGGCTTTGCGCAATTACAATTGCCACATCTTCTGAAAGCATATTTGAAAGTATTTTATCATCTGTCTGGCCATCTGCATTTAATGGAACAGATTCTACACTTACATTTAAAGATTCTACATAAGCTTTTAACACTTCTTTGTATTCGGGATGAATGCCGTCAGAAAGTAAAATACGCTTTGCTTTTGGACGTAATCGAATACCCATAAGCCCAGCTTCAGCCATACTTGTAGAGCCATCATAATGAGATGCATTCGAAACACCCATTCCAAAAATGCGTGCAATCATTGTTTGAAATTCGAACAACGCTTGTAATGTGCCTTGGGACATTTCTGGTTGATAAGGAGTGTATGAAGTAAGAAATTCGCCTCGTAAAAGGATTTGATTAATGACAGCAGGCGAAAAATGATCATACACTCCTGCTCCTGCGTAACTGATTGCGCCTTGTGAATCACGACTTTCACGCATAATTAATTTTAATTTTTGTTTCAATTCGTATTCAGAAAATGGACCAGGAATATTCAAGATGTTTTTAAATTGAATTTCTTCTGGAATACCAATAAGTAAATCACTAATTGATTTAACTCCACATTCAGCAAGAAGCTTCGCTTTATCATTAAGTGTTGTTGGCAAAAAACGGTGTGAAATTGTCATAGTTTTTACGCTCTTAATTTCAAAAATATGTATAACGGAATCTTATTATGACTTTATTATCAGAAAAAAATTTAAATGAAACTCAATTTCGAGCGGCAAGTCATTTTGATGGTCCGGCAGTTGTTTATGCTGGTGCGGGCAGTGGAAAAACAAAAGTTATTTGCTCTCGTATTGCATGGTTAATTCAAGAAAAACACATACCTCCTTATGCAATTCTTGCTGTAACATTTACCAATAAAGCAGCAAAAGAAATGAAAGAAAGAATTACAAGCGAAATTGGAGAAGAAAAATCTCGCAAATTAATTGTTTCTACATTTCACTCGGTTTGTGCGCGTTTTTTAAGAATTTACGCCGATAAATTAGGATTTAACAATAATTTCTCTATTTACGATGATTCCGATCAAAAATCTCTTTTGAAATCAATTTTAAAAAAGTTTGATATATCTGATCAGCTTCTTACAGTAGCAACTGTAAAGTCTAAAATCGACGGCATTAAAAACCAAGGACTGACGGCAAAAGAATATGAAAATTCTGTCAATAAAAACGGCCCTTCAACAAGTATTTCAAATACTTTTTTTAGAATGCGCACAAGCCCACTTTTAGTGAGTAAAGTTTATACGGAGTATCAAAAAAAGCTTAAAGCCCAAAATGCTCTCGACTTTAATGATTTGCTTCTTGTCATGACAGAATTACTTAAATCACATCCAGAAGTTTTGGAATTGTTACAAAACAGGTTTCAGTATTTTTTAATTGATGAGTTTCAAGATACCAATCCTACTCAATTCGATCTTATTTCTATGCTTGCTTCTAAAACAAATAATCTTTTTATTGTTGGCGATGACGATCAAAGCATTTACTCTTGGCGTGGGGCCGATCCTTCTTTTATTCTCGATTTTACAAAACTCTTTAAAGACGCAAAGCTCTACAAATTAGAACAAAATTATCGTAGTTCTAAAAATATTATTCAAGCGGCAGCAACCGTAATTCAAAATAATAAGGGCCGTGCTAAAAAAACAATCTTTACAGAAAACGAATCTGGCACACGCATTCAAATTTATGGCGCGTTCGATCCTGCTTCTGAAGCGGCGCACATTGTAAATACAATTTATAGCCGCTTAGACGATACAAAAAACTTTTCAAACTTTTCTATTTTGTATCGCACGAATGCACAAAGTCGATTGCTTGAAGACGCTCTTCGCAAACGCATGATTCCTTATATTATTTATGGCTCTGTTCGATTTTATGAGCGCGCTGAAATTAAAGTGCTTTTGGGATATTTGAAAGCTTTAATCAACCCAAGAGATGAACAGTCTTTTTTAAAAATTATCAATACGCCACGTCGTGGCCTTGGCGATAGTGCAATTTCAAAGCTCACTGAAGTGGCAAATTTGCATCAATTGTCTTTAGTCGACACCGCAACTGAAGTAGTGTTTGGCGGAATCGAAACTGAAAACATTCGCACTCTTGCAAAACTTAAAAAACTGATCATGCAAATGCAAGAGTGGAAATCTCTTGCACAAGAAACACAAAAAGCGTCCTTACTTTTACAGCGTATTATTGTAGATATCCGTTTTGAAGATTACGTGCGCACCACTTATCCCGAAGATTTTGACGAAAGATTGCTGAATATTCTCGAGCTTAAAAACGGTCTTGTTGAGTTCGAAAATCAGTATTTAAACGACGCTGAAAGCAACGGTGAAGATATAAAAACAATCACTTGTTACGATATTATTTCAAAATTTATTGAACAAGCAATGCTTATGGTTGAGCCAAATCATCATAATGTGCAAACAGGCGAATCCAATGCAGTTACACTTATGACAGTTCACTCGGCAAAAGGATTAGAATTTCCACAAGTGTTTATTGTTGGTTTAGAAGAGGGCACATTTCCTCATCAAAACTCTCTTAATTCACCTGAAGAAATAGAAGAAGAACGGCGTTTAATGTATGTTGCCATGACACGTGCAAGATCAAAGCTTAGCCTTTCTTATTCACGCAGGCACCGTTATAAAGAGTTTTTACCAATTCAGAAAAGCAGATTTGTCGACGAAATTCCTATTGAATATACAAGTGCGATTTAATGAATCTGTTGTTTTAATTTATCACTCTTTACCCTGTCCGCTTTTTTTAGGAGAGCGAGTCAATGGAGACGGCGCATGGCTTCGCCGAACACCGTCTGTAGGAGTTGTAGGCGTGGTTGGCCTACCCCTTGTTTCTGCTGATGTAGGAGATGGCGGACCTTCCGCAGGCATAGGAGCATTACCACTTAAACGATCTGCTGCTGCTTTTCTTACTGCGGCATCAATAACCAAACTTAAGCGTCTTGCGCCTGTGGCAAATTCACCAAATGCGCGCCTTTCTCTAATGGCTGCCCATCTAGCGGCTGCCATTGCAGGTTGGGTTGATTCAGGTTCAACAGGGAGCCAAGACATTAATCGCATTCGGCGATTCTCTAAATCTAGTTGAGCCAACGTACGTTCACGATTATATTTTTCTGTAAGAGCACTGTGAACTTCTGTTGAAGATGATTTATCTTCTGGGCGAATAATGCTCTCCGACGGTCTTCGTCTTCGATCATCACGCATTACACTCAAAATACTTTCAAAGTACGCTTCTAATCGGCCTCTCAACACAGAAATGGCTTCTCTAGAATATTGAGTTATTCTATTTGATATATAGCTCTTAGGATCTGCACTACTGTAAACATCGCTTAAACGAATGGTTGCAATGCTTTTATGTTCTAATAATTGCAAACCACTAATAATCATGCACCCTTCAATCAAAGCTTCTAAATTATTTCTTTTTGTTGTTTCTGCTCTATCGCGCGCCTGACTTTCTTGAGTGCTATTTTTTTTATCCCGATCCCACTCTATTGTGCTATATAATCTTGCTGGACTCACAGAAATAGGTGCTTTTAAATACAAACCTTGAATACCGCCCCCACAATACAAAATGTTTTTTTCAGTTTCAGTAGTCGCAACCGGCACTCTTGTAGGTCGACGGCTTTTATTTCTAAAATATTCAGAATTCGTACTAAATTTTTGTATTTGTGGTGTTACAAGAGAAAATAATACCGATGAAGCGGTAGGTGGTCTATGCTTTGTAACAGCGCCAACCGCATTCCATTTTGTGGGCAGCGCAAAAGCATTTCTATGTTGTGATAACGTAGCCCCTCTACTCAAAGACCACCAAGCGCCATTTGGATTATTAAATCCTGATAAATTTCCTGTAGGAAGTTTTATACATTCCATACACGCTTCTTCTTCAGAATTTCTTGGAGGCTCTGCGCGTAAAACAGGACTTGCTGGCGCAAGAGGATGCAATAATTCAACAGGACTCAGAACTCTTGTCGCCTGTTGGGCAGCTGTTGGGCTTTTTAACATGACAGGACTATCTCCTGCAACTTCAGGAAATGATCGCCTTTCAGTGGGAGTTAAGCCTCTAATAGGACTTTGTAAAGCCGCAAAGCCTAAAGGGCCGCCTGGACTTACGATTCCCGCTGCAGCTGCGGCCGCGGGTGCAGCTGTTGGGGTGCGTGGCTGTGATTGCGCTCGTCTATAATGCATCTCTCCGTGATGAGGGTTTTTATACATCCACATATCACGAGTTTCTCGCCACATACCTGCCACGCGTAATAAGGGCGGTACTTCTTTAGCATCAATGTCAAATATTATATTTACGAATAAAATTCCCGCAACAGCTACATTGTCAATATTGTCATATTTAAAATGACTCTCTTGATATTGCTCAATCGCAGGTTTCGTTCCAAAAGAGGCAATTATATTGGCCGACCGCTCTTTAAATCTGTCGGCTGACTCCTCTGACAAATGGTAAAATGCGGACAAATACTCTGCCGTCCCATCATTAATGGCTGCAATTGGAATTTGCCTGCGACGTTCTAACTGCTCTAACACAAACGGGTAATCGTCACCTGGCTGTGTTTTTGAACCAATATAAGCCCCATCATCCTGACCGCAATTGGGACAATTGCGCAAATCCACAATACCATCGCTGTGAATATAAAAAGCCTCTCCACATCTGCTACATATACGATTATGCCAATCACATGTTAAAGCAGGAGGTGTAATCATCGCGTCACAAATTTCACAGGGAAGTGGTAAACACCCCTCTAAGCAAAAGTCACTTGGCAACGAGAAAAGAATAGAGCGGTGGCAACTTTTACAAAGTTTTACACGTGGAGGGCGTCTTGTAGAACCTACAGGACGCCCCGTAGCAGCTGCAACACCAGAATAGTATGAGGCGTCCAGGCCAATAACAGGCCTGTGCTCAACACAAAAAACAGGAGCTCGCTCTGTAACACTTCCAATATAAATTGGTATTTGTTCATTACACCCTGGTGCAGAACAATATTGCATTCCTCGTCTAGGACGCCTGCGTTGTGATTCATTAAACATAATTATTTCTCACATTTAAGGACTTTATAGGTTTATCGGCATCTTATGTTTAAAATTTAAATTGTTTTATTTTTAACTTTTGGTTGGCATTTAGTTTATAATTATTGTTTCATGTGATGCGTAAAAAAATTCTTAAGAAATTGGGTTGTTTCATCTGCCAATAATGCATGCATTTTAAGTTCCGGCGGATACCCGCAACTACGTTCATTGCAAAAAAAATGTAAACATTTGTTATACTCTTCAATATCACCAACATTAAACCAATACGCATTTTTAGGATAATCAAGATGCAGAATTTGTTTCTGCATCTCATTTAAAATTGGTTTGTAAAAAAGATCGACACTTGATCCAAATTTCACTTTTTGATTTTGAAAAACTGATTTATCTACAATTTGATGATTGCTAAACATTCGTTTTTGTATCGAAATATCTAGGTTATTGTCTAAAAATTCTTTTCCAAACCCAACAACCGAATTCCCATCTTGCGAAACACACAGCACATCATCTCTATTTTCTGCAAGCTCTACACTTAGCATCAGTGCAAGGACATCTTTATCTTTTTGATGCCAATGCTCAATCATCTGTGCAAGGGGAAAATCTGCAACAACATCTCCAGATGCAACAATAATATCTTTGTTTTGTTTTTCATCTTCAGAAATCTTATTTAAAATATTAAGAACACCACCACCACTACCAAGAATATGTGGTTCATAAACAAAAATAATTCTTGTTGGATCATAACCAAAATTTTCGGCGCATGCTTTGAGCTCTTTTTCAACAACTTCAGATTTATAGTGTGTATTGCAATACACTTTTTCAAAACCTGCATGAAAAAATTTCTCTATGCTAAAAAAAGCGAGAGGTTTATCTATAATTGGACACACTACTTTTGGAATCGTGTTTGTAATTGGCCTTAAACGAGTGCCAAATCCGGCGCACAACACGATTGGTATAAAATTTTGGTTATTCATAAATAACATTATATCTATTATTGATTGGCTGTCATCACTCCAATCGAATAATACAAATTCAAATTACTTTTCAAACCTTCAAAATTCCATTCTGGATTATATTTATCAGCTATTTTATGATATTTTTCTTTTACATAATAGGGATCTTGAATTCCATCCATAAACGTTAAAGAAGGAATTCCTTTTTTATAAAAATTAAAATGATCAGATCTAAAATACAAACCGGTTTCAGCCACCGGATCTAAAACGACTGTTTTATTTAATTGAGCAGCCGCCTTGTACAAATATTCTTTTAAACCAGCTTCATTTTTCCCAAAAAGAATTACTTCATTGTTCATTGGTGATGGGTTTAAACTATCTACATTTATAACCCCTTTCAGTGTTTTGTTTTTAACTTCCTCACTGTATTGAACAAAATACTGAGAACCGAGCAAGCCCGCTTCCTCAGAGGTATAGGAAACAAAAATAACTGAACGATCAAGCATATCTTCGTTTAATTTATACACTCTCGCTAGTTCTAGCATACCTGCAACTCCACTCGCATTATCAATAGCGCCAGAAAAGACTTCTTTTTGACCATCTTTAATTTGAGTGCCTAGATGATCCCAATGGGCTCCAATCAAAACGTATTCATTTGGTTTTTTTTGGCCTTTAATATAACCAACTAAATTTTTTGAATTTGCATATTTAACTTCATTCTTAACAGAAAACTGAGCGTTTACACCAAGATTCAATCCTTTGAAATCTTGGCTCAAGGCCGCTGTTTTTAGATCTTTAAAATCTTTTCCACGAGTTTTTAAAATTTGAGAAACAGTATCTTGATGCAGCCAACCTTGAAAATCAATTACACTAGTGTCGTCTGCAAGAATAACAAAATTGCTTTTTTTCTCGCTACCCACAACGCCCCAAGGATACCCAGCAGCTTCATTTTCGTGAATGACAAATGCACCCTTTGCGCCTTGTCGATAGGCTTCTTCTAATTTATATGTCCAACGACCATAATAGGTCATTTCACGACCATTAAAAAGTTTTGGATCTTCTGTTGCAAATCCGGGGTCATTTACCAAAACAATAACTACTTTATCTTTTACATCTATGTTTTGATAATCGTTCCAACTGTATTCAGGGGCAACAATTCCATATCCTACAAAGACTAAATCTCCTTCATACTGAAGATTTAATTGAGATATATTATTATTTCGTAATGTAAAATCTGTGCCAAGCTCATATATAGTATCATCTACTTTCAATGAGCTGCTACGTGAATATACATTTGCAAGCGGAACATTTTGAACATAAGAATTGCTTTTAAATGGCTTTAATCCAATGTTTTTAAATTCATTTTCTATATATGCCGTGGTTTTTTCTTCGCCAGTTGTAGTAGGAAAGCGACCTTCAAATTCATCTGAAGCAAGTGTTTTTATATGACGATCTAGCTTAGAAGAGGAAAATGTTTCTATTGAATGGGCACAATGAAAAGTAAGAATACTTGTAAATATTAATATTTTTTTAAAAATCATAAAACTCCCTTTAAATTAGAGCTTTGTTTTGTCAAAAAATATTTCAAAAAGCTAGCAAATATAACTTTTATAGTGTTTTCAAAACTTTACTTATTCTTTGATTTTTTCAGATTGAATCTCAAATAACAGTTCAAATAAAGTTGGAAAACATTCATTTAAACTTTGGTTATGATGATCATTCTCAAATCTTAAAGCTTCCTTTGAACACAAAATCCCTAATGTTCTTGGAATATACTCTAAATAAGATTTTTTATTTTTTTGCGTTGCTAAATAGCCAAAACTTCCTAGTGCCTTTAAATTTCTTTGTAAACCTATCAACTGAAATTCTTCGTAACACTCTTCTTTTTCAAAAACGGATAAATTTAATTCTTCGCGCTTTTTAGATAAATTAAAATAATAATAATCAAATAACTGCTTTCGTGTTTTCCAATTGATATCGACATAACTATCGCGCAATAAACTTGCCACATCATAAGTATGAGGCCCCATACGGGCATCTTGAAAATCAATCCAATAAATTTTATCGTTTTTAAGCATTAAGTTTCGCACATGGTAATCTCTATGACAAAACACTCTGTCGCATGCATCGAGCTGTTTACAAAGATTTTCTAAATCCTGAAATAAAACAGGATGCGTTTCTTTAGAAACATTTAAATTAAGCAATCCGTTTAAATAATGCTCAACAAAAAACAGCATCTCTTGATAAAGTTTTTCAAAATCAAAATATCTATTCAGCGCTTTGTGCTCTAATGCCGTTTCGCCATACTGAACTTGTAATAATAAATCGAGCGCTTGCTTGTACTGTTCAATTGTTTCGTTACAATCTTTATCGTCAACATCTAAAACATTTTTTTTAAGTGATACAGAAAGTAAATGATCTCCTAAATCTTCCGTCCAAATTTGACAGGCGCTTTGATCAACCTTATAAATTTCGGGCACAGGAACATTAAAAGAATTAAGTACCGCATGAATCTCTAGCCAACTTTCAGGGTCGCCCCCATACCCACCTTCCCATTCAGGAAAGTGCATACAAACCGCTAGACTTTGCCCGTCAGGTGAGAGATGACGATAGAATTTCCGATCGCTTGCATCGCCTGCAATAAGTTTTAAACTAGAGTTCATACAGATTACCTTTTGATTAAAAGTGCAAATAAGGAGCAAACTTCAATATGGGTTTAATTTCTATTCGTGGAGCTAAAGAACACAACTTAAAAAATATCGATATTGATATTCCCAAAGCTGGTATTGTCACCTTTTCTGGCGTGAGTGGTTCAGGAAAAAGCAGCCTTGTTTTTGACACTCTTTATGCCGAATCATTTCGACGCTTTGCAGATGCCAGCCAAGCTCCTGTATTTATGATGGGGAGTAAACGTTGGGCAAAAATTACGCGCCCTCAAGTTCGTTCCATCACAGGACTTCCTCCTGCGCTTGGACTTTCACAAAAACAATCTGTCATTTCTTCCTTATCTACTGTGGGCACAATTACAGGCATAAGCGATCTTTTACGTGTATACTTCGCAGCATTTGGCGATATATTTTGTAAAAAATGCGATATTCCACTCGTATCCTTAAGCTTTGATAAAATTATAGAAAAGATTTTTTCAACTTTCAATGATCAGAAAGTAAAAATTGTTGCAACAATTGCCGAAAAACGCAAAGGCGCCTTTGCTGCAGAAATAGAAAAGTTTCGTGACCTAGGATTTTCAAACATAATTATCAATGGTGTCTTGTATAATTTAAATGACAAAATAAAAATTGATGCCAAAAAACCAAATACAATTTCTGTTGTAATTGATGTCTTTAATTTAAACTATCAAAGACGTGCACGCTTAGAACGTTCTGTGCACCATTGCCTTAATTATGCAAATGGCCTTGTAAAAGTTGCCAGTGATACTAAGTTGATTAAATTTAATACCCGATCTTCTTGTCCACAATGCTCCGAAAGCGCGCCTCCTTTGGATCCTCGTCATTTTAGCCATTCTTCGCTTGGCAAATGCCAAGAATGCAGTGGCACGGGATGTAAAGAAGAAGGTTTGCATCAAAATGATTTATTTCCTTGCCGTTTTTGTCACGGCTCTCGACTTTCAAAAGAGCTGCCCATTGTGCGGGCATTTGGCAAAACATACTCCGATTTTCAAACTATTAATATTCAGGCCCTGTATGAGGTGCTTAAAAAAGAGATTGTACCAGTCGTTAAAAACGACAAATCAAAATATAAAATTTTTGGTGAAATATATCGTCTTTCCAAAACTCTTATGGATTTAAGTTTATCGCACATTACTTTAAACCGCAGTGGTATTTCGTTAGCACCCGGCGATTTACAACGGTTATACTTAGCAAGCATGCTTTCTAATCAACTTAAAAATGTTTTGTATATTATTGATGAACCATGCCAAGGACTCACTTCTTTAGAAGTGTATGATCTTGTGCATTTCTTAAAAACAACGACTAATGCAGGCGCTACTGTTGTAGCTGTTGAACATCATCCAGAATTTTTGAAACTGTCTGATCATTTGTTTATAATGGGGCCAGGAGCAGGAGTTCATGGCGGCAAAATTCTGCATCCCAACACTGAAAACTTTAAACCAAACGATATTGAAGGTAAATCTTTACCAACAGCACATAAAAAAACCGATTCAGATGTGGTTTTTAAAAACTTTAGTGTTCGTAACATTTCAAAAGAACGCATTGATCTCAAGCAAAATACAATTAATGTTTTGCGAGGCCCTTCTGGCAAAGGAAAATCGAGCTTTATTGACTTATGCTTACTTCCGTTTCTCAATTCAATTTCAAAACAAAAATCAACTACCGAAATTTCTGAAAGCATTTTATTCCAAAAATTTTGCCAAGTCAAAACGAAAAACGATGTGATTGTCAATACGCTTAGTTTTGTGCGGCCAGGAACAATGGGGAAAAGTTACCGAAGAAATGTAGCCTCTGCTTTGCAGATTATAGAACCTTTAAGAGAAATTTTTGCCTCACTTCCCGCAAGTCAAATATTGGGTTTAACGCCTATGCATTTTTCGTGGAACTCTAAACTGGGACAATGCGAAAATTGTCGTGGACGTGGATTTGTAGAGTTACCACAACGCTATTCAAAATTTATCCGCATTGAATGTGAAGTGTGTCATGGCAGTAAATTAAAATCTAATTCGCTTCTTCCTCGTTTTAAAAATATGAATTTTGCAGAAATTTTAAAACTATCTTTAGAAGATGCACTCAAGACATTTGAAAACCATACTATTATTTTAAATAGAATTAAAAAATCTTGTGAATTTGGTCTTGGTTATGTTTTTCTTGGGCAAACAATGGATTCATTAAGTGGTGGCGAAGTTCAGCGGATGAATTTAACTTTAGAGTTGCGTCGTGCAAATTTAGAAGGATCATGGTTTATTTTGTTTCATCCAAGCACAGGATTGCATAGTCCAGATATAAATATTTTATGTCAATTAATGCAAACAATGTGTACTCGTGGCGCTACTTTTGTTGCTGTTGATAATCGAGAAGAGTTTCTTGCATATGCACATAATGTTGTGAATTTTATGTAACATGCTACACTCCGCGCTTCTTGAAAAGTTTACAGAGGATTTGTATGGAAACAAGTATGCAAACACAACATAAAAATACACACCCATGGTTTAGGCATTACACCCCTGGTACAAACGAAATTCTAAATAAGTTTGAGTATCTTAATTTACCCGAACTTATTGTGAAATCATCAAAACGCTGGGCTACAAATGATGCGTATACAACTATTTTACCCAATGGTTTTTCAAACACGCTTAAATATCAGGAAGTATCCGATCTATCCGATAACTTTGCAGTCTATTTAAGAGAAGTTTGCAAGCTCAAAAAAGGAGATAGAGTTGCTATTCAATTACCCAATTGTGCTGGGTACCCAATTAGTGTTTTTGGCACACTAAAAGCTGGTGGCATTATTGTAAATACAAATCCACTTTATACCCCTTCTGAAATGCTCCATCAATTTAAAGACAGTGGTGCACGTATTTTAGTTATCATTGATATGTTTGCAGATAAGGTTGAACAAATTTTATCACAAACAAAAATTGAGCATGTTATTTTAATCAGCGTTGCTGAATTTTTTAAACCAATGCACAAATTACTGATTAACTTTAATTTAAAATATGTACAGAAAAAAATGCCAAACGCGCGCTTTGCACACGTTCGCTTTAAAGATGCACTAAAAAAAGGACAAAACATTCAAACCAGCAGTCGCATCAATACCAAAAAATATTGGGGTCGTCTTGGGTTAGATGATCTTGCGGCGCTGCAATATACTGGTGGTACAACTGGTGTAAGCAAAGGCGCGATGTTAACGCACCAAAATCTTTTAGCGAATATGTATCAAATTATTGAAATGGGAAAACAACAGTTAGAGCCTGGCAAAGAAACCATTTTAACAGCAATCCCCTTTTACCATATTTTTGCTTTTACATTAAATCTTATTACGTTTTATGGATATGGCGGTAAAAATATTCTTATTCCAAATCCAAAACCAATTTCAAATATGCGCAAAGCATTTGAAAATTACAAAATTAGTTGGATATCAGGTGTAAATACATTATTTAACGCCCTCTCAAATGAAGAGTGGTTTAAAACAAACCCTCCCAAACATTTAAGAGCAGCTATTTCTGGCGGAACTGCTTTGCATCAATCTGTAGCAGAACAATGGCTCAAAATTACCAACGCCCCTATTGTTTCTGGATTTGGCCTTACAGAAACAGCGCCGGTTGTCACGTTTAATACTCTTTCTAATGTGCAAAAACCAGAATCTGTAGGCATTCCTGTGCCCAGTACCGATATCTGTATTTTTGATGAAAGCTTTCAAGAAGTTCCTACCGGAAAACCAGGAGAAATTGCCGTAAAAGGCCCTCAGGTTATGAAAGGCTACTGGAACAACAAAGCTGAAACAGAAAAAGTATTTCATGATGGTTGGTTATTAACCGGTGATATTGGCGTCATGGATGAAGATGGTTATTTAACAATTGTAGACAGAAAAAAAGATCTCATTTTGGTAAGTGGCTTTAATGTATATCCAAACGAAGTTGAAAACTGTTTAACACAAAACCCAGATGTAAAAGAAGCTGCTGTTGTCGGTGTGCCAAACGAAAAAACAGGCGAATCTGTAAAAGCATTTGTTGTAAAACAAGACACAAGCTTAACTGAAGATGATGTTATCAAATACTGCCAAAAAGAATTAACTGGCTATAAAATTCCACGCTCTGTTGAGTTTGTAAATGATTTACCAAAAACAGCTGTGGGCAAGGTTCTTCGCAAGGATTTAAAAAAGCCGTCACATTAACGGCTTTTTCTAGCTTTTATACAGCTCCTACTGGAAGCTCGTATGCATCAATACTATCTTCTTCCTGCTGTTGGCGCTGTTGATATTTTCTATATTCAGCTAATAAGAGTGCTGCCACTTCAAGCATAAGTGTAAGCGTGCGCCCACCAACAAGCCCTACCTGTACATATGCGGTCATACGTGGAATTTGTGAGCTTCCTGCCCATCTAGACGCTGTAATGCTAGATAATGCAATGATTTGTACAACACCACGAACAAGGCTATTGACTGTTTCTATAGATTTAGGGGGTGTGAAATCTTTTACCGCCGCATTTATTCCACTCATTACCAACTCTTCTGTTAAAATAAAGAATTCTGCTGCAGTACAGCCTGTTAATATTGGAGCTGCAACTTTTTGTGCAACCCAATTCGATTTGCTGAGATAATACGCTACTGTTACATTCACCAAAGCAGCACTTTGTATAAACCCTTTTACAACAAGATTCACAAAACCAGCCACGTCTTCTAAATGTGAAATTTGTCTTTTATAAGTACCTTCTGGTGGCACTTCAATTTTATGTACTTTTTCAATCACATCCGCCGCTGTTTCAACAATATACAACGATAATCTTCCACCAAATAAAACAGCAAAAACGAGGCCTGTTGCATACATAGGAATGGTAGGAGTGCCTAAATGAGCAACTGTTGCTGTTGTTAATGCCCCAATCTGAATTGCACCATTTGAAAATTTAATTAATTCGTTTAGCCAACCATGAACTTGAGCATCTGATGGCTGTTCTGACCCCTCTTGTGAAGGGCCTTGCGATGGAAAACGAGAAGGCATTGAAACTGCAGTAAAATCAGGTCTTTGTTGCACTACTGCTGGCATCATAACGCCGGCTGCAGCTGCTCCACCTCCGTAATGTGCTTGTGGCATAAGAGAGGGGGGTGCAGAAAACGGGGACACATGTGCTGGTGCGTATGGTTGAGATACAGGTATAGGATCGCCAAAAGGACTAAGATAATGAGTAGGTGCCGGCACAACCATGTTTGGCACATGAGGTGCACCTAAAGCAGCTTCTGATCTTGGATTTTGTGATCTGTCTCTATCATTTGCACTAGGATTGAACATAATATCTCAATATTTTATTTAATTAATGGGAGGTGGATTTTTGTATTTATATTTTACTATATTGACATATTTTTTAGAAAAGTCAAATATTATCCTAAGACATATTCACAAATATTCTAATATGTTATAGTATTTGTGAATATGTCTGATATTATTTTAATTTTATATAAGATACTGATATTTTATGAAAATTAACGTTCCGAAATTGGTGTGTATTTTGCTTTATCGGGCCCAACATATTGAGCTGCAGGGCGATAAATTCTGTTATCGCGCCACATTTCAAGAATGTGCGAACTCCAACCAGCCACCCGAGCTACTGCAAAAATTGGTGTAAAATCTTCTGTTTCAATATCCATTAAGCGGTATAAAGCACCAGACCAAAAATCTACGTTTGGCCAAATGTAATCTTTTTCTTTTTTGCTAAGCTCAGCTACCATTTCATCACGCACAATTTTAAGCGTTTGATAGGTTTTACGTTCTTCTTCCGGGCGAGACGCCACTAATTTTTCAAGCATTGCACGCAAAACTTTTGCACGCGGATCGGTTGTTTTGTAAACGCGGTGCCCAAATCCCATGACTTTCTTTTTAGATTTTAATGCATCATGAACCCAGTCTTTTGCTTTTTCAGGCGAGCCAATTTCATCTGCCATACGTAAAACTTGTTCGTTTGCACCACCGTGCAATGGGCCAGAAAGTGCGCCAACTGCTGCTGAAATACCCATAGCAAGACGCGCTTCTGTCGAACCAACAACACGACCAGCAAAAGTTGATGCATTAAAATCATGATCAAGGTGTAAAATAAGCGCAATGTCAAAGATCTTTGCAACTTCAGAATCTGCTTCTTTGCCATTTAATAAATAAAGAAAATTTTCTGCATGGTTTAAATCATCGCGCGGCGCTAAAAATTCTTTGCCATTTCGGTGGCACGAAATATAAGCAACGGCTGTAGCAAGCGCACTAATTATATGAAGCGCTTCTTTTTTATTTTCATCTTCTGCTTTTAAGTTTGTTCTTCTTTCTTCAAACCCAAGTGCAGCAATAACAGATTGCAAAATAGCCATTGAATATGCGTTTTTAGGAGCGTTCAGAATAATATCTTCTGCATATTTGGGAAGTGAGCGATAACCTTTCATTTCTTTTATAAACGCATCAAGCACACTTGATGTAGGAAACTCGCCGTTTAGTGCAAAGTATACACATTCTTCAAAATTAGACTGTGCCGCGAGATCTTCAATAGAAACACCTCTATAAACAAGCTGCCCCTCTTCGCCTCTAACTTGGCTAATAGATGTGGTATCCACTACAATACCCGCTAACCCCTTAGAAAAACTTTTATTTTCAGTCATGTTTTGCTCCTCTGAAAAATTTTTGACTTGTTTGAGCAAGATTATGATAACTCTCAGGCTTAGATTCTTTTAATAACCATTGCTCAAACCACTGTAAACATTCTTTAAACTGTATTTCATTTAAAATGCCACGAAATTTTTGAACCGCCAATAAAACTCCATAAGTGATAAGAACATCAATAGCACAATACTCTTCAATAACCTGTATATTTTTTTCCTGGAAGTACTGTTTTGCTATTTGACTGCCATCCATACCTGTCATTTTTCCACCCAATCCTAAAGCAGTGGCTAAAATATCTAAACCAACCTTAGAATTTCGATTGTCGTAATTCGAAACAAAATTAATAAGATCAAAGACCTTATCCGAGGCGTATTTATAACGATATGAATCGACCCCAAGATTTTTGGCATAATCACTAATTGGACATGTAATAAAATTAATTAAACTTCTTTGCTCTAAAACCATTAAATCAAAACTTGAAATATTGTACCCACAAAAAGTTAGTGGAAGTTTTTTAAGCTTATTTTTATAATAATCCGACCCATACTTCATATCTGAAAGATTGGCGTCGTACCAAGTTTTATGAAAGTTTTCATGTTTTAAGCAAAATTGCCAAAAAGATTCAAGAATCTTTTTTTCTGCGCTCTTAAAATTTTCATAATTTTCTGTCGTAGGCACTGTCAATTTTATACCATCTAAAATTGTATAAGAGATTGGATCAACAAAAACAGCACAAATACTTACCACTGCATGAAACAAAGTTTGGGGAAAATCAACTTTAGTTTCTGCTTTAAATTTTTCTAAAAAATCTACGTCGTTCCAAATAGAATCAGGTTTTTCTACTTGTTGTTCAAGCATATGGCCATATCGATGATACAATAATGGAATGTCTGGAACAGTCTCAATATCAAAAACTAAAATAGGGGGCTGAGGCCTTTTCAAAGAGGCAAGTCCATTACTCATAAAGAAACTCCAAAATCGAGAAAATGTTCAAAAGTATTTTTGGTTGCAAACTTGATTCTTTTTTCTAAATAAGAGAAAATCAGTCCTCTCATTACATGTTTTTCAGAAAGGGATTCCATGGATAAAAAACAAATTGCCGTTACAACAAAAAAACTCATATTAGATGTTGCGGATCGCTTCAAGGAAGTTTCTAAAAAAGTCACTCGTGATGTAATTTTAAACTTTCTAGACCAAATTGAAGACTATGTTGCAACTGGAAAAAAAGTGCGTTTAGACAAATTGGGTATTTTAAGTGTTAAAGATCGCAAAGCTCGGATGGGTCGTAACCCTCAAACTGGCGAAGCAATTAAAATTCCACCTTCCAAAAAAGTGAGCTTTCGCGTTTCTGGTTCTTTAAAAGAGCGTGTTGGCGCTAAAAAGAAAAAAGCGGCAACTACTAAAAAAGCGACTGTCGCAAAAAAAACTACTGCAACTAAAAAAGCTGCTGCAAAACCAACTAAAAAAGCAGCGCCTAAAGCTGCCGCAAAAAAAGTTACGAAAACAACAGCTAAAGCTAAATCAACAAAAAAAACAACAACAAAACGTAAGAAATAATCATCCTTAAAAGGATGATTATTTCTGGCTCGTTTGCGATTCTCAGACATTCCATTGACATCAAAATAAATGGTTGATATGGCTAACCACGCTTTGTTTTGCCTACAAAAATTGGTGGGGTTAGAATGTCTGGATCGCTAAATATTTATCCATTTGAAGATGCTGAAACTACAATTCGTTTTGTAATTCAGATTTCTTTGTTTTTGATTGGTCTTTTTCTTACAAATAAAATGATCATTAGGCCTGCACTAAAGCTACAGGCCGAACGCAAAAAAAGAACCTTGGGAAATCAACAGGTTGCACAATCTAAGCTTCAACAAGCAAATGAACTTGAACAAACATATAAGGCTCGCCTGAACCAAACCCTCGAAAATGCGCGTGCTCTTCAAGAAGAACAAATCAAATCCTCAAAAGAAGCTGCCAATAAAATACTTGTCGGCGCTCAAAATAAAGCTGGTGTTTATATGGCCGAAATTAAGGAAAATTTAAGGCTCGAAAAACAAGAGGCATCGTCTCAAATTCACTTACACATCAATGATATTGTTAAAAAACTTTATAGTAAACTAGGAGTGAACGCATGATTCACTCATTTTGGACAAGTGTATTTTGGCCCTATTTTCAATTTGTAGTTTTTATTTTGGCGCTTGTTTATCTTGCGCGTAAACCAATACATGGGTTTTTATCTTCTAAGCGCGACGAATTTCGAACAAAACTTTCTGAAGCCCACGAAGCTCTTACTCTTGCAGAACGTAAAATTCAGCAGTATGAAGCCCAAATTTCTACTTTAACACAACATATTGAAAATATTGACAAACAATACAAACAAACTACAGAGATTGAGCAAAAAAGAATTTTAGATGAAGCTAATCTTGCTTCTGAAGCGATTCTTGCAGATGCAAAGCGCACATCATTGGAACTTATTTCTCAAACACAAAGCGAACTCAAATCAGAAATGTATAAGCTCGTTTTAAAAGAGTTTGAAAAGCAACTGACTCCAGAACGTCTTACAGCCCTTGAGGTTCATATGCGTAAAGATGTTGTCGAGTCTATTCCTCAGGCGCTAGCGCAACAAGAATCTCAATCAAGTTCACTTTAAAGGCACACAGGTAATTGGTTTATGGAAAAATTTTCAGGCCCACTCGCCAGGCGTTATGGCACAGCTCTTTTTGAAACTTTAAGAGATCTTTTTCAAAACAAAACAGAAGAATTAATTAAGGCTAATGATTTTATACAAGAAATTTCTTATTGCTTCTCAAAAAAGACAATAAAAACTTTTCAAAACCAATCATTGACCTTAAATCAAAAAAACGAATTATTACAAACCGTTCTAAATTCAAGAACACAGAAACTTGCAGCTCAAAAACTCAACGAAGTGGTTTTCAATTTTTTTGCTACCATCATTGAGCATAAGCGCATTGCTTATGTACCTTATATTTTAGATTTTTACTTTAAACAAAGCGACGCTTACTTGGGCATTATTCGTGCAGACATAGTTTCTGCAAAACCCATGTCTAGCGAGGCTCTTGAAGAACTTAAAGAAAATATTACAAGCAATGTTCAAAAAAAAGTTGTTTTTTCAAACTTAATTGATGATTCACTTAAATGTGGGTTGTTGATTAAAATTGGTTCAACGCACATCGATGCAAGTTTAAAATCATTTTTAACAAAACTCAACGCAGCCGTAAGCTAAATACTTATTGAAATTAAAGAGGAATAATCACCATGCAAAATATCCGAGTAGACGAAATAAGCACACTACTCAAACAGAAGATCGACTCCCTAGGCGTTAAAGCTGAAGTTGCCGAAACTGGTTCTGTTGTTTCAATCGCGGATGGCATAGCTCGCGTCTACGGACTCGAAAATGCACTCGTGAGTGAATTAGTTCTGTTTGAAAATGGCGTAAAAGGCTTAGTTCTCAACTTAGAAGAAGACAACGTTGGTGTTTCTGTTTTTGGATCGCCTGAAACAATTTGTGAGGGCATGAAAGTTTCAAGAACGGGTGCTGTCAACGAAGTACAAGTTGGGCCGGAACTTTTGGGTCGCGTTGTAAATGCTCTGGGCGAACCTATTGACGGCCTTGGCGAAATCAAAACACAGCAATCTTCTCCAGTTGAAATTAAAGCACCTGGTATCATGGCACGTAAAAGCGTGCACGAGCCCATGCAAACTGGTATTAAATCAATTGATGCCATGATCCCAATTGGCCGCGGACAACGCGAGCTTATTATTGGCGATCGCCAAACAGGAAAAACGGCAATTGCAATTGATACAATCATTAACCAAAAAGGCAATGGTGTAAAATGTATCTATGTTGCTATTGGACAAAAATACTCAACTATTGCACAAATCGTTGAAAAACTAAGGCGTGCTGGCGCATTAGAATACACAATTGTTGTTGTTGCAGGCGCCTCTGAAGCTGCCACATTACAATTTATTGCTCCCTATACTGGCTGCACAATGGGCGAGTATTTTAGAGATAAGGGTGAACATGCGGTTGTGTTTTATGATGATCTCACAAAACACGCTCAAGCATATCGTGAACTTTCTTTGTTATTAAGACGGCCACCAGGCCGTGAGGCATATCCTGGCGATGTGTTTTACATTCACAGTCGTTTGCTAGAACGCGCCTGTAAATTAAATGATGAACTTGGGGCAGGCAGCTTAACTGCATTCCCAATAATTGAAACACAAGCAAATGATATTGCTGCTTATATTCCAACAAACGTTATTTCTATTACAGATGGTCAAATTTTCCTTGAAGCCGATCTCTTTAATGCAGGTATGCGTCCGGCTGTGAATGCAGGTTTATCAGTCTCCCGTGTGGGCGGTTCTGCACAAACAGGTGCTATGAAACAAGTTGCAGGTAATATGCGCCTTGAATTAGCACAGTATCGTGAACTTGCAGCATTCTCTCAGTTTGCTTCCGATCTTGATGCCGCAACTCGCGCTCAAATCGCACGCGGAAAACGTCTTACCGAGCTTCTAAAGCAAGGCCAATACGATCCGTATCCAATGGAAAAAGAAGTTCTTACAATTTTTGCGGGAATTAACGGCTTCTTAGATTCTATTGAAGTGTCAGAAGTTCAAATGTTTGAAAAACAAATGCTTGCTTATTTTGAATCTGATCACAAAAATTTACTTGATGAAATTGCAACAGGTAAAAAAATGGGCTCAGAGCTGCAGGATAAACTCAAAGCGGCTTTAGGCGAATTCGAAAAGAGGTTTAACTCAACAAATGCCAGCAAATCTTAAGGATCTGCGCAGTCGGATCAAAAGTGTAAAAAATACGCAGCAAATCACGAAGGCAATGAAAGTTGTTTCAGCAGCTAAGTTTGGCCGCGCTCAAACAGCTGTTGTGAATGCACGTCCCTATGCATCTGAATTGTCTGCACTTGTAAAAAAATTATCTTATTTTGTACGTGGCGGCTGTGCTCATCCACTTCTTACTCAAAACACGTCTAAGCACGCGCTTCTTGTTGTTGCATCTTCAGAACGTGGTTTATGTGGTGGTTTTAACGCTAGCGTTGTAAAACATGCCCAAAAAACATGGGACTCTTTAAAATCAGAAGGTTTTAGCGTTTCTGTGGTTTGTATTGGCAAAAAAGCCTATCAATCTCTTGTGTCAAAAAATAGAGAAAACGCCGATACACAATCGTCTAATTATACAAATACAGTAAATGAAAACGAGTATATTGATTCTGCAGAACAACTCACAAGCGCACAAATAACTCTCTTAAACACTCCGTTTGAAAAACAAATCAATCAAAGTATAGAGCCATTTGCAGAGGCGGTCACCGCCCTCTATGAAAAAGAAAAAATTGGTAAGGTTGTTATTGTTTATAGCGAGTTCAAATCTGCTATGACACAAGAGCCGTTTTCAGAAACTATTTTGCCGCTTTCAAATCAAACTCTTGAAGCTACTGCAGAGAAAACAGCTGATGCAGAAACTCAAGAAGGCGAGCCTATTTTTGAACCCGAGCGCGATGATCTTTTTATTTCCATTCTCCCTCGGTATATGACATCACAAATTTTACATGTGCTGCTTGAATCTCGTGCAAGCGAGCATGGCGCTCGAATGACCGCCATGGATAATGCAACACGTAATGCAAAAGAAATGGAAAAAAAGCTGCAAATCACGTACCAACGTGCACGTCAGGCAGCTATTACCAACGAATTAATCGAAATCATCAGCGGCGCTGAAGCACTGTAGGAGTTTTTATGAGTCAAGTAGGTATAATTATTCAAGTTATGGGGCCCGTTGTCGACGTACAATTTCCCCAAGGACATGTTCCAGAAATTTATAATGCTCTGCGCACAACTAACAAAACTATTAGTGATAAAAAGGATAACCTTGTTCTCGAGGTTGCCCAGCACTTAGGTGAAAATGTTGTTCGCGCGATTGCGATGGATTCAACTGATGGCCTTAGCCGCGGAACAGAAGTTTCTGATACAAAAGAACAAATCACTGTTCCAGTAGGGAAAGAAGTTCTAGGACGTATTTTAAATGTAATTGGCGAGCCAATTGATGGCGAAGGCGATATTCCTACAACACAAAGATACCCAATTCATAGAAAAGCACCTCCATTTACTCAGCAAAGCACTAAGCGTGATATGCTTGAAACTGGAATTAAAGTTGTAGATTTACTTGCTCCTTACCAAAAAGGCGGAAAAATTGGTCTGTTTGGTGGTGCTGGTGTTGGTAAAACAGTTCTTATTATGGAACTCATCAATAACATTGCAAAACAACATGGTGGATATTCTGTATTTGCCGGTGTTGGTGAACGTACTCGTGAAGGTAATGATCTTTACCACGAAATGAAAGATTCTGGCGTTCTCGATAAAGTTGCCCTTGTTTATGGGCAAATGAATGAACCACCAGGTGCACGTGCACGCGTTGCTCTTTCAGGCTTGTCTGTTGCAGAATTTTTCCGCGACGAACAAAATCAAGACGTTCTTTTCTTCGTAGATAATATTTTCCGCTTTACACAAGCTGGTGCAGAAGTTTCGGCTCTTTTAGGTCGTATTCCATCTGCGGTTGGTTATCAGCCAAACCTAGCTACTGAAATGGGCGATTTACAAGAACGCATTACATCAACAAACTCTGGTTCTATTACATCTGTACAGGCAATTTATGTGCCTGCCGATGATTATACCGATCCAGCTCCGGCAACTGCATTTGCGCATTTA
Organism: uncultured Oligoflexia bacterium; assembly: GCA_964352255.1. Classification (GTDB taxonomy): domain Bacteria; phylum Bdellovibrionota_B; class Oligoflexia; order Silvanigrellales; family Silvanigrellaceae; genus Silvanigrella. The sequence goes on from CAYGQR010000006.1 coordinate 27,811, forward strand.
GACGCAACCACAAACCTTGATCGTTCTTTAACAGAAAAAGGTATTTATCCTGCAGTACATCCATTAAATTCCACCAGTCGTATTCTTGATCCACTCATTGTGGGTGATGAACACTACGAAACTGCGCGCCGCGTTCAACAAATTCTTCAAAGATACAAAGAATTACAAGACATTATTGCTATTCTTGGTATGGACGAACTTTCTGAAGACGATAAGCAAGTTGTTTCAAGAGCTCGTCGTATTGAACGCTTTTTATCTCAACCATTCCACGTTGCAGAAGTCTTTACTGGCAACCCTGGTCGTTATGTAAAAGTAGGCGATACAGTGCGTAGCTTTAAAGAAATTTGTGATGGCAAGTGGGATCATCTTCCAGAATCAGCTTTTTATATGGTTGGCTCTATCGATGAAGCTATTGAAAAAGCAAAAAAAATGGGAGTCAAAGTTTAAGCTATGGAAACAGGACTACACCTACGCATATTAACGCCAGCCCAAAAACTTGTAGATGAAACTGAAGTTGAAGAAGTTTACGTTTACACGAGTGAAGGCATGCTTGCTATAATGCCTGGGTATGCCCCTATTATTACAGATCTTTCTATTGGTATTGTCACATACACCAAAAAAAATATTTCTGGTATTTTAAGAACATCAGGTGGAGTGGTTCGCGTAGAAGAGGGTGGTAAAGTTACAATTCTTGCCGATGTTGCAGAAGAAGCTTCACAAATTGATCTTGCCAGAGCTCAACAATCACTTGAAAGAGCAGACGCAAAACTTTCTACAGAACTTTCCGATTCAGATCGCCGCAGTGTCGACGAAGCAAAATTACGAGCAATGGCTCGTATCGAAGCCGTTCAACAATATAATTTATTTAAGCATTAATAAAATCGACGCTGTGGCAAAGAAAAGCAGTTCTTAATTAACTACAAATCAATATAATAAATTTTGCTTTGGCTCAGATTTGGGTATTTGTTAGTATTCATATTAGAGCATAAATAATTGGTCCTGCACTTAGATGAGGCATTCCCGTAGTAGTATCAAGACATATTTGCGAATGTGTTAGGTGCTCAGGGTGTGGATTGATATAGACTCCTGCCATATGACCAAAAATATGGGTACCGAATCTTAACTGATAAGGAATATCAAAAATTGTATATATCGATAAATCATTAACGACTTTACCTAATGCAACTGCAGCTGCATCTACTGTCGCCAATTTTGCAGTTTTAGATTGAGCTGAATGATGAAAAAATGGAGACATGTCATCGCGCCAAAAACAAAATCTTTTAATCAAACCCCAAAATTTTTTTTCATTTTCATCAATAGCGAAATCGAATGCAACAGTTAAGCGTTTGTGAATCCATCTACGGAAGTCGAATACAAATTTATTTGATGTGGCTTGTTCAATAAAGAGATCATGCCATGTTGGGCAACGATCTTCTCTTTTTTGCTCAATTAAAAACATATTTATTAATTGATTAAATAGCTCTGGATGAACTGGAGCATGAGTTAAAAGAATAGGCATTTTTGAACTTGGAATAATCCTAAAAAAATTAAAGTGACCTATAAGAAGTTCACGGCACATATGAACAAACTCTTGCTTTCTTTTTTCATCTAATCGAAAATAGTCAAAAGAACGGAAAAACGCTGTAAATGAATTTGAACCAATTAAATCAATAAAATATTTGTGTTTTCGATGTTGCGAGAATGGATAGCTTGTTAATGCCACTATATCATGGTTGCCAAAAATACAGCTAAATTTAATTCCAACTCTAGCCATCCAATAAAATATACTAATTGTAAAATAATCAGAAATCCCTCTATCGCAAATTATATCGCCAATAAAAATAATTTCTTTTTCTGAAGGTCGAACGAAAAATAACAGATCTAAATGTTCATGAATTTCTTGCTTTGTCAAATCATGCTCACTAAACTGTCTAAGCAGATGCACAATACAATTTGTATCTATGAAATATTCTGGATTTTTAAGCGCAATAAAATTTAGATTTATTAAGGCCAGTACAAGTTTCGCAAAATTACCATGCAAATCGCCAACTACATAAATGTCATGGACCTCAAGAGCAGATTTATAAGGAGTTTCAGCCAAGTTTAATAGAGGTCCATATAAATCTATATCTATGGTTATTAAATCCATTTCAAACCTCGATCTTGAATGCAAATGTGCATTTGAAATTAGACCAGACAACCTCAATATCACTTAAATAACTAATTTTATTATACTTTTTATTATTAAATAATCATAAAAAGTAGAGAATATTGAGTGAAAATCAAAGCTAATCTACATTTATTGTACCGTATGTCATTTTTTCAGTCAAACCGCTAGCAGCAAACAAATTCCCAAAAATCTAAATCAAATACCTGAATTTACAACCGTAAAGTTATGATATTTTCTTTTTTTAGTTTGATAGAAGTAGATAAAAACTTAAAACGTCAACTTTGTTTTAATCTTCATGTGATTGAATTAAATGAATGATTGAATTTTTAGTTCCGAAAATATAAATTTCATCATTCTCTTCAAATATAAATCTTGATGCAGGGTTTTTAATCCGCTCATTGTCTCTATTTACTGCCAAAATAACGCAATTAAATGTTGCGCGAATCTCGAGATCTAAAATACTTTTTCCAATAAACGGATGATCGGCAGTGACATAAATAGTGCCCAGTGTGCAATCGTCGATTGTGCGAAACATGGAAGAATCAATAACCTGATCGCAATAAGAACCAAGTTTTGCAACTGCATCTTCTGTGGCATAAACAATTAAAGTATCGGAACCAATAATAAGATCGTCAGGCATTGGCGCAACAATAAAACGGCTTTCGCGCTCAATTGCAACCACATTTACTCCAAAGTGCTCACGTAATTTTAAGTGCACTAACGATTTCCCTGACACAATTGAACCAGGAGAAATATAAACCGGCACAAGATACTCATCCCACGGCGCTAAACGGCTAAATGTAGCAGACTGATTGCGCACAGTGAGACGAGAATAGTTTTTTCTTACTTTGCCAAGAATTGTATTAAAAACATAACGAAGCTCACGCATTAAATAAAATTTTTCGTGAGGTCTGCCAATTTGCTCTGTTAAAGAAAAATCTGTAATTGCCTGAGCATATGAATTTAACCCCGCAAGCAAGCGAGAAGGTAAAATGTCATCTAATTTATTAGCAAGATTTAAAAACATTCTTGTTGTTGCAGGAGTTAAAACCATACTAACAACTGCAACTGCAATAATAACCGAAAACATTTTTTCATCAAAAACTTTAAAATATCGACCTGTTTGAGCAACTACTAAAGACATTTCTCCAATTTGCAGCATACAGCCTGCCATACGAATAGAGTCTTTTAGATAAGCGCCACTTAACGCATTAAGCACACAGTTGAAAACAAACTTAAGGCCAAGAACACAGCCAAGTAATGCTAAAATCAACTTCCAATCAGTAAGAAAAACATTAGGGGTAAAAAGCAAACCAACCGACACGAAAAAAATTAGGCCAAAGAAATTTTTAAGCGGCTCAATAAGAGTTTCTATCTTTTTAAGCTCGCGACACTCCGCCATAATAGAGCCCATAATAAAGGCCCCTAATGCAGGAGAAAATTCCCATGCAGAAGATAAATACGCAAGACCAAGGGCAAACCCAACTGTAAGAACAATTAAGAGCTCTTCTTTGCCATGTTGATATGCTGTTTTAATAAAGCGAGGAACCAAGATTGTTCCAAGCACCCACCATAAAATTATACTGCCAATAAAAATAGGGAGTAATTTTGCAAGAAAGGCTGTTGTGTTTTGTGAAGAGCTAGAAACATCTTTTGTGGCAAGCCAGATAAGAATGAAGATAATAACCGAATCTTCTACAAGCAAAATTCCAAATAATTTCTGGACGAAACGGGCGTTTTTAAGCTGATATTCCTCGAGCGTTTTAACAATCATTGCAGTAGATGCTGTGGTTATTGATGCACCAATAAACTGCGCTTCCATTCCTGAAAACCCAAACGCTTCAGCAACTTTTACGCCTGCCATCCACATTAACAAGGCTTGAAAAATGGCGACAAGAATTGGCTTAAACCCCAACGCTTTTAATTTAGGCAAACTAAAATGTAAACCCATTGTAAAAATTAAAAGCAACACACCAAGTTCGGCTAAAGAATAAACGGAAGTTGGGCTTAAATTTGTTTCAACAACTGTTCCAAGAATTTGGACAAAGAAACCACCGGCAATATATCCTAAAATAAGCGGCAAATTAAAAAAACGTTTAAAAAGCCACCCGAATAAACTTCCGGCAAGCAATATATAAGCAAAGTCTTGAATAAGAGTATTATGCACAATACCCGACCCTCTAGGTTTTATAAGGAATGAAGAAAACTGTATGTAAAACAGTTTTTATGCTAACCAGATATGTACATTTAAACAAGTCATTATTTAAATTTCATGGAGGTTGTTTTGGGGCAAGTTATGCATTCTTTAATAGAACATCTTTTTGACTATGCTGGTTTATTTCCTCCTGCAAAACTTTCGTTACCCACTGCCCTTGGGAATTATACTTTATATCAAGAGCATGAGTATAAAAATATGCTTGGAAAGTTTATTTTACCGATTCAAAAATCTAATGAATATTTAAAACTCATAGAAAACGACAAATTAAACAAACAGCTTTCACTCATCTTAACTGCACCAAAAAATGAACATGAACTTGTACAATCTCTTTCTACAGATTGTATAAATATTATAAAAATTGTTGAATCAAATTCTTCTAGTTTGATAGACGCTTTTGAAATTAGGTTTTTTGACGAATTCTATGAATATGATCACAAAACTCTTCATCAATTATTTTCAAATATTTTTAATTCTCTCTCACAAGCGCTTAAAAACCAGTCTTCACAGAGTTTCGAATTTTTTTGTGAGATGCCTTTTCTAAAAGTAGAGATATTGCATCACTTTTTTAACTTTATACAAGACCATAACAACACAAAATCTGCGCAAAAAATATTTATAAAACTAAGAGCAGGTGGCATTACACCAAGCTTAGTGCCAAATTCAAACAGTCTTGCTGAAATGTTTTTGTTGCTTAGTCAATTTCAATTCTCTTTTAAAATGACAGCTGGCTTACACATTCCTGTGCCCAATTATAATTCAAACGTTGGCGCAACAATGCATGGTTTTCTTAATGTGATTTTTGCAAGTATGTTTGCTTTTTATAATTCCAATTCTGAAGGCGCAAAAACTGAAACAAACGAATTATTAAATACAATTGCTAGCATCATAAAAAATCTAAACTATGATCATATACAATGTGAAAATAACAAAATTACTTTAATTTTATCGACCAACCCATTGCAAAAAATTTCATTTCCATTAGAAGTAATTAAAAAATTTCGTAAAAATATTTTTAAAGGAATTGGAACCTGTGACTTTATCGAGCCAATTGAAACTCTTGATAAACATATAAAATTTTTACACTAAAGCTGGAGAATAAAATGAAAACATGGATTTCGATTCCAGAAAATAACGACTTTTCAATTTATAATATTCCTTTTGGAATTTTTTCAGAAGCAAATAATCCCAAAAAAAGAGCCGCCACAATTTTAGGAAATAATGTAATTGATATTTCTGCACTCTATATGCAGGGGTTTTTAAATGATATTTCAGAAATCAATCACTCTATTTTTGCAGAAGATTCATTAAACACATTTTTGGCCTTAGGAAATTTGGTTTGTGAAAACGTTAGAAAAAAAATACAATCTATTTTTACAGACGAAAATTCTAAATTAAAATCAGATACAAATTTACAAAGTAAAATTATTTTTTCTGTTCAATCTGTTTCGCTTCATATGCCCATCAAAGTACAAGATTACGTCGATTTTTATTCAAGCATCTCACATGCAACAAATGTTGGAAAAATGTTTAGAGATGATAAAAACCCACTTCTTCCAAATTGGAAACATCTTCCTATTGGTTACCATGGTCGTGCCAGCTCAATTATCCCTAGTGGAACAAATATAAAACGACCTTGGGGTCAGCTGAAAAAATCTGAAACTGCGCCCCCAATATATGCTCCTTCTGAAAGAATTGATTTTGAATTAGAGGTGGCGTTTGTCACCAATAAAATAAATTCAATGGGAAATGTATTGTCTCCAAAACAATCTGCCGAACATATTTTTGGATTAACCCTATTTAACGATTGGTCTGCTCGCGACATTCAAAAATGGGAGTATGTTCCATTAGGGCCGTTCTTAGGCAAAAGTTTTGCAAGTACTATTTCGCCTTGGATTGTATCCTTAGAGGCATTAAAACCGTTTGCCATCGACGCTCCTAAAAAAGAGACGCCTGAACTTGAGTATTTACAATGTTCAATTAAAGGCCATTACGACATTAATTTAGAAGTTTATATACAACCAAAAAATTCAACAGAAGAATATTTGTTGTGTAAATCAAACTATAAACATTTGTATTGGAATATGTTTCAACAGCTTGCCTATCTTGCTTCAAACGGTAGTCCTATAAACGTTGGTGATATGTGTGCTAGCGGCACCATTAGTGGAGATGACCCTTCCTCGTTTGGCTCTCTTCTAGAGCTTTCTTGGGGCGGTAAAAATCCTATAAAACTTCCTAATGGTGAATCCAGATCTTTCATTCAAAATGGCGACACTATTATTATGAAGGGTTATGCACAAAAAGATGAAATACGAGTTGGCTTTGGCGAAGCTCGTGCAATGATTTTCGAATAATTTTTTACTTTGGACTCATCATGTTTAAAAAATATTTTATACGCGTGCTCTCTTTTTGTATTTTCGTATCAGCTTACACGGTTTATGCAGATACGCCCGACCCCAAACCAGACCAAGACACTGATCAAGCAGTAACTATTCTGAATCCCCCAGAGGAAACTCATCCAAAACTGCAGCCTGCTTCGAGCATGGAAATTGAATATCAAAATGAAAAAAACTTGTTCTTACCAAGGTTTTCAAACTACATAGCGCTTTATGAGCCTAGCTATGTGCTTCCCTTTTATTACACCGGTTCACCTGACTATGCTGTGTATCCAGCAGCTCAAATCCCAGGAAATCAAAATCTTAAAAAACAAGAATTCAAAGCGCAACTCAGTGTATATTTACCCTTAGTTAAAAATCTTTTTTACAATAAAAATGTTTCTATCAATATTTCATATACACAATTAATTTATTGGCAGCTTTATACTGGTTCGCCGTGGTTTCGCGAGTCAAATTATGAACCAGCATTAACTTTGCGCGGGAGGTTAATGCGTAATTTATTTGGTGAATTAACTCTTGATCATCAATCTAATGGACGCGGCGGCGAATTTGAACGAAGCTGGAACCGTGTAATTGGGCGCCTTGAATTCGGCACTCAAAACTTTTTCATGCGTGCAAGCGGCTGGTTTTTATTGTTTAAAGGAACTGGAGCTACATTACAAAATCCCGACATAGCAAATTACTTGGGATACGATCAGCTTATTTTATCCTATCGATTATTTGACACTATGGTTTGGTCTGTGCAAGCAAGCAATTTTGAAAGTGGCTTTAAACGCGGCTCTATTATTGTCACAGCCTCATATCCATTCACTTCCAAATTTGGCGCCTACGCACAATTTTTTTCAGGATACGGACAATCACTTATAGAGTATAATCATCGCACACAAAGTTTTGGTGTTGGTATCACTCTAAATGACTGGCAATAGAAAGTCTCGAAGTTATGAGAAAGTATAGTTTTGTTGCAATTATTATTTACATCATAATTGCATTCGTCCCTTTCTCAGAAACACGTGCTTTTGAACCCTCACAAGCAGAAATAGATTTTCATAACCAACCGCAAGCATTCAGCTTTCATAATATGTTTTCTTTTTATGAACCAACTTATTTACTTGCCTGGTATCATACGAAAAATCCTGATTATGATATGTATGATAATCACACTCCAAACCATGTTAAATTGCGTCAAAACGAAGTTAAAGTACAATTTAGTTTTGAGATTATGCTTTTAAAAAGAATGTTTGGCACAGATAATTTACGCTTTTATCTTGCATATACTCAATTGTTTTTTTGGCAATTATATTCTCCCACTCAATTCATGCGAGAAGTAGATTACGAGCCAATTCTTTATCTCAAATGGCACTTTGCTCCAAACATGTTTGCTAATTTACTCATTAATCACCAATCAAACGGTAAAGGTGGTTATATGGAAGTTGCCTGGAATCGAGTCATTGGTTCAGTAGAATTAACGGCTAAAAATTTCTACGCACAAATTTCTGGCTGGGTTCCATTTGGAACAGTAAAAGCAAGAAGTCATAATAGCGCAAGTATTGCTTATTATATGGGCTACGATAAAATTCTTTTGTCTTATAATCTAAAAGATTTTGTTTTTAGTATCGAGGGTCAAAACATAGAAAGCGGTTTTACTCGAGGTCATATTATGGCGACTGTGTCTTATTCTGCAAACTCTAGAGTAAAACTATATGCCCAATATTTTAGTGGTTATGGCCAATCTCTTATAGAGTTTGACAATCGGACAAATGCTTTTGGTGTGGGAATTGCCCTAAGTGATTGGCAATAAAAACTAGAATTCTCGAATAGCCCAAGATGCAAGGCGTGGCAAACGAGCGCAGACGCCGCGTACTTAATTGTACGCAAGTCAAACGAGACGCAGCCACAACGCAGCAGATTGGATTATTCAAGAATTCTTATTTGCAAAATGGTTCTGTTTAGGCACATATCCTTCTAAAGGGCTTGGTTCTGCCCAAGGCTGCCCTGTAAGCTGTTCTACATGCACAAAATCACCTTTTCGCTCAAGCACATGGTTTGATGAAAGAGGCACTTTACCCGTTGGGGTATCAAGAACATATTGAGGCATTGCAAATCCTGCCACGGTGCCACGTAATCCTTTCATAATATCAAGGCCTTTTTCAATTGGAATACGTAAGTGCTCTGTACCATCTACAATTTGAGGATGATAAACATAATAAGGACGCACTCTTATTTTTATGAGACCCCTCAGTAAAGCACTCATTTGTTCGTGCGAATCATTAATGTTTTTTAAAAATACAGACTGATTTCCAACAGGAATGCCTGCTTTTAATAAATTATCAATGCCTTCTGCCGCTTCTGGGGTAATTTCGTTCACAGAATTAAAGTGTGTATTGATCCAAATAGGATGGTATTTTGCCAGCATGTTTGCAAAATCTTTTGTAAGTCTATAGGGCAAAAAAACAGGGACACGTGTGCCGAATCGAATAATTTCAACGTGTTTTATTTTGCGTAATTCTATTAACAAATTTTCAATCGCACTATCTTGTGCAATAAACGGATCTCCACCCGTAATGAGCACATCATGAATATCTGTATTGCTACGAATATATTCAAGACCTTCTGCAATAATTTTAGGATTAAAGTGTAATCCTACTTCTTCATCACGACGCTTACGGAAACAGTATCGACAATAAATTGGACACAACTGTGCAACGCACCAAGCAATTTTATGCTTATAAACATGAACAAGTTCTTTTACTGGCGAGTTGTTTGTTTCTTGTAAGGGATCAGCAACACCATATCCATCAGAAAGCTCTTTTAAGCTTGGCACTAATTGTAAACGAATAGGATCGTTAGGATCAGAAAAATTAATTAATGATGCCGCATAGGGCGTAAGGCCAGCGTGAAATATTTCTTTTAAATTTTCAAATGCTTGCTTTTCTGACTCATCAAAGGGGATGATTTTTTTAAAATCATCCGCACTTTGAATTTGATGTTTCATTTGCCATCGCCAATTTGTAAAGCGAGACTCTTCCACACCAAAAAATTGACTACCCCTTTGGGTGGTTACATATTGTTCACGATCGCTTGTGCAAATTCCGAACATTTTACTTCCTTAGCGCCTTCTAATGATCGTGCAAAATCGTAAGTAACTACTTTATCTGCAAGAGTTTTTTCGAACGCAGTTTCAATTAAATCAACAGCTTCTGTCCAACCCATGTATTCAAGCATCATACAACCACTTAAAATAACAGATCCTGGATTTACTTTATCGAGTCCCGCATATTTTGGTGCAGTGCCATGAGTTGCTTCAAATAACGCAAAACCATCGCCAATATTCGCGCCTGGCGCAATTCCAAGACCACCAACCTGTGCAGCAAGAGCATCTGATAGATAATCACCGTTTAAGTTTGTTGAAGCAAGAACATGATATTCTTCTGGACGTAATAACGCCTGTTGGAACATATTATCTGCAATAGTATCTTTTACTAATATTTTACCAGCCGGTGGTTTGCCTTGGCAATCGTCCCAAGTGACACATTCGTTTGGAAACTCTTCGCGAGCAACTTCATAGCCCCAATCACGAAACGCACCTTCGGTAAATTTCATAATATTGCCTTTGTGCACAAGCGTAACCGATGAAAGCTTTTTCTTTATTGCATATTGAATTGCCGCACGAACCAAGCGTTTTGAGCCAAATGCGCTAACAGGTTTTACGCCAAGCCCCGCATCTTCACGAACAGTTTTATTAAGAGAGTTTTTTAAAAAATCACGCAATTTAGCCTGTTCTTCGCTGCCTGCTTTAAATTCAATTCCTGCATAAATATCTTCCGTATTTTCACGAAAAATAGTCATGTTAACTTTTTCGGGAGCCTTAACAGGAGAAGGAACATTCGGATACCAACGTATTGGGCGAACACATTGATATAAATCAAGAACTTGTCTTAATGTAACATTTAAACTTCGAATACCGCCACCAACAGGGGTTGTAAGTGGGCCCTTAATTGCAATATGATAATTTTTAATTGCTTCAATTGTTTCATCAGGAAGCCAACTGCCATTTGATTTGAATGATTTTTCGCCAGCTGGAATTTCCATCCAAGCAATTTCGCGCGAACCGCTATATGCTTTTTTTACTGCCGCATCAAACACAAGCTGAGATGCACGCCAAATATCGGGGCCAATACCATCACCTTCAATAAAGGGAATTATTGGATTATTTGGAACAACGGGTTGTTTTTTCTCATCCAGAGTAATTGGAGAACCAGAATTAGGAATAGATATATATTTAAAAGCCATAAAACACCTCTCTTAAAAAAGACACTTTAGTATCTTTTTATGAATTTTCCAGTGTTTTGTGATCTTAGTTTTAGAATACGCATTAAGGGTATAAAAATAGCGATCAATGCGCACGCAATAAAGACAATTCTCAAGAGTCAAATTTAAGGAGAAATATCTCTTACGCACCTAATTTTATAAACATCCGATCTCGATTTTTGGATTTGAGTATTTTTAAAGTTGTTTGCAGAAAATGCGAATGCTTGCATCCATGCTTTACCTTGAGATCCATTCAAAATTCCTGAACTACTCCAATAATTTCCTTGAATAAGATTCGGTTCTTTACCAAATTTAATCATAATTTCCACTATGTTTTCTGGATTATTTACGCATTCAGCGCCTTTACTTACAGAGTTATCGCTCACGCCAAGCTCGCATATTGCAGGCAAATACCATTCGCCAAACCCTCTTCCATGCACATAACATGTATTAATGGCATTAAAATTTTCAATCCCATTTTTAGTGCCACTAAATGTTGACTCAAATGCCATAGTAACATTTGGACCGCCACTATAATAATCGTTCATTTTAACAGGACTGCCTGAAGTCCACCATTTTGTAGGGCCTAAATCTTGAATAGAAACCGCTTTTCCGCCAGTAAATTGCTGGTTTGCGCAAGATAACGAGTAAACATATCCATCTTGATATTCTGAGCCATATCCAATCACACGCACATTAACATCAATAGGCTCTAAAGAATCGCCATCTTCTAAAACACCGATTATTTTTAATACTTTTGTTTCAGTGTCTTCATTGTTTGGCGTAAACACAATCGCACAACTCTCTCCAGAATTTAGAGCATTCTGACAGCGATTCTCTATTTTAATTCCAGTTGATTCTAAAGCGCTTCCTTCAAGCTTTATACGCACATTAGAATCAGTTGTGTTTTTAATATCAAAAGTTTTTTGAGTGTCTTTGCAAATTTCAGGTGCTTTCAACTGATTGATTAAAGTTACATTAGAAAGATTTGCAATTTCAAGAGATTTTAGCTCAGATATTATTGTTAATTCGTTTGAAAGAGTATTGCTGTTTTCAGCTTTCACAATAAAATTATTGTCTATTTGAGGTGTTACTGGAGGGGCTATTAAATTAATTGTGCACTCTTTGCCCGGCTCAAGATTTGTGCATGTTTTTTCGACTTGGATACTTTCTGGAATATTTTCTATCATTACATTTTCGGCAATAATATTGCCCGTATTTTTAATTGTAAGCGATTTCTTTTTAATAGATTGTGTAAAATAAAGCTTACAGCTTTGATTTGTTGAAGTAATGGTGTCTTTATTACATTGTGTTAATTCAATTCTGGCACGCGACACTTCAATTGGAATAGTAATTTCATTTGTATTTTTGCCATGAACTTTAATTTCATTTGTGCCTGTTTCTGCATCGATTTTAGCTGCAATTGAAACAACACATGAGCCTTTATTTTCTATTTGCGCACAGTTGTTTGCAGACAAAACAAGCAGGCTATTTTCTGGTTCAATCTTAACATCAACGTTTTCTGCAAACACAGATTTAGACGTGTTTTCAATTATCAACTCTTCTGTTTTTCCACCAGCAATCAAGTTTATTTTTTGCGGATTGTTCGCTTTAAGAATTACGTTAACAACACTAAACATTAAATATTCGGTTGTTGTGTTTTTTCCTTTAATTGCAATTTGTGTCGGTTTTAGAAGCGGCCCGACAGACTCAAATGTCACGGTACATCTTTGGCCAGGTCGAATTTCATCACACCCATCATATTTTGTGCGGACTGCATTAATGTCTTCCTGAATGCGAACATACTCAGCAGTAAGGATATTAGAGTTATTTTTTATTGTTAAAACTTTTTTGCTGTTAATACCCGCTTCTAAGTCAATAGCATCTTCTTCTAAAACTAAAGGCGCAATAGTAGGGTTTTCAGGTGATACTTTAGAATCGTCTGGGTTTTGAGCAGGAACACCGCCATCTGGTTTCTTGCCGCACATGTAAACCGACATGCTCGTTACTGCAAAAACCATCGCTCCAACTACACTCAGCCTTTTTAATGGAGGAATCATAATACTTCCTTGATATAATATGTGTATGAATTATAATTTCTATAAGTTTACTTATAATTCTATCATGAAATCAAGAAGCAGGCTTAATAATCTTTGAAAAATCATCTGGCAGTTTTACATTAAATTCAAAATCTTCATTATCAAATTTAAATTTTAAATCAGACGCATGAAGCATTTGTCTTAATACGCCTCTGCCGTGCGGGTGGGCATAAATGTTCTGGGCGTAAGTTTTATCCCCTAAAATCGGAGCTCCAATTGCACCTAAATGCACCCTAATTTGATGAGTACGACCAGTTTTAGGAGTACAACTTACAAGCGTCACGCCATTTTTATAGATTTTTTCAACTGTATATTCTGTTTCGGCAGCCTTTTGGCTTGGATACTGTTTGTTTGTGACAACAGCAAAATACGTATTTTTTCTCGCGATATCTTTTGCGATTGGGTACTTTACAACCCCCTGTTTTTCTTTAGGTGTAAAATAGCACAACGCTTTATAAGTTTTGTATATCTCGTGATTTCTAAACATTTCTTCAAACACTTTTTGTGTTTCTTGTTTTTTAGCAATTATCATTAAGCCTGATGTTTCTTTATCAAGCCTATGGACTAAATACATTGCGTGAAAAGGATATTTTTTAGGATAAAACTTATGTAATGCATGTAAAATTGTTGTTTTATCTGTGTCTAAAGTTCCTTGAACTGCAATGCCTGCTGGTTTATCAAGAATAATAAAATCTTCGTTTTCAAATACAACGCTTTCTTTAGTGATTTGAATACTGTCTTTTTGTTTATCATCCCAATACAGCTCAACAGTATCTCCTATTGTTAAAAAAGCCTTTGCAACTTTAACTCTTTTTTTGTTTATGTAAGCTCCACCATTATCAATAATAGTCTTGATTTTTTTTCGACTTATTTCTGGAAATATGGCGGCACAGGCTACATCAAAGCGCTTTTGTTGCGATGGTTGAGTAATTGTAAATTTTTTTGATTTCAACATTGTTGTAAACGACTTTCATATTTTATTGTGATAAAATTGATTTCTTATCAACTTTTCCACGGGATATTTTATGCGACTAAAACGTGAGTTATCTCAGTTTAACCTGCTTTTAATCTCAATCGGCTCCATTATTGGTTCCGGTTGGTTATTTGGGTCTTTTTATACCGCAAGAATTGCTGGCCCCTCTGCCGTATTGGCCTGGCTACTGGGAGGCTGCTTAATTGCAATCATTGCACTCTCGGTTGCTGAACTCTCTAGTATGTTTCCTATATCGGGCGGGTCAACCATTTTTGTCACATTATCTCACGGAAAATTTGCAGGAAGCTTATTTTCATGGATTACTTGGCTATGGACAGTAGTGGTTGCACCAATCGAAGTGCAAGCAATTTTACAATATGCATCTAATTATATTCCTCATATTTTTACCCCTGAAGCACATGTGCTTTCTGGGGTTGGGCTCGTTTACGCCACTGTTCTCATGTTAATTATGGTCGCTATAAATATGATTGGCATTAAGTTTATGGCTGAAACCAATAACTTAGTGGTGTATTGGAAATTAGTTATCCCATTTTCTATTGTTATTATTCTTTTGTTCTTTAAGCCCCATCTTTCAAATCTAACCGCTGGCGGCGGATTTTTACCTTATGGCGTGCAGGGATTATTCTCTTCCATTTCAACAGGCGGTGTGGCTTTATCGTTTTTTGGTTTTCAAAGTGCCATTTTTTTAGCCGGTGAAACCAAAAATCCTCAAAAATCTCTTCCACTTGCACTATTTGGCTCCTTGTTCATCTGTTGTGTTTTATACACATTACTACAGTTAGGCTTTATTCTTTCTATAAATCCAGAAGCCCTTACAAACGGATGGGCAAATATGAATTTCCTTGGTGATTCTGGCCCTTTTGCAGGTATATTTCTTGCTCTTGGATTGCCTTTTATCATTGGTGTTCTGTATTTTGATGCTTTTATTTCACCATTCGGAACTGGGCTTAGTTTTGTAGCCGCCTCTTCACGTGTGCTTTACGCAATGGGGCTACAAGGCGATGCTCCTGCGGTTGTTTCAAAGGTAAATAGGCTTTTTGTGCCGTGGGCCGCTATTCTTGTAAATTTTATTTTTGGAATGCTTTTTTTCCTGCCCTTTTCTAACTGGCAAGAAATGGCTTCCTTTATTTCGGCTGCAATTATTTTATCGCTTACGCCAGGTGCGGTCTGTTTACCAATATTTCGTAAAAATTACAGCCATTTAGAAAGACCATTCATACTTCAATGTCACAAAATTAGTGCGTTTTTTATCTTTTATTTGTGTTGTTTAATTCTACATTGGACTGGTTGGAAAACCGTTTGGAAACTTGAACTCATTTTAGCATTTGGATGCATACTGCAAGTAATTTTACATATGTATCAAAATAGAAAAATGGATTTCGATTTTAAAACTTTGGCTTGGATTTGGATTCCAGTGCATTTAATGTCTGTAGGCGTAATTTCTTATCTGGGATCGTATGGAGGAAAAGGAATTATAGAAACAGGTCCAGATTTTATCGTGATTTTATGTTCTGCAGCAATGACGTATTATATCTCTCAAAAATTCACAGTCTCTAAAAAACGCTCGCATCAATTATACGAACGAATTTTAGAAAACCATACCACAAGAAATAAAACCGTAAAGCCTACTTAGATTTAGGGGCACTTTCAGCAATCTTTTTGTTTTCTTCTACATTAGCAGCTGCGCTTGTGTCTATTGCTGCAGGCGCCTCTAGTTCACTGACAAGTGATTTTTCTATTTCATTTGCCATAGAATAACGTTCGTGGGTACGAATCCAAGACGTTGTAAGAGCTAAAATAAAAAACAAAGTTCCACATATCCATGTTGCGCGAACTATCAGTTTAACTCCGCCAGAAGCACCGAGCATTCCTGTTGAATTTCCTCCGCCCAAGGATGCGCCCATTCCGCCTTCATTGCCGTGTTGAAGAATCAAAACCAAAAAGAACAACACAATGGCATTAATAATTAAAAGGGTTGTCAGAAACGTTAAAATCATTCTATTATCCTTCTCTGGTTGGGCTAAGTTGCCCTTTAATATGCAAAAAAATGAGCCTTAAATGAAACAAAAAAATACAGAAACGCCTACTAAAAAAACAACATCAACCACAAAACGCGCCCCTAAAGCAAAAGCGATCTCTGTTACAGAGAAGGCGCCAAAAGCTCCAAAAGCTCCAAAAGCTCCTCAAAAACCGGTTACAAAAACGGTTACCAAAAAACCGGCTCTTAAAAAAGCACCAAAACCTACACTTAAAGTTGATGTTAAGGCGGCTGTAGCAGCTCCTGAGTATGAAGTTCCTCATTTTGAAGAACCTAAAAAACAGCTCACTTTTTCAAGACTTATCTCAAACGATAATATTCTTTCAGCTCTAAAAAACAGCTCGTTTTCTACACCAAGTGAAGATTTAGCAAACATACTTCCTGCAGTCATGCGTGGAAGTCATACAATGATTTATAAATCAAAACAAACAGAAGATTTTTTAATCGGCGCTTTACCTGCTTTAACAGTTGCGCTTGCTACCGATGCCGAATCAAAACAAAAAAGTGTTTTGTTTTGTACTACCGCCGAAGAAGTGGAAGCGTTAAATGCACAAGTTATTAAAATATTTGGTAATTTACACGTAACCTCTTCTACACAAACAGCTGATGATTGCAGCATTTTAATCACAACACCTCAGGTTTATTTTGAGGCAGTTAAAAATAAAACACTCGACACTACAAACATTGTAGTTGCTTGTTTTTATACATTTAATACTTTAGCTGCTAACAAAAGCTTAGTCAGGGATGTTCTTTTTTCATTAGAAAAAGCTCAATTTATTTTTCTCTCAGAAGAAAACACACCAGAAGTACGCAGAATTTCCTTTGAATTTTTACAAGACCCCGAAATTTTCTCGCTTATTCCATCTGGTGTCACTAACCAATACCCTCGTCAATTTGCACATGCGCTAGAAGCAACTCAGAAGTTTCAGGTTTTGCTTGGGTATTTAAAAACATTTCATCCCCGCGCTGCTCTTGTTGTTACAAATACAAAGCCCGTGGCTGAATGGCTTACGTTTAAACTGCATGGTAATGGTGTAAAAGTCTCGTTGCTTACTTCTCCATTAAATACTCATGAAAAAAGAGCAGAACTTGCAGATAAGGTGTCTAGAGGCGAAATCAACATTATTGTTGTGACACCAATGGCGCTAAATAACTTTGGTATTGAAAATCTTCATTGTATTTATCATTTTGATTTACCAGACAATCCACAGCTTTATACAGATAGATTAAGCAAGCTGGTTGGTTCACGTAACCCCATTTCTATCTCATTTATTTGTGAAGATTATGGTTATAATATGGGTAAAATTGAAGATTTTATTCAGTATAAAATTCGTTTAACACGTCCAGATAAAAACTTTTTCAAATTTAAAGACGAATCAGAATATCCACTACATACCGATGGTAGAATAAAAGCAGTTGGCGAAAAAACTGAAGAAGTTACAGCTGTTGAGCCTGTTGTTCAACCTGCCGCGCAACCCGCTGCTCAACCACAAAAAGAAAAAATTGAAAAAACAAAGGTTGTTCAAGAAGCTCCAGCAACTCCTAAACCTCAAGAAGTTGTTGCAACAACGCACAAACCAAAAGACCATAAACCAAGCACGCAAAAACACTATCAACCAGATTTTAGCAAATTTGTAAGAAGAGATGAGCGCGCAAGAGAGGCTGTTGCCGATGCTGTTGCTGCTGCAAAACAGGCTGCAGAGAAAAAACAATCGACAACTACCCAACGCACAAAAACAACTCAGGATACAATAAAAGAAACTGGTTCTGTATTAGGCGCAGTTGCTTCAGTGCTATTTGAATCTTTAAAATCAGGATTTATTGCAACAAAAGATTCTTTTGCACATAACGCCGAAGAAAAACTTCCAAAATTGCATAAGTTTTTTAATCGTAATAAAAAATAAACTGGATTGAAAACAGAAGAAAAAGTTGGTGCTCATGGCCGGAATCGAACCGGCACATCCTTGCGAATACAGGATTTTAAGTCCTGTGCGTCTACCTATTTCGCCACATGAGCATACACCGTGGTATAGTGTTTGAATTAGTACTCATAGATCAAAGATTGACAATTGACAAGAAAGGAAATGCGATGAACTCCTCAGAAAACGAAAATAATTTTTCTTTTCACAAAGATTTACTCAAAATATACGCTCCAACCCTTTTTGCAGGTAAAACAGTGCTTGTTACAGGCGGGTCTCGCGGAATTGGAAGTGCCATTTCTATCGCATTCGGTGCGCTGGGCGCAAAAGTAATTCTTAATTATTCTGGAAATCAAAAGGCTGCTGAAGAAACGGTTAGTGCTATAGAAGCTCTGTCTGGCACAGCGTTTGCTATACAATTAGATGTAAGTGACTTTACAAAAGTTCAAGAAACATTAAAAGCACTCGAAAAAGAACATGGCAGTATAGATATTCTTGTTAATAACGCGGGTATTTCAAAAGATAATTTATTTATTAAATTTAAAGAAGAAGAATGGGACGCAACGCTTAATACAAATCTTAAAGGCACATTTAATTGCTGTCGTGCAGTTGCTTTCAGTATGATGCGAAAACGCGCCGGAAAAATTATCAACATGGCATCTGTTGTTGGTATTACAGGCAATGCTGCACAAAGCGCGTATGCTGCCAGTAAAGCAGGCGTTATTGGTTTAACCAAATCACTTGCTCAAGAACTTGGTTCACGAAATATTCAAGTCAATGCAATTGCTCCTGGATATATTATGACCGACATGACAAACGCTTTAAGCGAAGAAGTGCGCAAAAATGTACTTGCCAAAATTCCGGCAAATCGCTTGGGCGCAACTGCAGATATAGCAAAGGCCGTACTTTTTTTAGCAAGCTCTGCTTCAGATTATATCAATGGCCACACAATGACTGTTGATGGCGGCATGACAATGTATTAGTAGAATTCTTGAAGAAGCCCAATCTGCTTCGTAGTGGCTACGTCTCGTTTGGTTTGCGTACCAATGTACGCGGCACCTGCACTCGCTTGCCACGCCTCACATCTTGAGCTCTTCAAAAATTCTATTTTGTTTTTTGAAAATAGTAACGAGAGTATTCACTATCAGAGTTGGAAACTATAAACTCCGGTAATCAAATTAAAACATAAAACAAAGTGTTTTGCGATTTCGATACATATTCGCAATAATTTTAAATCTTTTAAATCTTTTAAAAATTGAAAATTTCAACAATCCTGCTTCTTGCAAAAAAAAATCAACAAATAGAATTTTTGAAGAGCTCAAGATGTGAGGCGTGGCAAGCGAGTGCAGGTGCCGCGTACATTGGTACGCAAACCAAACGAGACGTAGCCACAACGAAGCAGATTGGGCTTCTTCAAGAATTCTTATGGTAAGAATTCGCGCGTAATATTATAAGCGCCAGTTGCTGTAGGGCAAACTTCATCTTCAATACGAATGCCGCCATAAGGCAGCAGCTCTTCAACAAGTTTCCAATCAATTAATTTAGAATGTTCTGCGTGTGTTTTTAATTTATCTAAAAGCATAGGAATAAAATAAATTCCTGGTTCTATTGTTACAACATTGTTTTCTTCTAACGAACCCAAATAACGTAAAGACTGATAAACAGTTTGTTTTTCGAGTTTCGGCGCTGGATTGCCTTGCTCATCTAATTGTTTGCCGCCAATATCATGAACCTGCACACCAATCATATGACCAAGACCGTGTGGTAAAAAAGTTTTTGTAAACCCTTCGTCAACCAAACGATCAAAATCACCACTCTGTACACTTTTAACCACTCCGCAATTTTGAAGTGCTTGCAGTGTTAATTGGTGACACTTATAATGCAAATCTGGAAAAAAAGCGTTTACGTTTACATCGCTACAAAGCTCTTGTTGTAAACTTTCAACTGAAGCAAGAAGCTCACGAAATGACTTTGGACATTTATCTGTACAATATGTTCTTGTAATATCTGCGCTATAATGCAAGTAGGATGCGCCCGAATCTATAAGCAATACATTTCCATTCTTTATTTTTTCTCTACGATGATAATGCAAAATTGCCGCATTTTTATTTAAACCAACAATTCCTGTATAAGGTAAATCTGCATCTGTTTCTTCTATTGCTTGTAGATAAGCTAAGTGGATATCATACTCTGAACCGCCGTTTAAAAACTCGTTGTGAGCGGCTTTATGGGCTATACTCGCCTTTTGATTGGCCTTTTGAATACAATGTACTTCATAAGCAGATTTTTGACGTCGGTACCAATTTAAGCGAGCCGTCAAAAACGCACAATTTACTTTTATTTCAGAAGCAATTGCATATTTTGTATCTTCCCCTAAAAACACCATTTTTTGGGTATCGCCAAGCATTTGCCAGGCTTTTTGTGCCGACTCTGCACGCGCAACGTCAAACGAATCTGCCCAAAAAGGATCGTTAAACTCTTCGTGAATGTGCCAAAAATCGCTTGGCGAAAAATAAATGAGTTTTGGCTTTTCTCCGATAATATATTTAATAAAATGATTTGGCCCCTTTGCCGGACACCAGTGTGCAAAGTGAGGATTGGTTTTAAAAGGTGCGGGCATATCATCTTCAAAATAAAAATGTTCTTTTCCGGATCCTAAAATTAAACCGTGATAATTTAATTCGGACAAAGCTTTATTTGCAGATTGTATAACAAGTTTGATATGATTTTTATAGAGTGTTTTTAGGTCAGACATGTCGAATTAACCTTCTAAAATTGAGAATTAGTGTTTCATGAGTAAAAGATCTTTTGCAGAAATTATGCTCATTATTACAGCAATTATTTGGGCATTAACTTATCCATTTATACGCGCTGTTGTAGCAGAAATGAATCCTGTTGTCCTTATTTTTTGGAGAGGCGGCGTTGCGGCTATTTTATTTGCCATACTCTTAATTCCACAAAAAAATCAGTATTCCCTTTTTAAATTGCTGCCTGCAGGATTCTTTTTAGGGTTAATGTTTTATATTTCATACGTAACCCAAGCTGTGGGTATGGAAACAATAGAGTCTGGAAGAAGCGCTTTTATTACCAGTTTATATGTAATTTTTGTGCCAATGCTTTCTCCTTTTTTCAGAAGCACCCCGCCCACTAAAAACGATGTTATTTCGTGCTTTATTGCGTTTTGCGGGCTTGCCTTACTCACCGATCCTATTTCACAAAAAGGGCTTAAAATTGGTGATTTATGGACAATTTTATCTGCGCTGGCCTTTTCAATACAAATTCATTTGTTACAACTGTATACAAGAAAATATCAATCGTACGGTAGTTTTGCGTTTTTACAGGCGTTTTTCATTGCTTTATTTGCAATGATAAGCATACCACTTGTAGGCAATCCTTATACATTACTGTGGTTTCCAACAACAAAACTAGGTATTTATTCATTTCTTTATCTTGTGCTTTTTGCAACAGCAGCTACCACATGGTTACAGGCTAGATATCAGCACGACACAACCGCCGAAAGAGCGTCTGTTATTTATGTATTAGAGCCTGTTTTTGCTTTGGTCTTTGGATATGTGATACTTCACGAAGTTATTTCGTTTATTTCTTTTGTTGGAGCTGTGCTCATGGTTTTATCTGTTTTGTGGGGCTTTATAATACGTGCAATTTCTCATTCTAGATCTGACATGAAATAACTCCGCCATCTTTTTGCCATTTTGCCTCTTCTTTGTTCTGCGCACATTGCACATAGCGCGCAAAAATAAAAAATACATCCGATAGACGATTTAAATATTGAATTGCAAGTTCATTAATATCGATCTGTTGAGAAAGCTCTACCACACACCTTTCCGCTCTTCTGCACACAGTCCGCGCTAAGTGAAAATAGGCATTCAATAATGTGCCGCCTGGTAAGATAAATTCTTTTAAAATTGGTAAGTGTGCTTGGCATGTGTCGATCATTTTTTCTAGTTGCAAAATCTCGGCGTTTGAAACAAGATTCATTTTCTCCCAACGACTTTCAATTGGCGTAGCTAAATCAGAACCAAGATTAAATAGGTCGTTTTGAATCGCAAAACACCATTGCTGTATGTTTAAGTTATGAGTCGATACAAAACTGCTTAGCTCTTGCACGCAGATACCAATGATTGAGTTAAGCTCATCAACGGTTCCATATGCTTTTATACGTTGTGAGTTTTTGAGAACACGTTCACCATTTGCTAAACCTGTGGTTCCCTTATCGCCCGTTTTAGTGTAAATTTTAATCATCTATATTTCCTTAAAGACGTTAAAGGTTTGATATGCTCGAAAAAGATATTCCAAATACTTTTGCACTTTCTGTGAAAAAAAGATTTATGGAACTTGGTTTTCCGCTTTCAACTTCTGCAGAATTATCTGAGCTTATTTTACCTGTAAAAATTGATACTACCGAAAAAAAAGTTTTATCTCGATGTGATAATTTTTTCTACCTTGAACAAATCATTAAACCCTATCAAGAAGAAATTCAGTCAATCACACAAGATTGTTGGGGGCATGAATTTGTTTTTCAATTAGACAGTAATCTAAAAAACAATGCTTTATCAGAAAACAAACCGCAAAACATTGAACCGATAATTTTACCCAAACAACAGCCAATCAAAAAACCCGATTTGCCAGACACCCAAAAAAATTCAAACGTATTTAGCTTTAAAAACTATATTCAATATCATAGCAACGATTCCGCCATCAAAGCATGTGAATACATTATTTCTAAACAAGGCAAGCAGTTTAGTCCTCTTCTTATTTTTAGCAAAACCGGTTTAGGCAAAACCCATTTATTACATGCCACAGGCCAAAAATATCAAGAAATTAATCCAAATTCACGCATTGGTTATATTTCTAGTGCAGACTTTGTCAATGAAGTTATACATAAAGGAATTAGACTTGGAAAAATGGAAGAAATTCGCAATCGTTATAAACAATGTGATTTATTGTTGGTTGACGATTTTGACATCTTAGAAAAAAAGCCTGCTTGTCAAAACGAATTTTTAAATATTTTAAATTCTATATTACACAAAAAAAAACCCGTTATTATTTGCGCAAATAAACCGCCAAAAGAATTTCAACACATTTCAAACCGGCTCAAAAGTCGTTTGTTACAAGGAATATTAATTGAAATAAAAGCACCAACTTATGCCGATAGAATTAAAATTTTAGAAATCAATTCAAAAATACAAAAAATCGCTTTATCTAATTTTCAAATTGAATGTATTGCCAATGCAGTTCAAGATAATGTTCGCGAATTAAACGGGCTTTTAAACGATATTGCATTTCAAAGTTCGCTTAACACGAATCAAAACACCCTGCACGATAACTTTGCCGATACTGTTTCGAATCGCATTCAATTAAATCATAAAGCCAAACAACAAAATTTTTTGCGCTTACAAAAAAAAGTCTGCGAATATTTTAATATTGAGCTTCAAGATTTACAAAGCCACAAAAGAACACAAGAAATTGCCTTGGCTCGTCATCTATTTATCTATGTTACAAAACATTATTTAAATTATAAAACATCTGAAATTATTAAGTTTTTCGGCCGGAAACACCCTAAAATTGTTTCTTATAGTTCAAAAAAAATTGGGCTTTTATCTCAAAAGAATATTGAAGTTAAGGCTCATTTAGAGCATTTAAAACATATTTTATAAGATCTTTAGGGGCAATCTCCAATTATTCTACCAACAGTTGTAGGCACTAATACTGTCTCAGTATCAATGTGTTTGCACTGTATTGTCAGAAACATGCAGTCTGTACAAGCAGCTGAACCACCTTTTCCACACCTTATCCCACCTCCACTATTATCTATAACCCATGCGGTGTTAAAAACTCCTCCAGAGTCGCAAGATCCCATACGTCCTGAAGAGTATTTAAGTCCTGAGTCTGAATCATTGCTTTCTCGAAACAATTTCGCTTCGCAATAGTAATCGTCTTGAGGCTGATCGCATGTTAGTGTGATTGATGCTGTTACTTTATGTCCTGATCCAGCAGAAATTGACCCAGTATATGTTCCACCAGTATCTTCTGCTTCCCATTCCCAACGCGTTGCGGGTGTTGCAAACACCGCGCTTATAAAAACGACACTTAATATAAACTCAATAAATATTTTTTTTAAACTCATAATTGTTTCCTTTTAGTTTATGGGCCACAAGTAAATAAATTTAAGACCGATGTAGAATTATAAAATGAAATACCTGTTTCTTGATTTTGACAATTAAGCACTAGAGCCATACAGTTTGGCGTGCCGCCAGGACAACTCACACAATTAACATTCGATAACGTTGCAATAACTGCACTTCCAGATGCACATGCTTG
>CAYGQR010000006.1:52391-94124 GCA_964352255.1 uncultured Oligoflexia bacterium
CACAATTAACATTCGATAACGTTGCAATAACTGCACTTCCAGATGCACATGCTTGAAAAGATGTGGCGCCTGCCGCTCTTATTTGAGTATTGTCGCGTAACCTTAAGACTTGATAATCACAATAAATGTTATCTGTATGAACCTCTGCACAAGTAATGCTGATTGTCCCAGAAAAATTTTGCCCACCGGGGCCACCTACAAAAGTACTAAAAGCGGTTCCGCCACTATCATCAGGAACATCGTTACTGCCCCCTCCGCCAGTGCCTTCTTTGAAAACCGCATTATTTATTTTATCATCAATTGATAAAACACTGCCAAATCCTGAAGTTGCTATTGCAAGACTAGATCCAATTAAAAATCCTTCTTTCAGCATATCTCCTCCAGTAGATACGTAAATTTACTCTTTTGTATTTTAACAAATATTAAAAATAGAAGTACACTAAATAAAATATATTTAATTTCAAAAATCTTTTTAAAAAAGAGCAAATTCTAGTTTTTGACAAATTTTTGTCGCATAAGGCAATTTTCTCCGAAAGATTTGATAGAATGGAATGAGCTGGAGGGCAAATTATGGATACTCCTCTGATCGTTATAGTAGCAATATTTAAAAACGAAGAATCGGTCGTTGAAAAAACATTATTACCCTTTGCAAAAAGTGGAATAAAAGATTTTTTAATACTTGATACCGGATCAACAGATAGCACGGTTGAAAAAACCAAACATTTTTTTCTTTCGAATCAATTAAATGGAGTGTTAAAAGAAGATAAGTTTATCGATTTTTCTACTTCACGAAATCAAGCCCTTGAATATGCAGAAAAATATTTCTGTGAGGCAACTTTTTTACTTATGATTGATGCAGACTGGTTTTTAAATAACCCTAAAGGCATGATTAATTTTTGTTTAGAACAGCGCGCAAAGGCAATAAGTCTCTACAATATATATGTCCATTTTGGTCATTTTGTTTTTGCTTCTGCTCGGTTGTTTAGAAGAGAGTCTAAAATTAGGTATATTGGACCAGTTCATGAAGTACCAGATACTATTGCAGACGCAAATATTCCAGAAAACATTTTCTTTTCAGTCACTAATGACCAAGCCCACTCAAGAAAATCACGCCAAAGATTTAAACGCGATTCAATAATTTTATTAAAAGAATTTAAAAAGGAACCTCTTAATCCCAGAACATTGTTTTATCTTGCTCAAACATATGAATGTTTAAATCAAACGCAAAATGCATTTAATTTTTATTTTAAAAGATCTCTTCTCGCACAAATTTGCCTAAAAGAAGACAACGCACTTGTTTTTTATAGATTAGGTTATTTAACAGAGAATTTATCTATTATAGATAAAAAATTTACTTGGGAGATGGCTTTAGAATTTTATCATGAAGCCTACAAAATTTGTTCCGAGCGAATTGAACCTATGGTTGCAATTGCAGCGCATTATTTAGAAAAGTTTCCAAAAATTAGTTTTGTTTATTTAAAACATATTTACAATTCTGATTTGCCCAAAAATAAAATGGTTTTTCTTGAAAAAAATATTTATGAGTATGTACGCTATGATTTAATGAGTGCGTGTGCATGGACCGTTCAAGAATATACACTTGGCTTAGAAGCCACTGAAAAAGCATTAAAGGTTAAGCCCAATCATCCTGTGTTGGTAAAACGTTTAAACATGTACAGAGAATTCTTAAAGACAAAAAATCAAGAAAAAAATATGAATTATTCTTTTCAGTCTTCACAAACTTTTGCATTAATTTAAGTTTACTTATACTAAAATGTTTCACGTGAAACATTTTGGATTTTAATCTTCTAAATTTTCAATTATTTTTCCTGATGCCGCTCTATAAATTCTATCAAATAGGGCTTCATGTTCAGGTGTTTCTAAGGGCAGAGAAGAAATAATAATTCTTTCTGCATTTAATATGTTTTCTGCTTCTCGCAATACTTTAAACAAATTAAACGCAGCTTCTTTGGGACTGCCTATTTCTGAAAGATCAAAATATTTTAAAGCATCATTTTTCAAGTGTTCGTTTTGTTTTGCAAAGTCAATAAATGCAGCTTTTTTAAAATTTACGTTTTTCTTATGCAAAGGTAAATTTTGAAAACTTTTTTCGTTGCAGACATTTTTTTTGTAATTAAAAATATAAGTGGGAATCCAAGGCGAATAATGCGTTAAATTTTGGCCTGGAGAGTCGTGTAAAAATGTTTCACGTGAAACATTTTGATCATTTAGTTGCGAAGAGTATTTTTTTTTCTCTTTTATTTGTATAGAAAACTTTTGTTTTTCGAAAACATTTTTTATTTGATTTTTTCCAATTTTTCCTAAGCGTAAAATTGTCAGACTATTTTCTTTTTCTATTTTCACAACAGTAGATTCAATTCCTACTTCACAATCCATATTTGTTTTAATAATTAAAAGCTCGGGTGTGTTTTTTAGATCATCATAAACATGCTGAGCAGTCGTTGGGCTTACATGTCCAAATAAATTTGCGCTTGGCGCAGCAATTGGGACATTGCAATACTGTAAAAATTTTTCTGCTATTTTATGTTCAGGAACTCTGATGCCTACAAAATCGCCACCTGCAAGGATATTTTTAGGAATTTTATCGCCTGCTGGAACGACTAAAGTTAAAGGCCCCGGCCAAAAATGTTTTGCCAAAAGCTCAAAACATTTTTTTTGAAATTCATTCGGATTTATCAGCATATCTGCATCATGTGATGAATGTATATGCACAATTAATGGATCTGTTTTAGGCCTTTTTTTAGCCTGATAAATTTGTTCAATAGCCTCAATATTGTATAAAGATCCGCCTAATCCATAAACAGTTTCTGTAGGAAACGCTACTAGCCCACCGTCTTTAATTTGCTGTGCCGCTATCTTTAAGGACTCATCATTATCATCTATTAAAATTGCCATTCAATTCCACCAAATAAATTTTTGCCTAATATAGAGCCTAATTCAAATAAATAGAGCCTAACATAGAGCCTTATAGAAGCCTTATTTTTTATAAAAATACCTGAAAAAATGCCTTAGGGCCTAGGTTAGGCTCATATATTTATAATTAGGCATAAAGTTAGGCACATTTTATTTTTATAAAATAATTAAAAGTTATATTTGAAATTATTGCATAAATCAAAATAATAAATTAGTTAGGCTCATAATTTTGTTAAACTTACTACTAACTATTATATATAGATCTTCTTATATGTATTTAATTACTCTTTATTAATATATTTAATCTATCTAAAGTAATAATTGGTTAGTCAAAAAATCATCAAGACAATCCTTGTCCGATCTCTCTCAATAAGTTATTTAAAAAGAACTAGAATTTTTATGATGTGAGGCTCTTATGATTAATGCCGAATTTGATCGGGAAAAACTTACTTATGCATTATCAACTGTTCATTCTGTACAAATGGACTCTGAATTAGGATTTGTGCAAATTGAATTTACAGGTGATCAACAAGTCATTTTTTCATCTATGAATCATAACACTAGCGTACAGTATAAAACTGATGCTGCTTATAAAGGAACAGGGATTATAAAGGTTCCAGGCAAACAATTTTTTGAATACATTCGTCAGTTACCGCAAGATAAAATTAAAGCTGATATCACAAAACCAACTCAACTCAATTTATCGTGTGGTTCAAGTTCTGCTCGTATTCAATTATTGGAAGATGATGTTTATACAAGTTTAACTCCTGCTTATGAAGCCAGCATGATCAAATTAAAAGGCGAACTTGTTGCGCGATGGATTTCGGCTTTTAAAGATTTTGTTTCTTATGATGATTTTAGATTTTACGTGAATGGTGCATTGATTTGGGCCGATAAACAAAACGATCAACCCTGTTTACATGCTGTCGCATCAGATGCAATAAGGCTCGCACAAAGCACAATCTTTGAAGATATTCGAGCAGATAAACTCGATGGCGGACAAGTTATTGTTCCAAAAAGAGTGCTTGAAGAACTTAAGCGAGTTGCTTCTTCTCAACCTGAAAAAGAATTTACAATCAAATGGTGTGCTCAAGAACTGTCTTTTTCTGCAGAAACAGATGGATATACTCTCGCTGCCAAATGCATTACTGGGGTTTATCCTCCCTATCACACTGCATTTCCTAAAAAAATTAATGCTAGTGTAGAGCTTGCTCTTAAGCCTTTGCATGAATGTTTAAAAAGAAGTTTAATCTTTGCAAATACTCAAGACAGAGTTCTTTCTCTTAAATTCGATACTCAAAATGTAAAAATAGCTAGCTCCTCTTTAGGACAGAAAGAAGCAAATGAAATCATAGAGTTAAGTACAGTTGTACAACACCCTTTTGAAGTGCTTTATAATGGTTCATACCTTGTTGGAATTTTGGCGCATTTAAATGGTTCTTATGTCACTTTTCACTGGGAAAGTATTGAAAGACCTGTTAAAATTACCAGTGAGCCTGAAAGAGGGTTATCATCTTTTTATTTACTCGTTCCAACTCGCTATTAATTAATGAAAAATAAATAAAAAATGTCCACAGAAAATTTAAATTTATCTCCTAAAAATTCTCCTGATGCACTAGTTGCAGATGGTTATGGTTCATCCACAATTACAGTGCTTGAAGGGCTTGAAGCGGTTCGCAAAAGACCTGGTATGTACATTGGTAGCACTAGCCAAACTGGGCTACATCATCTTATTTTTGAACTAGTCGATAACTCTATCGATGAATATCTTGCAGGACATGGCAATCAAGTAGGAATTACAATTCATCTTGATGGAAGTGTTACTGTTTCAGATAATGCACGTGGTATTCCTGTAGATAAACATGCTGCAGGAAAAAGTGCTCTAGAAGTTGTGATGACGGTATTGCATGCCGGCGGTAAATTTAACAATGATGTTTACAAAACATCTGGTGGCTTACATGGTGTTGGTGCTTCTGTTGTAAATGCGCTTTCAAGTACATGCCGTGTAGAAGTTCGTAAAAATGGTGGTGTATACGAACAATCTTATAAATGTGGTATTCCACAACACGATGTTCGTCGTACAGGTGATACAACTACCTCTGGTACTAAAACCACATTTAAACCTGATACAACAATTTTTACAGATACCACTGAATTTAGTTTTGATTATTTATCTGGTCGTTTACGTGAATTAGCTTTTTTAAATAAGGGAATATCTATTCTCCTTATTGATGAAATCCATGATAAATCAGAAAATTTTAAATTTGATGGTGGATTAGTTAGTTTTGTAGAATATCTTAATCGTAGTAAAACAACTATTCATCAACCCCCAATTTATATTTCTATTGAAAAAGATGATGTATCTGTTGAAGTTTCATTACAATGGAACGACAGTTATTCTGAAAATGTTTATTCTTATGCAAATAATATTAATACCCTTGAAGGTGGAACGCATTTAACCGGTCTTCGATCTGCTCTTACAAGAGTTATTCATGGTCTTGCCAGCGAAAATAAGCAGGCAGAAAAACTAAAAGAAGGCCTATCACCAGAAGATATTCGCGAAGGTTTAACTGGTGTTTTACATGTAAAATTAGGTGATCCTCAATTTGAAGGTCAAACTAAAAACAAATTAGCAAATTCAAAAATTCGTTCTATTGTTGAAGGAATTGTTCATGAAAAACTGGCAGAATTTTTTCATGAATTTCCAGATGTGTCTAAAAAAATTGTTGCTAAGATTGTTGATGCTGCGCGTGCTCGTATTGCTGCACGAAAAGCAAAAGAACTTACTCGGCGTAAAGGTGCTTTAGATTTAGGCGGACTTCCGGGTAAAATTGCTGATTGCCAAGACAGAGATCCGGCAAACTGTGAAATTTTTATTGTTGAAGGAGATTCTGCGGGTGGTTCAGCTAAACAAGGTCGAGATCGTAAAATTCAAGCAGTTCTTCCTTTGTTTGGTAAAATTTTAAACGTAGAAAAAGCGACTACAGATAAAATGCTTTCGAATCAATCTGTACGCTTATTGGTTCAAGCTTTAGGAACAGGACTTGGGCGTCATGAAGGCGATGTCGATATTGCTAAACTTCGTTATCATAAAGTAATTATTATGACGGATGCGGACGTAGATGGTGCTCATATTCGTACACTTCTTCTTACTTTTTTCTATCGTCAAATGAAAGAATTGGTTGAAAGAGGACACCTCTACATTGCACAACCCCCTCTGTTCAAATACAAAAAAAACAAAACGGAATGTTACCTTAAAGATGAATCAGAACTTGATAGCTTTCTCATTGAAAACGGTTTACAAAATGCTCAAATTTTAGATGCAAATAATGCGGCTATAGAAATCACACTTGTTAAAAACATGTTTAAATGTGTTGAAAGAAGAAACAAATTAATTTCTATTTTATCACGTCGTCGTAGTAAAGAAGTGATGGATTATCTTTCTGTTTCTGCAAACGATTTTACTAAAGATATTTTTTATCAAAAAGATACATTCGATTCTGTCATTAATAGGTTCGAAACTTATCTTAAAACACTTGGCCACGCGAATTTTCGAACTGAATTCGATTCGGAACACAATCGTTATTTTGTCTCAATTGATTTTCAATTGCGTGGAAAAACATACAGATTTAAACTCGATTTCGATTTTGTAAATTCTCAAGAATTTGAAGAAATTAAAAAATTAAGTGTGCAAGTGTCTTCTACATTCGCTTTACCAATCACTTATAGTCACGACAAAAAAACGAAATCGTTTAATTCATGGACAGACTTAAGAGAATACATTCATGCAGAAGGCCGTACAGGCGCGTACATTCAACGCTACAAAGGTCTTGGTGAAATGAATGCAGATCAACTTTGGGATACAACAATGCATCCAGATACTCGTAAGCTTTTACAAGTATCAATCGAAGATGCAATGGCTGCCGACGACATTTTTTCAATGCTTATGGGCGGCGATGTTTTACCAAGAAGAGAATTTATTGAATCTAACGCTTTAAATGTGAGAAATCTTGATGCTTAACCAAAAAAATAGGGCTATCTCTACCAACATTAATGATGAAATGAAGCACGCATATTTAGATTATGCGATGAGTGTTATTGTTAGTCGTGCTTTACCAGATGTACGTGACGGACTTAAACCAGTTCACCGTCGTATTGTTTTTTCAATGTACGAACAAAACAATTTTCATAATAAACCATATAAAAAATCCGGGCGTATTGTTGGTGATGTTTTAGGTAAATATCACCCACATGGCGATGGTGCAATTTACGATGCTCTTGTGCGTTTAGCTCAAGAATTTTCAATGCGCTACCAAATTGTAGATGGTCAAGGAAACTTTGGATCAATTGATGGCGATTCACCTGCTGCAATGCGTTATACCGAAGTTCGTTTAACTAAAATTGCAGATATGCTTCTTGAAGGTATCGATGAAGATACTGTCGATTTTGTTCCTAACTATGATAACAGCGAAATACAGCCTTCAGTTTTACCTGCAAGATTGCCACAGCTTTTAATAAATGGGCAAAGTGGTATTGCGGTTGGTATGGCAACTAATATCCCCCCGCATAATATTACGGAAGTTTTAGGCGCGGTAATTCATTTAATTGATAACATTAACGCAACAATTGATGATTTAATGGTCTTTGTTAAAGGCCCAGATTTTCCAACTGCAGGAGTCATTTGTGGCGTGAAAGGTATTCAAGAAGGATACCGTACTGGTCGTGGTAGTGTTATTATGCGCGGACGTGCAAAAGTTGAAACACTTAAAAGCGGTCGTGATATAATTGTTGTTACAGAGCTACCTTTTCAAGTGAATAAGCAAAACTGGATTCAAAAAATTGCTGAACTTGTAAAAGCAGAAGAAATCACAGGTATTTCAGATATCCGTGATGAAAGTAACAAAGAAGGTATTCGTGTTGTTATTGATGTTAAAAGAGGCGATAACGGCGAAGTTATTTTAAACCATCTTTATAAACGCACACAGTTACAAGATTCTTTTGGAATTAACACAGTTTGTATCGTACGTGGTGTTCCAAAGCTTTTAAATTTAAAAGAATGTTTAGATTATTTTATTGAGCATCGTTTAGAAGTTATTACAAGACGCACAAATTTTAGACTCAGAAAAGCACAAGATCGTCTTCATATATTAGAAGGTTTAAAAATTGCGGTCGATAACATTGATCGTGTTGTAAAAACAATTCGCGAAGCGCAAAATCGTGAAATTGCAAAAACAAGTCTAACCTCTTTTTATTCTCTTTCTGAAAAACAAGTAGGTGCAATTTTAGATATGCGCCTTGCTCAATTAACTAATCTTGAACGAGATAAAATTATTAATGAGCACAGAGAAACGTTACTGAAAGTAGAAGATCTCGAAGATATTTTAAAACGGCCTGAACGTGTGCGTTCAATCGTACGTGGAGAATTAATTGAATTAAAAGGTAAGTTTTCAGATCCGCGTAAAACAGAAATTGCACCTGATGCTGGCGATTTAAATATTGAAAGTCTTATTCCGCCATCTGATGTATATGTGACATTTTCAAATAGTGCGTATATTAAACGAGTAAATTTAGACGAGTTCCGTGTTCAAAATAGAGCAGGTAAAGGGAAGTCTGGTGCTAATTTAAAAGAAAATGATTTTGTAAAATTCACTTTTAATGCTCATACTCACGACTATATTTTGATGTTCTCAAACTTAGGAAAAGTCTACTCTTTCAAAGTTTATGAACTTCCAGAAGCTGCTGCTAATGCACGTGGCAAATCAATTAATCAGCTTTTAACATTGGCAGAAAACGAACATATTACTGCAATGTTACCAGTGAAAGAATTTTCAGATAGCCAATATATTTTAATGGTTACAAAAGACGGTACTGTTAAAAAAACAGAACTTTCTGCTTTTGAAAATGTACGTACGACAGGAATTCGCGCTGTTACTTTAGATGAAGAAGACACGCTTGTTTCAGTAAGAATTACATCTGGCACTGACGAAGTTGTGCTTGCAACAGCAAATGGTAAATCTATTCGTTTTAACGAATCAAATGTTCGTGCAATGGGCCGTTCAGCTCGTGGTGTTCGTGGTATTGAACTTGATATTCACGACTTTATTGTTACTTCTGAAATTTTAAAACCAGAACATAGTCTGCTTGTTGTAACAGAAAAAGGTTATGGCAAACGTAGTGATCCAGAAGAATACCGTTTACAAACTCGCGGTGGACGCGGTGTAAAAACTGTGAAAATTAGCAATAAAAATGGTCATGTTGTTGGTTTGTTATCTGCAAGTCAAGATTCTGATATTATGATTACAACAGATACAGGCCGTGTTTTAAGAATTCCAGCAGCATCTCTTCGTGTTATGGGAAGAGTCACTCAAGGAGTTTGTTTAATGCGTATCTTAAAAGACGAAAAAGTCGTTTCGTTCTCTTTACCAAGCGAATTTGATGATACACCAATTACAAACATAGAAACCGTAGAAGAAGAATAAATAGAGTGAATTTGAAATCGTTACATAAAATTTGTATTTTCTTTTTTGTATTTTTAATTGCCTCTTGTATGGAGCCCAATGCTCATCAAGAGGTAGGTGATAATATTGTTTATCCAGGCAAGCTAGTTGCCTATGGAGCAAATAGATTTTTATTGCTTAATACAGATGCTGCAAGTGAATATAAAACAGGTAGTATTCATCGTTATCTTGCAAATGCAGCTGGCGATCCTACCTTAGAGCATGTATTTCAAGTGCCTAGCCATGGTTCAGATCTTGTTCTTTCAGACGACACAAAGCTTCTTGCATTGTCTTTTGATGGTAGCAAAAAAGATACTGAACTCTTTTTCTACGATTATTCTAATCCAAATAGTCCAGTTTTATTGAATTTGCTTAATTTGCAATTTGCTGCAGGTGGCGGAAAACAAACTATCAAAGAATTGAAGTTTTTTAATATAAATTCTTCTGATGAAGAACTGAAAAAATATTATTATCTCCAAGGTGTTATCCTGAATAGTCCTCTAGATACAGGAAAAGGCGATCGTATTCCTACGCGGTCGTTCGTTGTACGTATCAGTAAAGATTTAACATCGTCTGAAATTTTGTTTGTATTGTCTTATGGTGTAGGTGACGAATCAGTCACTCAGGCTCTTTCCCCCAAATCAGATTCTTTAACACCTACATTTTCTGCTGAAACGCAATATATGATAGGTTCAAGCGCCCCTGTTTTTGACCCTATTCACAATTTATTTATTGCATTTCCTACTGGTAGTATGAATGGGTATAATGATACTCGTATAAACGAATATCCAGAACTTCCATTTGATAAAACCATTACAGGCTCTTTGCAATATTCCGCGCTTCAATATTTTTCGGGCAAACAAAATGGAAATGTAAACTGCTTTGATGGAAAACAATGTATTCAACCCGACTTACGTGCAGTTTCTGTATTTGTTGTTGATATGGTTGATTACTTAAAAAATCATCGTGACAATGTGAACGCCTCTTTATACTTCACTCCACTTGCTTGGAACTTAAATGGTGTGCCGTATAATCACCAAACTAAGGGCGGTCCTTTAGTTCTTGGTGGTGGCGATGAAAAAGAAATTAAATCTTTTACATTCCAATATAATTTTTGGTCTTCGTTTATGCAAAACGATGGCTCAATTTTAATGGCAAAGCGTGGCGAAAACGGCGAAGAAGATAAAGATGGAAACGGAAACGAAATATTTAGATTATCTGGTCTAGACACTGTTGCAGAATATATTGCTTCTACTAAAAAATTGGTAGAAGTCACTTCCGATGATGCCAAAGATTTTAAAAACATTTCATCTCGCCAAGTATTAGATTCTTTTCATGTTCTTAATGAACCTAAGTTTATAGAACGTACAAAAGGTTTATCGAAAGGCAACAATCTTTTAGTACCTTATATTTATTCTCGCACAACAGATGATGTGTCTTTTAAAATGCCTACGGCAGTTTATGGATTTGATACTATTTGTACAGATACAAATACCGTTTCGTCTTGTTCAACTTATTGGATTCGATCGTCTTATTTAGGTTTTAATGGACAAGGACGCGATACAAGTTGGCTTACAATTGCTTTACCACAAGAAGAATATAAACCAGGAACTAACCCCGACTTTCCTGATGCTGTTCAGGATCCCTCTGCATTTACAAGCTATGAAATGCCTCAGATGAATGGCGCATATGTTTGTACAACATTGGCTCAAAGCACTGTTTATTGTGCAAGCTTTCTTACAGGCGAATTTATGAATTTATCTTTAACGCCTAAAGGGTTTCAAAACACACAATAAATTTTTAGCTTCAAAATTAAGTTTGAATGAAACTTTTAATCTCGAAATCACATGCAATACTTCAAATAACTCGCCAACATTTTGGAAGGCTAGGTTTGTTTAAAAGTTCTTTGCCTGTATTTGAACATTTCTATTCTCCAGATGCAAAAGCCATTAAAACTCTTAAGGCTGCGGGCTCTTTATCTACTGAAACCATATCTTTTGATGAGATATGTGATTCAAAATTTGTTGCGGGCCTTCCAAAACACTACCTCAATTTTCTGGTGCAAAACCAGATGAAAAATTTAAAACAACGTTCGCAGAGTTTACCTAAGAACATGCTTTCTGGTGTTGTTGCGTGGTCTAATGCAAGGTCAAATTTAGCGGGACAATATTTTAGTAGCTTTGAATCTGAGTATGAAAAACAACTGTACGAATCAGTTAATCAATTTGTCAAACACACTTCAATTCTTCCAGAGTTTAGTGTGTATCAAGATCAAATATTTCGAGTAACATTACAAAAATATTTAAATCTATTTTCAAAAAACGGACTAAGTTTTCAAGAACTGTTACAACCCCCGCCTCACATTGATTACTTAAAGCCTTATGAAATCGTTCCTTATTCTGCGCCATTCCCATCAGATACATTGCTTACGTTTAATCCCATTACCAGTTGGACTTTATATAATTTAACAGATCGATACGAAACTATGCAGTTAGGAGATGCGTACCCAGAAACGTTACACACAGATATAGTTTTTATTGCGCGTAATGCTCGTAATCCGCATAGTTGGGGATCATATATAGGATCTATTTCAGATGTTCCAAAAGAACGCGAAGTATTAACTTCTCGTGGTCAAACCATGCAGGTTGTAGAGGGAGCTCATATGAAAAGAATAATTCCATTTCAAGCTCCAGGTGGAATTGATAGATTCAAAACACAAATTGTTCATTTGATATACGTAGATTTTATTGAATCGCCAAAATAATTTTTGAGGAAGTGATTTTATTCCGTAAAGACTTTTAAAAACTTTTCTACTGTATTTCTATGTTTTTTTGCTTTTGGTCCAATCAGCGCAAGCCCACAATAATTATTTATAAAGATTTTACGTGCAAGCTCATGAACAGATTTTGGCGTAAGATTTTTGATAACCTCAGATTCTTGGTCTATTGAAAATTTAGCACCCATAAGATGAGCGCTGGCTTCACGTATTAAATAACGAGACGGCGATTTTTTAATTTGTTTTAAATCGAATAAATAACGATATTTTATATGGTCTACTTCTTCTTGAGTAGGTGCTTCATGGAGTAAACATTTAAATTCATGTGATAGCTTTTGAAACAGATCTTCTAAACGGTCATCAGAAACAGTAACATCTACTCCTAATACACCAACTTCATCAAAAAATTGTGTATCACAAGAAATATCATACACAAGACCATGCAGTTCGCGAATATTACCTGGTAATCTTGTACAAATTCCATCATCTAATATTCTTTGTAAAAAAACAGTACGAATTGTCTCTTCAGTTAAACCGCCAACAGTTGGGAAAACTAACTTTAATGCATATTGATTATCTTGATTGTTTTGAAGACACAAAAAGTTTTTTGTATTTTTTGTGGGGTGATGTTTGTAAGATAATATGGGTTTTTCAACTGGTATTTGTCTAGAGAAATTTTTTATATGTTCCCAATTATAATCAAAATATTTTTCTACATTTGCAAAAACTTTTTGTGGATCTTCTGAAGAATGAATTGTGAGTACACACAATTCTGGCACATAAAAATTTTCTCTTTTTTCGTTTAAATCGTGAATAGAAATTTTATTTACAGAGTCATGTGTTCCTAATATTGGATTGCCAAGGGGATGATTATTAAAAATTGTTTTTAATGCGAGATGTTCAACATCAATACATACGTTTTGATCGTTATAATCAGAGGCAAGTTCTTCTAAAATAACGCCACGTTCAATTTCAATATCTGCAAAATTTGGATGAAGAAAAAATTCTGCAAAACATTCTATTGCATCATAAACTTTTTCATCATCTCCTTTGATCCAATATGTAGTAGATTCTGTGGCTGTTTGTGCATTAATTTCTCCACCAAACTTTTCCATTGCACGAGCAAGCAATATTGAATTTGGAAAAGCTTTTGAGCCACGAAACATCATATGTTCAAGAAAATGCGAGACGCCACTATTGCTTTCAGTTTCACAACGCGAACCTGTTTTAATGTGTATAGAAATTTCAAATTCTACTTGATCATTTGTTTTATAATAGATGACATTTAAACCGTTTTTTAATGTGTGTTTTACTGTAGATAACATGTAAACTATGCCTTTAATTATATTTAAGATGACAAAGATACGGTATCTATAGGGTAGGATGCAAGTATTAAATAATTAAAGATGTAAGTTCTTTTATGTTTGATACAATATGAGGAGTTGTGGCAGAGAAATGATGATTTTTTGCAATTAATTCAATAGCTTCAACTGATTTTTGAATATGATCTTTTGCTTTTGCAGTGGCTCGAGAGAGCCCCCCAGTTTTAACAACTAGATTTCTTAACTCCTGTTTTTCCACATTATCAGCGGTACCATTTTCTAAAATTTTATCTACAAGACCGATTAATTCGTTGTTGTTACTCTCTAATCCATAAATTAGAGGTAATGTTACCTTTCCTTCTAAAAGATCGGCTGTAATCGGTTTTCCTGCGATTTCTTCAGTTGCTGTATAGTCCAAACAATCATCGGCAATTTGAAATGCCATACCAATATTTTTGCCAAACTCTGAAAGCAAAGCAACCTCTTCGCAAGAAGAGTTATTTAAATAGCCAGGGCACTTTGCGCTAGCTTCAAACAAAATAGCGGTTTTACCTGATACAAGTTTTTCATATTGAGCTACATCTATTTTACTATTCCAAAGCATTTCAAGCTGAAAAAGCTCACACTCACTCATAAAACGAATACACTCTGCATAGGTATCGATTACATCTAAATTTTGAGATTTTACCATAAGACGGCATGCTGCGGAATATATAAGATCTCCGGCAAGCACTGCAGTTTCATCACCCCAAACTGAATTTACAGTAGGTTTATTGCGGCGAAGAGTAGAGTTATCAATTACATCATCATGTAATAAACTCGCTGTATGAATATATTCGCTGACAGCAGCGATTGGAAATTTATGTGGTCCATCATAACCAATTAAGTCGGAGCACAATAAGAAAATTGTTGGTCTGATTCGTTTACCGCCACTTGAAAAGATGTGGCTTAAAATGTCATTGATTGGTTGGTTGGATGTTTGAATATATTCGAGTAATTTAGGCTCAAGTAATTTGAGTTCAGACAAAGTTTTGTCAGAAAATTCCATATCAATTCCATTTTGAATAAAAAAAAACGTGCTCTTTAGAGAGCACGTATAGCACGATAACTTTAAAAACTAAAGATTATGAAATGCATTCGCTAACTGCGCCGGCACCAACAGTTTTACCACCTTCGCGAATTGCGAAGCGTATACCAGGTTCCATTGCAACAGGAGTGATAAGGTCAACAGTAATTGTGACGTTATCGCCAGGAACTACCATTTCAACATCTTTAGGAAGCTCAACAACACCAGTTACGTCTGTTGTACGGAAATAGAATTGTGGACGATAACCAGTAAAGAATGGTTTGTGACGTCCGCCTTCATCTTTACTCAACACGTAAATAGATGCAGTGAATTTTTTGAAAGGTTTAATTGAACCTGGTTTAGCAAGAACTTGTCCGCGCTCAACATCTTCACGCTTAGTGCCACGAAGTAATACACCAACGTTATCACCTGCTTGACCTTGGTCAAGTAGTTTGCGGAACATTTCAACACCAGTACAAGTTGTTTTTGCTGTATCTTTAATTCCAGTGATTTCTAGTTCTTCACCAACTTTAACGATACCTTGTTCAATACGACCAGTAACTACAGTACCGCGTCCTGAAATAGAAAATACATCTTCAATTGGCATTAAAAATGGTTTTTCGATTGGGCGAACGGGTTCTTGAATATAAGTATCTACTGCGTTCATAAGCTCTAAAATTGATTTAGAAGCTTCGGGATCTCCCGGATTTTCAAGAGCTTTAAGAGCTGATCCGCGTATGATTGGAATATCATCACCAGGGAAGTTATACTTCGTAAGTAATTCGCGAATTTCCATTTCAACAAGATCTGTTAATTCTGGATCGGCGATATCACATTTATTTAAGTAAACAACCATGTATGGAACATTTACTTGCCGAGCAAGTACAATGTGTTCACGAGTTTGTGGCATAGGGCCATCTGTCGCTGCACAAACAAGAATAGCACCATCCATTTGGGCAGCACCAGTAATCATGTTTTTCACATAATCGGCATGTCCTGGACAGTCAACGTGCGCATAGTGACGTTTTTCTGTTTCGTATTCAATGTGAGCTGCGTTAATGGTGATACCGCGCGCTTTTTCTTCTGGCGCTTTATCAATTTCATCAAAGCGAGTTGCGGCTTTACCTTGACTTGTAGATAAAACAGCAGAAATAGCGGCAGTTAATGTGGTCTTGCCGTGGTCAACGTGACCAATAGTACCAATGTTCATATGAGGCTTATTGCGCTCAAATTTTGCCTTTGCCACGGTGGTAATCCTCCAAAAAGATGGGCATGTATGAAAGAATCATATTTAAAAAAGAATGTAAAGCAAATTTTTGATCAGAATTCAAACACTTTTTTACGAAAGTTGTGTAATATACTTTTGATATTCTTCTGAATTTAATAATGTGTCGGCAAGTTTATTTGTAATTTCAACTTTTACAAGCCAACCATTTTCATATGCATCAGTGGTTAACAGCTCGGGTTTGTCTATTGCGGCCTGATTTACTTCAAGCACAGTACAATCAATAGGCGCGTATAAATCGCTAACTGTTTTAGTAGATTCAATTGTGCCAAATGCATCTTGTGTTTTAAATTCAGCGCCAACCTTAGGAAGATCTAAATAGACTACATCACCTAGCTGCTCAATAGCATAGCTTGTGACCCCAATAGTTGCTTTTGAATCTGCTAGTTTTATCCACTCATGTTCTTTGGTGTATTTAAGTTCGGCTGGGAAGGTCATATTTAATCTCCATAATGTACAACCATGTTTAGCACAATTCTGTTATCTAGACGAGTGAAAAAATTGAGCAATTTCAAATTTTTCTGAGTTTTTTAGATACTCTCCAAGAGTTGTTCTAGACATATTTAGAATCTGGCTTGCTTGGGTCATTGAACGGCCTTGATGGTCGACGACATAATAGCAAAGACAAGATTTTAGGTAGGTCATTGCTTCGTCTCCTCTTGTAATGCAATGTGCTAAAAATCTTTTGGCACAACTATCAAGCGAAATGCTGGAGTTTGAAATGTTTTTATCCCATTCTCTATTGTATTCATTTAAATAATAGAGAGCAGAATTTGTGTCTCCTTGAAGCCCAGCAAGAAAAGCTGTTTGCACAACAGCATCAATTAAAGCGTGAACACCACATGACTTTGCTATTTCTTTGAGTTTACTAAAAACCTTACCATCGAAGCAGTCTAAATAGTTTTCAAGATTAAAGGTTGTTAAAATTTCTTGCACAGCATTTGCTATTTTATTTA
The DNA here is from genome assembly GCA_964352255.1 of uncultured Oligoflexia bacterium. Taxonomy (GTDB): domain Bacteria; phylum Bdellovibrionota_B; class Oligoflexia; order Silvanigrellales; family Silvanigrellaceae; genus Silvanigrella. The sequence goes on from CAYGQR010000006.1 coordinate 69,228, forward strand.
AAATTTTATCAGGAGATTGGAGATTATATCGTGCAAAGCCGTTTCCAACCGGAAGAGACTGTTCCCCAATCAAAATTACAGGAATAAATCCAAGCTCTGGATTTTCTTCTATTTTTTTAGTAAGATTTTCAGAATCTTCTGCAATATAAAAACTGCTTGGGTTATTTTGTAACTGTAGGTTTAAAAGATACTTTAGGGCTAAAACAACTTCAGGAAATTGAGTGTAAATATGTAGATCAAATCCTTGATTTATTATTGATAAAATATCATCAATTTCTTTTGAAAGATTTGTAATGAGTAAATTTATAATGAGTTTCTGTTTTTTCATGTGGACTCCAAAAAGTAGATAATTTTGTATATAACGCCAATGTTTTGACACTCTGGGCAAAAAGGATCCACAGACATTATTTTTATAAGTTATTGAAATAAAAGAGATTTATAAAAATACGAAAAGAAAAAAGACTCAAAATGTTTCACGTGAAACATTTTCCGAATTTAGGTTTTGTGCGGAATGGGGGCGAGAAAACATTATGGATGCAGTGTCGTCGCAGAAAATCGATAGACAAAATGAATCAATTGAAAATCCATTGGTCGATCAAACAAACACTCCTTTTCGAGGCACTCAAGAATATAATATGCAAGATATTTTAATTGAGAGATTAATTCCAAGACACGACCAACCCCGTAAAATATTTGATCAAAAAGCATTAGCAGAATTAGCGCAAAGCATTTCTAATCATGGGGTTATACAACCCTTAGTGGTGACGCCTACGGAATTAGGAAATTATTATATTATTGTTGGTGAAAGACGCTGGAGAGCAGCAAAAATCGCTCGTCTAGAAGCCGTGCCTTGTATCATTCGAAATATCAAAGATCACGATAGACTCGAAATGGCCATTATTGAAAATATTCAACGAGAAGCCATGACTCCCATCGAAGAGGCAAATAGCTATAAGCGTTTAATTGAAGAATATGACTATACACATGATATTATTGCCAAAAAACTTGGTAAAAGTCGCGCGGTAATTTCTAACTCTTTAAGGATTCTTGACTTGCCTCAAATTGTTATTGCAGATCTTGAAAGCAACAAAATGACTGTAGCCCATGCTCGTGCTTTATGTGGTATTGACGAAAAATCCAAAATGCTTGTTGTCCATGCTCAGATTATTAAGCACAAACTGTCGGTTCGAGAAACAGAGGCACTCATAAGGCGCACTTCGACCAAAACACGCAAAAAGAAAGCCTCTAAAGCCATTGCGGCAGCAACATCTCCCGATTTTTTACATATTGCAGAGCTTTTAAAAGACAAGTATGGTACAAGTGTGAAGATAAATGGAGATAATCAAAACGGTTCAATTGAATTTTCATATTATTCACATGATGATTTAACTCGTTTTTTAGACATTGCACTAAAAAATGATCTCGACAAATCTTGACTTTTCAATCAAATTAATTATAAATCAACTTGATTTCATGTCTTAAAGAGGTTGTATCTATATGCCAGTTCCAAAGAAAAAGGTTTCAAAATCTCGTAGAAACAGTAGACGCGCTCATCACGCTTTGACAGCTCCACAACTTGTAAGCTGTACAAATTGTGAAACTCGTCGTTTACCTCATTCTATTTGTGAAGCTTGTGGGTTTTACAGAGGTCGCTTTGTACCAAAACAATTTTTAAACAAACCATCTTACAGCACAGTGCGCTAAATAATAGGAAAAGATACTTTTATGACATCTCCTACCGATAAAACAAACAGACGTCGTGAAGCTAAAAAAGTGAAAGCTGGGCGTAAGAAAAAAAATCAACTTCGCCGTGAAGGAACTACTCCTGAACTCTTTGCACTAAATAAGAGCAAATAATTATATATGGCTACATCCGGTTCATTTTCTCGATTCAATACTTCTAAGCCACAAGACACAGGCCCACGTATAAATGAAAAAATACGTGCTCTTGAAGTGCGTGTTATTTCTGATTCAGGTGAACAATTAGGCGTTCTTCAAACGCGCGATGCTCTTATCGCAGCACGCGAAGCTGGGCTCGACTTAGTAGAAGTTTCACCTGATGCGCGTCCGCCGGTTTGTAAATTGCTTGATTATGGCAAATACAAATATCAGCAAAAGAAAAAAGCTCATGAAGCAAAGAAAAAACAAGTCATTATCGAAGTAAAAGAAGTAAATTTTACTCCTAATACAGATAAGCATGATATTGAAACAAAACGAAACCACATTAAACGCTGGCTCAGTGAAAAATCGCGTGTAAAAGTAGGCGTTAAGTTTCGTGGTCGTGAAATGGCGCATATTGATCGGGGCTTTAAGGTAATAGCCGATCTTATGGGTGGTTTAAGCGATATCGCTGTTCAAGAAGCCCCTCCTCGCATGGAAGGTCGTCGTCTTGGTGTTATGCTTGTTCCTAAAGCAGACAAATAATTTAAATTCCTATTCAAATCTAAGAAGTTGATATGCCTAATTTTATTTATAGTATGGTTAAGTTGCGTAAAAATATTAATGGACGCGACATTTTAAAAGATATTTATATTTCGTTTTATCATGGTGCCAAAATTGGTATCATCGGTTCTAATGGATCTGGTAAATCTACTTTACTGCGCATTATGGCAGGCCTAGACACAGATTTTTCAGGCGACGCGTTTCCAGAAAAAGGCACTAAAATAGGGTATTTACCTCAAGAGCCACAGCTGGACCCTACTAAAACAGTTATTGAAAATATTGAAGGAGCTGTTTCAGGCGTTAAAAATTTAATCAAAGAATTTGATAGTTTAAACGAAAAATTAGGCGAAGTGCTTGATGATGATACTATGAATAAAATTCTTGAAAAAACAGCAGATCTTCAAGATAAAATCGATGCACAAAACGGTTGGGAAATTGATAGAGTATTAGAAGTTGCAATGGAAGCATTGCGCTGTCCACCTCCTGATTCTCCAATTTCTGTTCTGTCTGGTGGTGAAAAACGTCGCGTAGCTCTTTGCAAATTGCTTTTAGAAAAGCCAGATCTTTTGTTGCTTGATGAGCCTACTAACCACTTAGATGCTGAAAGTGTTCAGTGGCTAGAGCGTCATTTAAAAGAATTTAGTGGAACTCTGGTGACTATTACTCATGATAGATATTTTCTTGATAATGTGACTGAATGGGTCCTTGAGCTTGATAAGGGCGAAGGTATTCCTTGGCATGGTAACTATTCAAGTTGGCTCGATCAAAAAACTAAAAAACTTGCTAGCGAAGAAAAGCACGAATCCGTTAGACAAAAAACATTATTGCGTGAGCGCGAATGGATCAATATGACGCCAAAAGCGCGTCAAGCTAAAAATAGATGGCGTATTTCTGCGTATCAAGACCTATTGAAGGAACATAACGAAGAACGCGCAGCATCATCGCGCGAAATTCACTTTCCTCAACCTCCGCGTTTAGGCGATAATGTAGTAGAAGCAAAAGATATTTCTAAAAGTTATGGTGATAAGCTTCTATTTGAAAATTTATCCTTTAAATTACCTCCTGGCGGTATTGTAGGAATTATTGGTCCCAATGGTGCTGGTAAGTCTACGCTCTTTAAAATGATTATGGATCTTGAAAAACCAGATTCGGGTGAAATTTTAATCGGTGAAACTGTACAAGCCTCTTATGTCGACCAGGATCGTGAATCCCTGTCAGATGGTAAAACGATTTATCAAGAACTTTCGGGTGGTCGTGAATTAGTTATGGTTGGGAACAAAGAAATCCCATCACGCGCGTATATTTCAAGCTTTGGCTTTAAAGGTGCCGACCAACAAAAAACATCTAAAGACTTGTCTGGTGGCGAAAGAAACCGTTTAAACCTTGCTAAATTAGTGATGAATGGCGGTAATTTATTACTTCTCGATGAACCTACAAATGATTTAGATGTAGATACCTTACGCGCGCTCGAAGATGCTTTAATCGGATTTCCAGGCTGTGCAGTAGTGATAAGCCATGATCGTTGGTTCTTAGACAGAATTGCAACCCATATTTTAGCGTTTGAAGGTGACAGCCAGGTTTTATGGTTTGAAGGTAACTACCAAGACTATTTAGCAGATAAAAAGCGTCGTTTAGGTGATGCGGCTGTGAATCCAACTCGTATTAAATATCGTAAATTTAATTTAAGCTAACCAATTAAAAAAAAAGAGTTTTTGTCTTGATAATAAACAAAAATGCATTTTCAAGGCAACTTCTCATCATGATGCGATGGTATAACCCATCTTTAAAAGTTGCGTCCGAAAGCGCTTAAGAAGGGTTGAACTTTAATTCTATTTTGACATCGTTCGACCATGTGTTTTTCATTGATGATAAAAATTGATTTGTTGGCTGAATACTATAATCAGTAATTTTTCCATTAATCTTAATTTTATCGTTTGAAAATACTGATTCAATATACATTGGCGTGTTGCCTTTATTAGATTCGAATATTGACTGTAATTTTAAAATATTTTTTTTCTGTAAAAGAAAATTTTCATTCGTTTTTATTAATATTTTTTTAACGGTTTCAAATCTTTTTTGTTCAAGCGAGACAATGCTTTGTACGGTTGCTCGAACGGTGTTTTTTTCAATTCCTTTTTTGATTTTTGCTTCAATAAAAACAATATCATTCACACTAATTGGCTGCGCTAATGCTGCAAATTGTTTTGGATAAATAACACATTCAATTTCGGCAGTCGAATCATCTAATTTGAATACAAGAAAAAGATCGCCATCTTTTGTTTTTTTCTCAAACACAAACGAAACCAACCCACACAGCTTGATTGTTTTGAGTTTGTATTCTTTAATTTCTGCGCTTTCAACATGCTTATATGCTTGATTTAATTGGGTTGTACTGAGTTTTTCGAGATCTTCTTTAAACATATCAGTAGGATGGCCGCTTAAGTAGGAGCCAATTTGCAAGTATTCATACGATAAAATTTCGCTAAAATTCCAAAAATTAGTTTTTTTAGTTTGAATTATTGGTAAGATATTTTTAATCTTGTTGGCAGTTTTATCTCCGTCAATTGAATCAAAAATACCGATCATGTTTTTTTCTGAGCGTTCAAATTCTTTTGAAATTGTTTTTATCCAAGTATCAATATTTTCATAAATTTCTTTTCTATTTGGATTTATTGAATCAAATGCTCCAGATTTAATTAGGCTTTCCATCAATTTTTTATTTGTTTTTCTAGGATTTATTCTAATAATAAATTCAGCAACAGAATTAAATAAACCGTTTTGATTTCTTTCGTCTATAACTTCCGAAATAATATTTTCTCCAACACCTTTAATTGCGCCAAATCCAAAGCGGATAATATTATTTTCTGGAACATGAAATTTATATTTAGATTTGTTTACACATGGAGGAAGGATTTTGATACCCATTCTTCTGCAGTCGAGAAGGTAGGTTGCTATTTTTTCTGTATTGCCTAAGTCACAAGACATTAACGATGCCATGAATTCAGTCGGATAATATGTTTTTAACCACGCTGTTTGATAGGTAACCCACCCATATGCAGCTGAGTGACTCTTATTAAATCCATACTCCGCAAATTTTTCGAGCAAATCAAAAAGCTCTCCAACTTTTGTTGGTTCGTAGCCACCTTTTTCAGCACCTGAAATAAAGCGAACTTTTTGTCTTTGCATCTCAGCCTTATCTTTTTTACCCATGGCCCGGCGTAAAAGATCGGCTTCCCCAAGGGTATAGTTTGCAAGAACGGCCGCAATTTTTTGGACCTGTTCTTGATAAACAATAATGCCATATGTATCTTTTAGAATGTCTTCTAGAATATCAAAAGAATATTCAACAGGATTTAATCCATGCTTTCGTTTTACAAAATCTTCTACCATTCCAGAGCCTAATGGCCCTGGTCGGAATAAGGCGAGCAGGGCAATAATATCTGAAAAACATGTTGGCTGTAGATCTGCAATAAGCTTGCGCATTCCTGCAGATTCCAACTGAAATATACCAGTAACATGAGCAGTAGAAACCATCTCATATACTTGCTTATCTTCAAGATTAATCGTGTCCATATTAACGTCGACAGAGTAATTATCTCGGATCATTTTGACTGCGTTGTCAATCACTGTAAGGGTTTTTAATCCTAAAAAGTCAAACTTAATAAGGCCAACTTTTTCTGCATATTTATTTTCAAACTGCGTAAGAATTTGACCATCAGATTCAAGTAATGGGCACCGTTCATCGAGCGCTTTGTCTGAAATAATAACACCGGCAGCATGCACACCAAGCGCATTTAGTGTGCCTTCAATTTCAAGAGCGCCATCCCACAGTTGTTTTGCGCGCTCGTCTTGTTCAATTTTTTCTTGAATTTTTGGCTCTGCGGCAAAAGCTTGTTCTAAGGTGATTCCTGCACCATGCGGAATGAGTTTTGCAAACTCATTACTGTCATGAAATGACCATCCTGTAATACGCGCAAGATTTTTTAGCGCGTTTTTGGCCATCATTCTGCCAAAAGTTGCAATTTGTGAAACCGATCTGCGCCCGTATTTTTCGTATACATAGTTTAAAACATTTTCACGCTGATCTTGGCAAAAATCTGTATCAATATCAGGAAGAGAAATTCGTTCTGGATTTAAAAATCTTTCAAAGAGCAAATTAAAGCGAAGTGGATCAATATTTGTGATTTTAAGCGCATAACTTACTAAACTGCCGGCTGCAGATCCGCGTCCTGGTCCAACAGGAATACTTTGAGCCTTTGCCCATACAATAAAATCTTGGACTATTAAAAAATATCCTGCAAAGTTCATGCTTAAAATAACATTCAGTTCGTATTCAAGCCTTGCTTCATAGTCTTGCCAAACTTGGTCATTAAAATCCTTGCCCAACCAATGTTGAATTGCATCTTTGCGATCGAGCAAACCCTCTTTTGAGAGACGCACAAGACAATCATTTTCAGATTCGCTTCCATCCATTACATATTTAGGCATGTGAAAATTTTTGGTGTCTAAATCAACATGACACAAAGAAGCAATCTTTAATGTGTTTTCAAGTGCTTGTGGATACCGAGCAAACTTTTCTTGCATTTCTTCATTTGAAGGCAAATGAAAATGAATGGATTCAGGAAAATTTTGAACATCCGTTTTTTGAAGCTTCTGTTTAATCGCTAAAAGTGAAAGATGGGTGTCTTTGTCTGCTGGATTTAAATAGTGAGCATCAGGCGTGGCAACAAGTTCATAATCATGAGTTTGTGCTAGCTCAACAAGTTTAGTTATAAGTAATTTTTGTTCTTTTATTCCGTTATCAATAAGCTCAACATAGACATTTTCTTTTCCAAAAATGCTACCAAGGGTGTTGAGATATTTAGCCGCCGACGCTTCATCGTTATTAAAAAGGTGATGAGCAATTTCGCTGTGCATACAGGCTGTTAATACAATAAGGCCTTCTGAGTAATTTTTTAAATCATCAAACGAGACATTTGTAGAGTCTGTAAAAAGTGCATTTTTACCACTTGTGTTTGCAATTGTGCAAATTTTTATAAGATTTTGATAACCAATATAGTTTTTTGCAAGCAATATAAGATGATAAGTTTTATTCGTTTCTTCTATAATTAAAGGGGCTACATTAACTTCGTAACCCATAATTCCATTTATATTTTCACTCTTGCACGCAAGATAAAATTCTAAAATTCCATGTAATGCATCATGATCTGTAAGCGCTGCGGCTGAGTATCCTTGTGCAGCAAGCTCTTTTACAAGTTTTTTTACTTTTATAGAGCCATCTAAAATAGAATATTCAGAATGCACGTGGAGCGGAATGTATGTGTTTGTTTTTGTCATGAAATTTTAAAGCATTAATATTAAGTTTTGTTAAGTGATATGTTTTTGAAGAGTTTGTATAATAAGCAATGCCCACATATCACCACGAATTTTTTCTTCTGTGCTAATGCGCAAGTGCTGAGAAGAGATAAAAATACTTTTTGCTTCGAAGGCACACGTCAATTTTTCAGATTTTTGTAGAGCTTGTGAAATTTTTTCTATGGATGAGTTTATATTTTCAGCAAGCCAATTGATTTCTATGCCGTTTTCTGTGCGTAATAAAGTAAAAATTAATTCTTCAAGATTTTGTTGGTGTGTACGGGTATCTTCATAAATAAATTCAAAGTTTTTTGTTAAATTTACTTCGTTTTGAAAAATGAGCTCGTCGTTTCCTGGGGCAATTTCTTTATTAAAAGATCCAACTTTATATCTAATACCAAAAGGATTTGTTTCGGTAGATGGCAAAAGTCCATGTGCGCCAGTGCCAATGCCAAAATAAGGATAGCCCGACCAATAAATCTGATTGTGCTTTGCAGGGTAGAAAGAAAAATTACTTGTTTCAATTTGCTTTAAACCCAGATTTTTACATACTTCAAGTAATTCAAGATATTCTGTAATTGCGTTGTCTTCGTTTGTTATTTGATCTGAAGACTGGCCAAATATTGTACGTGCTTCAATTGTAAGGCCATAGGCAGAAATTCCTGTAGCACCCGCATCAATAAGCGTTTTTACTTCATCTGTTATTGATAGTGAACGTTTTTCTTGCAGGCCATAAATAAGATCGACTTGAATTTGCTCAATGCCAGCTTCACGTAACCATTTAATATTATTTATAATGTCTTTTGGCATATGTTTTCTGCCTAGGGTTTTTAAGGTGGCTGAACACAACGATTGTGCTCCCAACGTAACGCGATTAAATCCAATCGCTTGATAATCTGCAATGAAATTTTGTCGATTTGTAAAGGGGTTGGTTTCTATTGATACTTCTTCAAGCAAAAAGTTGGACTTTATAATCTTTAACAATGGCTCGTAGTATTTGGCTGGAAATAAACTAGGAGTGCCTCCACCAAAGTAAACAGTGCAATAAGATGAATTTAACAGAGCATTATTATTCTTATACTCGTTCAAAAGAGACTTTAATTGATTTTGCATTCCTTCAAAATAAGCGTCTACATCTTTTTTTGTAAATTTTGATGTTTTAACAAAATCGCAATAAGGACAAATGTGTGGGCAAAAGGGCACATGAAAGTAAATGCCAAATTTTGATTTTTGATTTGGAAGATTTGGTAAAAAGCTCATTAGATAATCTTAAAGGAAAAAATAGAGAATAATTATAAGCTTAACGTAGGAAAGCTTTCTTTTATACCGGTAAGGATAAATTGAATTGCTAATGCGGCAACAATAACACCCATAAGTTTTTCGAGAATATTAATACCAGTGCGCCCAAATATTTTATACAAATATTGGCTGGAACGTAATGTTAAATAACTTGTCCAAATAACAACTACTATAGCTAGAATAAAAATAATGTAGGAAACAATATCTGTTTTTGTCGCTGCCTTCATAACAACAGTTGAGATTGCACCAGGACCTGCAAGTAGAGGTAATGATAAAGGGACAACCGCAATACTTTCACGTTTAAGGCTTTCTGCTTGTTCGTCCTTTTCAATTTTTTCTTGGCTGCCATGCATTTGTTCAAACGCAAATTTGAGAAGCAATAACCCACCAGCGACGCGCAGCGCTGAAAGAGATATGCCAAATAAATTCAATAGACTAAGGCCAGAAATTGCAAAAAATAACAGTATGCCAAAGGTGACATAAGAACATTGCCGAGATGTTTCAATAATTTGCTGAGAGTTGTAATTTTTGGTTAAGGCAAGAAAAATGGGAATGGCCGCAAGCGGATCGACCATAACAAATATAGAAACGTAGCTACTTAAGAATAACTGAATTCCGTCTAAAAATGTAAAGTTTTGTGAAATTAATGTCCAGTGTGTCATAAATTTAATATGTAATTTAATTATTGGTTAGTGTTTAAAGAACACATTAATATCATCAGTATTAAACATTTTCAATTGTTATTATAACCGTCTGAATTTATTAAAAAAATATATATAATTAATTAATTTGTAATGTTATCTAAAACAAAAAAAGAAAGAGAAGTTTTCGGCAGCCATGAATTGCCGGCAGAGCTTATAATTTTTAACGGCCTAATTTTTTATCCGGGGCTTTGTGTACGCCAAGATAAATTGAAAATAAAACAAACAACATTCCTATAAAAGAAATCCACCCAAACGATTCGTGTAAAATGAAGATGGCTAATATTGTTGTAGAAATTGGAACAACCCCGCATAACAGGCCGGCAGTTTGTGCGTTAATTCTGGAAATTCCTGCATTATAAAATACGTAAAACAAGACGCCACTAAAGAGCCCGATTAGAGCGCAAAGCGAAAACTGTAATGGTGTAATGCTGAAAATTGAAAAATGAAACAGTGTATAGATAAAAAACGGGGTGCAGAATGCTAAATTAAGAATATTAATTAAGAACGCAGACACAACCGGCGAAACTTTTTGCGGTAGCATTTTTGCAAAAATTGTAAACATTGCTTCAGGAATCATTGCGATAAAAACAATCAAATTAGAAATTTGAGAATTTTGAAACATTGATGTCATTGCTGAGTTTTTTGTATTGCCAAGTGTTATAATAAAAATTCCAATTGCCACTAAAAATGCACAAATAAAGTGGTGGATTTGTATTCGTTGATTTAAAAATACAGCCGAAAACGCAACAACAAGTAGAGGTAAGGTGCTTCCAATCACGCCAGTTGCGATTGCAGTTGTGTTTTTCATGCCAAAAATAAAAATTGCATTAAAGAGAACACCACTGCATAGCGCCATATTTAAATAAATAAATTTTTGTTTAGACGTGTATTTTTTGTTTGATTGATAAAAAGAAAACTTATTTTTCGACAATAAGATTGGAATGAATAAAATAAGTGCGCCAAAGCAGTATCGAAGCTCTAATAAAACAGAAACAGGCAAAGCGTTTACAAGATATTTGGTGATTATAATGTTCACACCAATAAACATATTTGCCATTGCAACATAAAAACAGCCGAGCAAGAATGTATTTTTCATATTATTGTCTGCAAAAACTATAAATTAAGATTTTTTAAAAACTCTTTTCCCGGAAAAAAAGTAGCCTGTTTTTTTACGAAAGAGAAGCCATTTTGCTCTTTTGAATAATCATTTCTTGTATTTAAAAATTGCTTAAACGCTTTTAAAGAATTTAAACCAATCTCTTCCTTTTTATTTTCTAATACTTCACAAGAAAAATCTAGTAAGGGAGCAAATATTTTTTCAAAATTTTGAGTTTCTGCAAAGATATCAAATGTATTGAATTTATGCTCGGCAAGAATGTCCCAGGTTTTTTGTTGGGTGCGACTATTTTTAAGAAGGGCGTTGTAAAAAGCCATAGGAGCAAAAGAATGCTCAAATGGTTGGGCATCAATATTTCTGATTTCTAAAAAATGCCTTAATCTAAGATGCGGAAATAATGAGTTTAAATGAATTTCCCAATCTTCAGTTTTAGGAAACACGCCCTTATAGCCATTTTTTATCCATTGTTCGAATGTAATTTCTCCATATAAAGGCTGATCTTGGGCCTTTAAACCAGAAATAAAAAGCATATAGGCCTTTTGAGCCCATTTTGCATATGTACACTCAGTTTGTGGACAACCCTCATTTACTGCTAAATTTGTAGGGTATCCGCTTCGTGTTGGGTCCATATTATCCCAGATATTTTGGCGTTCCGATAAAAACGCACTTTTTTCGCCCTGAAAAAACGCAGAGTTTGCAAAGAGCTGATTTGTGATTGGCACAAGCTGCAAAATTAATTTTACGCCTGCATGCCAGTTAGTACATCCAAATATATCTAAATTTGGCTGAACTGTAGCGCTATAACGCATCATGTGGATGCCACGGACATGAGATGGCGCAGATTTAAAATACCTTGTCATGAACTGATAGCGCTCTTTAGGCACTACTAGAGGGTGTTCAGCAGTAGATATTGGGTTAGTGCCGTGAGACAAAAAGACAGCTTGATTATCCGCGCCTTTTTCAAGCAACGAAAGCCCATCGGAAACATTTTGAGCTAAATCGGTTAAATTATTTGTTGGTTTGCTTGAATATTCAATTTGCCCCCCTGGCTCTAAGCTAAAATTGCCACCTTCTGCCAATTTAACGCCAATAATGGTTCCGGTAGGCTGATCCTTTACAAGAATTGCTCCTTTTGTGTTATCAGCTATATTTTTTAGAATATCTTGAGGAAATAAAGAGGAGCCTTCAGTGCCTAAGGGGGCAAAGGTTTTGGCATCAAAGGCATGCATTTCCATTTCCAGACCCATGTTCTTTAACGAAAATGAATCTGTTTGATGGGTAATGGGATTAAGCCATACTTTATTGCAAAGGTCGTTATTTAAAAGCGTATTTTTAGTCATTTGGAGCTACTTGAAGGATTCATTTGTAAAGCAAAATTTGAAACGCCACTAAGCCTTAAAGTATCCATAAGCTGCACCAGAGAATTATATGGTACAGATTTATCAGAACTAATTGTAACAGAAACAAGGTTTTTATCTTTGAATTTTGTATCGATATAATCTTGTAAATCTGCAAGCTTCATCGCTTTTCCGTTTAACATATATGTACTGTCTTTGAGTATAGAAACTGTCAAGTGGTTTTGCTTTTGAATTGCTTCGCTTGATTTTGCAGACGGCAAATCAATGTTAATGCCTTGTCCAACAATGAATTGCGCTGTGACCATAAATATAATCAAAAGCACAAGCACAATATCAACAAAGGGCGTAATATTGATTTCTGAAATAGGCTCATTATCTGAACTAAGTTTTATTGCCATGAGAATCTTTCATTGCAGACTCAATACTACCACCAATATGAGTCAGGACAATACTTGCTGTTGATTGCGCGTTGGCTAATTTATCTTTAATCGCCCTATTGATAAAATTGTATGAAATTACTGCAGGTATAGCAACCAACAAACCCAATCCTGTAGCAACAAGGGCTTCTGCAATTGAAGACATCATTGCAGTTGGATCTTGCCCTGAATTTACAGAAAGAGCATGGAATGCCCCTATAATGCCAATGATAGTGCCAAACAAACCTATAAATGGCGTGTTATTACCAAGAGTTCCTAATATTACAGTGTTTTTTTCAAGTTTTGTTTTTGCCGCAACTATATTTGCGTGCATAGATTCTTCAGCAGCGCGAGCCCCATTACGAGCATTTCCTAAGCCAACGGCAGCAATGTGTGCCTCTAAAAGAGTGTGTCCCGAGCACCAAGCCGCAATTGTTTCTACGGATTCGTTTTTTGCTAATTTTTCGGAGAGCTTTTCAATGAATTGTGGAAATTTGCCTTTAAACTTTTGAAAATAGAGAATTCTTTCAAAAATTATGGTGATGCAAAGCACGCTACATAAGATTAAGACAACCATTACCCACTGTGCACCTGTTGCAAGAGCAAATTTTAAAAAACCTTCTGTTAGATTCATTTTTATTTCGTCTCCCAATTATAAACGGTCATTTTCGCTCCAAAAGTTTCTTGAAATTGAACAAGGTGTTCTGGTTTTGGGGAGATTATAAATGGTTTTTTTGCAGCTTTTAAAATTGGAATATCGGCTGTGTGGTCGCTCCAAGAGCTTTCCCATTCAAAATCGTGCCCTAACTGCTTTCTTATTCTATTTAATTTTTCTTGATTACGACAATTTTTCGAGGCTAGTATAACACCAGTACAAAAAAACTTTAATCTTGTACCGATAATCATTTTTGAATGTGGAAATTTTGTTCGTAATAAAGCACGAATCCAAAGCTGTCCCGATGCAGTGGCAATAATAATTTCATGGCCTTCATTACGAAGCTGATTTAAAGTTTGAATTGCGTCTTTGAACCAAAGGTTTTCACACTCTGAAATAATGTCTTTATTTAATAATGAGATTATATTTTTTTTGGAGCGAAAGCAGGTTGCGCACCAAAGCACGACAGATTTGGCAACACTTCTGTCTAACTTAAACAAATATGTTACAAAAACAATCGGACTAAACGGAACTAAAAAAAGTAATCGCCAGGGCTGTGATTTAAAACAAAGCTTTAGAAGCGATATTAAAGTATCTTTCGCAACAATTGTGCCGTCAAAATCAAATACAGCATATTTGGGCTTGGTTTGATTCAAACTTACCTCCTCGAGTTTTGTTATATAGAAAAAAGAACACGTGAATTTGATAGTAGAACAACCAAAAGACAATTTAATGTATGGACTCTTTGCTATCATTTCAAGTGGTGGATTATTACTTTCTTATTCTTTTAATCGATCTTTATCGCGCGGACAACTTGTTTGCGTACCATTGAAACAAAAGAAGACTGAAAAACAAGCTGTCGCTGTTTTTTTGGGGCTTTGTGATAAGCCAAAATTTGACTGTAAAGAAATTATTGAGGTTATGCCTCATGAGTTTGCATTAAAAAAGGCACAATTAAATTTATTAGAAAAAGTTTCTGCTTATTATTTAACTCCAATCGAGTGGAGCATGCGCTTACTAGCGCCCGGATTTTTTTGGAATTTAGACAAATTTGCGTCAGTCAAAAAGTATTATGATTTTTATGACAACCAAAAACAATCAGTTCGAAATGATCATCCTATAGCAGGGTGCCTAACTACAAAACAAAAACATGTTTACAATTTTATACTGAAAAATTTGACCGAAACAATTTTACTTCGTGGAGTAACGGGTTCGGGTAAAACAGAGATTTATCTTTCAGCGGCTCAGCACGTATTAAATTCAGGAAAATCGTGTCTTATTCTTGTTCCTGAAATTTCACTGACTCCTCAGATGGCTTTTCGATTTAATAAAGTTTTTGGAGATGAGTTAAGCGTTTTGCATTCAGGTATTTCATCAATCGCATTATTAAAAGAATGGATTGGCGTTTATAAAGGTAAAAAGCGAATTGTTCTTGGCGTGCGTTCAGCGGTGTTTTGTCCATTAGATAATATTGGTTTAATTGTGGTGGATGAAGAACACGATCAAAGTTACAAAGCTTCTGACAGACCATGTTATCACGCTCGAGACGTTGCCGTTATGAGAGCAAAATTAGAAGGAGCGTGTTGTTTACTTGGTTCAGCAACTCCTTCAATTGAAAGCTATTTTAATGCTACGCAAGAAAAATATAAATATATTGAATTAAACAGTAAGCATGCAGAGTCGACAAAAGTTGAAACGATTGTTTTTGAAACTAAAAAAAATAACAATAAGTTTAAATTAAATCGACCCGACGATAAAGTCTGCCACATTGAAAAAGGCATATTAGATTTGCTGAGCAAAAATTTTACTCAGAAATATCAAAGCATCGTGCTTTTAAATAGGCGTGGATATGTAAATTATGCTTTGTGTGAAAGCTGCCGAACACCGCTTTCATGTCCAAATTGTTCTGTTGCAACAACACTCCATAATTTTGGAAAACGTGAGATTTGTCATTATTGTGACTATAATCAAGAGATTCGTAAATCATGTCCTTCCTGTCAAAGCGTGCATTTTCTTTTAAAAGGAGTGGGCACTCAAAATATTGAAGCTTATTTAAAAGAAGAGCTAAAAGATTATAAAGTCGAACGGCTGGATAGAGATACGCTTACAAGCCACTCAAACCTCACTAAGATATTAAGTCGGTTTACAAATAACGAGACGGATTGTTTAGTAGGTACACAGATATTAGCCAAAGGACATGATTTTCCAAATGTAACATTAATCGTTATTTTAAATTTGGAAGATGGATTGTTCTTGCCCGATTTTCGTTCTGCAGAAAAAACATTTCATTTGCTGACACAATCAATGGGGCGTGTGGGAAGAGGGAGTTTAAATGGTATTGTGGCTTTACAATCAATGGTAAAATCGCATCCAATTATTGAGCTTGCCTTACAGCAAAATGTACCCGAGTTTTTAAAGAGAGAGCTAAAAAACAGGGAAAGAGCGTCGTTACCACCTTTGTCTAGGCTTATTTTAATAGAACTCAAGCATAAAGATAAAATTTTATTGGAAAAAAAAGCAAAAACGACGAAAGAAAAATGCATTGAATATTGGAAATCTCAAAACCTTAATGAGCAAGAAATTTTTCTTTCAGGACCACATGAAGCACCAATAGAAAAAATAAATCAAATTCATAGAATGCATATATGTATTCATACTGCAAAAAAACATCATCCATTAAAGACAATTCCAAAAGAAGTATATTCGTCATGGGAAATGAAAAATATTGTAAAAATTGATGTCGATCCACAAAATTTTATGTGAAGTGGTTTTTTAAGCAAAAGTTGTGTAGAATTCCCTCTAAACATTTATAATGATGGGAAATATTGCGGTGGCCTCAAAAACATTAATTTTTCTAAAAAACTTTTTTTTTAAATTTAATTCTTCATTTTTATCAAATGTTCTTGAAGAACGATTGCAGACCAAAAAATCGTTTTTACAAATTTTATATTTTGCCAAAAAACAAATCTTTTTCTATTTGGCTTGCTTTATAGTTTTTTGTTACCTCCTTTTACAAACACCCGAGTTTTTGCACAAATTTCTTGCCTCATTCTCTGCAGAAAAGGCACCTGTAAATTTTGGACTTAAATTTGCAAGCGGCGTTTTATTATTTGTTTTTGTTGGATATACACTAAAAATTTTACAATCTGCTCTTACGCGAAATTTTGATTTTTTAGTGGCTCGTATTCAAATTGCATCTCGTTATTTAATGCGCTCTTCTGCAGAGTTTAATTATTCACAAAAATCACCGTCCCATTTCTTGTTTTATATTTTATCTTGTATGTCTGTTGTTCCGCTAGGCCTCATGTTTTATCTTTTGTATCCATATTTACATTTGTGGTTTTGCATTCCTCTTGTTGTGGCAATCGCGACATTTGTTGGTGTTGGAGTGATTAAATCAAAAGTTGAAAAACTTTTGTCTCAAACTGCAGAGTGCTATAAAAAGGACATTCATTTTTTTCAATTAATTGAACACTATCTTCAAAGAGTTCGCTTGCTTGCGTTTGATACAATTTTACAAAAAAAAGTGATTAGTTTTTCGGGTGATAGCTCTCCTTTTTACCAAAAAATATTCGAAAACGAAATTTTGGTTACTGGTATTAAGTACTCAAGTGTCTTTTTGATTTTTTGTCTTAATGCTGGCCTGTTTCTCTTCACAAATACAACTTATGATTTTGTGTCGTTTTTACCAGTAGTGGTTATTTCTACATTAATGTCCTTTTATTTTATATCCTTTTTAAAATTGTTTGATTATAAAATTGAAGCACAATCGCTTTACAAATTCTTTAAGCAACTCGACACATTACGGGCCGAGCAAAATACGCACACATCCCACAAAGCAGACGAAAAAGATTTGGATACGATAGTTGCTTTTAAAAACGCTTCTTTTGTCAAAGATAACCAAGTGATTTTTCATCAAATGAACCATCACTTGAAGAAAAGTAAAATTACAACATTAGTGGGCTCCAGCGCAGAAGAAAGATCAAATTATTTAAATGCTTGTGTGGGAAATTTGCCACAAGTGGGTGGGCATCTACAAACTCCTAAACATTTTGAATTTTTATCAAAAACTTCAATACTGTTTGACGGCACGATTCGTGAAAATATTGTTCAATTTCACGATTTTGATCCGGATTTTTATCGAGAGGTTTTAAAATCCTGCGCGCTTGCTAAAGAAATCGATTTGTTGGCGGAGGGCGATCTTACTACAGTTGAGCAAGATTCAAATCAATTTGCAGCGAATTTTATTCGTAAAATTGCAATTGCTCGAATTATTTACGCTCAATCCGCAGTGAATGTATTTGATGATTTGTTTCATGATTTATCGCCCTATGATGCGGCACAAATATATTGTGAAGGCATACAAAAGCTTCTAAAGGAAAAAACTCGGATTATTGCCACCGATAAAATTGAATTTGCAGCGCTTTCTGATGAAATACTTGTGTGTAAGTCAGGAAAAATTATTGAACAAGGCTCGCATGTTTCATTACTCTCTTACGATAGTTTATACTCTCGTCTTTTTTATTCAGGCGCAGAAAATAAACGGTATGAAATATTACAAAGTCATTCAAATTTTAATCATGTGCAACCCACGAATCCAATTAACAAAAGCTACGCAAGTGAAGCAAAAGACGAAAGCGCAACAAAAGAGATTCTATTTGGCGATCAGATTTTTGAAAGGTTTAAAAAGAAGGCAGACAAATTTTCTCATTTTATAAAGATGTTTTTTCCTGTTTTTGTATCAAAGGATTTTTATGCTTTTTTTACGTTTTTAACGATTTCCGTGTGGGGCGCTTTATATGCGTTTTACTTTACGTTTTCAAGCCTCTCGCTTAGCATTGTTGCAAAGATAAGTATTATCTTTTTTGCGTTTAGTCTTATTGCATGTGTGTCTTTTTCGGTGATGCTCATGTTTTATAAAAAAGTATATGGTACTTGTGCTTATATTGTTGAAAACGTCTCAAAAATTTACTTTGCAAACATGCTTGTGCATACAGATGCGTCATATGTTGATTGGAAAAATGAGCATATTTTATCTGTTACAGGTAAGTTTTTTAAAGGCTTGCTTAACTGCCTTTTAGTCGGATTTTTTTGTTTAGGATTTACGTTAATAATTTCGGTATCTGCGGCAAGCTTTATAAGCATTGGGCTTATAGGAGGAGCAATTGCTCTTCTGTTTATTCATGCAATGGTGCGTAACCAGTTGGTTTATGATGATGAAAATTCTCTTATTTTAAATCAAAAATTATTTACTCTAACAAAGCACTTTTTTGCTGCTTATTCAGAAACACAATCACAAAACGTAAGAGCGCACTTATTAGAAAAAACTCACGCTAAAATTTATGGTTTGTATTCAAGTAAAAATGCAGATCTTTCGAATTCTTCAATTTTTTACAATGTGTTTGGGCTTAGAAATCTTTGGCAAAACTATAAAATAATTTCTGATATGATTTTATCTGTGCGCGCTGAAACAAAAGATTTTAAAACAAAAAAAATGTCTTATGCGTGGCCTACCACAGGAAATATTGCGTTTGAAAATGTAAAATTCCTTTCTGATGCAGAAAGCGCTGCAACATTTGTGATACCAGCACATACTAAATTTTTGTATGCAGACGAATCTTCTTTCGTAGAGAAAAATATTTTTATTGAAAAAACAAGAGGCTTTTCTGATTTATTTAATGGCTCAATTAAAATTGACAATGAAGACATTTCACAAATTCCATCAGAAACGGTTTTAAACCAACTTGGCATTGTGTCACAGACCTCATTTATTCCCTTTTTGTCTATTCGTGAGCATGTAGATCCGTATGGATTGTGTGATGATTCTGAAATTTGGGCAGTACTGAGTAAAGTAAGTTTAGCGCACCAGGTCGCGCTTCTCAAATATGGTTTAGAAACAAGCATGGAAGATTTGCCAGAAGAAATGCATTGGTCTGGCGAACTTGTTCTGTTTTCTTTTGCGCGTTGTTTGATAAATCAAAATAAAATTATTTGTATTGATGATATTGATGTGTCTGAAGATGTAGAAAATTTAGTGTGTCAAATTGTTAAAATTGAATTTGCAAAATGTACTGTATTAATAGCCACAGAGAATGAAAAATTTAAAGCGCTTTGTAGTATGTCTTATCCGTCTTTACAAACGAATGAAGACAGAACAATAGCTAAAATGCCAGAAAATGATTCAAACAACGATTCATATTGGCAAAATAAAATATAAATTTTAGGGTAGTGTTGTTATTCGGCGATTATGTTGTCATCACACGATTATGCTGTCATCCCGCGACTTGATCGCGGGATCCAGATAACAGTTTCTAACTGGCTGTATTTGTACTTTGCTGCGCATGTTTTTCCATTACTTTTTGCAATGGAATAAGAGCAGCTGCGGTTGCAAGTAAGGATGTTCCTGAAGCAAGAATATGGCCACGTGCAATTTGATAAATACCCATTCCCGCTATTGAGAAAAACACAATAGAAGTAAGGTCTAACATTCCATAAGTAGAGTGTTGAATTGCTGTATCGACTTTATGAATTTGTTTTGCAAACCTTACAACTCCAGATTCGTAATTGCGTTTTGGTTTCGTATTTTTTAATGCAGCAGTGATTTTGCTTTTTTCTGTTTTAACAGAGATTTCAAATAACTTGTTTTCTTTTGCAAAGTTTAAAACACTTTCTTTTGATAAATTTGAAAGTATTAAAACACTTGCTGCTGCAGTATTAATTTTTGTATCATGAATGCCATCATGAGACATGAATTTGTTTTTTAGTTTTGCAAAATATTGATTATTGCCGCGTTTTTCAGGAATTCGAATACGCACCCTTCCTTGTGAAGAATGCGAAAGTTTTGCTTCAGCTATCATGCTCGAGAATCCTTAGAGCGTGTAGTTTTTGCAGGTGATTTTTTAGGATTTACTGTTGTTTTTGTTTCAGCAGATTGTGTAGTCTTTACAGACGGCTCTGCTTTTTGTGTTTCTGCAGATTGAACCGTGTGAGCTTCGGTACGAATTTCAGATTTAACTTCTGCAGTAATATCTTCAATGTCTTCTTTTAAACACCCTAGACCATATTTAACTTTATCAAATGCAAGCATAGAAGATCGTATTCCTGCTTTAAGAACTGATCGTAACATAGTTATTTCCTTCCAATGATTTAAGCGAAGTTTTGTTTAGGATGAATTTACTAGATTCATCAAAACTATAATTAATTCCAGCGCCCGCTAGACACACAACTATATCAGCAATACCAACAGAAGACACGCCTAAAATACGCCGCATAGCAGGAACGGCAAAAGCAATAATTTGCATTGCAAATCCAATACCAACTGCTGGCATAATGTATTTATTTTTCTGAGCGGTACCTGATTTGTCTTTTGTATTTGAATCTGAACGCGCAGAAATTGTATGTAACAATTGTGATGTAATAATTGTCATAAACGCAAGACTTTGTGCTTGTGGCCCAATCCCATATCGTGTTGCGCCATACATATATGTTGCAAATGATGTGGCTGTCATAACACCCGCTTTTGTGGTCATTACTTTGTAATCGCTTTTACGAATAATTTGTTCGTCTTTATTTCGAGGCAAACGTTTTAAAACATCAGCATCTGGTGGATCCATAGCCAGTGCAAGTGCAGGAAGCACATCTGTAACAAGATTAATCCAAAGTAACTGTTGAGGATTTAAAGGCTGCCCAAGCCCCATTGCAACAACACTTGTCATTAAAAATGTTTCGCTTAAATTGGTTGTTAAAAGATATTTTACAGATTTGCGAATTGAATCGTACGTAGCGCGGCCAAGCGCAATTGCTGTAATAAGACTATTGAGATTGTCGTCTAACAAGACAACATTTGCAACTTCACGTGCCACTTCGGTTCCGTTTTGGCCCATTGCAATGCCTACATCTGCCGCTTTTAAAGCGGGAGCATCATTAACACCATCTCCTGCCATTGCAACAGTCAGGCCCGAGGCTTTTAATGCTTGCACGATTTGCAATTTGTTTTCAGGACTAACACGAGCAAAAATATGCGTATTTTTTGCAATTTTTCTTAACTCTTCTGAAGAAAGTGAGCCTATTTTTGTTGTATCAAAAACATTAAGAGCTTCGTTTCCAGATAAATTAAGACGTTTTGCAATGGCCGTGGCGGTTGTGGCTTGATCGCCAGTAATCATTACTGTTTTAACGCCTGCACTATGGGCAGTTTCGATAAATTCTTTTACACCAGGACGCGGCATATCCATAAGGCCCGCAAGTCCTAAAAAAGTATGTCCAAAGTGTGTTTTAGCTGTAGAATCGTTTTCTGAGTACGCAAAACCTAAAACACGCAAACCATCAGAACCCATTTCTTCGTTTGCTTTTAAAAATTCATTTTTTGCATTTTGAGTGAGGCGCTTAAGTTGCCCATTCAGCAAGTAAAAATCACATAAATCAAGCACTTCTGAAGGATTGCCTTTAATTGCATTTAACACACCGTTTGGCATAGTGTGTTTTGTCATCATATAATTTTTATTGGCAGAACGATACTCCACATCAAAAACAGGGTATTGCGATTTAAGCTTTTCAACATCGACAGAAGAACCCTTTGCCATTTCTAAATAAGCATTTTCTGTAGGGCTTGATCCTTCATTACAAAGAGCGGCCACTTGCATTAATTTAAAAATTTCTTCTTGTGATTTTGTAGCAAATGAATGGCCATTATTGTTTTTCGAAAATAATTGATTGTTTTCTATAGAATAATGTTCTCGACCTGCATACAAAGCGGCTGCTGACATTTGATTCATGGTAAGGGTTCCTGTTTTATCTAAACAAAGAACCTGAATACAACCAAGTGTTTCAATCGCATCAAGCTTACGCACAATAACATTTTTACTGCGCATTTTACGAGTGCTTTGAGTAAGTGTAGTTGTAGCAACAGTAGGTAAACCTTCAGGAACTGCGGCAACAACTAATGAGATGGAAATATTCAGCATTTGTAAAAAGCCATACCCATGCATCATGCCAGTTGCAAATAATCCAACACCAATAACGCCACTAATCGAAACAAGCTGATTGCTTAAACGATCCATTTGTTTTTGTAAGGGCGTTTCTGATGTTTGTGTAGTGGCAACTAGTTTTTGAATTTTACCAATTTCTGTTTCTTCGCCAACAGCTGTAACAATTGCAAAGCCTTTGCCACTCATCACAATTGTGCCGCGATAAAGCATATTAATGCGATCGCCCAAAGGAATGTTTTGTGTATGAAGTTGTTCTGCTTTTTTCTGTATAAAAACGCTTTCACCTGTAAGGGCAGATTCATCTATGTTTAAATTTTCAGATAGAATAACGCGTGCATCTGCCGGCACATAATTGCCTGGCGTTAAAACAAGAAGATCGCCAACAGTGATCTCCGAAATTTTTATTTTTGATGTATGTCCTTCTCGAATAACCACTGCGTCGGTTGGGCCAATGCTTGCTAGTTGCCCAATAATACGCTCTGAGCTATTTTCCATTGCATAACCAATATAAGCGTTTGCAAGTACTACTGCCATAATAACAGCAGAGGCAACCATCCCGCCGGTTACAAAAGATATGCCTGCAGAAACAGACAATAATGCAACTGGTAGGTTTTTAAATTGTGTGATGAAAATTTCGGTGCCGGATCGTTTCGATATTTCGCGTAAAATATTTGGACCAATGCGTTGAAAACGTTCCGCCGCACTTTGCGTATCAAGGCCGGTTTCTAAAGAAGTTTGAATTTCTTGTGCAATAGAAGCAACGCTTTGTGTGTGCCATTTTGTATCGCTCAGAACTTCTGGAATGTGTACTGTATGCGTTAATTCTTTTTTTAATATGAGTTTAGAATGCGCAACAGTAACAATATTTTTCGATTTTTCGACAACATCAGAAAAATATGATTCTGCAATTTGCTTTAAATTTTCAGTTATATTTTTAAAAGAAATGTTTTCAGAAAATTGAATTAAGATTGAAGTTGTATTTGTATTGACATCAATATTTAAAATATCAGGAATGTTTTCTAACTCAGATGTAATGTAGTCTTTTAATTCTGTATTATAGCGAAGAGGCTTAAAACGATAACGAGCTCGCCCATTTAATGCAGTGTGAACAGGTGTAAGTGTAGTTGCGAGTGATGTCATCATTTCCAAAAACTCTGATATAAAATAGATGTGCCAAGAAAAATCAAAACGAACGGTAGTACGATTGTTCCATAATGACAAATAGTTTGGCCAAGGTATTTGTTTTTTCTTACAAGAAAATATCCAATGACAGAAAAAGATGCAGTCATAACAAAAAAAGTACAAAGTGCTATAAATGTGCCTTGAGGAGTGCGCGCAAGTAAAAATAATGGTGCATATGCGCTAATATTATCACCTCCATTTGCAAGTGTAACCGCTGCACCAGTAAACACATGGGATTTATCTAAATTTTGATTATCAATTGTTGGTTGGTTAAACTGTTCTTTTTGGTGTGTTTTATAAGACTGATAAAGAGAATAAATTCCTTTTATACCAATGATAATTGGGAAGACTCCAAGTAATCCAATATATTTATCTGAAAGTAGATTTGTGCCTGCGTAGGCAATAAACAAACTGATTGCTACAATGAGCAAGCTTCCTACAAACCATCCTGCAAAAACATGTTTTGCTTGAATTGTTCTATTAGAAAAAAAACCAATTAAGCAGAGTAAATTATCCATATTAGTAGACAGATAGACTGCACACACAACTCCTATGATATATATCAATTCCATGATATTCCCTTTGTTCTTGTTATAACTTTTTTTTATTGTCTGGATGTTGAATATTTCATCAGATACAAAAAACAGTTGACGCACAATCTATATTAATATCTGTGTTTTTGTCAAACTAGTGAAAAACTATTGTGCTATACGTATAACTTGCGAAAGCCCTAGATACAAAACCATTGAAACGGTATTGGCAAGGTTAATGCTACGCACGCCAGCTTCGTACATTGGAATGGTAAGAGTGTGTTCTTGTGGCGCACAGTTCAAAATATTTTTTGGAATACCAAAAGTTTCTGCGCCAAAAACAAAAATATCGCCATGTAAAAACTTAAAATCGTAAGGATCGTTTGTGGTTCCTGTTTCTATGTAGAGGAGCCTTCTGTTCTGGCGAGAGTTTAAAAAATCATCCCAATTTTTGTGAATATATAAATCGACATATTGCCAATAATCTAAGCCTGCGCGTCGAACATTTTTTTCAGTTATTTGAAATGCCATAGGCTCAATTATATGGAGAATAACATTAAAAGCTGCGCACAATCTTGCAATTGAGCCTGTGTTTTGTGGAATTTGTGGCGAGCACAAAACAACTTCACAGGAGGTAGATTTTGGATTTTCTATGAGATTTTTGCTAGACTGATAAATTGGCTGCACAGATTGTCGAGTCCTATTTTTTTCTGAACGCTAATGGAAACCATGTTTTTGGCCGAAACTCCAAGATCTTCAGATTGAATTTTTTGTTGTTTTATTATTTCGGATTTATTTACTTTATCGCATTTTGTTTGCACAACAAGCACGCGTATTCCAAGAGATTTAAAC
>CAYGQR010000007.1:0-92746 GCA_964352255.1 uncultured Oligoflexia bacterium
TTCTCCTTTCGCACTCAACCGGCTCTAAACACGAAATTGCTGTACAGATAAAATATAAACTTTTCTGATTCTTATTACTCGCTAGATTTCAAAGGTAATTTTTCGAAGTTCTTCTTTAAAATTAAGACATAAAAAAAGAAGAAAAAAACAATAAAAGGGATAACCTTCAAATGATAAGGATAGATGTATGCTTTACGAATTGCCTTGGGGATAATATCTGTTTGTAAGAGAGAAACACCGATCATCTTCATCCAAAAGATCCAATTTTTTAAAATGACACCTTGTTTATAAAGAACAAGATAAAGCCCAATTCCAACTGAACCAATAATCATTGTAGGACTTTCAGCACGATGATTAAACACAATGATAAACACTAAAGCCAAAATAAATAATGCGTACTTATTTTCTAGTGTTGGCTTCTTGAATCTAATGAAAGACATTAAGGTTATAAAAAAGAAAAAGCCTATCGCTTGAATTAAGTGAGTATTGATTTGATCAGGAAAAAAGAGATTTAAAACACCCATAAAAGACGTTCCATAGCCCGTACTTTCATAGGAGAGCAGATGATAAAAACTTATAAATTGTTCTCTTATAAAAGCAAACTGGGTGAATGAAATGGCAAGTCCTATAGTGGTTGCACTAATCAGAATAAATAATCCTATTTGTTTAAGCAATTCTTTGGGCTTTGCAAAAATAAATTGATACGCAAAAAAGAAGCCATAAATTTTTAAAATAAGTAAAAATTGTAAAATGATATTTGCAATAGAATAGCGATTTTTAAGGATTAAAGAAAAAGAGAAAAGAGCTCCGCCAGCAATCAGCCCATTTGATTGGAAGTTATGCGCATTATTAATAACTTCAGGTAATACTATCAGTAAGCATGACGTTTTTTGCGTATTAGAAATCTTTTGAATTGTAATACCATAAAAAACAGCGAAACTATTAAGCAGATTCCAAACTATTGCGCCAATCTGAATAGGAATAAAAACAAATGGAGCCATAAAAATGGGAAAAAGAGGGGAGTATTTAAATAGATCGAAATATTGTCTTGGATAAGCAATATATAAATCTGTCTGACGAATAAAGTGTTCAAAACAATAATGAAAGATAAGATAATTATTGTATTTTTGCTTAATAAAAAGATCAAAAATTGAGACAAGTATAATTAGAACAAAATATACCCAAAACATCTGATTGAGAGAAATTTTTTTAAACATTAAGATATCCGTCAATTAAAAAATAAAAATTAATTTGTAATAATTTCTACCAATTGACAAGTATCATATTTTAAATTTTTTAGCTGAGTTGCAGAAGTGATTTTTTTATAAGAAATACCCCACATTTGTGCAAAATACTTAAAATTAAGAGTATGGGTATTTTGACAAAATTCGCCTTCTTTACCAGAAAGCACACGATTAAAAATTTTACCACCAGAATTATTAATCACAATAATATTTACTTTTAATTGCGGCCTTTGTTTCAATATCCACAGCCCTGAAAAATCATACAAAGCTGTAAGGTCGCCAAATATGCCCCAATTAGAAGGTGCAGATTCAGAAGCAAAACCTAAAAAAGTAGAAATTTGCCCATCAATACCATTCAAACCGCGTGAAGCTTCAATAATTAAATTTTTCTCCTCATGAGTTGCATATAAATCCCAATTGCGAATTGGCATACTATTCCCAATATAAACACGAGAATTTTTTGGAATTATTTTTGATATAGTATTGACAAAGTTTTCTTCTGATTTTTTAACTGAACATATGTTTTTATATATATTTTTGTAGTGTAACTTGTCTTTATTTAAAAATAAATTCACATTTTTATTTTGAATTTTTTTAAAATTTCTCTTTGTTGACAATTCAAAAAAACACTCTAAAGAAGCATGTATGTTTTTAGCTCGAGATAAACCCGAAAAAAAATTTTCGTTGATCGATAGAACTGAAATATCTTTATATGTTTCATCAAGATCACGCCAAATTCGATGCGTAGGTGTGCCACCAATTTTCAGTACTGAATCAATTTCAAACTTGGATTCTTTTGCATTGATCCAAAGAGTATCTGGGCTATAAATTTTTATATTGCTTAAAAAGTTAGATTCTCGAATATGCGAAGTAGATTCTAAATAAACAGGACAATTCAATTTTTTTAAAAAATGAATTAACGCAAGGATCGTTTGTTCTTTTAACTGTGCACAAATCACAATTAACGATTTTGACTGCTCTAGAAAATGCATCAATTGATCGATTTGTGTATTTATATTTTTTAAGTCCAAAGCATTGATACAAGAATCTGAAGAAAAAACTAAATCTGGAGCGATAGCTTGCAGCATTTTTGTTTCTGAAGATTTTTGTAAATCTTCTGCAATTAAAGAAGCAAGCACACCACTCTGCAAAGGCACATCAAAACAAGCATTAATATGCAGTGGAATAGTCTGTGAAATATCTCTTAATTCAAAAGGTTCATTTATTTCTAAATCGAAACAACGAGAAACATAAGGCCCAAAAATGCCGTTTTGTTCTGCAACCTGAGGAGCGCCAGAACCACGATAAGAACGAGGCCTGTCTGCCGTAATACATACAAGGGGCAAACCTGAATAATAAGCTTCCATTACAGCAGGTAATAGCTCGCCAACAGCAGTTCCTGATGTTGTGACAACAGCAACTGGCTTTTGCAGGGATTTAATACGACCAAGTGCATAAAAAGCTGCTGAGCGTTCTTCAAAATGATTAAAAACAATTTTTTGAGATGATTTAAGATTTACAAGAACTTCAACAAGAGGAATATTACGTGCACCAGCGCACACATAAAACTCTGCCACACCCCATTCTAATAAAGAGGTTATAAGAGTGGAGGCGTACTCTCTATTCATCAGATAGGATTAAATCAACAGGAGTGTCTACCCCTTTAGATTTATTACAATCTCGGCAGCTTGGCACCACATTTCCAGGTTTAGTTTCGCCACCGCGGGCTAAAGGAACAACATGATCCATCGTGAGTTCTTTAAATGGAAATTTTTTAGTGCAATAATGACAGATTCCAGACGCACATTTTTGTTGCCACCATCGACTTTTTTTAGCCGCGCGCACTTTAGACTTTTCTATTTTAATGTGTTGTTCATCTACAAAATAATACACTTACAAATCCTGAAATTTTTGTTTTAAAAATTGAATAAGCTCATTCGTTTTAAGAGATAACGCTTCTTCAGAACCAGAATTATCCAGTATCCAATCTGCAAGTTTCTCTTTTTCGACCGTAGGCATTTGTTGGGCCATGATTTTCAAAATCATTGTATGAGAGAGGCTTCTTGACTTGCTTAAGCGCTCAAGACGAATATCATCCTCTGCAGTGATTAATACGTTTACATCAAATCGATTTTGAATGTTTTTTTCAAAGATCAAAGAAGCTTCATAAAAAACCCAAGAAGACACTTGATTGAACTCCAAAATTTCGATTCGTTTTTTAAAAAGCGCCTGAATTTCAGGATGTAAAATCTGCTCTAGCTTTAAACGCAAGCTTTCATCTGCAAAAACTTTTTCTCGAATAAATTTACGATCAATATAATTTTTTGAGTCGTATGCTTTCTCGCCAAAAAGTTCTTTAATTTTAAAACTAACAGACGGTATTGCCATTGCTTCAGTCGCAAATATATCTGCATCCCAAACACAATATCCAAGCTCTTTTAATAGCTTCATTACCGTTGATTTACCACTTCCAATCCCACCTGTAAGTGAAATTTTCTTTATCATAACTTTAACCTTCTGTTTTTTTAGAAGACTTATTAAAATAAGCTGGACGGCTGTTGTTTCGATTTTGTTGTTGATAACGCGATTGAGGACGCGCTGCATTATTACTGTGATTATTTCTTGAGTAATTATTTTGATGGCGATTTTGCGAATTAGTATCGCGCGCATTGCCATTGCTTTGAAAATTATGATGGCTCATTGTTGGTTGTGCGTTTGCTTGATCTTGTACATATCCATTGCGCGTCATAAGATGACTGGGAGCAGGACGTGATTGATCTTCAGCAATACGCCGAGCAACACCTTCAGTCACCAATTCGATCACAAGATCGAGTGCGCTAATGCCTTCGTATTTTGCCATATTATCTAATTGACGTACTAAAGTGCGAGATAGGTTGAATGAAAACTCATTCGATTCTGTGCTTACAAAAGCCACAGGCTGCATGCTGGAATCTGTATCGTCAGCAGTGATTGCAACATCAGTCGTAGGATTCATACTTCTCCTTTTTTTACAAATATTTTTAAAAAGACTTTTTGGTTAAGGTATTTTTCAAGGCTTTCACGAGCCAATTGCCCAATAGTTTTAAGGCGTAATCCGCCACTACCGATTAAAATAGCTTTTTGAGATTCACGGGCTACTTTAATGATAACATGAATATCAATAATTTTGGGCTTTCGCTCAAAATGCTCTATTTCGACTAGAGCTTGATAGGGAATTTCATCGCCTAACTGTCTAAACAACTGTTCACGCACAAATTCTGCACACATAAAGTTTTCTGAAACATCAGTGACCGTTTCGGCGTCGTATAACCATTCAGAATCTGGAATATTATTGCCTAAAGTTTGTAAAAAAGCAGCGAAATCTTCTGGTTTTTTAGCTGAAATCATCTGAAATTCTGCATTTTCAAGCATTAATTCAGAAAATTTAGCTCTAAATGCTGTTTCTACAAGGCGCAAATCTGTTTTTTTGAGTTTATCTGTTTTAGTGCCTAGTACAAAAACTTTCGTTTTATACGCTTCAGATAATTTTTGAAGCGCTTCAGTATCGTCTTCACGCCATCCGCGTGTCATATCAATAAGATAACAAATAACATCAGCATCAGAACAAGCATCCCACACAGATTTTGCAAGAGGCTTTGCATTTTTTCCTAGGCCAGGGGTATCTAAGAAAATCATCTGTGCGTTTTCCCGCACGACAATACCTAAAATACGAGTGCGAGTTGTTTGAGGCTTATTGCTCACAATTGAAACTTTTTTTCTTAAAAGAGCATTGAGTAAAGTGCTTTTTCCTGAATTGGGTGCACCTATTAGTGCAATATATCCACATTTCTTACTCATGATTTTAATTCACCTGATTTAATTAGTTGTAATGTTTTTTCTGCGGCTTTAAGGCTCGCATCTTTTTTGCTGTTGCTATGGCCAATAGAAACAACTTCTTCTTTGATTAAAAGACTCACTTCAAATTTTGGAAATCGTAAATCTTTAGTGCAATCTTTAGCCACATAGACAGGAAGAACGCCTTTTTCTTTTTGAATCCAATGTTGCACTAAACCTTTAACATCGATTTCAGCTATGTTTTTTGAAAACTCATGTATATCGGTTTCAAAAATTTGAGCAAGCCAATTCGACACTTCTGCTAGGCCACCATCTAAAAATAAAGCAGCCGTAATTGCTTCAAACGCATCTGCTAAAATACTATCTTGATTCATATCAGCAACATTTTGTTGAGACTTACCAAATATAACGCAATCTGAAAGATTCATTGCACGACTTTTTAAAGCTAAATTTGTTTCGCCGACAATTTGTGCGCGAAGTTTTGAATAATCACCTTCAGATAAATCGGGCAATAATGACATTGCATAAGATGCAACAAAGAAGTTTAAAAAAGAATCGCCCAAAAATTCAAATTTTTCGTTTGAAAATAAACCCGATTTATTGTGTGGCCAGTGCACAAGTGCAGAACCATGCAAAAGAGCAATTATTGCAATTTTTTTGTTTTTATATTCGTAATTTTGAATTTTTTCTAAAGCTTTAATTTTTTTATCAAAATGTGGAAACTTTTTTTCAAATTTATCTAAATCAAAATTATTATAATAAGCAGATAACTCAAAATACTTCATTGATAAAGCCTCCACCTAACACTTGATTTTTGTAATAAACAACCGCAATTTGACCTGGTGTGACAGATTTTTGCGGAAAAATGAAATTTCCAATATATTCATTATTTTCTTTTTTTATTTGCAAAGGCATTTGTTTAGAACGGTATCGAATTTTTACAGTAATATCTTCTTGATTTAAATCAAAATTATCTGAAATTGTAGAAAAATTTCTGAATTTAAAACCCTGCCTTAAAAGATGTTCTTCATCTCCTACAAAAACATTTCCTGTTTTTTTCTCGATTCGTGTAACAAAGACTCTTTCACCAGTAGCAAATCCTAAACCTTTACGTTGTCCAACTGTAAATTGATGAATGCCTTCATGATTTGCAATAAATTTCCCATTTTCATGAAAAACTTTACCTTTTATAATGTCACTTTCAGAAGAATTATTTTTGATAAATTCTGCATAATCATTATTTGGGATAAAACAAATTTCCATGCTCTCTTTTTTATGAGCATTGATAAGATCATATTTAATTGCGATTTCACGCACTTCTTTTTTCGTAAGCTCACCTACTGGAAAAAGAGTCCGTTTCAGAATATCTTGATTCATTGAATACAAAAAATAGCTTTGATCTTTATTTTGGTCGTCACCACAAATGAGCGTATATTCTGAAGTTTCTTTATTATGACGAATTTTTGCAAAATGACCTGTCGCAATATAGTCACAACCAAGACTTTTGGCGCGTTCTAGTAACAAATCAAATTTTAAAAAAGTATTACACGCCACACAAGGATTTGGCGTTTGCCCATTTAAATATTCTTTAACAAAATAATCGACAACATTGGCTTTAAACTTTTCTTCATAATTAAAGACATAAAATGGAATGCCTATTTTGTGAGCAACCATACGTGCATCTGCCACATCATCCAAACTGCAACAAGTATCAAATTTGCCGTTTGGATCACATGATGATTCGTTTTTAGAATAATCCCATAATTGCATTGTAACACCAATACAATCATATCCTTGTTCTTTTAGCAGAACAGCGGCAACAGAGCTATCAACCCCACCAGACATTGCGATAAGAACTTTTTTAGCAGACATTTTTATGTTTCAGCAGAGATTGACTCAATTGCATGTTCGCCATGGCCATGTTTTACAAGAAGGGCGTCAGCGTCTTGTTCGAGTTTTAAGTTACGAGTAAAGCCACGAAGGAAAAACGTAAGATCTTCAGATTGATGAACACTCCAGTTTATTGGTAAAAAGACCTGACGATTTTCACCCAAAAATTCTTCAAAATATATTGTAAGATAGTCTAACATAACCAGTGCAAGATCTTCAGGAGCAGGACGATCTGATTCATCTACTGTTTCGTCATAAACAAAAACAGATTCGATAGGGTAAAAAAAGGAATCGTCTGATTTACGAAGAATCATTGTTAACTGAACTTGGTCATTTTTATAGCCAGAAGAAATTTCAAATTTTTCGTCGTTCAAAAATGGTGCAAATTTTTTATCTAGATACTTAACAATTTGCTGACAGTCTTTCGAGTCGAATATAGATGTGAGTTCTTCTGGTGCAAAAAAAGAAAGCTTTTCCATTTTTTTAGCCTTTATTTAAGATTGTGTTTTAAATTATCAATAAACATCTGAAGATGTTTAATTTCTGTTATAGACTCAATTGGTTTATATTTTTGTGACAAATGAGTAGGCAGGGCCTTTGATGATAGTGTTGTTTGTGCAAAAATTTCTTGATGAATCATTGGAATTGTTCGTAGCATTCCTTCTAACACTAAAACCATTTCTGTCGCATATAAAGTATTTGAGGATTCTACCCAGTGCTGTGCTGAAACGCGTGAATTGACAGAAATATATTTTTCTTTAACTAAATAATTTAATAAAGATTTTTGAGTCTCAACGGTAGAATTGAAACCTATTTTAAATATTGTGTCAATACCTAACTCTTCAAGAGCCTGTAGGCTTAAATCTATCAATTGTTTCTCTGAATGAGACTTATTTCCCTGATTATAGGATTCAAAACTAATTGAAGTCTCAAATCCAATATTTAAAGCACCACGAACAAATAATGATGCTGTTTGCACCAATGAAGGGTGATAGGCATTGCGAACAGACAAAATACTTGCAACCATATTTGTAATGCGAGCTATATGCTGCTTAACAACCACAAATGATTCTGTATCTTGTTCACATAAATGGTGGAGCACGTTATCAACAAAAAGGTGAGTTTTAGAATTTGCACGCTCAAAATAATTCACTGTAAAGAGTGATTTTTGACTGTTTTGAATAATGACTTGAATAGAATCTTCGATAAATTCTTCATCATCATAAAGATGTTCAACACTTGCATATTCAGAACCAGCAATTTGCTTAATATTTTCTGACGTAAGCGCTTGTTGAATTAAATAACGACTTTCTTCTGGATCAAGAGTTTGTAAAAAATCATGAATTTGTTCAGAAGCATCTTCTGCTAAAAAATTATTTGTTTTCACATATCTACTTTTTTGAGCTGAATCTGTAGATAATTTTGCAGTTGCAAATAAAGCTTTCTGAGCTTCTTCAACTGTTACAAATCCTTGATCGGCAATACGTGCCGCACGCCATTTTTGAGCGTATTCAAGAGTTTCTTGACGGACTAGCATAGAGGCAGCTGAAAAAAGATAACCGGCCTTCTCTGGATTTATCGTGTATAAAGCTCTGACAAACTCAGTTAAAATTTCATATTCAGTTCCATCTGTAGAGACAGCATTGATAAAAAATCGTTTATCTGGAGTGGCAGCCCAATTTTCACGCACATCATCTGAAATTTGTGTAATGCCTTCAGGTAAAATAACAAAAAACTTACTTAGTATAAGAAGCGCAGTTTCTTCTTCAAGCGCAAAGAAACGGTCTGCTGTAAATTCTGCACTGATCAATAGCCATGCCTGAACCCATGACATTGCTGAATTATGGGAAATTTCGTCTGTTCCAGAATTTGAATTGTATTCCCAAATATCAAAATCGAGTACTTTTTGTAATTGCGGGCCCCGAATCCACTCAATAAATTCCAAACTTTCCTGCAATTCATTTTTTTGCAAAACGCTATAAAGCGTGTGAGCTGGTAAAATTTGCAATAAAAATGGGAGGTTAGATTGTTCTGAAAGCCATTGTGTTTGTAGGCTAGGAGAAACTAATTCATACGAACTCAAATCGAGTAATTGAGTATGTGCTGATCTCGATAAAAAATTATTTTCCATCTGACTCACTAATTTTCTGAATGTATTGATGTATTGGCACTTATTGTAAATGAACTTAAATTAGAGATAAAATTTTATTCACTAGATATAGAAAGTACTTTTAGGGAAAAGTATGAATAAATGTAGCATAAAAAAAACGAGAAATAAAGATTTGTTTTCATTAAAAAATGACACTTATACATGAAAACATTGAATCAATAACATACTAATATTATTAAATATTCTTAAATTCTTTTCCTCAAATCTTCTGACGAATGGTTTGAAATATTATTTTCTTTGAGTTAGGATCGCCCAATCTAAAATAAGATTTTTACTCAGATGAGATAAAAACATGCTGTATTTAAAACGAGTATTGTTAAATACTCAGCCATTTCTCGTTTTTGTTTTTGTATTTTGCTTTCCGATTCAATTGTATGCATTTGTCTCTACTATAAGTTTGCAAGAAGCCGAAAACCGAGCACTTAATACAAATTACGTCTTAAAAGCAGCTACTGCACAAGCCAACGCAGCAAGTGAAACTGCAGACGCCCAATTTGCGCCACTGCTACCTTTGTGGACAATTCATGGAAAATTTCAGTACAATACACATGTTCCTAATTTTTCAGTGCCAGGCTTTCCCAGTGGCTTTGAGGTAAGTGCACACACGCCCTATAATTTTGGCACAACTCTCTCCTATACAATATGGGACAGCTTCACAAATCTAAATGCATACAAAAGTGCAAGATTACTTTCTGATTCTCAAACACAATCAAAAGACAATACAACTTTAGAGCTTTTGCTACAAACCAGACTTTCCTATTTACTTGTGCAGCTTGCCCTTCAAGAACTGCAGTCTATTGAAAATTCATTAAATCTTGTGCGCTCACAATTTAAGGATATTGATCATGCTTATAAAGCAGGAGCTGTTGCTCGACTTGATTGGATTGATTCTCAAAGAAACGTTTTAAGTTATCAACTGCAATACGAAAAAGAACGCGCAAATGTAGAATTAAAAGTAAAAGATCTTTACGCCATATTAACATTACCAACTGATATTAAAATTTTTAAATCAGAAAAAGGAAGCGATGAATCGGTTATTTTAAATAATGATCTTTTAATAAAATTTGATTCTTTAAACACATCATTAGAACGCGCAAAAAAATGGGACATTATTCCGCCCCCAACCTCCCAACCAAGTTTACAAAGACAATTTTTACTTGCACAATCATACGACGCAAAAGCAGCAAGTGAGTTTGGAAAATTGTTTCCAAAAATTGATGCTTTTGCCACTTCTCAAATGCTTTATCCGGATGTCATTCAAGTAAAGCTTGTGAATCAGAATTCTTTTGGCGCGTCTGTTTCAATGCCTATTTTTGATGGATTTAGAATACTGCATAATGTTGAGTCTGCTAAACAAAGCGCAATGATGGCAAACTTTAATTACAATGAAACAAAAATAAACCTTGATCGTGATTTTCAAAAAAGCATTGATTTTCTAAAAAATCTTGATATCCAAAAAGAAATTAATGTTAAAGATATCGAAGCTGCAAAACAATCTGCCGAATTATATTATGAATCTTTTAAAAACGGCCAGAGCCTTTTAATTAACGTACAAAATGCCAACTTACAGGTTTTAACATCTGAAGTGCAGTCTGCACGCATAACAGCTACTATGTTACAACAACTTTACGAACTTCAATATTTGTCTGGAAAAACTGGCATATGAAAAAAACTAAAATTCTAAAAGTAGTGTTATTTTCTATTGTAATTATTTTAAGTGTTCTTTTTCTAGGGAAAAGGTATTTCAATGCAACAAAGTTTGAATATGCCGGAACAATAGAAGCAACAAAGATTGATATATCGTCGCAACTTTCTTCTTTAATTAAAAATATTTCTGCTCAAGAAGGTGACGATGTCACTGAAAATGAACTCTTAATCGAACTTGATTGTAACGCCACAAAAATAGCAGCAGAACTTGCAAATACAAATTACCAAAGAAATTTAACACTCTTAAACTCTGGAACTGTTAGCCAAAGTACATTTGATACCATCAAAAACCAAAAAGAAAGTGCAGATGTACAACTAAGTTGGTGTAAAATTATTTCTCCTCTAAATGGCACAGTGCTTACCCGATACCATGAGCCAGGCGAACTTGTTCTTCCTGGAACAAAAATTTTAACAATTGCAAATATCAAAGATGTCTTTGCTTATATTTATATTGCGCAATCAGAAATTTCCGCACTCACTGTTGGTCAAAAACTGATGGCCACTGTCCCTAATGCGAACAATGAAAATTTTGTTGGCACAATCATTAAAATTAATGAAGAAGCCGAGTTTACCCCAAAAAATGTACAAACAAAAAATGAAAAAGAACGGTTAGTTTTTGGAATAAAAGTAAGTTTTGCGCAGTCAAATCAAAAAAAATTATTAAAACCTGGCATGACAATATATATAGATTCACTTAAGCCGGCTCAAAAAGATGAGTAATGGTTCTCTCTCAATTCGAGTTCAAAATTTAACAAAAACTTTTTCAAAGCATGAAGCCCTTTCAAACGTTTCTCTTCATTTTGAAAAAGCTTCCATGCATGGCATTATTGGCCCTGAAGGGTCTGGCAAAACAACTTTAATGCGCCTGCTGATTCAGCTTCTGAATCCTACAAGTGGTTCTGTTGAATATTTACAAAATGACCAGGTTGTAAGCTTTGAAAATATACGAGATTCTATAGCATACATGCCCCAAAGCCAAAGTTTATATCCTGATCTTTCCATACAAGAACACTTAGAATTTTTTCGAGACCTTTATGGCGTCTCAAAAGAAAAATACGATGAGCTGATTACTGAACTGCTAGAAGTGACACGACTTAAACCATTTTTAAAACGATCTGCAAATCAACTTTCTGGAGGAATGTATAAAAAACTTGGTTTAATGTGCGCATTACTACGATCTCCAAAAATTATTTTACTCGATGAACCAACAAATGGAGTTGATCCTATTAGCCGTCGTGAGTTTTGGGATTTACTTTATAAACTCTCTGATCAAAAAATTCTCATTCTCATGACAACCTCCTAT
Source organism: uncultured Oligoflexia bacterium (assembly GCA_964352255.1). Taxonomy (GTDB): domain Bacteria; phylum Bdellovibrionota_B; class Oligoflexia; order Silvanigrellales; family Silvanigrellaceae; genus Silvanigrella. The sequence goes on from CAYGQR010000007.1 coordinate 12,149, forward strand.
ATGGATGAGGCTGAACGCTGCACACACGTAAAATTACTAGATAACGGCAAGGTCCTTGCTTCAGGTGAACCCCAAACACTCTTAAAAGAAGCAAATGTTCAAACCTTTGATGAATATTTTATTCAAAAAACAGAATCGGCTGAAAAAGAACTATTAAAAGACAACTAAAGAATAATTAGCGATAAACATATGAGTACTCTTGCAGCAGAAGTTAAAAATCTAACAGTCAAATTCGGTGATTTTACTGCCGTTGATAACGTTTCATTTGAAGTCCAAAAAGGAGAAATATTTGGATTTTTAGGAGCAAATGGTGCAGGAAAAACAACCACTATTCGCGTAATGTGTGGATTATTGCGCCCTACTGAAGGGGATGTTCAAATTGGGAACGTAAATTTTGAATCAAATAATGGACAAGACCTAAAATCAAAGATTGGTTACATGTCTCAAAAATTTACTCTTTATAATGATCTGACTGTTGAGGAAAATTTAAGTTTTATTGCAAGCCTAAGAAAGCTCGATAAAATCACATATGAAAAACGTAAAAAAGAATTGTTAGATCTGATAGGATTTTCGAAGCCGCTGAAAACAAAAATTACAGAACTTTCAAGTGGTTCACGTCAATACGTTTCTCTTGTTGCTGCTTTATTACACAATCCTGATGTTGTTTTTCTTGATGAACCAACATCAGGAGTCACACCTGCGTCACGTGCATTATTTTGGAAACTCATCCAAAAAGTCATTGCCCAAAACAAAACTGTTTTTGTCACAACTCATTATTTAGATGAAGCAGAGCAATGCCATCGTATTGCTCTCATGCGTGATGGAAAACTTGTTGCACTCGACACGCCACAAAAATTAAAACAAAATACTTTTTCTGAACCTATGTATGAGTTTGAAGCAAAAGAAATGACTCGCTTTGATGAACTTGAAAAACTTAAGCGCAGAGACGAATTTGCTTTTTTTGAACCATACGGATTACGATTTCATGCATCACCAAAATCGAAAGAAGATTGGGAAAAAGTGAAACCTGAATTGGAAAAGCAATTTCAAATCAAAGAAATTTCTCCTTCACTTGAAGATGTTTTTATTCAAATCGTAGAAGGCAAACACACAATTTTAGATCAAACGCAAAGTGCTACCAATCATTCTCAGGATAGTCAGTAGGTGTTTTTATGCGACAATCTTTTTCCTGGAATCGAACTAAGGCAATCGCAAAAAAAGAAGTTTTTCATATTATTCGCGATCCTTATACTCTCGCAATTGCCTTGTTTATGCCCCTTTTTATGGTCCTAATTTATGGATTTGCAATTAACTTTCAAATAAAAAATGTACATTTATCTGTAAGCGACTTTAATAAAACACAGGATTCACGCACACTCATTAATACATTTAGCAGTTCTCAATATTTTATTATTGATCCTGTTCAAAATCCTAAGGAAGCTCTTGATTCTATTGAATCTGAAAAAACGCGTTCAGGACTTATTATTCCACCCCAATTTGCACAGAATTTAGGCAATGGACGCACAGCAAATGTACAAATTATTTTAGATGGTGCAGACAACTCAAGTGTGGGACCAATCTCTGGCTATATGAATGGAATTCGCGCAAAAGCCATTGAACGATTAACCTTATTTGAAGTTAAATATCCTTACAAATTACAATCTCGTTTTTTATTTAATCCAGAATTAGAAAGCAGATGGTTTATTATACCAGGATTAATTGCGGTTGTGATGGCAGTTTTGTCAATTCTATTAACATCTCTTACAGTTGCACGCGAATGGGAAAATGGCTCAATGGAACTTTTACTTTCTACACCAGTAAAGCCAATAGAAATTATTTTAGGAAAACTTACTCCTTATGCTGCATTAGGAGTTTTTAGTTTATTCGTCATTTTTTTTATATCCGAATATGTTTTTCATGTCCCTTTTCAAGGGAATCCAATTTTATTTGGTTTTTGTTATGCACTTTTTTTAATCGCTTACCTTGGACAAGGATTGTTAATTTCCATTCTGACAAAAAATCAACAAATCGCAATTCAATTTGCAACACTCACAGGATTTTTACCTGCCCAACTTTTATCTGGATTTATTTTTCCGATTGCAAGTATGCCTCTCTTTTTTCAAGATTTAACGTCTATTTTTCCCGCTCGTTGGTTTGTGGAATTAAGCCGAAATATTTTCTTAAAAAATTCGAGCCTGATTGATTTGATTTTTCCTTTTTCTATGCTCGCCTTACTCACAGTTGCTATGGTTGCTTTTGCAACTTCAAAATTCAAAAGGAGTTTAGACAAATGAATAAAGCTCTTCTTGGATTTATTCGCAAAGAACTTACACAAAGTTTTCGCGACCCTAGTATGAAATTCATTTTGTTTGTTGCTCCTATTATTCAAATGATGTTGTTTGGAGTGGCAATTTCAAATGAAGTTAAAAACATACGCCTTGCTACATTTTTTGAACCAAACGACACAATTATGACCCATATCTATGACAGAAGTGTCCATAGTGATTGGTTTGTGCCGGCAAAACATAATCAAACGGACGATCCTTTTGAGCTCGTAAAAAGCAATAAGGCAGATGCTGTTTTAGTTGCACCACCCGGAGGTCTTACAAAAGCTATAGGTCGTGGTGAAGAAGCCCCAGTGCAGCTTCTCATCGATGCCACCAATGTGCTTCAAGCGCAGGCGGTTGAAAGCTATTTAAGTTCTATCATTAACAATACTGTATTCGATGACCTTAAAATCGAAAAGCCAAAGCTCCCCATTAATTTTGATGTGCGCATTCTCTATAACCCACAACTTGAAACCTCAATTTTTATGATTCCGGGGGTTATGTGTATTTTAGTTGTCTTTACAACGATGATGCTCACAATGACAGCAATCGTAAAAGAAAAGGAATCGGGCACATTTGAAATGTTGATTGCAGCACCACTCTCCTTATCTGAAATTATCTTTGGAAAAACAATTCCTTATGTAATTATTGGCCTATTAAATGTGCCTATTGTTCTGAGTGTTGGGCTCTTTATTTTTCATGTCCCTATGAGAGGATCATTTTTGGTTCTTTTTCTTGCTGCTTTTGTATTTATTTGTACATGCGTGTCAATTGGCGCTTTATTTTCAACCTTTTGTAAAACACAACAGCAAGCGGCCTTAGCTTCCTTCTGGTTTTTATTTCCTGCTATTATGTTTTCTGGCTTATTATTTCCGTTAGAAAATATGCCTATTTTTGTCCAATGGATAGCTTATTGTGACCCTCTTGCACATTATTTAGGATTATTAAGGAATATTATGCTAAAAGGAGGCGGATTAAATTATGTGTTTTTGCACGTAGGTGTGTTAGCTTCTATGGCACTTATCTGTACATTAATCAGCTTTCGCAGATTTAAAACCACGTTACAGTAATTAAAATTTAACATTAATAAGAACTTATCCATAAAAAATTATGATGAAACAAAGCTTTTCTCAACGCCCCACATGGCTCAAATTTGCACCAAACAAAGTCGATATTGTTTTTTTTGACTTAGAAACAACCGGCGGAAACCCCAGTAATAGTAGTATTATTGAGATTGGGGCAATTAAATATTCTGATGGAAAAGAAGTGGGCAGGCTTGAAACACTTGTAAAGCCCAAACACCATATTTCTAGAATTGTTCAAAAAATTACCGGCATTCACAACCACATGGTTAAAAATGCACCTGCAATCGAAGATATTTTTGAAGAATTCATCCGTTTTATTGGAGATTCTATTTTAGTTTCACATGGTGCATCTGCAGACATTGCCTTTTTTGCCCATTATTCTGAAAAAATTCTCAATACACCATTTAAAAATTATTTTCTTTGTACACATTTACTGGTTAGTCATTTTTTACCAGATTTACCCTCTAAAAGACTCACTTCTGTAGGAGAACATTTTGATTTTGAAGTGAAATATGCTCATACAGCATTAGATGATGCAATCATCACTGATCATATTTTTTGGAAACTTTATAATTTTGCATTATCAAAAGGTTTTTCATCTTGCGAAGATTTGTTAAAACTTCAAGGCGATCAAGCATCACTAAAAAAATTAGGAATTGGTTTTGATGCAAACTTATTAAATTCAGCTCCTTCTATGTCTGGTGTGCTTTATATATTGGGCAGCGAACAAGAAATCACTTATTTATCTGCTTCTCCAAATCTGCGCAAATCACTTTCTAAAATTATAGAACTTTCACAAGAAAATAAAGATTTTCAAAAAATTCTTGTAGATGCTTCGGGCTTTAAAGTTGAACGCACAGCAAGTTACTTAGACGCCTTATTGCGCGAAAAGAGTGAACTCCGCAAACTTACCCTTCCACTCGACCCACGCTTGTTGCAACACAGATCTGAAAAATTCTTGCAAATCTTTATTCCTACGGATTTACTTCAATACGCTAAAAAAAATCCAAAAAGCATTGCATTTAAATTCCCTGAACATAATGCACAAATTTTTGATTCTCAAGATGATCTTCAATTTGCAGATGAACATTACGAAGTGTCTCATACAAATCATTTGCGCTCGCAATTCAAAGAAACCAAAAAAACACTGCAATTTATCAATACTTTTAAATATCAATTAGATCGTAAAAATCGCGAACAGAAAAAAATAAAAGATTTTGCTTTTAATGCAGAAACAAAATCTGCTTATTTTGGTTATTTACGTGAAGGTGTTGGGTATGCATTTGGTCCATTTGTACTTGCAGATACAATTACCCCTCATATTAACGCACTTCTTAAAAAATATCCTTTCGAACAAAAAAATCTTCCTATCCCAACACGATTTAATAATCTTATCAAAGTGATTAAAGGCCTCAATGCATTTGAAAACCAATCTTCACAACTCAAATCTGGTTTAGTGATTATTTCAAATAATGCATTTAAAGAGTTTGAAATTTTTGTCGTTGTCAGAAATCAAATCATCAAAAAAACACGCTTAAAGTTTGAAGAAGGCGATCGTTTAAAGAGCAGCCGTTATTTTACTCGATTGTTTAAAGATTATTATGATGAAATCAAAAATCCAACTCAACCCATCATCTTTACAAATGACGCGTGTGATGAAATCGAACTTTTTTCTTACTGGCTTGCCGAAAAACACGGCGAAGGTGAATGGATAGAATTTACTGCTTTAGAGTCATTATTCGACAAATCACTTTGCGAATAATGATAACGCTTAATGTGCAGCATGGATCTTTCATACCGTACAGCATTTATCTGTCATACCGTGCGAAGGCACGGTATCCAGAAAGTAACTCTTAACTTAACGATTCAATGGATAGGTTGATCTATTTTCAATCATATCATTCATAATTGTTTGGAATGCATCTTGTCCATCAGTTACAACATCTCTTACAGTGGGCTTTAAAATGTTTTCTTTTGGAATCCAGACGCCTCCACCTTCAATGTAACGTTCATTTTCTTGATCTACAGCTCTTTCACGAACAATACGATTCCAAGCAAAACGCATTCTTATATTTTTAGGAAGTACATTTGCGTTTGGAACGACTGTGGCTTCAGTGCCTTTTGCATCAACCACAATTGGCTCAGCAAACTTGTTCCATTCAACTACATTTGCGCCACCGCCGCCTGTGTGTTCTGCTTCACCAAACATTTTAGCCACACCAAAATCTTTCATGAGAGAAGCAAAAATATCACAAGATGAGTAACAATGACTATTGGTAAAAACAGCAATTGGCTTATGAGTAAAGATTTCTTTTATTGCATATTTGCCTGGAGCACCATTTACAGAATCATTCTTTTTATATTCTGCTGTGTACTCTGGTGGTAATTCATCATTTTCGTCTTCATCAAAACGCGGTGCTGGACTTAACATAACATTTGCATTTGAATCAAAAACAGCAGTTAAGAGCGCAGTCATTTCATTTGCAGTTTCAGAAATAGGAGCCGTTAAAACGACACCATTTTTATCTACCAGAGGATCACTGGTGCCTAAACGATTAAAAAAACGAGCAAATTCTAGATTATGAAATGTATCACGATTTTTTTCTGACACAAGCGGTTGAACATCCATATTGGGAACAAATTCAGTTGTGAGTGCGTTTGTAATAAGCTGTGGAAATGAACCATATCCACCGCCATTATCACGCACATCAAAAATTAAGCCTTCAATGTTACCTTCATTGTCGAGTAAGAATTTTCTTAAGCCCCCTACTTCTTCAATGATTTTTTGACGAGCCTCAAGGTAATCGGCATCAAACGAGGTTTCTATAGCTGAAGGTACAAACGCATTAATACGAACTACTGCAAATTTTTTGCCAGAATATTCTACAATTGATTTAACAATATTTTCTTCTGTCTTGTCTGCATTATAAACGCTTTTAAATGTTTGCTCGAAACTACTCTTGTCTTTTAATTGATTTTGAATTTCGTGAGAAATGCCTTCGGTTTGTTTTAGAAAATTAGATTTATTATCTAATTGCTTCTGAGTGGTTTCCTTGTCTGTATTACCTACATCTTCACAAAACTCTGCTGTAGATTGGTATGTTATCCAGGGAAGTGAATAAGTTTGCACAGATCTATTTTTAGCACTTTTCACTGTAAGCTCAAACCGCCCTGAAGGGGGTTTCATGTAAGCGCCATTTCGTGAAAAAAACGCTTGTGCGGCGCGTGTTTTTGCAGCATCTGGGTTTGCACCCATGCTCACTTTTTCAAGTTCACGAATCGCATCAATTGAAGACACCGTTTGAGTTGGTCCATTTTCTAGTCCAAGATTTGAAATTGCAAGAATTTCATCTCCAGGATTTAAATTTGCATAAACCATTTGATCAGCTGCAGTTGCAACTGTTGAATCAATCATCTGAGAAAATTTTTGTGCAATTACGAGTTTTTCTTTCAGATTACCGGTTCCTTCTTGTTCTTCATAAGCAAATCTTACAGACATTGGAAAACCACCCATCACACAACGTGCTGGTACAGGATATAAAAATACTGTGTGATAATCATTCACATTTCTATAAATACTATTTATGTTTCTTAGAAGCGTTTCTGATGACATATCCAAAGAAAGTTCATTGGCTTTCTGACGCGCATCAAATCCATAATCTTCTTTTTTTTGCGCACCATGAATATAGAAATCATTGAATACAGTTTGCACAGAATAAATAAGATCTGTTTTTTCAGCTTGTGTAAGCGTTGGCAATTGCCAAACACTTGCATTAATTTCATTTTTTTTAGATTGCGGATTTGAATTATTCTGAGAACTGTCAACTTCTTTTTGAGGTTGACACGCATTAAGCATAATCAAGGCAGAGATTGAAAATAACGAGGCTTTAAACTTCATGAAACTCCCTTTTTATAAATATTAAGGAGTTTAATAAATCAAATTTTTATTTATTTATCTATATTTTTATTTTTTTTCATTTGACGGAGATGTCGATAACCCACTAAGCGATGTTTTTGCTCATCCCATAATCTATATGTAAACGAACGAAAGCTTTTAAATAAAGTAATAGGTTTTACTTTTTGAAAAAATGGTTCTGCTTTATGACATTTTTCAAGATAATAATTTGGAATACGTGGGCTTAAATGATGAATATGATGAAAACCAATATTACCAGAAAACCACTGAAAAATTTTTGGAAGTTTATAAAAAGAACTACCATTTAATGCAGCCTCTGCATAATCCCAATCTTTACTACGTTCCCAATACACACCTTCAAATTGGTGTTGCACATAAAACAACCAAACACCAATTGCACCACCAATCATCATGATTAAACTTTGAACAATTAGGAAAAACTGCCATCCAAAAATCAAACTCATCACAATAGCGTAAAATAAAATAGCTACATTAGTGATATGCACTGAATTTTTTTCACGACGTGGTGCTTTAGGGTTTGGAATTCTTTGCCAAATTAAAAATAATAACACAGGCGCAATACCAAATAGGACAAATGGATTACGAGTAATTCTGTAAATAATTTTTTGTTTGCGTGAAGATTGTAAATATTCGTCTACAGTCATGGTCGAAATATCACCAGTACCACGTTTGTCTAAATTACCCGCTGTTGAATGGTGAATAGCATGTTCCCAACGCCACTGGTAATAAGGCGTAAACGTCAGTACACCAGTTATATATCCCCAAATTGTATTTGCTCGTCTCGTTTTAAAAAAGGAACCGTGTCCACAATCGTGAAATATGATAAAAGTACGAATCATTAAACCACTTGCAACGACAATTAAAGGCGGAACAAGCCACCATGAAATTGACATACAAAAATACATTGCAACCCAAACAAGAAAATAAGGGATAATAGAATTAAATAATTGCCAACTGGCTCTTGGCACCGAGGAAGACTGATATCTTGAAACAATTTGTTTCCAAGATAGCGTTGGCTTTGGGCTGACGTTATCAGAAAAGTTTGAATGAATTGTCATATATGTGATGTCCTTCTCTATTATCTTAAGCAGAAGAGTACAATCTAATCTCTTAAAAGGCTACCCATTTCTTAGGGCGCTTTATTGACAAAGTTTTTTAGTGATTCTCAGGTTTTGGAGATAATTCCAAGAGCTGTTTGGTTAGGGTTTAAAATAGCATCTGGCATAAAGATTGTGCCAGGATTTGAAACTGCGTTACAGCCAAGACTGACTCGATTGCCTACAATTGCGCCAAACTTCTTCAATCCAGAATCAAGTTTTTCATCTGCAAAACGTAAAATTATATTTTTATGATTATGTTTTAAATTTGCTAATTTTGTACCTGCACCTAAATTTGAATTATATCCTAAAATCGAATCGCCTACATAATTAAAATGAGCTGCTTTAGCATGAGGGAGTAAAATACTGCCTTTACATTCTGTTGTATGTCCAACAATTGCATAAGCTGACAGATAAACAGAACCACGAATATAGGCTCCATGTCTTACAACTGCATTTGGTTCAATATAAGCAGGACCACTAATATAAGCATAAGGCTCGATAACAGCGCCCTCACCGACCACAAGCTTATCTGGGTGTTCAATATAGGCAGTTTTGTGAATTGAGCCTTTGATACGCTCACTTTCAGGAATTTGCGCAATCGAATCTTCAACAAATTTTATTAAATTTGCACCTAAAGCAGACCAAGGTGTTTCATGAGTCAAAAGGTATTTAAGTAAAATATCTGATATTAAAAATTCTTTTGACCTATCTAATTCAAATAAAACCGTTGAAGTAATATCTGTTTTCTTAAATTGACTCATACACTCATCCCCGAATGAAATTTATGGTGTGTCTGGTACATCGGGAACATCTGGAATGTCGGGTGCATCCGGTTTATCAGCAGGTTTTTTGCCATCTAATGCAACATTCTTTTTAGCTTGAATTTTTTTGCCTTTTTCGCCTGTACCACTTACTTGCCCGTGAGTATCTTTGCCCCAGCAAGAAATTGTGCCATCTAAGAATGAAGCACAAACATGATTTGCACCTGCACTTAAGAAAACACTTTGTTGTACAACATTTACCAGACTTAATCTTTCAGCTGCAGAGCCCTCTTTTCCAATAGCATTAATTGTTCCATATTCATTGCGACCCCAGCATGACAAGTTTCCATCAGTAAAGTTTGCACAAGTAAAATTCTGACCAGCTGTTAAACTCAAAACATTTGTAGATAAATTAGGGACAATGGTAAGTCCTGGACTAAGGGTAGTTGTTTTTTTAATTGCAGATACTTGAGCATTGGCATCATTACCCCAACACCAAATCGATCCATTGTCATAGCTCGCACACATATGATCGCTACCAGACTTTAATTCTAAAAGTCCTTCACGTGGCAAACCATCAATTTTATAAATTGGCATCATCAATGGTGTTGTCTCAGGATTTAAAATCATATCATTATTGGGCTCACCAGTAATTTGATTATGATCATTACGGCCCCAGCACCAAATACCTTCAGCACTATAAGAAGCACATGTAAATTGCTCGCCAGCTGCAAGTGCATTTACAGAATCATTGGGCAGTCCAACTGTTTTAGTGACATTAACAAACTCAACTTCATCTGTTGTACCGTCACCACTCACTTGGCCATATGAATTATCGCCCCAACACCAAATGCTTTGTTGCATATTATTCACAACAACACAGGTGTGCGCATCGCCGGCTGCAACCGTACGAATATCTCCGGCATCAAAAACCCCTGCAGTGTTTAATTTAGAAACTGACAAAGCATTTTTCTTAGGAAGTGTTGGTGAAATTTGGCCTAATGTATTATCGCCCCAACACCAAAGACTATTATCTAAATAAACACTGCAAACGTGGTTTTGTCCTATAATTACGTTCACAATATCTTCTTGAGGAAGATTAGAAATTGCCTTCATAGGAGCAGCTGAACTTATTTTTGCATCACCAGAAACTTGACTATTAGAATTATCACCCCAACATTTAAGTTCTGTCGCTTTATCTAAATTGACCGAACATGTGAAATCGGCTAATGGATTAGAAAACAAAAGTGTTTTTGCTTCTTCATAAGGAAAAGGCGGCAATGGAACATCTTTACTAACATCACCTGGTATAGTACCTAAATCTACTTTTTGGTTCCCTCCACAAGCAGTGAGCAACAATGGTGTTGCCAAGCAAAAGAGAGAAATTTTGAAAGTGCGCATTTATTTATCCTTTCGTGAGCGAAACAATAGTTTATATTTTTTCAGTTATTTTGACGATTTGCAAGTCTTGGAATATAATAAAAACCAATTATGAAACGAGCCCATCGAAAATCACAATTTTTTATAAGATCATTTAGCAATTTTTTGCGACGTATTTTTTACTTTGATCCTAATCTACTCAACATTCCTAAAGAGCATACACACCGTTGGTATAAAGTACTCTGCCTTGTTGGTCTAGATTATTTTTCAACACTCGCGTATCAACCAGCCCTTGCTGTAATGGCAGTTGGATTGCTTGCACCTTTTGCATCATTACTACTTGTGCTTGTCACCTTATTTGCTGCTTTACCAACTTATTTTGCAATTTCCCAGCGTTCTTTTGCAGGTCTAGGTTCAATTGCCATGCTAGAAAAGCTCGTCAAGGGGTGGCTTGGTAAATTTCTTCTCTTAGCATTAATCGCCTTTGCTGTTACTGATTTTATGATCACCATCACGTTGTCCACTTCAGATGCAGCCGCACATCTTGTCGATAACCCTATGCTTGCTCACTATTTTGCAGAGAGTGCCTTGTGGGGTAAATTAAGCATATCATTAACAATGGTTTCACTCTTGGGACTGATTTTTTTCTTTGGCATTCGTGAAGCAGTTACAATGGCTGTTTTGATTTGTGTACCATTTTTGCTTTTAACATTTACCGTTATTGTGCGGGCTTTGTACGAACTCTTTTTACACCCCTCTTTATTTTCAAATTGGATTAACAATCCAGTATTTGAAGTCTCTCATGTAAGCTTTTTTCTCGTTATTATGATTGCTTTTCCAAAGCTTGCATTAGGCTTGAGTGGATTTGAAACGAGTGTTTCTACAATGCCTCTTGTTTATACAAAAGATGAGTCTGCTCCTGTACCAACAGAACGTATTGCAGGCACTAAAAAAATGCTTTTTACAAGTGCAATTATTATGTCTGTTTGTCTGCTTACGTCTAGTTTGGTTGCAAGTATTTTTCTTACAAGTGAACAAGTAGCAGATGGTGGAGATGCGGCTGGCCGAGCGCTTTCGTACCTCGGCCATTCCTTTTTAGGCAACACATTTGGCAATTTATACGATATTTTTACAATTTTCATTCTATGGTTTGCAGGTGCTTCAGCAATGGCAGGTTTGCTTGCCATTTTGCCACGTTATCTACCTCGTTTTGGTATGGCGCCAAAATGGATTTTATTACGAAAACCTGTTGTTATCATGATTATATCTATATGTTTTGTCATTCTTATTCTCTTTAGAGCAAGCGTTTCTGCTCAATCGGGCGCTTATGCAACTGGCGTTTTAGCCTTATTGTTATCGGGTGCAGTGGCTGTAACAATTTCATTCTATAAAGAGTGGAAAATTTCCAAAACAAGAATTCTTCTTTACAAGTGTATGTACTTTTTTGGCGTTTCAATTGTTTTTGTTTACACACTTTTAGATAATATATTTATAAGACCAGATGGACTGATTATAGCATCAATCTTTTTTGTCTTTATTCTCATTGGAAGTAGCGTAAGCCGCTGGGCACGCGCATCAGAATTACGCGTGGCTGATTTTACATTTATGAATGAAAAATCAGAAGAGCTTTTTGATAGCCTTAAAGATCATAAAGTCGATCTTGTGCCTGTCGCTTTTACTTCTTCAAAAGAGCTTGAAGCAAAAACTGAAAAAATTAAACATTATTATAAAGTTGACAGTCCACTGGCTTTTGTATCGATTACATTACGCGATGACAGAAGTGTTTTTGATTCAGATTTGCAAATATCTGTAGAATCTGTTCGGATTGAAAAACGCATTCATTATCTTATCAGAGTTTCTGGAGCAGTTGCAATTCCAAATACTGTTGCTTATATTATCGACCAACTGATGCCAAATACAGTTTATTTAGGCCTAGCCCGTAAAAATGCAATGGAACAAGCTTTATCGTATGTTTTATTTGGTGAAGGTGAAATTGGCATTTTAACTTACAAAGTTTTGGTTCAACATTGGGAAAGCGAAAAAGGGAAGCGCAAAAAAGGCCCACAAAAAGTAAGGCCAGTGATCTTGCTAATATCTGAATAAAGATTGAATTGACTGATTTTTTCTCACTATACTTTATATACCAGCCCAAAGTTAAAAATCCAAAACGACACACACGTAAAAAGAGTAAATAAACTTTGTATAACCAGCAGATATTGGGCAGCAGATGAGAATGTTGAGTAATGCGAAAAGAGTAGTTTGTGTGCATTTGCGACCGCAGGTAAAAATCAACACTTCTACTCCTTAACAATTTCAGGAAGCAACTCTGCATACAAATACTCTATTTCACATTACTCAACATTCTCATCTGCTGCCCAATATCTGCTGGTTATACAAAGTTTATTTACTCTTTTTACGTGTGTGTCGTTTTGGATTTTTAACTTTGGGCTGGTATTTTATACTGCTTCTATAGAATTGGGCTTAAATTCTTTTTCTGCTTTTGCAATAATAACTGTGCCAACACTATTCCCAATAACATTAATTAATGTACGAGCATCCGACATTAAACGATCAATTCCTAATAAAATGGCAAGACCTTCTATTGGAATCATATGATTGGGTAGTGCCACTAAAACAGCAGAAAGAGTAATAAATCCAGCACCCGAAACTCCCGCAGCGCCCTTCGAAACAATTAAAATTGTTCCTAAAATAATAGAATAATCTATGAAAGTAAGCTGAATATGATACATTTGCTGTAAAAACAAGGCCCCAGCAGTAACATATATTGCTGTACCTGCTAAATTAAACGCATATCCGATTGGCAAGACAAACCCGACAACTTTTTTAGAACATCCAAATTGATTTAATTTTTCCATTAATTGAGGAAAAATTGACTCGGATGATGATGTACCCCACGCAATTAAAATTTCTGTTTTAATATGAGCAATGAGCTTAAATATATTAAACTCATAAAGGTAAGAGACAATAGCTAAAATCAAAAAGAAAATAATGGATACTAAAAAAATAGTACCAATAAATGCTGATAAGGCAATTAAAGCTGCACTACCAGATTTAGCAACTAAAGCCGCGAGTGAACCAAAGGCTGCATAAGGGGAGAGCTTAGAAATGATGCCAATCATTTTAAAAAAGATTTTATTTGATTCTTCAAAAAAATGAATAATTTTATCAGGCTTATTAATTTTTAAAATAGCGATAGCAGAAAGGGTTGCTAATATTACAATTGCAATAAAATTTTCGCTGGCTAAAGTTCCTAAAAAATTATCCGGAATACTATGTAAAATAAAATCCTGAAAACCAGTTGTTGTAGAAGTTTCAGGTGCTGAAAAGTTTGCTAAATTGCCTTGAAAATTGTCGAATGAAATTTTTCTGCCTGGTTGTAACAATATAAAGATGAAAAAAGAAAGTACCGTTGCAACTACTGACATAATTTCAAAATAAATGAGTGTTCTAATGGCCAGTGGCCCAATCTCACCATGATGCCGATGGCTGTTTATTCCTAGAATAATTGTGATAAAAATAATAGGAGCGATAACAAGCTTAATAAGACGGATAAATATTGTGGCAAGAATTTCGAAATGCACTGAAATTGAAGGAAAAAGAAACCCACAGAGAACACCAAGGATCATTGCAATGAGCACTTGTAAAAATAAGTTCCCTTTTAAAAAATTCATTTAATTCCTTTTTTAGGAAAAGCTGGTGCATATACACCCTCTTTATCGAATCCTCTTAAAATATGAGCACCTTCATCTGGATGAAAAAAGTTTCTGCCTGTAATTTCAGCCAATGACACAAACATGAATAATATGATGAATAATATACATGAACCAAAGACAAATGTATAAAATTTGTCTTCATGAATTAATTCCATGAAAAATAATGTAACAATTCCTGTTTGGATACTAGCAACTGTTAGATAAAGCAAAATGTTATAAGGACTCGGTAATTCTGCTTTGTAAACACAAATATTAATTACGAGAAAAACAACAAGTAATCCAAACATTCTGAGATAAAACTTTTTGGAAAAAACTTTAGATTCTAATTCTTGCTTTGATGGTGAGTTTGATGCGTGAGTTATATCTGTCATAACATAGATTTCCTATAATTTTTAACGCGCCAAATACAGCATTGGAAATAAGAAAATCCAAACAATATCGACTAAATGCCAAAACAAACTTGTGTTTTCAAGAGCAACATAATGCTCATGATTAAACTCATTTTTCATTAAACGCGAAAGCATCCAACCCATAAGACCAATCCCAATCAGGATATGAAGTCCGTGAATACCTGTCATAACATAATACATTCCATAAAAAATATGGGCTGCACCACTTGTAATTCCTAAATGAGGATTAGGATCGAAAAATTTACCAGGATATAAACCTTCAGCCATATGTGACCACCATTCATAAACCTTGAGGGTCATAAATGCGACGCCACAACACATAGTAACAATTAAATAACGAATACTACTGAGACGTTCGTGCACACGTGTAGCTCTTACAGATAAGCTCATTGTAAGAGAACTTATCATTAGAATGACACTATTAGTTGCGCCAAGTCTCCACTCCATTGTTGGTTGCACTTGTTTGATCATATCTGGATACATTAAATGCACATAACCCAGTGCACAAAATAATCCTGAAAAGAAAAGCAATTCTTGGGCCATAAAAACCCACATGCCCATTTTACCCGCTGCTGTTTGCTGCTCCATTGTTTTAAAATGGTGAGCTAAATACTTGGGATGTTCCGAAGAATGGTCTGAATGATTACTCATCGTATGGTCCGTGTGTAGCAATAGGTTGATGATCAAAATTATGTTCGATTGGGACAACTGCAGTTTCTGTCCATTCAAAGCTTTTCGCGCCCCATGGATTTGGATCAGTTAAATTCTTTCCATAAAAAATAGAATGTAACCAATTAAAAAGAACTAAAAACAGTCCTATGCTTAAAACCCATGAACCAATTGTAGAGGCAACATGAAATGAATAGTATTCAGGAAGATAATCATAATATCTTCTTGGCATTCCACGACTTCCCATAATAAACTGAGGAATAAACGTAGCATTAAAGCCAATAAATACTAATGCACAAGCAATTCTGCCCCAAAACTCACTATACATTTTACCTGTTGCTTTTGGCCACCAGTGATAAAGCCCGCCAATCCACGCAATAACAGTACCACCCATCATAGTATAATGAAAATGAGCAACAATAAAGTATGTGTTATGTAAATGCACATCTACCGAAAGAGTTCCAAGAAACACTCCCGTTAAGCCGCCAATTAAAAACAACGCTAAAAAAGAAAGTGCATAGCACATTGGTGTGGTGAATTGAATTGAGCCTTTATACAGTGTTGCAACCCAACTAAAAATTTTGATTGCCGTAGGCACAGCAACCGCATACGTTAAAAAAGAAAAGAACACAGTAGCAAGTGCAGATTGGCCACTTGTGAACATGTGGTGTCCCCACACAAAGAAACTAATAACCGCAATTCCAATACTAGACAGAGCAATTGCAGTGTAACCAAAAATTGTTTTACGAGAATGTACTGTGATTAATTCACTTAAAACTCCAAAAGCAGGTAAAATCATAATGTACACTGCGGGGTGTGAATAAAACCAAAAGAAATTTTGAAACAAAACAGGATCACCACCAAGCGATGAATCAAAAATACCTAGGCCCAGCCAACGTTCTAATGCAATTAAAATAAGTGTTATGCCTAATACCGGAGTTGCTAACACTTGAATGACACTTGTTGCATATGTAGCCCATACAAAAAGTGGCATACGTTTCCAAGTCATGCCGGGACAACGCATTTTATGTATTGTCACAATAAAGTTTACACCAGTTAGAATAGAAGACATTCCAATAATAAATGCTCCTAACACTGCCGAAACAACAGAAGTTGAGGTTTGTGTACTATAAGGTGTGTAGAATGTCCAACCAGTATCTAATCCACCAAATGCAACTGTATAAACTAAAAACAAGGCACCTAATATAAAGCAATACCACGAAAGAAGGTTAACTTTTGGAAAAGCTACATCCTTTGTCCCAATCATAAGGGGAAGTAAAAAGTTTCCTAAAATAGCGGGGATAGCAGGAATCAAAATCAAAAACACCATCACTGCACCATGCAAAGTAAAGGCTTGATTATAGTCATCTGCTGAAAGCCAATACGACGTTGCAGTTGCATCTGGAATGCGTTTTTGCATGAGTACTAAACGGATCAAAAATGCAAAAAAACCGCCTAACAAGAAAAATATACAGATAGAAACAAAATATAAAACTGCAATCCTTTTATGATCTACAGTTAAAAGCCAAGACATTAGGCCTTTTTTTGCTGTTAAATAATTAGTGTTTTCATGATCTGGGAAGTCCCCTTCAGCATGATTTATAGTTTCTGTGTTCATAGTTGCTCCAAAAAATCACACTATTTTAATGATTTTAGATAATCAATTAGAGAATTGATATCTTTATCATTCAATTGGCCCTGGTAAGAAGGCATTACAGATGGGTATCCAATGACTTCTCTAAAGTTTGGATCAACAATTGAACGACGAATATAATCTTCATCAAATTTCATTGTTTGTGTTTTGCCATTTATTTTAACTGTTATTTCTTTATCGTACATACTGAATAATGGCGGACCAATTAAGCGCTTACGATCGGAAGACACATCGTGACAAGAAGCACATGCCCCTTTTCCTTCAAAAATCTTTTTCCCATATTGTACAGGAGTAAGACCAAGCCCTTGTGCAGCAACCATAGCTTTCTCGTAGTCTTCTTGTGAAACAACTTTAACGTAACGCACCATTTGAGAATGTTTTGTGCCACAATATTGAGTGCAAAAAATTGGGTGCGTACCTAACTCAGGAGCCTGAAACCAAAGTACAGTATATTGAGTTGGAAGAACGTCTTTATTAATACGAAAATCAGGCACATAAAAACCATGCAATACATCCGTAGATGTCATAATAAGTTTAACAGGAGTATCGACTGGTACAATTAAATCTGATGTTTCTGACCCTGACTTCATATCAGTAAATAACCAGTCCCATTTTTTGGCAGTAACCCGAACTTCTAGAGCTCCTTGTGGAACAACATTCAATTGAACCCAGCCTAGAAATCCCCAAACAAATATTCCAATAAAAAGAAGAGTAGGAATTATGCTCCACGTGATTTCAAGAGCTGTATTACCTGAAAGATGAGGTGGTTTTTTATCATTTGCTTTGCGACGGTATTTAATTGCAAAATAAAGCATGATACTGACGATAAGCACAAAAAAGAAAACACTTAAATAATAGATAACATAAAATAAAGCATCCTGCCCACCTGTTAAAGGTGAAGCATTAGGTGGTAACCAAAAAGTGCCTTTATCACTGAAGCTCATTTGTTTTCTTTCTCAATAACTTTAGCCATCGCTTCTTCGATTGAAAGCTTACGTGTTCCATCTTTAGATTTAGTTGTAGAATTTAAATACTGCGTTTCTTTTTCTATATAAGAAAGTCTAACTTTATTTCCCATACCTGTTTCAATTTTAGACTGTTTATAATTTGTAAATTTACTTAAAGCGGCATTGGCAATAAACCAAAATGCAAACACAAATAGAAACGTTGAAACTACAATTGTCGCGATAAAAAGAAGTGGGGGCTTATCCGGTGAATCTAATTGCACATCAGATGTTTTCATAATGTAAAGACTCCTCTAAGCGTGGATCACTTGATGGATATAGACTTCTTTTTTTAGTTAATGGAACAAAAATTGCAAGAAATAAAGCAGAGAAGAGTGCAAATACTGCTACATCCATCAAACTAAAAAGTGGCCCAGAGGCAGAGAAGTTGGGAATAATAAGCCAATATATATCGATATAATGCATTGCAAGGACCCAAAGACCAACAGCACACACTAAAACAGGAGTGCGTTTTGCAAGACGAGACATTAAAAACAAAAATGGCACAACAAAATGACCTAAACAAAGAAGAGTCCAAATTGCCGACCAGCCTTGAGATTGACGAACTGCATACCACATTGTTTCTTCTGGTAAGTTTCCGTACCAAATAAGTAAATACTGCGCGAAAGCTGCATACGCCCAAAAACAAGAGTATCCAAATACTTGTTTCCCTAAATCATGTACATGTTCTAAATTAAAAATACGTGCAAGCTTTGGATTATTTGAACGAAAAATAAAAATCATCACAGATAAAAAAGACATAAAAGCAACATAAGCACCGGCAAAGAAATACAAACCAAATATTGTAGAATACCAATGAGGATTTAAAGACATTATCCAATCAAATGCTGCAAAAGTAGTTGAAAAACCACATAAAATTAGAAACGAATAACTCCATTTTTCAAGTTGATGAGTAATTTTTATTCCACCTATTGCATCTTGTTTAAAAGAACGGCGGGCAAATAATACTGCTGCGACAGAAAAAATAGTTAAATAAACAAGGGAACGAGAAACAAAAAATGGCCCGTTTAAATACCAACGTTTTTGTTGCAAAACAGGATCTGCAAATGATTCTGGTGAAAGCCAATGTTCAAAAATTTCATGACGACCTAAATAGCAAACAATGCCTAACAAAAATAAAACAGGCATTGTGAGAGAAACATTTTCAGCTATGCGACGTAATGTAACACTCCATGCAGCTTTTGTAGCAAAATGGATGAGTACAAAAAACAAAGCGCCAAGAGCAAGGCTTACAAAAAAGACCCACCAGACATAAAAAGAAAGGTAAAAATTCTCAAGACTCCACGTGGATAAATGATTCATTTTTCGTCACCTTTTTTTAGAGAAACATTTTTCTCAGTTTCTGTTTGAGGTTTTTCCTCTGAAATTTGTAATGCGCGGATATATGAAACTACAGCCCAACGTTCAATTGTATCAAGTTGAGCCTTAAATCCTGGCATATTCCAATTATTAACACCATTTGTCACTGCACTATAAATTTGCCCAACAGGCATTTCTTGTATCGCAGTATCATGAATATTTGTTGGACGTATTGAACCGCCTGAACGTTGAGTGACTAACCCGTCATTATGCCCTGAAATTCCGTGGCAAGGAGCACAATAAATATTAAAGTTTTTTTGTCCATCTTTTAAAAGATTCATATTTAATTTTATAGGAAATTTTTGAACCCATTGAACATTATTATTTAGAGTAGTAGGTTCTTGACCTCTATCAAAACGACTATCATTATACGCTTCACCTTCTGCAACAACATTTGGTAAAGGCTCACGAGTAGAACGTTTGTCTGCGAAAAAATCATCCGGCGATTGGGGTGCGTAAGATGTTTGCTCTACCATGTTTTGTATTGGTAAAATTGGTGGTTTAGTGCTTTTTTGCCCCTTACACGCCGTAAAAAGATAACTAAAACAGAGCGTAGTAAATAAAATTTTATTTTTTTGAAGCTTCATATTTACTCTTCCATTGTTTCTATATTTGAAGCACCAATATTTTTTAAATATTCTTGTGTTTTTATCAAATCAAATTTTGGATCATTTGATTGAATTGAAATAAAAAATTTGTTGTCTGTGGCTTTTTGAAACATTTCAACTTTATGAAGTGGATGATAAAATTCCATTTTATTGAGAACAAGCATGCCGATTAAACAGGCAAATGCCGCAGACAAAACTGCACATTCAAATCCTGGTAAAAAGTACGCTGGCCAACTATAAAATGGTTTTCCTGCAATGACAAATTTATAATCTACCGCATTCATCCAAGACCACGTGATATATCCACCCGAACCAAAGACAAAGGCAACAGGGCCTACAATCCAAGGAAGCTTGCTCTGAGGGAGCTTCATAACTTTATCCAAACCATGCACAGGAAATGGAGAATAAGCATCCCAACAAGTAAATCCTTCAGTTTGTACTTCTTTGCATGCATTATATAAATCTGCTGTTGTCTCAAACTGTGCCAATAAACCATAAATTTTTGAATTCTCACTCATGATGACAACCTTTTAACCAATTTCTGGATTTACATTGCGAATTTTTGCTAAGTATGTTGTACGAGGTCGAGTATTTAACTCGCCTAATAAACCATAATTACGAGGAATTGCTTTGTGTTTTGAAACAGAGGTTGCTGCATCTGCAATATCACCAAAAACAATTGCATTTGTTGGGCAAACACTTTGACATGCTGTTAACACATCACCATCTTTTACAATTCCACTATCAGATTTATTCTTTGCGGTATTAATTTTATGAACACAATATGTGCATTTTTCCATTACACCACGAAAACGTACAGTTACATTTGGATTTTTTTGAAGTGCATATAGCGAATTCTTTTTATCATTTTCTTCACTATAGTTGAAAAAGTTAAAACGACGCACTTTGTATGGACAGTTATTGGCGCAATACCTCGTGCCAACACATCGATTGTATGTCATTTCATTAAGGCCATCTGGGCTGTGCGCTGTAGCAACAACCGGACAAACAGCTTCACAGGGAGCATTTTCACATTGCTGACAGTTTAATGGTTGAAATAATGTTTGAACTTCAGGATCATGAACATCACCAGTAAAATAACGATCTAAGCGTATCCAATGCATGACACGATCAACATGCACTTCTTCTTTACCAACAACAGATATATTATTTTCTGCCTGACAAGCAATAGTACAGGCATTACAGCCAATACAGCTGTTTAAATCGATAGACATTCCCCATTGTTGACGCGCCCATTTTGACTGAGCAGGATCTTTAGGAAATTCATATAAAAAGCTTTTTTGATCCGCTAAAGGAATGACTTCATCTTTTAAAACAAACTTTGGATCTGTGCGGTACTCAGCAAGAGATGCTGTTCTGACTGCCGGTGTACGTTTTGGATCGGCAGCAGGATCGCCAATCATGGATCCATGTTCTTGTGTTGAAACAAGTGAATAAGTATTCCCGCTTTTTTCAATTTTTACTTGATCAAACCAAACATCTGGAGTTTGAATTTCTTGCGCATTAAATCCGGCTCGTTTTGCAACTTGTCCGATTTGGCTACCATAGCCAAGAGAAAGAACTCCCGTGTCGTTTGCAATGCCAGGCACTTCCCAGACAGGAATCTCAAGAGTACGGTTTTGATAGTGAATTGTCACCATATCAACCATAGTTTTTCCAGGTTTAGGATTTCCAGAAAGTTTAAGTTTTTTACCAGTTTTTGGACTTACAAGAAGTGCATTATCCCAAACTAGCTTACTAATTGGATCGGGCAGTTCTTGCATCCATGCATTATTAGCATAACGACCATCATAAATTGTATTTGAAAGTGCAAAAACCAATTCAAAGTGTTCAGGTTTTGCATATTTTACAACATGAGCCTCATAAGATTTCATGCATTCATCTACATGCCCTGTAGCTACATTAGAAATATTTAGATTGATTTTTCCAACAAAACCCGTGCTAAGAGCAGTGCGCCATGCATCTTCAGATGTAACAGCATCGGATGAAAATTGTTTGCTATTCTCTTGGTAATATGCCCTTACAGTTTCATAAGCAGTTTTTGGTGTTTTTTCAAACAAAGAAGCAATTAATTCATATTCATTCATTGCTTCATCAAATAAAGGAGCAATTAATGGTTGTCGAATTGAATATGTTCCATCACTTGCAAGTGTATCGCCCCAAGATTCTAAAAAGTGGGTTGAGGGAATATAATATGTAGACGCCTGAGCAGTTTCGTCTTTATGATAACCAAGATAAAATGAATTTTCGGTTTCAGTAATTAAATTTTTAAAATGCAAACTATTAGACAAAGAATAAGCTGGATTTTGACCAAGCATGACTAAAGTTTTATAGGGCTTTTTTTTCTGGATACCAAGAAACGATTCGGGGGTTTTGATGTAAGATGGGGTTTGATCCTTAGTAAATTGTACAATTGAATCTAATGCACCAATTGTATTATTAATCACAAATGCAAGAAAATGCACCCATTCTGGTTGTTTTTCACCAACGATAATAACACTTCTATTTTTATGCGTAAGCAGATCTTTAGCAACAGCAACAATCCATTTATTTAAACGAGCTTCAAAAATTGGAGTTGTCCCAGATACTAGCTTAGAAGGAATATTAATTCCTTGTTTCTTTAACTCTTTTGCTAAAGCAACGATAACATTAGGAATTTGTGAGCTTGAAAGAGCATAACGATGATCGGCATTAGAACCTGTCACAGAAAGATTAGACTCAATACTATAAAGACGGTTCATCTCGTGTGTTGTATCGACTTGCTTGCGACGTTCTGAAAATTCTCGCGCGTATTTTACAGTTTGACCTTCAACTCCTAAAAAATCTGCGTCTAAAGCAAGAATAACATCACTCTTTATAAGATTATACGAAACTTGAGCAGCCTGGCCCATGTAGCGTGTAGCCGCTTTTTTACTGTTATCGTTATAGAATGTATTTATTTCAGCGATAGTAATTTTAGGATAAGTTTTTTTTAATTTTTCTAATAAATTATAATACGCAGGGGACGCGATTGATTCAACCAACACACCAACTGCTTCACCTAAATGACTGCTTTGAAGAATTTGATAAAGCTTTTGCAAAATAGAAGATTTTTTTGCAGGTACATCAGGGTTTTGAGAAATACACTCTTGCCCACGATCTGCATCATATAAATTGAGTATTTCTGCTTGGGCAAATGCATTTGAAGATCCAAGTTTAGAATTTTTAATTGGATTAGACATGACATGACGGTAATTACCATCAATTTTTGTTGGACGACCATCTGTACTTGTAACGCTTAAACCAAGAACATTTGATCCAATTCTTGCAGCCGTTGAGTAATATTTTAAAACACCTGGAAGTGTATTTTCAGGTCGGTTATTTTCCGGATATATATATTCTTTAGGACGACGAATACATCCAGTAGACATTACACCAGCAAGCGCTACCGAAGCACCAATAAGTTCTAGAAATTTTCTTCTTTCCATCCCAGGCTTAATAGAAAGTTCTTGTGCACCAGATGGAAATTCTTTTTCAAGTGTTGCTAAAAACTCTGGCGAGCCTTCATAATCAGCAACGCTACGCCAGATTTTTTTTGATTTTGTTTGTGGTGTAGAGTTCATAACAGTCCCTAAACTTAATAATGACATGCACTACAATATGTAGGCGGCTGAATGGCCACATGGCCTTCTGGAATTTGCTCACTTGTTTTTGTAGTTTTGGTCTCTATTGGATTTGTTGGTTTAGTATAAATCATATTTGTCACTTCATTTTTTGGTACTAAGTTTGGTGTTGGATCGCGGTGACACTCAAGACACCACCCCATATTCATTGGAGTTGCTTGATAAACAACATCCATTTCATCTACTCGACCATGACATGACACACAACTGACACCAATATTCACATGTGAATTATGAGGAAAGTGAGTGTAACGCGGAAGTGCATAAATACTTACCCATGGAATTGGTTCATTATTTTCATAACTTTTTTTCACAAGCGCAATACGAGGACTTTGCGCTTTTACTTTATTATGACACCCCATACAGGTTGCAGTAGGAGGTAACGCAGCAAATTCAGCTTTTTCAACTGTACTGTGGCAGTAACGACAATCTATGCCCATTTCTCCTGCATGTACTTGATGACTAAACAACACTGGTTGATTAGGTTGATAACCTACATTTAAAAATTTTGGTGAAAAATAATAAGAAATAAATCCCACTACTCCAATTAATGTAACTGGAATGACAATTGAAATAATCAGTGGAATTTTATTAACCCACTTTGGAAAAATCGGTTCCATAAAACTATCCTATCGCAATAAAACGATCGATGATAACACTCAACGCAAGAAGTGGAAGATACATTAAGGATACAAGAAAAAATTTTCTTGGCCACTTTGTATTCTTTATATCGTGCAATCCCTGTATACTCACAATAAAAAACCATAACCCAATTAAAGATGTGCAAACTAAATAGATATTGCCTGCAAGCTTTAAAGGGACAGGTAAGATGCTGACAACCAATAAAACAAAAGTCCAAAGAACCGCTTGAATGCGTGTAACTTTTGCACTTCTTACGACTGAGATAACTTTAAATCCTGCTCTTTTATAATCATTTTTTGAATAAATAGAAATGGCAATAAAATGTGGCATTTGCCATGCAAACAAAATTGCAAATGCAAAAAAACCAATTAAAGTAATTTCATTTTGAACTGCTGTAACACCTAGAACCGGAGCAATTGCCCCAGGAACTGCCCCAACAACTAGCGCAAGAGGTGTTTTAACTTTTAAAGGGGTGTAAACAATACTATAAAACACAATCGCAGAAAGCGCGATGAGAGCTGTCAGGAAATTGACATAAGTTGAAAGAATGACAATACTAGAAAGGCCTAAAAGAAACGCAAAAATTGTCGCTTGAGAAGATTTCAAACGGCCTGATGCAAGTGGCCTTGAGCATGTGCGTGCCATCAATTTATCAATTTCTTGCTCATAAATCATATTAAATGTATTAGCAGCTCCTACACTACATGCTGTACCAAGAAGCACCATACATAAAATGAATGGTGATATTTGATTACTCACTAAATAAGCACCACACACTGTCATAATTAAACAAAAGAATGTGATTCGTGGCTTAGTAAGTGCAATATAATCCTGCACATGAGCAAACATTTAATGGGACTTTCTAACAGCTTTACAATAATCTGCAATGGCTTGATAAGTATCTGCGCAAGCTTTTTTGAGGGGTTTTTCAGAATAATATGGTTTACATTCTGTAGCACCAAAATTATATCCAAAAATCGAATCTCCATATTGCTCACATTGAGACTCTTTGTTCCCGTTTGCAATACAAATACGCATCATACGCGGAATAGCTTGATCACATAGTTGCGTCATTGCAGTACACGATTTATACCATTCAATATTTTTTTGTGCACATTCTTCGATAGTTAAATTTTTTCCTATTTCTTGCATGTGCTCAAAACTTTTTTTGAGTTCCTTAGCAGAACGTACATAGACAAAGTAAAGTAATAAACTTAAAAATCCCGTAATAGCAAACAAAATAAATACAATTTTTAAGCCAAAGCCATTTTGTGGTGTTTTATTTGAAGGGTTATTCAAGTTTTGCATATTATACTCTATTATTTGTATATTTACTCAAAAGATCTCCTAAAGAAGATGTTGGTTCAGAATGAGTTTTTGGATTATGCCCACCTGATCGATACTGTTTCTTCTCTTGATTTTTAGGATATGCTTTTGGTTTTTCAAAGGTCTGTTTTGGAGCAGGTGAATATTCTGGTTTTGCTTCACACGCTTTTTTTGAAAGTGAAATTCTTTTACGCTCTTTGTCGAGCCCAATTACTTTCACTTGAATCGTATCACCAACACTTACAAACTTTGTAATGTCAGAAATAAACTGATGTGCAAGTTCTGATACATGAATAAGGCCATCTTGATGCACACCAATATCCACAAAAGCACCAAAGTTTGAAACATTTGTAACTGTGCCTGTTAAAGTTTGACCTTCTTCTAATTGATCAAATTTACGAACTTCTCGATTATACGCGTGGCGCGCACCATCTTCACGTGGATCGCGTCCTGGTTTATGAAGCTCTTTTAAAACATCTTGTACGGTTGGCAAACCTAAGGTGTCGGTTACAAAATCGGTGGCTTTTACTTTAGCTAATGCTTCTTTTTGCCCAACAAAATCTGTAATTTTAAGAGTCAGTGCTTCTGCCATTTTTTGAACAAGTTCATACGTTTCTGGATGAACTGCTGTATTATCAAGTGGATTTTCTGCACCAGGAACTCTTAAAAAACCTGCAGCTTGTTCAAATGTTTTAGGGCCAAATCCAGAAATATTCATGAGATCGGAGCGATTTTTAAACTCTCCATTTTCATCACGATATTGAACAATTGCTTTTGCAAGGTGTGGTTTAATGCCAGAAACAAAAGAAAGTAAATAAGCACTTGCCGTATTTAAATTAACACCAACATAGTTCACACAACTTTCAACGACTTCAGAAAGTTGTTTTTTCAATTTATTCTGATTAACGTCGTGTTGGTATTGCCCAACTCCGAGGCTTTTAGGATCAATTTTAACAAGCTCTGAAAGGGGATCTTGTAAGCGACGCGCAATACTTACTGCACCACGAATTGTGATATCTAAATTAGGAAACTCTTCACGCGCGACATCACTTGCCGAATAAACACTTGCCCCAGCTTCATTAACCATGACTGTACGAATGGTTAAATCTTTATGGTTTGAAAGTACTTGCTCTATAAACGCCTCTACTTCACGGCCAGCGGTACCATTTCCAATCGCAATAAGTGAAACGCCATTTTCTTTGATATACTTAAGCAATATATCACTAGCGCTTTTATTCTTAAGATGTTCCCGCCCCTCTTTAAATTGAGGATGAATAGTTGAATAGGCAAGCAATTTACCAGTTTTATCTACAACAACGACTTTACTACCTGTTCTAAAACCAGGATCGATACCCATCACAGTACGCTTGTGGATAGGTGGCAATAAAAGTAAATGTTTTAGATTTTTTTCAAAAACTCGAATTGCTTCTGTTTCTGCAAATAGTTTGGTTTCCAAACGCATTTCAGTTTCTAAATGGGGGGAAAGCAAACGATTAAAGGCATCTGCAATACAGTCTGATAAAAAGTTTTTAATTTCTTCAGGTGCATCTGTTTTGATGATTGTGTCTTGCATATGCTTCAATACAATCTCATTCTCATACTCAAAAGAAACTTTTAAAATTTCTTCTTTTTCAGCCCGGCGCAAAGCCATAATACGATGTGGAGTAATTGTTTTGATTGATTCTGAAAAATCGTAATAATTATTATATTTAGTTTTTTCGTCTTTAAATTTCTCTGCAACAACTGCACGAATCATAGAGTTTTCAAGGCCCCATTCGCGCAAATATGAACGGATGTTAGCAATTTCAGAGATATGTTCAGCAATATAATCTTTTACACCCTGAATTACATTTTCAATTGTTTTCAGTTCGTCATGAGAGCCAACTGACTCTTCAAAGAATTGAAGTAAATTAATATCATTACTTTGAGTAAGAACTTTTTCAGCAACTTTGTCTAATCCACGCTCAAGGGCCATTTGGCCACGAGTGCGTTTTTTTGGTTTAAAAGGAACATAAAGATCTTCTAACTCAGAACGTTTTTTTGTTGCTTTAATGCAAGACTCTAGTTCAGGAGTAAGTTTTCCTTGCTCTGAAATCGAACGCAAAATTGTTGTTTTACGTTCATTTAATAAATATAAATGCTCGTACTGATCACGAATGTCTCGAATTTGTATTTCATCTAATCCACCAGTTACCTCTTTACGGTAACGAGCGATAAAAGGAACACTACAATCATTTAAAAGTAAGTCTAAAGTTTTTTGAACTTTTTCTATATTTAATTTTGTAATTTCAGAGACTTCAAGAATAATACCATCCATAAATATTTTCCTATTTTCCTATTTTTTTTAAATCTTTAATTAAAGACTTGTAAGATTTTTAATAATTATGCGCATTCTGGAAAAAAGAAACTGACTTCTGTTTGTGCATTTTCAAGAGAATCTGAACCATGAACTGTATTTTCACCAACACTTAAGCCAAATTCAGCACGAATACTACCAGCCATTGCTTTCGCAGGATCGGTTGCGCCCATTAATTCACGGTAACGAGTAACAGCGTTTTCGCCACTAAGAACTGAAACAACAACAGGAGCTGCACACATTGATTTCCAAAGTTCTTCATAAAAAGGACGCTCTTTATGAACTTCGTAAAATGCTTGAGCTTGCTCTGGTGTTAAATGCACCATTTTTAAAGCAGAAATTTGAAGTTGATCAGCTTCCATACGAGCTAAAATAAGGCCTACAAGATTACGACGTACGCCATCTGGTTTAATAATTGAAAGTGTTTTTTGCATATCGCGTTCCTTTTCTAATAAATATGAATCTTCAGTGTCTGCCTCTGTAACAAGAACATCATCCAGATCTGGAAATTCTTCGAGTATATAATTTGAAATAGCTTCTGAAGTGTATGCCTGAACTGAACAACCATCACAAGCTCCAGAAAGAGCAACCTTTAATATATGATTTTCATAACTTACAATATGAATATCACCTCCATGAGCAAGTATGCCTGGGGCAATTTTTTCATCGATAAATCTTTGAATGTCTTTATATTCTGTATTTTTCATATGGACCTGTACTAACAGGTGTTTTTCAGATAATCAATCAACAAATATGGAGAAAAAGTAAGTGTTTCAGTTTTTTAAAATTTATCCACAAGAGCATATTTGGAGATTTTGTGTTGATGGACACCGACAAATCAGTGTGCTGCATTTTGATCAGGAAGAACCGCTTTATCTTTCAAGATTAATCGCAAGTTTCTATTTTGCAACGTTTTACACAGAACCACTTTCCACTAGGTTTTTAAAACTCATTCATTTCCATGGGCTTAAAGATGTGTGCAATACAGAAATTACTCAGAAACATGAATTACTTGGGAAATTTTCTTATAATGAACAAATAACATATACTTTACATATGCATCATAACCTAAGCGCTCAGGGATTTGAGGAGTTACTACAATACACTGCTTCCACCTCTCCAGCCAAACGACTTTACCAAATACACCAATTAAATGCTGACAAAATAGACGTCATTCGTGCAAAAAACCAGTTTTATGGAAATATGGAAACCCTCAATCGTGTAAAAGAATTAGATTCTTATATAGAATTTATTATTGCCCAATATTTACATAATATATCATCTATTCAGTCAACCCAGAGTGAAGAAGAAAAAACAGATTTAATTCTTACCACTTTAATTCAATTTATTTCATCACTTGAACGCGCTCATCCGTTTGGAGATGGAAATTGCAGAACAATTTGTATTGCACTGCTTAATAGTGAATTATTAAAATTAAGCAAATATTTTAAGCTCAATTTTGTTCCCGTTATTATGAAAAATCCAAATCAATTTGATGGCTATAGTCAAAGTGAACTTAAAGAAGAAGTTAGAAAAGGGATGGCCAGAACACAGGCAATTATAAATTCATATCACTCTCAAAGCGAATTGCCACGGTTTGACTATTATACTGGATTACCAATTGCGTGTGCTCTCGATCCAAAAAATATGTTTGATGGATTAACACAAAATTTTTTAGGATTATCATTGCTACCCGAAAGCTATCTTAAACGTGAATTATTGATGCATAATCTAAGGAATTTGCATCAATTTTCATCTCAGCATCCCATTTATAAATCAAAGGTGAATACGACCATTAGTCGTATCCTAACGCATCAAAAAGTTGCTTAGACCTAAAGTAAAATAATATTATTTCTTTTTAGGTCGTAATTTCCATAAAAGCAAAAATGGACCTATAATAAGCCCTGCAATCGGAATACCCCACAATAATTTTCCAAATAAAGTAGAAGAATCGGGTTCACGTAAAATCCAGCTACCGTATCGCTCCTTAAAATAATCAACAATTTCTGATTTTGTTTTGCCTTCAGCAATTAGTTTTTCGACTTCATGCTTCATTGCAACACTTTGTGGTGTTTCGCTATCGAGAATGCTCATACCAAGACATGTTGGGCAGCGTAAATCTTGACCCACTTCTTCAATGGTAGTTTGCGGAACAGGTTGCGCATAGACAACGCCAGATAAACCAAAAAATGTAATTCCTACAAGACAAAAGATAAGAAGACCGCTAAACACTTTTGAAGATTTAAAATTCATTTTATTTTTAATACGAACACGAGCAGTAAGCCCAAGCAAAGCACCACAGAACATGACAACAACACTTGTCCAAACAAATTTAACCATAGGATTGTAGTTTATCTTTAAAGAAATATTTTGATTGTCAGTATCAAACGACATTAATACGAAATAAAGATCAAACCAAAATTTTGACTCAACTCCAACTTCATTAAACCATTGTTCATTATTAGTGTATTTAGTGCGGGAGGGAGCTACAATAAATGTTTCATTTGTATAATTATTTTTAGCTTCAACAAGAGCGCTAATTTGCTTTTCATTGTATTCTTGAGTAAACGTTAAGCCTTTATTTGTTAATGTGAATCCTTGAAACTGAGTAGATTGACCAACATTTAAACTCACTTCATCAGATATTGTTCTTGCCGATCCACTAAACCCTAAAACAGCGATTAAAAATCCTATATGCACAATCAGTGCACCTAAATAGGCACGATGAAATTTAACCAGTGCAATAGCTTGCCATCTCATATTTTTGAGCTTGTAAATAAAATCTGCAATTAAAACAAAAATTGTCCAGAGTACCAAAAAGTAAACAAGAGTTGAAAAAATTGTAAGATTTTTAAAAACGTAAAAGAGTGCTGTAAGCACTATTGCCAATACGAGCGGCACGCAAAGTGAGAGAAATGGGTTGTCTAATTGACTGGATTTCCATTTTGCAAGGTTGCCAATTCCTAAAATTGAAACCAGCGCAAGACCTATCCATGGTGCAAAGGCATTATAAAAAGGTTGTTGTATAGAGATTTTTGATCCTGAAATAGCCTCTACAATCAGAGGCATTACAGTTCCAAAAAATACAATTGCGAGTAAAAACAGCAAAAAATAA
The DNA here is from genome assembly GCA_964352255.1 of uncultured Oligoflexia bacterium. Classification (GTDB taxonomy): domain Bacteria; phylum Bdellovibrionota_B; class Oligoflexia; order Silvanigrellales; family Silvanigrellaceae; genus Silvanigrella. Next base: position 43,320 of record CAYGQR010000007.1, read on the forward strand.
TTCGTAAACAGCAAAACTGCTTCTTTTGAAAAATGAAAAGGCTCGAGGCTTTTAGGCTCTTGTAATTTCTCGCCACGATAAAAAATTAAAAATAAACTACTGACACTTAAAAAGACGATCCACAAAAGATAAGAAGGCCCAATTGTACTTTCTGCAAAAGAATGCACACTACTAATAACACCAGAGCGTGTCAGGAATGTACCAAAAAAAGTAAGAATAAAACCAAACATACCAAGAAACATTGCTAAACGTGGTAATTTTTTGGTGCGATCATATATGAGAAGAGTATGCAAAAATGCAGTTGTAGAAAGCCACGGCATAAAAGAAGCATTTTCTACAGGATCCCAAGCCCAATATCCACCCCAGCCTAAAACTACATAAGCCCATTTGCCACCAAGAAAAATGGCGACAGTTAAAATAGACCAGCTAAATAAAGCAAAACGTCTTAATTGAGAAAGCCATCCTTGATGAATATAACCTTTGATTAAAGAGTGTAAACAATAAGCAAAAGGCACAATTAACAAACTATAACCTAAAAACAACATTGGAGGATGAATTGCCATATAAGGATTTTGCAATAAAGCATTCATTCCCATGCCAAAACTATTGGCTGGCACCACCCGCTCAAAAGGTTGTGAGATGGTTACATTTAAAACCAACATAAATGTAAGCGCAATTCCAAATACAAATGCAAGAGTAGGAATTTGGTCATTTCTATCTTCTTTTTTAATGATAAAAACACTGAATGCACAGACAATAGAAAGCAATAAAGTCCATAATAAATGACTACCTTCTAATGCGCTCCAAAAAGAGGTAAAAAGATAGTAAGGAGGCATATCAATAGCAGTATGACTAAACACATATTTAACAGAAAAATCATGAAAAAATATTGCCTGCCAAAGCGAAAAACTGGAGAGTAGAACAGAAAAAAAACATGCTAAAATGGCGTTTCGGGCACTTTCGGCTAATGCGTAGTGAGGTTTAAAGAAACAAACTCCACTGACAATAACCGAATAAATTGCCATAAGTAATGCAAAGCATATTGCAAAATAACCAATTTCTATCAGCATACTTTACCAACGCACGCGAGGGGGTAATGAACAAAATATGGCTTCATGATTTCCGCCAGACATAAGCCCAAAACGTGTTCCTCGATCATAAATAAGATTAAATTCTGCATAACGTCCACGCCAATATTCGTGTTTTTCCGCTAATTGCTCTGTATACGGCATATCAACTCGGCGCGATAATATGTTTGCGTAAGTATGTGCCGCATATTGAGATAAATCAAACAACAAACCAACTTCTTTGTCTGATTTTACAGGGATAAAATCAAAAAATATTCCACCTACACCACGAGCTTCTTTGCGATGAGGAATGAAAAAATACTCATCGGCCCATTGTTTAAAATCATCGTAATCGGCAACAGATTCGTTTTTTTCGCACACAGTTTGAAGATTCGTATGAAATTCATTTGTGTCTTCATCAAATAGTTCCATTGGTGTAAGATCTGCGCCACCACCAATCCATTGATGTGTTTTTTTATCTCCAAAAACTTTAAGCATGCGAATATTTAAATGCATAATAGGTGCATTTGGATTTTTAGGATGGGAGATTAAAGACACACCGGCTGCGACAAATGGCTTTCCTTCAAAGTCTTCATCATCTTTTACAGCAGCATTTTTTCCAGGATATTTTTGTCCAGAAACAACGCTAAGATTGACAGCAGATTTTTCGAGTGTTTCACCTCGAATAACTGTCATGACACCACCACCTTGCAAACCATGGCTTTCAGAAGAAGACCACGATTTTTGCGTGACAATATCTTGTCCTTCAACTGCAACATAAAGACTTTTAAATAAATTTCTTACATACAAAAGAAAATGAATATAAACATCATCAAACGGTGGTTTTGAAATGGCATGTCTTTTTTCAGATAACTTGATTTTTGGTATAAGAGTCCAAATAATATCTTTTTTATCTGGATCGGCAAAAGAATGTTTCAAAAAATTTTTATCTAAAAATTCAGTTTCAGATAAAATCGGATTTTGTTTTAAGAATTCTTGTACTCGTTGTATAATAGAACTGCTCATAAGTTATACCCCAATAATGAGACGACAGATGCCAGTTCTAGTTTATTTTTTCTTGAAAAGGAAGACATTATGTATGTTTTAGGTTTTGATATTGGCGGCACAAAAATAGAAGCAAATCTTATCTATTTTGGAAAAAAATCACATAAAGATTGCCTTTTAAAATTTGAATATCAAGACAAAACACAAAAGATTAATTCAGCTATTTTACTTTCTAAAAAGCGAGTTTCAACTGAACGACACCTTGGCTACCCACAAATTTTAAAAAAAATGGCTGAGCTTGCAGAATCATTGTGCAAAGAATCTGGATATTTATTGAAAGATATTAAAGGTATAGGATTAAGCGTGCCGGGTCCTGTCCATCCAAAAACAGGAGTTATGACAATGAGTAATTCTATGGTGATGGCTGGCAAGAAGCTTCACCTAGACTTAAAAAAAGCACTTAAGGTCAGCATTCCCGTTATTAGTGAAAACGACGCCAATTGTTTTGCTCTTGCCGAAATCTTTTGCGGAGCAGGTTTGGCGTACTTTAAAGAAACCAAAATCCCCGCACACGAACAAACTGCTGTTGGAATTATTTTAGGATCAGGGTGTGGAGGCGGTATTGTTCAGAATGGCAATCTTTTACGTGGAAAACAAGGTTGCGGCGGAGAAATTGGGCATTCGATTTTATATTCGGAAGGACACCCTTGTTATTGTGGACGCCGAGGCTGTGCAGAACAATATGTTTCTGGCCCAGCCTTAGAAGCGCTTGCAAATTCGCGTTTGTATTCGCAAATCACAGAACGCCCAAATGCTAAAAAGATTTTTGAGCTTTATGAACTGATGGACCCTGTCGCATTAGCAGTGGTTAAAGAATATCAAAAAAATTTAGCCTTCTTTTTAGGTTCTATGTCTTCTATTCTTGATCCTCATTATTTTGTTCTTGGAGGTGGTATTAGCCTTGCAGACGCTATTTATCCTGATTTAGAAAATAAAATTGCGCAAAATACTTTTATTCAAAGCGTACCCATTAAAATTTATAAACATCAAATAGGCGATTCTGCGGGTGCAATAGGAGCTAGCTTAATTGTAAAAGATTTGTGCCAAATTTAAACTTCATGCGCTAAAAGATCTGGCGCTGCTTTAAATGCTTCCTGTTCAAGATTGTAATGACGCAAATTTGTAAACTTACTTGTATATAAACAAGCATAATGCGACATTTGTTCACTAAAAAATGAATTAAAGTGGCCTGTTTTTAACACTGAACCCCAAATAGCATGATGTTTATTTTGCAACTCATTCGTCAGTTCATCGATAACAAGTAATGTACGCCATCCAATGTCTTTTTTACTTTTTACAATATCACCGTAAATATGATCACCAACGTATAAAATTTCAGAGCCTTTTTTTATACCAAGCATATCTTGAAAGGTATGAACATGCCCACCTTGAAAAAATTTGATGTTTTTGTTGGGTAATACACCATGAGAATTCGGCAAATTTTTTAATAAACCAGTTTCAGAATCAACTTCATACAATAGATTTTTAGAGGTAAAAAATTGTGGTTTTTGTGAACCTGTAAAGACAAAATCAAAATATTCAGTCCAGTTTTTATAATTTGATTTTTCATTACAGGGCAATAAATACGTCATGATTGCATTTACATAATCCCACAAACTATTTGTAAGAATAAATAATTTTTTGCCGCATTTTTTAAGCTCATGTAAAACTTCTGGAAGTAACGGATCTCGCGTTAAATATTCTGCTGGATTTTCAGCAACCATTTTTTTGAATGAGGTATCGCGGTGAGCTAAGTCGAGATATTTGCGCACATCTGTATAAAAATCAAAATATGTTTTGTCGGTTAAAATATTTATATTAGAATCTTGGTATTCAACGAGCTTACTAACTAAAAAAGCTTCTGCTAAAGCAAAAAAAGTATCTAAAAATGCAAAGTTTGGCTCTTTGTAATCAATAGCTATATTTAAATCATAATGTTTAACACGCTCATCATGAGATAAAGTTTTGAAACCGTGGCATGCGATTTTAACATAATGATGGCGATCTATTTTTAGAATGTTACCGCGCTGTTTATCGATAACAAGCCCACGAATCATACTCGAATAATCAAATTCCCAAGAAAGAATTTCTTTAGGATACCCATTCTCAACCATTTTGGTGAGCATAGATTTATAAACGAGTGTTTCAAATGAGTGCGGATTATAAAGCGCGAGAGTATAATCCATATCAAAGCCAATTGCCTGAATGGATTCCATATTTAAAGAACGATTACAAAACACACGATCTATTGTTTCCATACAATGATCCTACTATAAGCTATTATTATGAATTATTTTTTTTTACTAAATACCTGAACTATATCTAATCCCGAATCTTCTAAAGTTTTAATATAATTATCATAATCATTATTTTCAGAAGTAATTGGAATTAAGGTATCCATATTATTAATAGATTGTGGATATTTTTCGACACATTTAGGGATGCTCACACGAAGTTTATCTTTAATTTCTTTCGAAAGCCCATCACGAATAAAAACAGGTTCATTCGGAATTTCTTCTGAAATCCATACAATGCGCGTTTGTTTTTCAATATTTGGATACGTTTTTAACAAACGCTGACGCGCATCACGAATATCGCCATTTTTAGGATTAGGCGGGTTATAATACGCTGCTGCTGCATCTACCTTTTTTTGAAGAAGCGCCGTAATAGAGGCTTCCATACTGCCAGTTGGCACTTCTTGCGCAAATTTATAATTTTTCTTTTTCATTTCAATGATAGGAAGCAAATATCCAGAAGCAGAACTTGCATCAGGATATGCAAATTTTTTCCCATCTAAATCTTTTATATCTTTTATTGAAGAATCATCACGCACAATAATCATTGAGTTATATACAGACGAACCATAACGTTTAACTTGCAAAAACGGCTGCACGTTATACTTTTTATGCGCAATGAGATAACTTGAGATATCGCCAAAAGCGAGATCAATTTTATTGGACCCCATTGCCTCAGAAACAGCAATATAGCTATTAGGGACTTGAAGAGTTATAAAGTAACCGGTATCTTTTTCAATACATGAGATCACCGGCTTTGCTTTTCCTAATGCGGTAGAGCCATGCCCAGAAGGGACAATTGCAAAACGCAATGGATTGTTATGACTGCCCAGAGGAGCAGAGGCCGCATATGCAACAGACGAAAATCCACACAAAACCGTACCAATTAACTTTATCCAAGTAGGCATAAATTTTCCTTATGAAAAATCAAAATATAAGCTATTTGTCCTTCTTTAAACTTCCTAAGTCAACATATTTTATCCTTTTTATACTTCTCAGTTTTCATCTGTTTAGCGCATGGCAATGGCCTATGTTAAATGATGAAACGTATTATTGGGATTGGGGGCGAAATCTTCAATTAAGTTATGTAGATGCGCCTCCTGCAGTTTCCTGGATTTCGCACCTAGGATCACAGCTTTTCTCAGGTAGTTTGGGTGCAAGATTTTTGGTGCCTTTTCTGCACTTCATAACTGCGCTTTTTTTAGTGAATAGTTATCGAATTTTAGCGCTATCGCCTGAGATCAATCCAGTATCAAGCTTCTTAGAAAAAAAAGAAAATATTGTTTTATTTATTTTTGCTGCAATTCCACTGTTTAATCTACATGGCATTTTACTGATGCCCGACGCTCCTTTATTTTGTGCAGCAGCTGGGTCTTTATACTTTGCACTTAAAATATGTGCTGAATCCTTAAAGCCTGAAAAATATAAGTTAAATCTTTGGGATGGAATCTTATTAGGATGCTTTTTAGGATTTGGAGTGGCTTCTAAGTATCAAGGTGTTCCAATCGCCGTTTCTCTCTTTTTTGCCATCATCCTCTTTCGCGGATGGAAACAATCTTTTCGAAACGATATTCCGTTTTGGATACTGACGATTTTATCCGCACTAGTGATATCAAGTCCGTTATTTATTTGGAATTTTCAAAACGACTTTGCCTCGTTTAAATTTCAAGGACAGCATGGATATTCTGTTTGGCAGCCCAATATAAAACAATTTTCTATTTATTTAATTTCTGTATTTGCCGTTTTACTTCCTTGGTATTCTTACTTATTTGTAAAGCAAATTTTTAAATCTATTCGCACAAAACATTTTTTCAAATCACTCGATCTAATTCCCATTTTTGCGTTCCTTTCAATTTTTGTTTTTATTGGAACTGCTGCTCTTGGTGGTGAAAGTACGCAAGTGCATTGGATCACTCCTAGCGCTTTGTTTCTTATTCCTCTTCTTGTTGCCCATTGGGATACTCTTACAGCGAAAAAGAAACTTTGGTATAATATCAATCTTATCTCTGTAATCACTTGTTGCTTTGTGGGCCTTGTGCTTTTTACATCACCAATGCAAAGCATTCTTTCTCAAAAAAAACAAATCTTAGGTTATCAAATTGAAAAAATTCACAATGGACTGTACCGCAACCTTAATTGGGCTAACTTAGATTCCCCTATTCAAGCACTTCAAAAGCACGCGCCCGAAATTGCACAAGTTGAAAAACCGTATTTTTCATCTTTAGAAAATACACGCTGCAAAGAAGAACCGTATCTTGTTTCATTGAGTTGGCGCTGGACAAGTCAGCTTGCGTTTTATCTCCCAAATCAGCCGCGTGTTTTTAGCATGAATCTTGGGCATGCCAACTATTATGCCTGGCGAGATGATTTAAAATTTTTAGCAGGTTGTAAGATTATGATTTTAGGTGAAAAACACATGTTTGATTCACAAAGCTTAGAACAATATATAACAATCACTTCTCAAAAAACTTTTACACTCTTAAAAAGTTATACTCATAATCCACTTGAGATGATTTTTGTGGAAGCGGTGATGAAAGATGAAGAAACGCTCAGCCCATTATCCTCAAATTTAATTCAAAATCCAAAGTATTAAAGCACTCATATACACATCTATTCCAAGTTATTCTTCAATTGGAGTAGAAACACGTGCAAGATTTGAATATTGTATTTTTCTGATTGATAATACAGACACAAAACACAACACCGCACAAAAAATAAGATAATAACTGGGAGAAACTAAACTGCCGGTAGTCTTAATAAGATATGTAGAAAATAAAGAAGTGAGCCCACCAAAAAAAGCAAATGCAGTATTATACGCAATAGCCACACCCGTATAGCGAATGTGTACAGGAAACAAATCAACTAAAAGACTTGTGTAAACCATCACAACACTACTCAAAACAATAATAAGCATCATGCTAAGAAGAAGAGCGGCAGCAGTTTGTGCAATTAAATTTGCAAAGATAAAATAACCAAAAACAATAAAACCTAATGAACCGATCATCAAAGTTTTCTCGCGTCCAAATTTATCGCCTATCCAACACATTACTATTAATAATGAAGAGTATATAAGCAAGTTTGTTGTGTTAATTTGTGCCGCTTGTAAAACCGAGTAACCCAAAAAAGAGGATAAATAGGTTGGCATAAACAAGAACAACATGTTGATAACAACTGCGCCTAAAATCGTAATGCCGGTTCCTTGTAAAAGTTGTGGCCAGTATTTTTGACAAGCTTCAAAAAAAGGAACTTTTGCCGTTTTTGCTTCTTGTTTTAATTTTGCAAAAGAAGGGCTTTCACTCATTTGTTTGCGAATAAAGAAACTAATGATGCCAAGAACACCACCAAATAAAAACGGAATGCGCCATCCATACGTTAGCATTTGCGCATCCGATAAACTTGATATCAGCACTAAATTCACAAGAGCGCCTAGTAATATCCCAATATTTAAACTGGCAAAAATAATGCCACAAGCAAGACTCTTGTATTTAGAATTCATGTGCTCACTTACAAAAGTTAAAGCACCGGGGATTTCGCCACCAACTGATAAGCCTTGTAGAATACGCATTAAAATTAACAACAAACTGGCTGTAATTCCAATTTGTGAATAAGTAGGCAAAAGTCCTATACAAAATGTTGGAATTGCCATCATCATAACAGAAACAATAAAGGTGACTTTTCGGCCGTATTTATCGCCAAAATGGCTAAATACAATTCCACCAAGTGGGCGTACAAGATAACCAATTGCAAAAATTGCATACACACTCATGAGCGATGCAAATTTATCTGCAGAAGGAAAAAAGATTTTTCCAAGAATTTGAGAAAATATAACGTAGATAATAAAATCGTAAAATTCTAAAATCCCACCTACTGAAGAAAGAAAAAGAATTTTGCGCTCTTGTTTGTTAAAACTCATACTGTGTCTTCAATGACCTCAATTGTTAAACTTACAAATCCTTACACCAATTCAAAATCGTAATCGATTAGAAGTGGGGCGTGATCAGAAAACCGTTTGTCTTTATAAATTTCTACTGATTTTACTTTTGGTTTTAAGTGCTGCGTAATAACTTGATAATCGATACGCCACCCAACATTTTTAGCCCATGCTTGTCCACGATTCGACCACCAAGTGTATTGGTCTGGATTCTGATTAATAACCCGAAAGCCATCGATTAAACCAAAATTATCGAATAATTTATCAAGCCATGCGCGCTCTTCTGGCAAACAACCTGAGTTTTTCTGATTACTTTTCCAATTTTTAATATCAATTTCGCGATGAACAATATTAAAATCCCCACAAAGAATGAAGGAACGTTTTCCGCCAGCAATATCTTTCAAGCGTTTTTCATAAAAATTCATAAAGTCATATTTAATCAGTTGACGTTCTTCTTTAGAAGTACCTGATGGCAGATAAAGCGAAGCGATTGAAATATCTTCAAAATCTGCCTGAATATAACGCCCTTCAGTATCTGCATAAGAAAACCCTAAGCCAGTGCTTACCGTTTTCGGCTTAACTCGTGTGTATATCGCAACACCTGAATAGCCCTTCTTCTCCGCATTATGATAAAACAGATGGTAGCCTTTTGGGCAAGCAAGCGTATCTACCAGTTCATGCATATGCGCTTTGGTTTCTTGAATGCAAAGCACATCAGCGTTTTGCTCTTCAAACCATTCAAACATACCTTTACGAGCGGCTGCTCGAATTCCGTTCGTGTTTAAAGTAATGACACGCATGGCAATTCACCTATCACAATAAAGTTATCAAGATTAATACCCAATTATTTGATATTATTGACACAAATTTTTGTATATTTCAACAACATCAACTTTATATGTAGGATCTTTCACTGCTTCAATTGGCAGTTTTAAGTTTTCTGCAATTATTTCTTGAATGCGAGCAAGGTGTAAATTTGAGCGATCAAGCTGATTCCTCTTTGCCCATTTTGCAGCCGCTTCAATCAAGCTTGAAACCTGATCTGCAGTTAATTTTGCTGTATTAATTGTAATGTCAAAATCACTATGATCATCAATATCAATGCCATACAATCTTAAATATCTTTGTTTATTTTGCTCATCTCTTTTGAGAGTTTGATACAAAACTTGTTCATAGCTAATGTTATCTTCAGGCTTTGCGCGAGCAAAAATACGCTTTGCACGAGCATCAAGAGGGGCATGAAGCCAAATACGCAAATCAGCATTCATAAGCCATGAAGCCAAACGAGTGCCAATGACAATATTTTCATTTGATAATGCATTACGAATGAGTGTAAGGTCTGTTAAGTAATCGTAAATTAAATTATCACTTGCTGCTTTATGCATTGCCTCGAACGGCAAATTCAGCTCGGCAGCAAGATCGCGAAAAGTATAATTAACGATTTTGAGATCTAGGGTATGCCCCACATTTGTGGTTGCTGTTGTATTTCCACAACCACTATATCCAGAAATCGCAATACGCATGATAATTTTCCTTTTCTTTTTTCTTGTAAAATAGGATAAAACGCAGATTCAAACGATAGAAAGTAATGTATGAACCCGCAACAAACAACATCTTTAAGTATTGAAACTGTTAAACACATTGCGCAATTATCACGCCTTGCGCTTAACGATGACGAAGTTAAACATTTTCATAAAGAACTTGAACGTGTTTTACAAGCTTTTCAAACACTTGCAAAAATGCAAATACCAGAAAATTTGAGTGAAACACAAAGTTCTTTTGTGCTTGATAACATTAATCAAAATTCAATTGTAGATGAAAAATATTCTCATATGCAATCAGATGTATGTCATAACTCCGTATCAACACAAGACTTTATCTCAAGCACTCCCGATCATGAAGGCGTATTTGTGCGTGTGCCTGCTGTTTTAAATCAAGAAAATTGAAAGCAAATTTATGGATTCTTTAAATCACTACAAAACGCATAGAGCATCAGATTTAATCAAATCATTTAAATCAAAGGAGCTTTCACTTGTTTCTTATTTTGATGAACTATTTGATTTTATTGAAAACACAGATTCCGAATACAATTCATTAACTTCTTTGCAAAAAGAATATGCACTTTCTCAAGCGAAGAAACTTTCTGCTTTGAGTGATAATGAAATTGAGAAAATGCCTTTATTTGGCGTGCCCGTTATTCTGAAAGAAAATATTCAGAAAACAGATTTTCCAGTAGAGTGCGCTTCTAAAATATTAAAAGGTTATCGTGGTCAATACGATGCTACAGCAGTAAAATATTTGGAATCGGCAGGAGCCATTCTTATTGGCACCGCAAATATGGACGAATTTGCTATGGGCGCTGCGAATGAACACAGCGTGCACGGTCCTGTTAAAAATCCAACAGATAAAACTTTAGTATCTGGAGGTTCATCGGGCGGTTCGGCCGCATCTTGCGCACTCGGTTTTGCACCGCTAACATTAGGTTCTGAAACTGGTGGAAGTGTTCGCGTACCGGCTGCCTTTTGTGGTATTTTTGGTTTTAAGCCAAGTTACGGCCGCGTATCGCGTTATGGCTTGGTGGCTTATGGTTCAAGCCTTGATCAAATTTCTCCTTTTGCCCGTTCTGCTCAAGATCTTGATTTAATTATGCAAACAATTGGACAACCAGATGTTCAAGATGCAACCACACTTAATAATCCCTATGTTTCAGAAATTCACAAAACTGATACCAATAAATTTGATTCTGTTACTATTGGTATTCCAAGAGATTTGATTACTCAAAATGTTGCGCCTCATGTTCTTGAAGAATTTCAGAAACTCGAGCAAACACTTTCGGAAATTGGAATTAAGTTTAAAGATATTGAAATTCAAGGTTCTGAATATGCGCTAAGTGCTTATTATGTCATGGCATGCGCAGAAGCCTCCAGTAACCTTTCACGATTTGATGGCATTCGTTTCGGACATCGTACAGACAACGCTGTAGATTTAAATGAACTGTATTGTAAATCGAGAAGTGAAGGTTTTGGATTTGAAGTCAAAAAACGCATTATGCTTGGAACATTTGCATTAAGCGCTGGTTACTACGATGCTTTTTATGGCAAAGCACTTGCCGTAAGACATATGCTCACTTCTGCCTTTACGGATGTCTTTAAAGAAGTGGATTTTTTATATTTACCAACAACTCCAGATTCTGCATTTAAATTAGGCGCGAACAATAAAGACCAAACAAAAGAATATTTGTACGACATGTTTACTGTTTTAGCTAATTTAGCTCAAGCTCCTGCAATTTCTGTACCAGTTAAAAATTTAAAGCAACCTGTTGGTTTACAATTTATGGCACCAAAAGAACACGACGCTAAGCTTATTGCTTTTGCACATTACTTGGAAGAAAAAGGTTTAGTAGGAGTGTCTGATGAGTAAATACGAAACAACCATTGGAATAGAAGTTCACTGTCAGCTTGCAACAAAAAGTAAAATTTTTAGTCGTAGTCAAAATACTTATGGCTCTTCTCCAAACTCAAATATTGATCCTACTTGCTTAGGTTTACCAGGTGCATTGCCTGTTTTAAATGAAGAATGTGTAAACTTAGCAATTCGCATGGGTCTTGCTTTAAAAAGCGACATTCAACATGTGAGCACATTTACAAGAAAAAATTATTTTTATCCTGATCTTCCAAAAGGATATCAAATTACACAATTTGATAAACCAATCTGCTTTGGTGGTTACATCGAATTAGACAATGGTAAAAAAATCAATATCGAGCGTGTTCAATTAGAAGAAGATGCTGGTAAAAATATCCATGTGGGTAAAACTTCATTTATTGATTATAATCGAAGTGGTGTTGGTCTTATTGAGATTGTGAGTTGCCCAGATCTAACCTCTCCTGAAGAAGCGTCACAGTATTTAAAAAAACTTCATTCGCTTGTTGTGAATTTAAATATTTCTGATGGGGATATGGAACGCGGTAATTTTCGTGCAGATGCAAATATTTCAGTCAAACTAAAAGGTGCTACAAAACTAGGCACTCGTTGCGAAGTAAAAAATGTAAACTCATTTAAGTACATTGAAAAAGCAATTCAATACGAAACAGAAAGACAAATTAAAGTTATTGAATCAGGTGGCACCATCTCAATGGAAACACGTGGTTATGACAGCGATAAAAACACCACATACTCTCAGCGCTCAAAAGAAAGTGCGCAAGATTATCGTTTTTTTCCTGAGCCAGATTTGCCTGCATTAATTGTTTCGCAAGAGCGTATTGAAACAATTCGTCAGAATATGCCTGAGCTGCCCGAAGCACGTGCCAAAAGATATCAAGAAGCTTTTAGTATACCTGAATATGACGCAAAAGTGATTGCTGTAAATTTAGAAAATAGTAAATATTTTGAAGCACTGATTAAACTTGTTCACGATAAAGTCGATTCAAAAATCGTTTCAAACTTTTTCATGACTGATATTTTAAGAATCATTAAACAAGCAGCTGAACAAGGCGATACTTCCGGAAAAAGCCCCATCAGTGCAGAACATAGCGCTGAACTTTTGATGCTACAAACTGATGGAACAATTAGTGGACGCACAGCAAAAGAAGTTTTTGAATTTATGCTTGCGGATGGCAAAAGTCCTAATGAAATTGTTCGCGAAAAAGGTTTTGTGCAAATTTCAGATGATTCTGCTATACAAAAAATTTGTGAACAAGTGTTAGAAAAAAATACAGATAAGCTTGCCGAGTACTTAAACGGAAAAGAAAAATTATTTGGATTCTTTGTCGGTCAAGCAATGAAATTATCTAAAGGGCAACTCAATCCTGCAAAAGCAAATGAAATTTTAAAACAACTTATTGACAAAAAAAAGTAAGAGACACTTTTCTGTTTAAGGAACAATAAGGTTCAATGAAAAATATTTTAGCAATTGAAACATCATGTGATGAAACTGCTGCCTCAATCATTTCATACGATGAAGGCACTAAAAGTACCTGTATTCAATCACATGTTGTTGAATCTCAAAATGAAAGTCACGCCCCATTTGGAGGGGTTGTGCCTGAAATTGCTGCACGTGATCATCTTCTAAAAATTGACTCTATTGTAAGAGAAGCGCTTTCAAAAGCAAATATGAGTTTATCAGATATTCATAAGATAGGCGTTACATTAGGACCAGGCTTGATTGGAGCCTTAATGGTGGGCGTTATGTACGCAAGAGGGGTGGTAAGCAATACAAATATTCCTTTAATAGGGGTAAATCATGTGCGCGCGCATTTAGCACCTTGCTTTTTTTTGCCGACAAGCTTTTCGCTTAAAGACAATCTGCAAGAATGGATTCTACAAAAAGAAATTAAATTTCCTATTCTTGCTTTGACTGTCAGTGGTGGCCATTGTCATATCACTTTAGTGAAATCTCCTCATGAACATGAAATTTTAGGACGCACACTTGATGATGCCTGCGGAGAAGCTTTTGACAAAGTTGCCAAACTGTTAAAACTTGAATACCCAGGCGGCCCACTCGTCGAACAACTTGCAGAGTCTGCAAATATAAAGTCAGCAGAAAAAATTCAATACACACATCCTTTTTCTTCTTCAGGAGAAACAGCTAAAACGCATCGTTATAATTTTAGTTACAGTGGATTAAAAACAGCCACAATGAACCATCTAAAAAAAGAAATTTATGCAAAAGCTGATATTGCGTATGCGTTTCAAGATTCTGCTCTTAATCAACTAAAAACCAGAGTGATGAATGCTTTGAACGATTACCCTGCAATCGATACTCTATTTATTGCCGGAGGCGTTGCTCAAAACAAATCATTCAGAAATTTATTTGCTGATATTCCATGCCATACTATCTTTGCACCTAAAGAGCTCTGCTCAGATAATGCTACTATGATAGCATTGCAAACTTTATTAGATGATAGAATTGATGCAACAAAAACTCATCCATTTGCGCGGTACTCATATTGAAACCTAATAATTCTCCCTCATTTTCATTAAGAGCAAAAAAGTCACTTGGCCAAAACTTTATTAAAGATGAAAGTGTGATCATCAATATTACAGCAGCTGCAGAAGAGTTTCTTGCTAAAAATAAAGTAGATTCTGCCAACATTCTAGAAATTGGACCTGGTACTGGAATGTTAACAAAATCATTGTTACAAAATCCAAATCGTTCAACAGACATTATTACTGGAGTTGAAAAAGATCACCGTGCAATTAGCGGGTTACAAAATACCGTATGCAAGGAATATCCTGAGCGTTTTATCTTAAAAGATGCTGATATCTTAAAATATCTTCCAGAAACAGCAGATTTTTGTATTGGTAATATTCCGTATTACATTACAAGCGATATTTTAATGTGGCTTTGCACCCATAAAAATAAATTTCTTGGTGCGATTTTGATGGTTCAAGATGAGGTAGCCGATCGACTTGCAGCAAGCATTAATTCAAAAGAATATTCACGTCTTACTGTTAAAATGCAACTTAACTTTAAAATCACAAAATTATTTAAAGTTTCAAAAGAGTGTTTTGTTCCACAGCCAAAAGTAAATTCAGCGGTTATTCAGCTTCTTCCTACAGATTTCGGTTTTGAAAATAACGAAATAGAAAAAGAATTTGAAAGTTTTACAACACTGCTCTTTAGTCAACGACGCAAAATGCTGAGAAGAACCTTAGGAAGCATGCTATCCAGTAAAACACTTGAACTTCAAAATTTATTTTGGAAAAACCTTGAAAAATTAAAAATCGCGCCAACTGATAGACCTGAATCTATTACACCAGAAAATATTTATCAATTTTTCAAACTATATTCAGAACTTAAATAGTTATTGTTTTCTGCGTTTAAGGTAAGAAACGATTGGAAAACTTTATTTGCTGAAATAAGTGTGCGACGATGGGTGTTGCATGCTGCAAGCGATGCAGGCATCCACTTTTCATGTGTAACTATCTTATTTTTCCAAAAAAATGGAGCCCATTTTTTATATGCAAAACTTCTATTTACATTAATTGTAAGAGTAGGAATCTTTAAATACGAACATAAATGCCCTATTCCAGATGCATTACAAATAGCAAAACCAGATTCATAAACATAATCTGCTAATTTTTCTAATGACAAAGATACATACTCATAATCATTTTTTAAATATTGATTCCATTCTTCTAATTCAGAGCTATGCAAAATAAACACGGGTTCAAACCCAGAATTTTTTAATAATTGCGCAAGACGCACAAATTTTAAAGGAGCCCAAGAATGTTTTCGTGTCGAGGCTGTTGGATGAATCAAAACCCGATTTAAAAATTTTCTATATTTTAAATTGTTCTTATGTTGAGAAGTAGCAGGTGTAATAAGCTGGTATATAGGCAGTTGTGCTTGATAGCATAGATTTTCAACATACTGATAAGGAGTAAAAGACTTTTCAGCAAAACAGAGTCCATTATAACGGGCTAATTGATGCATAACTGAATGACTTAAGTGATGTAATTTTGGTTTAGGTAATTTTTCTTTACAACCCCAAGGTGTTAGATAAATTAAATGACGTAACTCTTCAAAGACACCCTGCTTACAATCAAGTTCTTTTGCTAAATCAGGATAATGATAAACAATCACAACATCATATTGCTTATGAATTTCCAAAAGATCATCAACATTTTTAGGAGACTTCTCAAAGCGATTAAAATGTGGCTTAATCCAAGTACTGATTTGAGTTAAAATATCACTGTAAATACTAATATTAAAACCATACTCCGCTAGCTGATTTGCTAAAAGCAAACCAACCAAACTGTCTCCAATTTTTTTATCTAAACAAAATGCTATTTTAAGATTTTTCAAAGGATGCTTACTCTCGTAAAAAATTGCGTGCCATAAATTTGCGGTAACTTGGCAAAGATGTAAAATCGATAAAATTTGAAACTTCGACTAATCGATCATACATACGTTCGCCTATCCGCTCACATAATGATTGAGTCCAAAAGCTTTCGTGAATTGAATACTTTTCGCTATTTGGATAGGTAAAATCGAATGGTAAATAGTTTGTCGTTAAAATTGTGAGTTTTTTATTGTTATATCTATAATTAATAAGATCGTCCAATTTTTCAAAAGGCCACTCTTTATCCATACGTCCTTTAGCAAATTCATCTATTATCAGAACATCAGCTGAACGGTAAGTGTTAAGAAGATGTTCGCTTGCTTGTTTATTTTCGTATTGATGACGAATAAGGCTTAATAAATACTGAAAATCTATAAATTTTCCTGAATATTGATACTGACAAATTAACGATTTTAAAGCAGCTGTAGCAAGAAGTGTTTTTCCACTTCCTACTGGTCCAAATAAAGTGACAAAATATTTTGTATTTTTTCTGTCACAAAAAGCTTTAATTTTCTCGATATTTTCTTCAAGTACTTTTCCTTGCTTTGCATCTAAATGCGAGGTTTTAAAGGAATAAAATTGTGCTTTGATATATTTTTCAGGAATTTCTGCAGAATTTAAATACGAAACTGCTTTATGAACATTCACACACCCACAAGCATTGGGCTGTGTATTTTGAATTGTAATTTCAACAGAAGTACCGTCCGGTGAAGTTTGAGTTTGTGTTTCTAAAAACGATCGGTGGCCAGTACTGTTACAAAGACTACAATCCCTTTTAGGATCGCAGGCAGGGCAAACAAAAAAATTTAAACCAGACTTGGTATGCCTTAAACACACTTCATTCCACGAATCTGCATTACAAAAACAACGCACATTTTTAGATGTTACAGAACTATTACTACGCTCTTGGGCAATTTTAGAAAATTCTTGAAATAATGACTCAAGTGACACAATAAATCCTCGTTAAATTTCTTTGATTTTTGCTATGATTGTATCCACTTTTTTTGATATTTTTAAAAATGACTTTGGGAATGGAATATCTTTTTTTTCACATTCAGTATACATTTCGTACATAACTTTACAGATAAAATTGGGATCTATTCCCAATTTTTCCCAATTTTCTAGCACATCTAAATCGCGCGCTGACAACGAGGCACCTTTATTTCTGAGCTCAATAAAAACTCTGACTACAATTTGAAAATTTGTTTTTAGTGTCATACTTAGTAAAATTTGACAAACTCAAATTTTGGTTCTATTTCTCTACAAAAATCGTACACACCAAGCTTTTTCCATAATGCGTAACGGTTGATAAGTTCGGTTAAGCTTACCCACTCTAAATGAGAAAACTCGTTTTTGACGACTTCAAAATCAAAAACATCTTTATCTTTAAGTTCAATTAAAAACCACAGTTGATCTTGTCCTGCATTCTCTCGGTGACGTTCTCGAGCGGATTTATAGCTAAAGAGATAGCGTCGCCATAGTTTTGATTGATAAATAATCTTAAAATCAATCGATTTAACACCCAGTTCTTCTTCCATCTCTCTTACAAGCGCATCAGCAGGAGACGCATCAAATAATTCAATGCCACCTTGTATGGTTTGCCAGGTATTATAATCTTTACGACAACAAGCAAGATACTGATCTTTATAACGTACAAGTGCAGCAACATTTTGCCGAAATTTAATTTTATACATCTATATACGATAGATCATATTTTAAATAACATCCATAAATTGTTCTCTTAGAAGCAAACTTAATAAAAGAATGCTCTGTGCAGAATCGAAAAAAATCTTTCATTGTTAAAATAACTGTATCAGATGAATTTAACTCTTCTAATATATCTTCAGAAATTGATCCATGATCTGCTAAAAATATTTTATCAAGTTCCAAAAATCTTTCGTCTAATTGAGATAAATCTTCTACAAAACGATTTGGGTGAGCAATGCCAGTCAGAATTGAAGCATTTTTCAAGTGTAAATTCTTTGTGCATGAATCCAAGTGATTAAGTGTAAATTTACCATCGGCCATTATTTCACACTTTAAAAGACAAAGAGCTGCTGTAACAAAATAATTTTGAGAAAGTTTGTAAGGAAAGTGGGTACTGCTTTTCTCTATGTGATATGATTTTTGAGGCCATAAGCACAAATCGAATTGAGACATAATTCTTTGCATAGAATCTTTGCCAAATCCTTCACGATATGGTCCAAGAGGCATTGCAAAAGGCAAAGCAATACCATCAACATTTAAATCACCCACACAAATATTTTTATGTCTTGGACAGTTAAAGTATTGTAATCCATCATCTAAAATAAACATAGAGTGCTGAAAAGAATTTTCAACTTCCAACGTTTTTATCATTTCTGACATTTGACGAGAAGTGTCGCTTTTTACCATTTCACAAAAATGTTTGAGGGAATTTGCACGATTTTGATTTTGATAAATAAAGAATTGAGTATTGGGATACTGCAAATGTAAAATTTCAAAATGCTCACGATTTTCATCAGATAACTTGTTCAAATTTTCAACTGTAAAATTCAAAGAATTAATCATGATAGGCTTACCATGAATACCACGCGAGGCAATTGCCACACACAATCCACGACTTAAATGCTTTTCAGCAAGAGCTCTTACTATCGGAGTTTTGCCTGTACCGCCTAGTAAAATATTACCAACAGACAAAACCTTTATATGATTAGGAAAATTTTTTGTTAAATTTTCAAAATTTTCATAACCTTGTTTTCTTTTGTAGAATGCGATTAATGCCCAAGTTATAGACACAATAAATAATAGTGGGCTCAAAATCCAAAATAAAATGCCTTTTGATTTTGGAGAAGCATCAAGAATACGGCGCATTTTTTGTGAAAAGTGTTCATGCATGATTTAAAATATCTCGTGGAATTCCTTCTTTTACTATTTTACCATTTTCAAACACATAACAATAATCAAAATCGATAATTTCTTGAATAAGGTGAGAAACAGCGACGACAGTATGGTCAGAATCTTGTGATTTCCACTTTTCAATTGCTTTCCAAAAAAATTCGCTTGACGCAGAGTCGAGATTTGCGGTGGGTTCATCGAGAAAAACTACTGTTGGTGATCTAAACAAAATACGAGCAAGTGCTAAACGAGCTTTTTCACCACCAGACAATCCTTCACCTAAAAAACCAAGCTTTTTGTTCAAAAATAATTGAGATCCTGATTCTGTAAAGGCAAGGCTCAATGCGCGCACTAAGTCTTGAGATTTTTGTTCTATTCTTGAATTTATTTCCAATTCTTGATTATAAATAATATTTTCTAATGTAGTGCCGCGATAAATATAAGGTGACTGAAAAGCCATAAGATAGTTTTCAGATATCTCAATTTTTCCTACCGAAGGAATCAGCAAGCCTGCAAGAGAACGTAAAAAAGTAGTTTTTCCAGCCCCGCTTTCACCAACAAAAGCAATTTTTTTCCCTTTTGGAATATGCACACTACAACTATTAAGTATTTTTTTATCATCTTGCACAATATACGAGACATTTTGAGCAATAATCGCATTCTTAGAATAATTTGGCAAAAATGTAAGATGTGGATTTCTTTTAGAAGGGGTATAATCTTTAAAATATTGTGTCACTCTTTTAAACACAACTTGCATATCACTTAAAAACGTTATTGTGCCTGCTATATTTTTAATATAGCGAAACGAGAACATCACTAAAATAATCATTGCAGTATAATTTACTGCTTCAAAATCAACTGTTGAATTAAGACGCCAATAAAACACACCAGCTAATAGAGAAAGACCTATAAATTCCATCGATGGTGAAAAAAACGTAGTGACAAAAAGACTTTTTTTCATAAAGCGATAATTGTCCTCATTTAAATCATTTAAATCGGACAATTCACGACCTTGAGAGCGCAGGGCTGCAATGGGCAAGCGTCCTTGATAACTCTGCAAAAATCGAGCAGCAATGTTAATTTTCTTTTTTTGTCCTTCATGAGTATAAAAATTTAATTTTTGAGAAACCCTTTTAAGCACAAAAACCATTGGTACAACAATTGCGATTCCAATAAAAAACGCTTTCCAGGAAATCAGCACTAAAGAGCAGACAATAAAAACAAGAACAAAGCTGTCTCGTACTGCACTCATTGTGCCCTTATTTAAAGCACTTTGCAGTAATATACTATCTTGCATTAATTGATTTGCAACATGATCTGGATTCACTTGATCGATTGTATTCCCAGTGGAAGACAAAAAATTTTCAAGCATCTTTTCCCGAAAATAACATGACGTGCGATGACCTGCACGCTCAGTTAAATAACTACTCATAAATCGCGAAATTAGTTTTATAAGAGCAACAACGGCAATGAAGGTTGGCACAATAAAAATGAGTTCAGTTTTATTAAGCATAAATGAAGACTCAAATAAATCTTTAAACTTTCCTGGAATTAACGATTGTATAGAAACCGTTTGAGTCGTCAAAAAAAGCAGCTGCAATAACATACTGCTCCCAAAGGCAAGCAGTACTTCGGCAAGCGAAAAAATAGGAAACCAAGGCAATGCAGCTAGTAAGTCTTTTTTCGATGCTTTCCACATCATTTTTATGAGCGGGGTCGATTCTCGAAAATTAAATTTCATAACAGCGCCTTTAATTGTGTTCTAAAAAATTGACCACTTCTTGAGCCGCACGTTCTGCAGCATGAGGATGAAATAACTTTCTGAGCTCCTCAAACCCAGTAATCATTTTTTTTCGTTCTGAAACATCATTTAATATTTGAGAAGCATGATTGACAAGATTATTGACAGTAGCATCTGTTTGTAAGAATTCAGGAATAATGGCTTTATTAAGACATAAATTCACTAAAGAGACATAAGGTACTTTAATAATAATGCGAGCAATAAACGCAGTAAGCGACGAAACTTTATAAATAGCACTCATTGGCGTTTTAAAAAGTCCCACTTCTAATGTTGCCGTCCCTGAACAAACCCATGCATAATCAGCATTTTGAATGACTTCATATGTATTATTTTCTATAAAATATACTTTTTCTGAAACCGTAGCAGGACTGATATTTAATTGCTTACAGGTATTTATAAAAATATTTTCTACATATGATTTGGAAAGATTTTTTGCAACTGCTACATAAGCAACTGTATTTGAATTTTTTTTATTTAACTCAATAAATGACTCTAACATAAGAGGCAATAAACGAAGTATTTCAGGTTTTCGACTTCCTGGTAAAATTCCAATAATTTGTTTATTTTTTGTCTTTAATACTGTGTCTGTATGAGAAGAAAGATAGCGATTGACTTCATCATACAAAGGGTTTCCCACAAATTTTGTAGGAATGCTATACGAGTGAAAAAAAGCTTCTTCAAAAGGTAAAATACTTATCAATAAATTAGTATATTTTTTTAGTTTTTGAACGCGTGAAATACCATGCGACCAAACTTTTGGTGGAATATAATAAATAACTTTAAATCCAAGCTCAGTAACGCGCTCTGCAAGCTTTAAGTTACAGACAGGATAGTCAACCAAAATAATTACTTTAGGTTGACGTTTTTGAATTTCAAATAAAATATTTTTATAAGTTTTAGAAATTTGAAGGTATTGTTGTAAAACTTCAGAAGCACCCATAACAGAAAGTTCTTCTATATCACTTACACACTCAAATCCATTTTTTTTAAGATACTGCCCACCAATTCCCCAAAAATGCGGTTCGTTTGGTAATTGTTTTTTTAGTTCTGCCAGTAAAAGAGAGGCTTGCACATCTCCACTTGGTTCGCCAGTAACAATACAAACTCCACCTTGTGACAGAAGAGATGCGCTAGGATTCATTCAAAAGTTCGCTTAATCTACGATCTGTGAATGGACGCATAACGCCTTGTTTTGAGTTACGGATAAAATCAATAAAACTTTTTACTTCATTTATTTCTAATAAACGTTCTGGCACATTCGCAAGTGCACTTTGAATAGTGCCATGATTTTCAAGAAAGACTATTTTATAAGCTTCTTTAATTGCAGCACGTGTTGCAGAATTCACTCCTGCTCTTTGCAATCCAACAATATTTAAGCCACGCAAACCACCACGATATCCCATGGCAACGCAATAAGGAGGTAAGTCTAAACTAAAAATTGTCCCCCCTGCTGTCATTGCACGATCGCCAATCGTTGTGTGTTGATGCACTGCAGTAACACCACCAAAAACAACATTATTACCCACTGTTACATGGCCTGAAAGTTGAGTGAGATTGGTTAATACATTCTGATTTCCTAAAATACAGTCATGAGCAATATGGACGTAAGCCATAATAAGATTCCCATTACCAATTTTAGTTGTGCCAATTCCTGTAACAGTACCCGGTTGAACCGTGACAAATTCACGAAATACATTTTTGGCGCCAACTTCAAGAGTTGTGGGTTCACCTTTATATTTTAAATCTTGAGGAGTGTTTCCAACTGAAGCATAACTAAAAACTTCGTTTTCAGGCCCCATAGTTGTATGGCCTGTCACTAATGCATGACCATGTACTTTAGTGCTTTTTCCTAATTTAACATTTGAACCAATAATTGCATAAGGTCCAATTTCGACTCCTTCATCTAACTCAGCACCTTCATTCACTACAGCAGTTGGATGAATTTTTACAGAAGCGGACATTATTTATCTCCTAAGGCAACCGAAAGACTTGCTTCTGCAATTAACGTATCACCAACAAATACTTTTCCATGTAGCCAAAAGAATATACTTTTACGGTCTTTTATAAGCTCTACATCGAACATTAATAAATCATTAGGACCTGCTGTTTTGCGAAAACGAGCCTTTTCGACAGTCGATAAAAACCCAAGCGGTCGATTCAACAACCCTCGGTGTTTTCGTGTTTCAAAAACGAGTATTGCTCCGGCTTGAGCAATACTT
Organism: uncultured Oligoflexia bacterium; assembly: GCA_964352255.1. Lineage (GTDB taxonomy): Bacteria > Bdellovibrionota_B > Oligoflexia > Silvanigrellales > Silvanigrellaceae > Silvanigrella. Next base: position 66,418 of record CAYGQR010000007.1, read on the forward strand.
TCAATAAAATAAACTCCAGGATAAACAGGAGTGCCTGGAAAATGACCTTCAAAAACAGGTTCTGTCTCTTTTAAACGATAACTTGCTAAAATTCTTTTTTGTGGATCTAGCTCGTGTACATTTTCGACAAGAAGAAGTGGATAACGGTGAGGTATTAATGTTTTAATTGTTTCCACATCAAAAATCACTGGTTTATCTATCATGATCTATCACCCTTGTTTTTTTACATATCTATTTAATACAGCAAACCATTTTGCAAATTCTTTATATGGTCTTGCAGGACTGCCAAACCATGTCTGACCTTTTGGAATACTTTTGGTGACCCCAGATTGTGGACCAATCGTAACTTGATCGCCAATTGAGATATGCCCAGAAACACCTACTTGTCCAGCTGCTACAACACGATGTCCTATTTTCGCAGAACCTGCAATACCTGTTTGGCCCGCTAAAAAGCAAAATTCTCCAACTGACGCATTATGACCAATTGTAACAAGATTATCAATTTTAGTTTGACGTCCGACAGTTGTATTTTGAATTGTACCACGATCAATAGTCGCATTTGCACCAATTTCAACATCATCAGCAATTTCAACTCCACCAATTTGGGGAATCTTTACATTCTCTGTAGCAGTTGGCGCAAATCCAAATCCATCACCACCAATCACAACACCAGGGTTTAAAATACACCTATGCCCAAGCTGACAGCCTTCACGGACAACAGAGTTTGGATATAAAATACAATCATTACCAATGACTGCATTTTCACCAACAAAACACCCTGGATAGAGCACACTTCGCTCTCCAATAGTGGCATTTGACGCAATAAAAACATTTGGAAACACGGTGGCCGTTTGACTCACAATCGCTGTTTCATCAATAAACGCTTGTGCGGATATACCAGTAAATGAATGTTTTGGTGTAAAAAATTGCTGTGAAATTTTTGCAAATGCTGCATATGGATTTTCACATACAATAAGAATACTTTGCGTATTTTCAGAAAGCTTTGCAGCTGCTTCTTTTGAACAAAGCAATGCACCCGCTTTAGAAGTTTTTGCAGCGTCTAAATATTTTAAATTTGCTAAAAAAGAAATTGCTTCAGAACTTGCAAATTCTACAGGCGCAACACCATGAAATATAGGATTTTCAGGAAACTCATGTACAAGTGTTCCCTGAATAGTTTTCAGTACTTCCTGAAGAGAAAGTATTTTATTTTCAAACATTATTTTGCTTTGTGATTTGTATTATACGATTTTACAACTTCATCTGTAATATCAACTGGATTTGCCGCATATAAAAGCACGCCTGCACTTCTATCAACAACCATATCTAAGTTTTTCTTTTGAGCAATAACTTGGACTTCTTTTTGCATGTTTTGAAAGATAGATTGTAAGGCTTCTGTTTCTTTTTGACGCGCACCTTGTTCAAATTCTGACTGATCTTTTTGAAATTTTTGAAGTTTTGCTTGAAATTCTTTTTGCTTATTTTGCTTGTCCGCTTCAGACAAAATACTTTGTTGCATAGAAAAATCGTCGTTCATTTTTTTTAGCTGTTGTTCTTGTTTCATAAGATCATCACGCTTTAAATTGAACTCTTTTTCAATTTTTGCACGTTGTGCCTGACCTTCATCAGTTTTTAAAATTGCATTTTGCACATCGACAACACCAATTGCAGGCCCAGTTGCAGCAGCAAAAACACTAGGTGTTGCTAAAGATAAACCTAAACCAGAAACAAGGGCTGCGCGTAATAATAATGATTTCATAAACTCTTACTCCTACTGAATGTAAAATTAAACTACATATTAGAACCATCAAGCCCAACAGTAAAGACAAAATGGCTTTCGCCGAGCTTGCCACCTTTTTGGACAGGGAAAGCCCATTCAAACCTAAATGGAGCAACACTTGTTGTCCAGCGCACGCCAAAACCAACATCGGTTTTAACGTTTGATAACCTTAAAAGATCCGTATCATCCAAAACAGTACCAGCTTCAGCAAAAGCAACAAAGCGTAATCCTACTTCTGGGATTAATGGGATAAAATATTCAACTGCCCCATAAAAACTTCTGTTACCACCGGTATACATATTAATTGTTTGCCCTGTAACAGGGGAAATTGTAACAGGCACAGTTGGCGTAATAGTTTCACCTTGTTTGGTATAACCTTTCATGTAGTACATGCTACCAAGGGTGAACCTTTTCCAATACGGGACATTTTGAAGTCTTGTAGTCTTATACACGTAACGTGGAATAAACACAAAACGAAAGTTTGTTTTAAAGTCACGGGTAAAATAAATGGGCAAATAATATGCAAAGTTTGCCGTTACAGTACCATAATTATAATCACCCATGGTCCAACGAACACCGAATGCATTTAAAATAGATCCGTAAAATCCAGAGGTTGGCAATGAAGCATCATCTGTTATGTCGTACACAAGTTCTTGTGTCACTTCTTCAGTTGCACCATTTTGATAATAATCTTGAGTGAGTGGAATAGACGGAGTAATAAAGTATTGTGAATAGTTATACCCAAATACAAGGCGAAGGTGATCAAAAATTTCACGCCCGATCGATGCACCAGCCAAAATGCTTTTTTGCTTGATAAAAATATCGATTGGATTAGCGGCAGATGTTTGTGTGATACTTTGTAACTGATAATTATAACTGCCTGAAATACCAAAATTCCATGGACTATTGTAAATACTTGGATTTAAAAAATCTAACCCAAATGAATAATTTAGTTTGCCTTTTTTGTCTTGGCTTGGACTAATTTGAACGTTGGTAGAAAGAGCATACCCTTTACCTAACAAGTTTCTTTCTTGATAATTTAAATCAGCAAAGAAACGCACATCACCTCCACCGAATGAGCTCGGCGATGCTCCTATAGAAGCACGAAACTGACCTGTTGATTTTTCTTCTACTATAAATTTAACATCCACAAACCCACTATTCGAATCAGCACTATCTAAAAGCTCTGCTTTTGCAAAGTAACCTGTATATTCAATTTCTGATTTTGAACGCTCAAGATCTGTAGAATTAAAAAGTTGCCCTTCAGAAATTTTAAGAGCACGACGAATGACATTATCACGTGTTTTTAGATTGCCTGTAATTTCAATTTTTCTAAAATATGCTTTTGTGCCTGGGGTAATGTGATAAGTAACTTCATAAGTTTTATTTTTACGATCTATATCAAATGAAGGGTAAACATAAGCAAATGCATATCCTTTATCACCATAAAAATTTTTCAGAATTGACATATCAGCAGTGAATTTTGATATTTTATAATAATCATCTTCTTTTAAGGTCAATTTTGAACGCAGTTCTTCTTCATTAACAAGTAAATCGCCGCCAAAATTGATTTTTCCAATTTTAAAACGCTCACCCTGCTCAATGTAAAATGAAACATCTACATTCGATTTGGTTTTATCAAGAATAGCATAAGGAGGAGCTACAGTAGCTTCTGCAAAACCGTTATCTCGAAAAATATAAGTAATATTGTTTTGATCTGCTTCTAAAAATTCGTCTCGAAACACGCCTGATGAGTTTAAAAATGCAAGCCACGTTTTAGGGCGTGTCATCATAAAGGCTTGTATTTCTGCATCTGAAAAATATTCATTGCCAAGAATATTTACTTTTCTAACCGTAACCGGTGCATTTTCTTTTACTGTAAATATAAGATTAGAAGTATTGCCTTGCTCAGTTACACTTAAAACATAGTCTGGCTTCGCAAGATAATAGCCCTTTTCTATGTATTCTTGCTCTATAGTATTTAAATCTTTTAAAATTTTTCGTTCATCAAGAATAGAGTATGGTTTTGTCAGAATTTTATCTTTAAAGTTTGCAGGATCAACTACGTTAAATCCTTCATATTCGATTTCGCGCAAAGTTGGCTTTTCTTTTAGTGTAACCACAAGAACTCCGTCAGAATTCTGTGCAATACTCACATCACTAAAATAGCCCGTATCAATCAAATGCTTTACATTATTGCGAATGATTGATTTTGTAGGAATTTCTCCAGTACGAATTGTCAGCACATTATTCACAGCATCTTCTGAAAGAGTACTTGTTCCTATAATTTTTATTTTAGAAATTTTTTTATATTCTTCAGATTCGGTTTGTGAATTTTCAACTGATAGTTCAGACGTTTCTTCAGCCTCATTTTCTACTGCTAATAAAGTTGCAGAAAAAACAGAAATAAAAAAACAAAATATAATTGGCAAAAATCGTAGCATCTTAATCATGAAAAACTTTCGTCTAGTTCCACAATAACACCATCTTTAAGATGTATTCGTCGTGGAATTTTTTTTGCAAATTCTACATTATGAGTAACCATTAAAATTGTCGCATGCATATCCTGATTCAGTTTATGAAATAACTCATGAATACCAGAGGCATTATATGAATCAAGGTTTCCTGAAGGCTCATCAGCCAAAATAAGGAGCGGATTATTGATCAAAGCGCGCGCGATCGCAACACGTTGTTGTTCGCCGCCACTCAACTGACCTGGAAAATGATAAGCGCGTTGTGTTAAATTTACTTTAGATAATAAATCATGAGCTTTCTCTTTTATTTGCTCTATCGATTTACCAGATATTAGCGCAGGAATCATAATATTTTCGAGCGCGTTGAATTCCGGCAATAAATTATTGTGCTGAAAAACAAATCCTATATGCAAATTTCTAAATCGACTTAATTCAACATCATTTTTTACAAAGGGATTTTCAGCATTTATAAACAATTCGCCAGATGTTGGATGATCAAGAGTGCCAAGAATATTTAATATAGTACTTTTGCCTGATCCACTTTCACCCGTAATGCCAATAAATTCTCCTGAATTTACTTCAAATGATATGCCGTTTAAAGCATGAATTAAGCTTTCACCGACTGAATATGTCTTTTTTAAATTTGAAACTTTAACTGCTTGCATGCAAATAAACACCAGAATTTTCTATAAAAAATTTATAAAATACACTTATATTGATTTACTGACGAATAGCAAGAACATCAACGACATTTAATCTTCTCACTTTAAATGCAGGCCAAAAAGCAGCGGCCGTCGCAAGAAAAATACTGCCCAAAGATACAAATAAAATGTCAAATATATTTATTTTTACGGGAAGAGGTTCTCCTGAATAAGCATTACTTAAAATAGGAACATGAAAATTGTGTACTAAATATAAAGTGAGAAGCCCAAAGCCTAAACCAACCAAAACACCAATTGTTCCAATTGCAAATCCTTGAGCAAGATAAAGTTTACTTAAGTCTTTTTGTGTAAGCCCAAGTCCTCGTAAAATAGCCAGCTCTCTCGTTTTACGGTATAAAGACAGTAAAAGCGAAATTGTAATACTAAAGCATCCAACTAAAATAATCATGCTCATGACAACCATCATGCCAATATGCTCCAAAAACAACGCCTTTAAGAGAGCACTGTTTTTTTTCGTCCAAAGATCTGCATGTAAATTGTCAATCTTCAACTCTTTATTAATTTTTTGAATAACAGAATTGGCTTGAAAGGGATGAACTAATTTTAACTCAACCCCTGCCCACTGATGAGGTGAAGAAAAAAAATTGTTTGCACTCTCTAAAGTTACATAAGCCATTTTACTGTCTAAATAAAACCTTCCAGTATCGTATATACCAGAAACAATCACAGGCATTTGCAAAGGCCCAAATCCCTCATCAAATAAAATAGAGACAAATGTAATGACACTGCCAACTGTTAAATTTAGCTGTAAAGCAAGTTCTCTGCCAATTACAACATTAGGCAATATCACTTCAGATTTCTGCTTTTTTTGTAAATCACTGGTTTGATTTAAAGCGCCTAATCCATCACCAATGACAATGTAATCATCAATATCAATTACACTTTCAATTGTATTTGGATCAACGCCGTTTAAAGAAACTAAAGTTGCTTGATTTGCGGATTGAAGAATTGCATCACCGATTTGATACGGCGTTACAGCAAGAATTTCTGATGGGTTAATTGCTTTTATTTTGTGTAAAAATTCATCCTGCGCAGAAATACTATCGCCAACATTATTAGAAACTATATTTGCATGAGGCGTTAGGCGAATCAGTTCTGCTTTCATATTTTCAACAAAACCAGACATAACTCCTAACACAACAATAAAAGAAAACACCCCAACTGTTACACCCAACATAGGAATAAGAGCTGACAATGCAAATCCTTGTTTCATCTTTTGATTCGGTGTCCAAAAGGGAAACAAGTAACGCATTAATAAAAATAGAAAAAATTTAAATTTCATCAAATACACACTTAAAGTAATTGTTCAATTCCGTGAACTAATGCCGCAGCAGATGCAAAAATGTCGGCAGGAGTTGCTTCATCATCCATATATGCAGGCGCAGAAACGAATTTATTTTGTGCGTCTATACAAGCTTCAAACGTTTGTTTTGGTTGATGAACGATTCCCCATGATTCGACAGTATCTGAAACGCTAGATTTTTGCCCTAGTGTAATCGCAACATTTTTTATATTCAGTTCTTTTGCTGCCAGAGCAAATAAAATTGGTGAAATACAAAGGCCAGCAATCACTTTTTTTGCTTCAATAAATTGATAAAGCACATCTTGAATATCAGCTTCTAAAACAGCATTTTTACCTTCAAAAGCAAAATCACATAAATTTTTGGCAACACCAAAACCTCCACTAAAACACAAAACATCAAAATCTGATTCTTGAATAGTCTCTAAAGAATACACATTACCACGAGCGATACGTGCAGATTCGACAAGTATGTTACGTTTTTCAGAGTTTAATGATGTATCCGTAATATGATTCAGCACATGGTATTGTTCCCGATCTGGCGCAAATGATGTTACGACAAAACCCTCTTGCGATAACGCAATGAGTAAAGAGACAGCTTCAGTAATTTCAGCTCCATCTTTTGCACCACAACCAGCTAATATAAGCGCACAGCGTTTTGCATTCTGTGTCATGAGATTAAGTCCTTTTTAGAAATACAGTCAGCGCTTCTACATAGTCAGTTCCTGGAAGCATATCAAAAGGCTCTACAAACAGTGGAAAATAATCGTTTTTCTCTAAAGTATGAAACATTTCTTCTACACTCTGTGACAAAGAAGAAATAAGACAAATAATTTCAGGATTTTTGATTAAGCATTCCGTTAAGGACAAACATTTTAAAACAGAATGGAAAGATGGATTGGCACTTACAATCGAAAATTTATAATTTTTTTCATATGATGTTTGCAGTTCAATTATTCGTTTAAGTATTTTTTCTGTCATAGCCGGATTTGCTGGAAAAAAATCTTGAACACTTTTTTCTCTGGTAATTCCATTTAAGTTTTCTTTTAAAGTCGTATGACCTGTTAAAAGTTTTACATTTTTGTTTTCAGTGTCTTCACGTGTTCTCATGAAAATGCCGCGAATATTTGAAAATTTTGAGGCAATATCACAAGCCAAAGGACGTAAACTTGCAGAATGCAATTTTGACACGACAAAACAGAGAAAAATTTGATTTCCTGTATGTGTAGCTGTTAAAATAATACTATCTAGAATGCCACTTGGATTTGATTTTGATTGAATAGAAACTTTATGGATTCGAATACCAGTTCGGATCCATGCAATGATATGATTCAAATGAATATTTTGAATAGGACAACGTCCAATATCAATCACATGTTTAAAACTAGGTTGATAAAATCCGATATCAATACGCCTAGTTTTAGCAGAAGCTTCTTTTCTTGACGGGGCTTGTTCCGAAACCATTAAATGCACAGAATGACGGTACGCAAGTTTTTCAGGAGCTTCTACGCAATCTTTTACTGAAACATGCTGATAAATTGATCCAATTTTTTTCAAAAAATCTTTAGTTTTTTCGGTTTTTTGATAAACTTGTTGATGATAAGGCAGATCAAGCAAACGACAACGTCCACATGTTTCTAAAATAGAGCATACACTTTGTTGAAGAATACGCTCTGATTTACCATTTTGTGTCGTAACTAAACGTTTATAACGTGGTTTTGCATCTGGCGTTTCAAGGGAAAAAGACATTTTATACTCGAGTTTCTATTCCGGATTCAAAAGGCGCTGGTGGTTCTAAAGGGCTGCGTGCAATAATAGCGGCCCATGCTTCAGCTAACAGTCTATCAGCTTTATTTTCATTTTCTGCAACATTTGGCAAAGGTGTATTTGTGTTTTTTAAAATCCATTCTGCAGTTACAACAATACCTTCTTGATATGATTGAACTTTATTATCCGATAATTCTCTTGTTTGCTTCATAAGCTGGTACATTTTTTTGGCAGACTGGGCTCTTTCTTTCCAAATTTCGATTGAAGACTCATCTGTCACTTTTGATTTTTCAGCAATTACATGAGACAGATTCCCAATTTCTTGCTCTGCAACTTTTAACTTTGATTGCAAAGTAATGAGTTTAGAAATATTTGACTTTGACTGTTTTTCAGAAGTTAATGCTTTTTGATGAAGCTCAGTACCATAAATGTTCAATTCATGAATCGTTTTTTCGAGTTCATCTTTTTGTCGTTTATATGAAGAGTCAATTTCTTTTAATTGAGCCAGAAGCGTCTCTTTTTCTTTTGTAATTAAAAATAATTTATCGATATGTAAAGCTTCTAACTTTTTCATTTCAATATTTTTAATTCTGACATCATCTTTTAATTTTTTTATTTCATCTTTAAAATGAGCATTATCTTTACGCAAATCTAAAATTTCATTTTGATGATTATGATTTGTATTGGAATGTTCTTGATTTTTTAAAAGCTTTTTTTCAAAATGATGTAAAGATTCTTTTGTTCGAATCAACTCTGATTCAGTTATCGTAAGATGCTGATACAAATTTTGATGTTTTTTGCGTAAGCTAATAAAAGAAATTAATAATAGTAAAACCGCAACACCTAAAATGCAGGCAAAACCAACAATGAAAAATGTAAATGTTTCCATAAATACTCCTACGAAGCAAAAAGCCTTAAATAGAGTGGGGGTTCTGTTTGGAGGACTCTCTACAGAACACGAAATTTCATTGCGTTCTGCACTCTTTGTTTTAAAAAACCTACCTGAAAAATATACTATTGTTCCAATTGGTATTTCAAAATCAGGATTATTCTATTCCCTAACCGGAGAATATAATACAAAAGATTTCAACTCATATACTATAGAGGATCTTCAAACTATTGTCGCGGGAAAAGTACCAAAAATTCACTCTGAGTCTAAAAATGCCTTAAGTGTTATTTATCCCATTCCTTTAACTGGGCTGACCGATCTAAATTTGGCAGGCGATGTTTTTAGATGTTTAAACATTCATGTAGATTGTTTTCTCCCAATTTTACATGGCACCAATGGTGAAGATGGTCGTATACAAAGTATTTTTGAATTAGCAGAAATTGCTTATATTGGGTGTGATCGAGTCGCAAGTGTCATTGGTATGGATAAAGATATTCAAAAAAAACTTGTCAGAGATGCAGGAATAGCAGTCGCAAATTACGCAGCAGTCACGCATAAAGAATTTATCAATAATCCAGAAAAAACTATTCACTACATAGAATCCTTAATTACATACCCGTGTTGCATTAAACCCAATGCTCTTGGATCTGCAATTGGAGTCAATAAAGCAAAAAACCAAGCTGAGCTTTCAGTTGCGCTTATTGACGCTTTTCAATACGACACAAAAGTTTTAGTAGAAGAGTGGATGCATGGCACAGAGGTAGAGTGTGGCTTTTTAGGCGATGAGGACAACCCCCAAATTACAACACCTGGAGAAATTTCAACAGAAAACTTTTATTCATACGATGAAAAATATTCAGAATCTTCAAAGGCATCCCTATTTATTCCTGCACGTTTAGATGCTAATCGCATTCAACCTCTTAAAACCTTAGGAGAAAAAGTTGCTAAAGCCCTCAATCTTAGAGGATTAGCACGCATTGATTTTTGGAATATTGAAACACAGAACCGTTTTGTCTTTAATGAGGTCAATACAATTCCAGGTCTTACATCAATCAGTATGTTTCCAAAGCTCTGGGAATATGATGGTATAGCTGCTTCAGAGTGGTTAGAGACGCTTATTACAGAAGCATTTGAATATAAATGATTTACATTTATTTAAAAATATTTTAATCACAACTTTTACATATTTAGTTATCTTTCCCTTTAATTCGTAGGTTTTTTGATTATGTCTATTACAGATATTTCTCGTGTCCGAAACATTGGTATTTCGGCACATATTGACTCAGGTAAAACAACACTTTCAGAGCGCATCCTATTCTATACAGGGCGTATTCATAAAATTGAAGAAGTTAAAGGCAAATCAGGTGTTGGCGCAACAATGGATTCAATGGATCTTGAGCGCGAAAAAGGGATTACAATTCAGTCTGCGGCTACGTTTTGCCAATGGAAAGATAATTGGATTAACCTTATCGATACTCCTGGACACGTCGATTTTACAGTTGAAGTTGAGCGTTCACTCCGCGTACTCGATGGTGCCATATTAGTACTTTGCTCAGTTGCTGGTGTTCAATCACAATCAATTACAGTTGATCGTCAAATGAGACGTTATCGCGTGCCTCGTATTGCGTTTGTCAATAAAATGGACCGTGCAGGTGCAAACCCGTATCGTGTCACAGAACAACTACGCGAAAAATTAAACCATAATGCATGGTTAGCAGAAATTCCAATTGGCTCTGAAGATAACTTCAGAGGTGTGGTTGATCTTATCCGCGAAACAGCATTTTATTTTGATGGTGAACACGGTGAAATTATACGTGAAGAAGCCATTCCCGCAGATCTTGTTGAAGAAGCCAAATCACGTCGTGCAGAACTCGTTAGCGCATTAGCAGATTTTAGTGACACCATTGCTGAAAAGTATTTAGGCGATGAACATGTTACCGCAGACGAAATCGATCCTGTATTACATAAAGCTGTTGTTGATCTTAAAATCACACCTGTGTTTCTTGGTTCCGCGTTTAAAAACAAAGGTGTTCAAGTTTTATTAGATGCTGTTTCAAGATATTTACCTTCACCAATTGAAATTGAAAATGAAGGCCTTGATATTGAGAACGAGGAAGCACCGTTAAAATTACATACAGATCCCACTCATCCGCTTGTTATGCTTGCCTTTAAACTAGACGAAACTCGTTATGGTCAGCTTACATTTATGCGCATTTATCAAGGTACAGTTAAAAAAGGCATGATGGTTACAAACATGTCTAATGGCAAACGCCTTAAAATTCCGCGTATTGTGCGTTTACATTCTGATGAGATGGAAGACATTGAGGAAGCTCAAGCTGGTGATATTGTTGCATTATTTGGAGTTGATTGTGCTTCTGGAGATACCTTCACAGATGGTACAGTGAATATTTCACTTGCTTCAATGTATGTTCCAAATGCAGTAATTTCACTTGCAATATCTCCAAAAGATAAATCTGCACAAACAAGCTTCTCAAAAGCTCTTAATAAATTTACAAAAGAAGATCCTACATTCCGCGTAAGTCGCGATGAAGAGTCTAACGAAACAATTATTGAGGGGATGGGCGAACTTCATCTAGAAATTTATGTAGAACGCATGAAGCGAGAATTTAGCTGTGAGACAATTGTAGGTAAGCCTAAAGTAAACTTTAGGGAATCTATTACAGAACGTGCTGAGATTGCACATACACACAAAAAACAAACAGGTGGTTCTGGTCAATTTGCACGTGTTGTCGGTTATATGGAACCACTTATCGATGCAGGCGACAAAATCTATGAGTTTGTCGACAAAATTGTAGGCGGCTCAATTCCACGTCAATTTATTCCAGCTTGTGAAAAAGGTTTTGTAGAGCAAGCAAAAACAGGTCTCCTCATTGGCGCACAAGTCGTTGGAACAAGATTTGTTATTAATGATGGTTTGTATCATGCAGTCGATTCAAGTGAACAAGCCTTTAAAACTTGCTCAATGGCAGGATTCCGTGAATCCTATTTAAGTGCAAAGCCAGTGATTCTTGAACCAATTATGAAAGTTGGCGTTGAAGGACCAGAAGAGTTTCAAGGCACAATGATGGGGCTTCTCAATCAACGTCGCGGCATGATTATCGGTAGTGCTGGTAATGGTGGCTATGCACAAATTGAAGCAGAAGTACCATTAACAGAAATGTTTGGTTTCTCTACAGATCTTCGCTCAAGTACACAAGGAAAAGGCGAATTCTCAATGGAGTTTATTAAATATGCTCCTGTGCCAAAAGCAGTCCAAGAAAAAATGGTTGCTGAATACAAAGCTAAAAGAGCTGCTGAAAATAAATAATTCAGCAGCCTTTTTTTTATCATGTCCATATACAATCAAGGAGTATGATTCCGTATGAAAAAATATTCTTCTTTTACAAGAGCATTTTCATTTACTTCTGCAATTCTTTCCACATTTTTCTTTTACACTTATACTTCTGCAGAAGTGCTTGAATTAGACTCACTAAAAAAAATTGCTCAACTTATTGATAAAGATACCTTAGTGATTTTTGATATCGATAATACATTAATTACAACTGATCAAACACTTGGTAGTTCTGAGTGGTACTTTTATAAATATAAACAATACCTTGCCAAAGGCATGTCTACACATAAAGCATATATAAAAGCGCAAGCAGAGTGGAAACAAATTAATGATTTTACAACAGTTTCTCCCGTAGAACCTGAAACAGTTGAGTTTTTTCATAACCTCCAAAGGAAAAACATACCCACTCTAGGTTTAACCGCCCGTCCCGATGATGTTGTTGAAATGACAGAAAAACAACTTAAATCACAAAATATGGATTTTTCAAAAACACCTTTAATTCCAAAAAAGAAACAGCAAATCACACGCAATAGTCATTATACACGTGGTATCATTTTTGTTGATGAACAAAACAAGGGTGAAATTTTGCTAAAATTCTTTAAAAAAGCACATTTTTCTCCTAAGAAAGTTGTTTTTATCGACGATGTAACTCGTAATGCCGTTCAAGTAAATGCTGCATTAACGGCAAAGGGTATTGATACAAAAAGTGTTCGCTACAGCGCAACAGATACTCAAGTTAATGCATTTGATTCAAAAATTGCAGATATGCAAATGCGTGTTTTTATAAATAAAAGAGAACTTATTTCAAACGATACTGCTAAAAAAATGTTAACTGCTGCCACAAATTAATAGCTAAAATTTCTACCGTCAACATTGATTCCTATTTTATATTCTGACTAATCTCTCATTTTTATTCTATTTTGGTCGATAATGATTAAATAAATAAAATATATTTTATTATATGAAGAGAGGTGTCCATGCCATTTTTCAACTGCCGAATGTGCCTTATACCAATTCAATACAGAGATGGAGAATTTCCACCATTTCATTGTGCATCATGCCGAAGAACAATGCGTGCATCCACTTCACATGCACATTCCGGTGCAGCAGCTGCTGCTACACCAGCTGCTTCTATTCGTCATATTGCGCCACAAAGTACTCCAGTATGCCTAAGAGACATGCCTGGTACAGTAAAGATAATACCCTCAGAGCGAGGATGTAGCATTTGCTTTGAAAATATAGATGCAATTAATGGGTGCGTATTAAAGTGTGGGCATGTATTTCACACAAGCTGTATAGACAAACATATTACAATGTCATTAGATCGCTTTCCTAAAAGAGTAGTAAGCTGCCCACTGTGTAGAGTTCCATTCACTAAAGAAGAAATTTACAATATTCCAACCTTTTTCTAATATAATTGCTTTACTTGCTAAGCTTTTAGTGCTGTAAGTTTTAAGCCTATGAGCCCAATCACAATCAAAAGAAAAAAGCATACCTGCACGAAAGATACTTTTTCCGACAATAGAAAAATTCCACCCAAAAATGCCCCTAAGGCTCCAATACCAACCCAAACTGTGTAGGCAATGCTAATTGGAATTTGTTTGGCAGCAAGTGCAAGAAGATAAATACTGACAAGCATGAAAACGAGCGTAACAATAGATGAAACAGGTTTTGAGAACCCATGAGAATACTTTAATGCTAAAGCCCATACAATTTCACAAAGTCCAGCTAAAATAAGGTAAATCCAACTAAGAGTAATAGGGTTTGTCATAATGTTTTTCCTTAAACTATTTTTATATTTCATTAACAATTTTGCTTTTTGTTAATATTTTAAATATATCATATTAGACAAAAAAAAACGCGGAGGGTATAATTTACCCTCCGCGAAAGAAATAAAAATTAAAACTAAATTTTTATGCTTTTCCGCCAAGTTCAACTCGAACAAATGCTGTAAGATGTAAATTTGTAAGACCGATTTTATTACCACTGTCAGCAACATATGCTGCAACAGTTTTAGAATCGTCTTTTACATATGCCTGTTCAGCTAAACATGATTCTTTGAACCAGCTTTTTAAACTGCTAGGGACAATTTTATCGAGTGCTTTTTCTGGCTTGCCTTGTTTAATAAATTTATTGCGAATAATTTCTTCTTCTGCTTTTACAGTTTCTGGAGGTACAGACTCTGCAGATAAGTAAGAAGGCTTCATCGCAGCTGCTTGAAGTGCTGCATTATGTGCAATTTCAGATAATTCAGGCTTATCTTTATGATCAGAAATGCCATCAGCAGAAAGTTCTACTAATACAGCAATACGACCACCACCATGAGTGTACGAAGCTACAAAATTGCTGCCACTACCAACACATTCGTAACGATTGAGTTGTATGTTTTCACCAACAGTAGCGACTAAAGACAGTGTAGATTCTTGAACCGTTTGTCCGTTTTCTTGTTTTGAAGCAAGAAATTCATCAAGAGATTTTGGCTCTTGCGTTGAAACAACATTTTCAAGAGAATTTACAAATTTTTGAAAGCCGTCATTTTTAGTAACAAAATCGGTTTCGCAATTTAATTCAAATAAATATCCACGTGAGTGATCTTTTACAACTGCAGAGACAACACCTTCAGTGGTTGCACGATCTGATTTTTTTGCCGCACTCGCCAAGCCTTTTTCGCGTAGAAAAACAAGTGCTTTTTCCATGCTACCTTCAGCAGCATCTAAAGCTCTTTTACAATCAGACATTCCAGCAAGAGTTGCATCACGCAATTCTTTTACCATTTGTGCAGTTACAACAGACATGATTATTCCCTTATCCTTCATCGCTTTCACGTGTTTTGAGGCGTTTAACCTTTAATTGGCCACGTTCATCGTCATTTGAAAAAGCAGCTACATCATCTTTACTAAGTTCAGATTTGCGATGCAGACGACCTGCAATTGCAGCATCTGCAATTAATGAAGAATAAAGTTTAATTGCTTTAAGGCTATCGTCGTTTCCAGGAATAATATAATCCACAAAATTTGGATCAGTATTGGTATCTGTAACAGCAATAACAGGAAGGCCTAAACGTTTCGCTTCTAAAATTGCAATTGACTCTTTTTTAGCATCAATGACAAAAATAGCAGAAGGCAAACCTGGCATATTTTTAATTCCGCCAAGGGATTGTTCTAATTTAGTGCGAAGGCGTTCTTTAAGAATTTGTTCTTTTTTAGGAAGATTTTCATATGTGCCATCTGCAGCCATTTTTTCTAAGCGTTTTAGCTTAGTAATACTTTTGCGTACTGTTTGCCAATTTGTAAGCATTCCACCAAGCCAACGATGATCTACAAAAAACATACCTGCTCTTTGTGCTTCTTCGCGAACGATTTCTTGTGCTTGTTTTTTGGTTGCAACAAACAAAATGTCTCCACCATTACCAACAGTTTTTTCAACATATTGTAATGCTGTTTTAAAAAGTGATTGTGTTTTTTCGAGATCGATTATGTGAATCCCGTTACGTTCTCCATATATATAAGAACGCATTTTAGGGTTCCAACGACTACTCTGATGACCAAAGTGAACGCCGGCATCTAGCAAGTCACGCATTTGGACTTCAACGGACATAGTATCTCCTGTTTTTCTAAAAACTCTATTCGAAGCTTAGGTTTAAATCATTTTTTGACGTAAAAAGTCAAGAAATATTTGAGGTTGTTTCTACTGACGAAAACATGCCTAGAGTACTATAACCACAATCTACATGTAGTGTTTCTCCAGTCACACCACTTGAGAGGTCGCTTAGAAGGTAAATTGCACTTTTAGCGACATCGTCGCCAACAATATTTCTTTTAATTGGAGAAAATTTCTCTGCATTATCAAGCATTTCCCGTATTCCAGGAATAGCACTCGACGAAAGAGTACGAATAGGCCCAGCGCTAATTATATTGACCCTAATTTCTTGTTCGCCAAGATCATGAGCTAAATATTTTGCGCAAGATTCTAATGCAGCCTTTGCAACACCCATAACATTGTAACGAGGCACAACTTTTTCTGCACCATAATAAGACATCGTAATAATTGAGCCACCTTTATTCATTAAAGGTGCCGCTGCACGTGCTACCGCCACAAGTGAATATGCTGACACATCCATTGTTGACGCAAAAGATTCACGAGACACAGTCATGAATTTATCTTTTAAATTTTCTTTGTCTGTATAAGCAACTGAATGAAGAACGAAGTCGATTGAACCCCACTCTGCTTTGATTTTATTGAAAAAAGTTTCAATATCTTCATCTTTTGAGACATCACACGGTTGAATTAATGTATTAGGGGCATCTTTTAAAAGATCACGAACACGTTTTTCTTGGGCATCGCCAAGAAAATTGAACGCAAGTTGCGCACCTTGTTCAACACAAGACTTTGCACAAAACCACGCTAGAGAACGATTATTGGCAACGCCAAAAACAATTCCTTTTTTGCCTTCTAATAACTTACTGGAAATACTCATTTATTTTTACCTTATTTGACATATTTAACAATATTAGTCATAATTTATATAAACTAAACCACTTTAAATTTCAATTATTCATTTCTCTTAAACACAACAATTCAGATTAAATAGGAGACTCATAATGCCTACTGGAAAAAACGGTAAATCAAGAAGCAGGAGTCCATCCCCAACTGGTTCTAGTAGTGGAGCTGGGCCTGCTGGTGTCCGCACTCCCTTGCTCCAACAAGGAGGAGCCTCGAGCTCTACTGCAATAACAATGCCTCCTTATACGAGCAATGCTCCTCCACAATCTATTGAGTTTTTATTAAGAGAATTAACGCATAATATTAATGGAGTGTTTCATTATATTAATAGTTTCGATCCTCGAAGTCTACTTATTCTCTTTGAAGTCATTATTGAAATATTAGAAAGACCGGTTGCAAATCTGCCTTTAAGTGTCAGAAAAACATTTAGAATTTCAACATCTAGCATTTCGCTTGCGACTATAGTTCCAGATGTATACTCGATGTTAAAAGAGATCACTACAAACCGCAACAAACTCTCTGCAGGCAAAAAACTACACGTATTACTCACTTTAACAGCTGCAACTTTTTTTTTAACCTCTACAATGTTGAGAATTATTTCTTATATAGTAGAAGTTGAAGATACTACCTCTTACCCTTTATCCGTAACACCTACTAGTTCAGCTATTCGCTTTTCAGAAATTCATCATCCATTCAATTTTGGCGGAATGTTTTTTTATACTCTAGGCGTTGGTTGTGCAAGTATGGGCGAGATGCTGAATCCGCTTATATCTCATCATTACACAACAAGTGATATGCGCTCAGCACATTCTGTTTTAAATCATATTGCTCAAATGTTTAGCAAAAAACTTCAATTATCACCTGATGCTTTATTAAGCGGAATTCATTTCACACATCCATCGCTCTTAATTTTAGCAGCATGGACTTCATATGAATTTGCCCCTGGTGGTAAAATTGGACGAGAAGATGAGCATCCTTGGCTTAAAATAACCACTGCAGTCATTTCTATTATTTCTTCATTTGCAATATTTTCTTTGCATGATTTAGACGATCCCTTCAACAAAGATGTAATAGAATATTTATCAGTTTCATTAGGCATTGTCACCGGAACAAGCTTATTTATTTTGATTTTAATGTCATATCATTCAAGATTTATACATCAAAATCATAGCCGCTCTAATCAACTGCTAAAACAATTAGAAGATCAGCTGAATGCAATGACTGATATTTCTGGCACACCAGTGTCAGAACTTTTTGGAACAGCAGAGGATATAATTTTTGCTCAACACTTAGTTCAATCTGTAAGAAGACAATTTAAAGGTCCAAGAATTAATATTGATAATATTATGCGCACTCTTATTGCGCGAGAATTTTATAAGGCACGCCACGAGCTCGCGCAAGAAAATCTTTCCCATGCAACCTCTGTGTTACACCATGAATTTACACGTCCAGTTCGCACCGCTGATATTGAAAGAGAAAGAGCAAAATGGCATAGTGCAGTATTGGCAAGAAGCCGTGCACTTGAAGCAACAAAACAAGATCGACATGATTTACAAAGACTAAGTGCTTCGCTGCAGCATCAAGAACAAGAATTAAACAAAGCTCAAGCGAAACAAACTAGCTATACAGAAAATCTTGAGAGAGAAGCTGCGCGCCATTTTCCAGATAGATTAGACGTATCTATTGAAGTACCAATATTTGTACGCAAATGGAATCAATTTTTGAATTGGCAACAAATAGATAGTATTCGTACACTGTCTGAACAAACCATTGGCCAAAATAGAAGACGTTTAGAAAACGTAAATACTCGAATTACTGCGCTTGAGGAAGGGGTTCGCGACACACAAGCAGCCGTTCGAGACAAACAAATAGAAGTGTTAAAAATTCCACGTCTTAGTACAGACTCAGCAATAGAAAACCCTCAAGCAGTGCTTAGATCTGTTGAGCGTTTAATGGGAGTAGCAGAAGAAGCTACACAAATTATGATTTTAAATTGCATGTTTCGTGTCATCATGAATGATAACCTTGCTAGGATGGAAAGTGCTTTGAGTGATTTAAATACTCATATTACAAGTAGTGATGATTTAGATCACATCTCTCGTTGGGCTAATCAATATATTGATACACGCTAATTTTATATTTTTATACTAATATAAAATTAGAAATTATCTCTGTTTTTGATTTAAAAATCCTACTTTATGTGATCGAATAATTTTTACACCTGTCTGAAAACATTCTAATTCCATTTTTTTTGATATTGCATCTCGAGAAAGTGGATTCACAAGATCAGGGTACAAATTTTGAATAAAAGATTTTCGAGAAACCCCAATTAAAATTGGCCACCCTAACTTGGCGAGTGTACTCAAAAACTCTTTTGACATTAATGCAATGTTTTGATCAGTGGTTTTTCCAAAACGCCCTCCACCAATACCTGGATCAAATACACAAAAATCAATATTTTTCTTCAGTAACTTTTCTTTTTGAAATTTAAAAAACTCTAATACACTTGATAAATATTCATCTACATTTTTAGTATTTGGAGCTTCAGGAATAGATTCAATATTTCCTGACATATGCATTAAAATATAACCAAGAGAAAATTGTTGAACAACATCCATCATATCCATTGTATAATTTTGAATACTTTTTTTGATTTTAATAGAAAATTTTTCTTTTTTTCTAGAGGCATAGACATCATTAATAATATCAATAAGATTTTCATTTGCTAAATGAAACGCAACTTCAGGCGAATATGTATCAATACTAATTAATATTTCTGAGTTAATTTTTGATTTCAATACTTTTAAAAAAGGCCGTAAAATTGCAAGTTCTGTAAATGAATCAATCAAAGCATTTTTGATAGTAGGATTAGTGGCTACTGCACCAATATCTAAAATTTGCGCACCATTTTTAATATGTTCATCTGCTAATTTCAGGGAAGCTTCACAAAAATTATGATGTTCATCAGTATATAAATTTTGGGCAGTTTGGCTAAAACTATTTTGAGTTAAATTGATAATACCCATCCAGATACGCTTATTATCTAAGCATATCTGTTTGAATTTATTTATCGGAAGGTTTTTTAGTTTCTTCGCTGTTAGTTTCTTCGCTGTTAGTTTCTTCGTTTTTAGTTTCGTGCGAATCATTTTGAGGTGATTGATCTTGTTTCTCATTGTCATTTTGAACTGGTTTTGTAGGAGAAGAATCAGATTTATCTGCAGGCTTATCGTCAGACTTATCTGCTGATTGATCTTTACCACTGTCAATTTTTTTCGTTTGCATTGAGCGAATTTCATCAACTGATGCATTTTTTTCAATAATTGCAGTAAACTCTTCAGAATCGAGAGTTTCTACTTCAAGTAGTAATTGAGCAACTTTTTCGAAAACATCGTTATGCTCAGTAAGAATTTTCTTAGCAAGCTCATATTGTGTATTAAGAATGCGCGAAATTTCAGAATCAATTTGCTTAGCAACATTTTCAGAATAATTACGCGCTTCGCCAATATCTCTACCTAAAAATGGATTTTCATTTTTAGAGCCAAAACTGATTGGACCTAATTCACTCATCCCAAATTGACACACCATTTTACGTGTAATTTCCGTAGCTTGTTGAATGTCATTTGAAGCACCTGTCGTAAACTGTGAAAATTTAAGTTCTTCTGCAGCACGACCGCCCATTGCATATGCAATTTTGGTAAGAAGATCTTCTTTAGAATAATTCAAAATATCTTCTTTTGGTAAAAACGCTGTTAAACCAAGCGCTTGACCACGCGGGATTACAGTAATTTTATGTACCATTTCTTTTGATTTTAGAACATGTGCAACAAGGGCGTGTCCTGTTTCATGATAAGCAGTAATATTAATAGATTTTTTAGGAAGCATTGCACTTTTACGCTCTGGTCCCATTAAAATTTTATCTTTTGCTTCTTCAAAATCTTTTTCTGAAACTAATTTTTTATTATATCTTGCTGCCATCAATGCAGCTTCATTACAAAGATTTGCTAAGTCGGCTCCCGAAAATCCAGGAGTTCCTAATGCAATCTTTTCAACATTGATATCATCCATATGTTTGATTTTAGTCATATGAACTTTAAGAATTTGTGTACGACCACGCACATCTGGTAATTGTATAGTCACCCGTCTGTCAAAACGCCCAGGACGTAATAAAGCAGGATCAAGGACATCGGGACGGTTGGTAGCAGCGATAACGATTACTGCTTCATTAGCTTCAAAACCATCCATCTCTACTAACAATTGATTCAGTGTTTGTTCACGCTCATCGTGCCCACCACCAATACCAGCACCACGGTGGCGGCCTACAGCATCAATTTCATCAATAAAGATAATACACGGGGAATTTCGTTTTGCATTTTCAAATAAATCACGGACGCGTGATGCACCAACACCAACAAACATCTCAACAAAATCAGACCCAGATATTGTAAAGAATGGCACGCCTGCTTCGCCTGCAACTGCACGTGCTAAAAGGGTTTTACCCGTACCTGGTGCACCAACCATTAAGACACCTTTAGGAATGCGCGCACCAATTTCTTGAAAACGTTTATGATCTTTTAAGAAATCGACAATTTCTGAACATTCTTGTTTGGATTCTTCAATACCAGCAACATCTTTAAAAGTTACTTTTTGAGCACCATCTGTTTGAAGTTTTGCACGACTTTTTCCAAACGACATGGCTTTACCACCTGCTCCTTGCATATTACGCAAAAAGAGGAACATAAATCCACCTATTAGCAAAATAGGCAACCACATTGTGAGAAAAGTCATCCATCCTGAATGGCCGTCTTCAGGAGGAATATAGTTAATTGGAATCTCTTTTGCTTCGAGCTCTGTACGTAACTGAGCACGAACACCATCATCAGCTGGTCCATAAGAAACAATTTTTGAATTGTCCTTTAGTGTTGCCGTAATGTTATCGCCCTTAAAATTATCGGTACGAATAGTAACATCAACAATACTTTTTGGATCAGTATTCGGTTTTTCTAAGTATGCCTGAAATTGTGGATACGTTTTTTGAACTTCATTATGCGGACGATTTAACAATTTAAATGAAAACGCCACAAGAACAAAGATACCAAACCAAACTAGTACAGCTTTAAGCCATGAATTACGACCGCCACCCATAAGAAAGGGTCTCCTTAATTTAGATTAGAGTTTTACTTAAGAGACTCTAAATATTTTTCCACTTGTAAGGCTGCTTGACAACCTCTACCTGCGGCAGTAATTGCCTGTCGGTAAATTTTATCCTCTACATCACCTGCTGCAAAAAGACCTGGTACTTTTGTTTTTGTACCCTCTGTAGTCAAGATATATCCTTCTTCGTCAGTATCAATTAAATGCTTAACAAATTCTGTATTAGGATGATGACCAATTGCCATAAATAACCCCTCAACTTTAAGATTTTCTTTTGCATTATCTTTATGTTGAATAACAATTGCAGTTAAGCCTCTTTCATTTGATACCGTATCGACAACATTTGCATTATAAATGACTTTAATTTTAGGCAAAGACAAAACACGGTCTTGCATAACTTGACTTGCTCTAAATGTATCACTTCTATGGACAAGTGTGACACTATTTGCAAGTTTTGCAAGATAGCTTGCTTCTTCCATTGCACTGTCACCACCACCCACAACCGCTACATCACGACCTCTATAAAAGAAACCATCACATGTTGCGCAAGTAGATAGGCCATAACCCATTAATTTATCTTTATTTGGAAGAGGCAATGTAAGTGCAGTTGCACCAGTTGCAATAATGACAGTTTGAGCTTCCATAACTTCTTTTGAATCTAAGTAAATTTCAAAATGATTATTTACTTTTTCAATTTTTTTGACAAGACCAGATTTATAGGTTGTGCCCATTTTTTCTGCTTGACCACGCATTTCATCCATAAGTTTTGTGCCATCAATACCTTCTACAAACCCTGGCCAATTTTCAATGACAGTCGTTGTTGTTAGCTGGCCCCCAACTTGCATGCCTTCAATTAAAACTGGCTTTAATGCAGCACGGGCAGCATAAATGGCGGCAGTATATCCTGCCGGACCTGAGCCAATAATGATAACTTCATGCATAAGTTAGTACTCCCCAAAAATATCTTTTTGATAAAATAAAGGGAGAGTATGGATCAATTTTCTTTAAGAAACAAATTATTTTATAAAATAGGAAAGAAAAGGGGCGCGGGCTCTAAAGCCTATCCCGCGCTTGGAAGAAGTGCTTCAATTAAAGAAACTTTACGAGAAGCTTTTTTAGTTGTACGAGTTGTTTTACGTGGAGCTTTTTTTGCTTTAGCTTTAGTTTTAGTTGTTTTCTTTTTAGTCGTTGCTTTACGTGCAGTTGTTTTCTTAGCTGTTTTTTTCTTAGCTACAGGTTTTTTAACTGCAGTTTTTCTTTTAGCAGCTACTTTTTTCTTAGTAACTTTTTTCTTAGTAGCAGTTTTTTTAGCTACTTTTTTCTTAGTAGTAGTTTTTTTAGCTACTTTTTTCTTAGCTACAGGTTTTTTAACTGCAGTTTTTCTTTTAGTCGCTACTTTTTTCTTAGCTACAGGTTTTTTTGCTGCAGTTTTTCTTTTAGTCGCTGGCTTTTTAGTAGCTGTTTTTTTTGTTGCTTTTTTAGCAGTTTTGCTTTTAACCATGAGTAATCCCTTTCGTTTCATCTAATTTAGACGAATAATTATGACAATTCAGTACACGCGGTATCTCACGACACAACTATTATTATATGACATTTCAACTTTTAAATCATAATATTGAACCTAGAAAATTTTGCTTACTGTTTGGCACGAATTTACTGACTTCAGCATCAGAAAAAATGCATGATTTTTGGTTCAAAAAGTATGCAATAAATATGACTTATAAAAATTATATTCTTCAGGATTCAGAAGCGTTTATCGAAGCAATTGAATGCCTCTATTTGAATGAAAATTTTATGGGTGGAAATATCACAATGCCATTCAAACAAACTCTGGTTCAAGAAATTACAAAAGGGTTTATCCTTTCCTCTACCGTCAAAAATACGGCGTCAGCAAATACACTTTTCCGAGATGCAGCAGGGAAGTTCAATCTTGAAAATACAGATGTCATTGGAATAAAAAAAACTTTGGCATACCTATTAGGCGTACACAAAAAAATTAAAAACGTAATTATTTTAGGAGGGGGAGGTTCAAGTGCGAGTTGTATTTACTCTCTTTGTACAGACTTTGATTCTACCCATATTTACTGCTTAACAAGAAATGTTAAATTAACTAAAAATCGATTTTCTAAAAGCAACTTTCTTTTAAAGTTATTAAAAAATAAAACTTTAAAGGTTGAAAACCTTAATAGGAATTTTTTGCACTCTACATCCAGTAGTTTACAAAATTTAATCGAAAGCCAAGAACAGATTTTAATTATTAATACACTCCCATTAGGCGCTACCGCAATGTACGCTGAATCAAACCTCTATTGCTGCGCTCTTTTAAAATCTCGAGTCAACAAACCAACTTTATTTTTTGACCTTGTATACCAAAATACAGATGCATGCTCTGTTGCTAAAGAACTTTCATTTTCTTATCTCAATGGAGCATATATGTTAAAAGAACAAGCACGCGAAAGCTTCAAACTTTGGACTGGAATTTTACCAGAATATAAAAAAGAGATGAAAAAAACTTCATCTCTTCATATTGCCTGCGAATGAGCAAAAATTAATTTGATTTTTCTAACTTGCCAGCAATGCTCGTGCGCAAAACTTTAATATTTGATGTCCCAATATTTAAAACAACAATATTATCTTTTACTTCAGTAATAGAACCAATCATTCCGCCTGTTGTATACACTTCCATATCTGGCTTTAATGCGGCTAAAAACTCACGTTGTTCTTTTGCACGCTTTGATTGAGGGCGAAAGACAAACAGCCACATAAATAAGATAATTCCACCAATGAATAAAAAGCTTGTCCACTGAGGCGCTGCTTGTGGAGCATTTCCTGCTGCATTACCCGCAACTAATTCAGGAGCTTCTCCTTCAGCAAAAGCAAAAACCGGCAGTACAAAACCTGTAATAACACTCAAAATACGCATAAATTTGTTCTCCATGTAAAGGGAATTTAAGTGGAGGCACATTAAATGGAGTTAGAGTCATTAGTCAAGAAGATTTCTTTTATTTACAGTAGTCTTTTATTGGAATTAACTGTCAAAAAACTGCTGGATTCAATATACAAAATGAATATTTAAATTTATAATTTAATAAGTAAGTGAAATCATATTAACAGCATCTAAAATGAGGTGGGAATATGTATAATCAATATATTATTTTAAATTTTGGGGCTCGCTTAATTAGAGAAGCAAATTTAAATATTCTAGCAGGCACAAAAAAACACCGTATTATTCAAGAAAGATATGGGCAAGTCCAGATTTACAAAGGTACAAATACAGCAAAAGCAAAAGAAGTTATTGAAATTTTCATTCCAACTCCGCGTGATTGGAATACTCTTTTGCGTAATGGTTTATTTAAATATCTTCGATATTTTACTTTAAGTGGAACAAGCAAGTTTGTGATTTTGGGTCATGGAGAAATGTTTAGTCCTTATTTTCATTCTGTAGCTCTTCCTCCCGTTACTTTTAAAAAAGTTTATGGAGTGAGGTCTCCTCCTTATCAGCCACCCCAATATCGTGTTTCCATTACTGATCTTGCTGCATTAATTGCAAACAGTATTATAAAAAGTAATTTTAACAGACCAGAAAATTTCTTTGCCATTACTTTATGGGGATGCAAAACTGCCGCAACATATGCAGGCGCTACAATTCTTAACACAATGGCAGCCCAATTAGTTTCGCAATTACATTCCCATGGTGTTTATTCAAGAGTACGCGGTTCCTTTACAAGCCTTGGTATCGCTATGAAAGAAGATATTTTTTCAACCGTAGCTGATACTGATTCAACATCAGAGATTGATTTACAATCTTTAGATACAACAGATATTTCTGATCGCATTAAATTGGGAGAAATTTTATCATTTCAAAACACCGGTACATTATTTACACGCGCTGTGATGTTACTCTTCCTATTAAATGCCACCGATCAAGTAGAGTGTTTTATTGCAAGAAAAAACTTTCCTTTTGTACCAGATATATCGAAACCAAATAATACTGAATTAATTAATATAATTCTATTTATAAGCCACACACTAGGCATCATCATTGATTACTTAAAAAAACATTCGATGATTGATAGAATTCAGTCTGATAGACGACAAATTCTTTATGAAAAATTACGTGCTTTACAAATTGCAATGCTTAATGAAAGAAGTATTTATACAATTTCCGATCTTGGAAAATTATATATACATGAACTGCGTGCTCAAGCGGTTTTAACGCCTAGTGTTGCAGCAGCATTAGAGAATCAACTCACAGAGAAATTATATGACGAAATGAGTTATTCTTTATCAACTCTAACAAGTTCAGACTCTGATAACACAGATGAAGATAAGTAATTATGCCAACCCAAAGTTAAAAATCCAAGATGATACGCACATGCCAGAAGAGCAAA
>CAYGQR010000008.1:0-92198 GCA_964352255.1 uncultured Oligoflexia bacterium
TTATTGACTCTTCTGACGTGTGCGTATCGTCTTGGATTTTTAACTTTGGGTTGGCATCAATCTAATACGCCCCACTCTTTGCACAATTATTTTATTTGTAATAACCTTTTCAAAACTATCTGTAGATAAAATTAAATGATGTTTTTTGAAAAGAAAGTTCAATATGGAAAATCAAATTGTTGATAAATCATTTCAAATTAGAAATGCAAATTTGCATGATATTGAAAAAATACTAGAACTTGAAAAAGTTTGGGATGCTGAAAATCGAGCTTCAGAAGCAGAAATTAAATTTCGCTTAAACAAATTTCCAGCGGGTTTTTTTATTGCAGAAAATAGTGAAAAAGATGTAGTAGCAAGCATTATTGCATGTCCTACGCATTACAACCCAAGTAATATAAACAACTCACACACATGGGAACATTGGGTTAAAAATGGGTATAGTGATTCTGAAAATTCTACGAACCATGAAACTAAAAATGCTTTATATATTCTTTCTGGTACTGTAAAGCCGTCGTTTTTAAGTGCTACCTTGTTTGCTGAAGGTGTAAATTCTGTTGTGAATTTAGCTTCACATTTAGGTAAGAAATATATTATTGCTGGCGCACTGATTCCTGGTTACGCAAAATATTTACAAAATAATCCTCATACTTCTGCTGCTGATTATGTTTTTACGAAAAGAGGGTTTTGTTTCGTAGATCCTTTGATTGAAAAATACAGAAGAATTGGCTTTTTTGTTCCTGATAAAAATCATGTTATTGCAGATTACTATCTGAGCGATGAAAGTCATAATTATTCGGCAATAGTAGTGAAAGAGTTAAAAGAACCACTTATTCATTAAGCTTTACACGAGAAAGATAAATTCATGATGATGAATCAATCTCCCGACATTCAGAATCCGTATCCATTTTATCAAAAAATTCAAAAAACAAATCCCATTTTTGAAAATTCAGAACACACTTGGTATTTAACTAAACATGTAGATGTAAAAAATTTACTTTCAAATCATAAAATATTTAGTCGCGTCCCGCCTATTGAAAACGGTTATATTCATTCGAATATGTCAAATAAACAGATTGAAGAAATATTAAGTATTTGGCCAATTTTTAATGATCCACCGAATCATACTGAAATCAGAAAAAAACTCTCCTTTCTTATGAGAAGAGATATTTTAAGCGATGCAGAAAAGAAAATTGAAGAAATTGCTGAAAATTTATTGCAAAATTTACTCATTCAAAAAAATGCTGATTTTATGGAAGGTTTTGCCACACCTTTACCCGTGCAAGTTGTGAATCATCTTTTTGGAGCAGATTTATCGATTGCGCAGGTTCGTGAATGGTCTTTAGTGCTTTCTGGTAGTTTAGACAAAGGTTCGCCCGAAGACTTTGAAAAACTAATTCCTACCGTGCTTCAAATGCAAGCTTATTTTAAAAAGCTGATTGATTCTTATCTTGATAAAACAAATTCGGCTCAGAATAATTGGATGACCTGTTTAATTGAAGCTTATACTGAAGACAATATTATTCATTATAAAGAAATTATAAATTTATCTATTTTTTTGATTTTGGCAGGACATGAAACAGTACAATTATCCCTTGGTTTAGGTTTGCGGACTTTGTTAAATCATCCAAATGAATTAACTTTATTAGTTGAAAATCCAAAGTTACTTCACACCACAATTGAAGAAATGCTTCGCTTCGAATCTCCTACAAATAAAATTAGTCGATGGACAAAAGAAGACGTTTGGATTGGTAATCAATTTATTCCAAAAGACCAGTTAGTCGTGGGATTAATGAATGCTGCAAATCGAGATCCTAGTCAATTTTTTGAAGCAGAAAAATTTAATATCCTTCGAAAAGACAATCAGCATTTAGCATTTGGTGTAGGTATTCACAGTTGTATTGGCGCACTACTTGCGCGCTTAGAATTGCGTATTGCCTTTGGAAAATTATTGCCATATTTGCATCGATTTTCAGTTAATATAAAACAGAAAGAAGAATGGCTTCCAAATTCAAGTTTTCGTTATTTGTCAAAAATTTTTATTAAAATAGATGATTAAAATGACTCAGCTAAACGCTCTCAGAAATGAGTTACAAAAAAGTCAGTGGTATGCAAAAGGTCTTTTACAACAAAAATTGCAAGGTGAGTTAAGCGCCATATTAGCTCATGCATTTGAAACAGTTCCTTTTTATCAAGCGTTTTATAAAGATATCTGTTCCCATAAAACAAATTGGAAAAAGCAGGCAAGAAATATTCAGGATCTGCCAATTCTGACACGTGCAAGCATTCAAGATGAAACTGAAAGCCTTAAATCCAATCGTGTTCCTTCTGCACATGGTCGTTGTTATATGCAAGAAACTTCTGGATCGACAGGGCGCCCTGTGAAAATTTTGTGTACTGGGTTTACGAGTCTTTATTACCAAGCGCTTATGTTTCGAGAACATGAATGGCATAAACGAGATTGCACCAAAAATTTAATGTCTATTTCATGGTTAGATAATGATTTTGCACTAGCTCCAATTGGATACCATCAAAATTCTTGGGGTTCGCCGTTTAGTGATCATTACAAAACAGGAGCTGGGGTTTTAATTAATATTGCAAGCTCAACAGAAGCTCAGGCGCAAGCAGTGTTAAAGTATAAGCCACAATATTTAATTACTTATCCTTCGCAAGCAGTTGCCCTTTTAAAATATATGTCTGAACACAAACACGATGTCAGTTTCTTGAACGAGATAAGGCTAACTGGTGAATCTTTGACGGATACTTATAAAGCCTCAATGCAAAATTGTTATGAGCACATTAAACTTACAGATATTTATAGCTGTGTTGAAGTAGGCAATATTGCGAGTCAATGTGAATATGGTTCTTATCATGTAAATAATGAGCATGTTTATGTTGAAATTGTGAATGATGAAAATAAACCTTGCGCAATTGATGAGCCTGGTCGTGTGTTACTCACCACACTTACAAATTATGCTACCCCTTTAATTCGATATGAAGTGGGAGATTATGCTTCATGGGGTTCGAGTTGTGTGTGTGGTAGAAAATTACCCGTTATCCAAAAAATCCATGGTCGCAAAAGAAATCGTATTCTTTTGCCAAACGGTGAATCAAAATTTCCTTATTTAGGAGATCGTGTTGAACACAGAAAAATTTCAAATGATGTGGTGAAATTTCAGTTTGTTCAAAATAGTTTGGAAGAAATAGAATATAAAGCTGTAACGAAAAAAAAGCTGACTCCATTACAAGAAGCTCAATTAAAAAAATTGTGCCAAAAAGATTTTGGAGATTGTTTTCAAATCAAAATTAGCTATTGGGACGAGTTACTGCCTGGTCCCAATGGTAAATTTGAAGAGTTTGTGTGTCTTTGTTAGAAAAATATTTTAGTGTTCCATAATTTTTTTCTACACGAAGAATTAACTTGGATAACAATCATCATTCGCAAAATACACAATTGGCACTGCATTTTGTCCAGCACTATTTGTTACATCACAAGTGAGAAACATCTGAACCAATGAATCTGGGCCAAGAGCTGGGTCACAAAATCCAGATGTATCTGTAATTGCTAATGTTGTTGCATTATTCACGGCTAAAGGGATACTCACGTGACAACTAACTTGGGGATCCGCTCCAATGAAAAGATAGTTAAATGATACAGTACAGCTGCCTGTAACAGCTTCACTAAATGAAGTGTTTACTACGGATAAAATTTTTGCACTTTGCTCACATGCAGCAGAGGTAATTGAATATGTAACAGATGCACCACTAACTCCAGCAGCGCCGTCACTGCCTTTCTCTCCTTTTGGCCCTTGCGCCCCGCAGCCCATAAATAAGCCGCTTAATACAACAAAGCTGCCTAAAGTTTTAAAAATGTTTTTATGCATAATGATTTTCCTTTATTGGGCAATATTATTGATTAAATGAAGCTCAGTTAGAAATTTATAATACAATTATGTTCTTGATAAGTGTTGTATAAGACAAAAATCTGACAAATATAATACACATGAAAAAAAATGCTGACTCTAATGACAAGTGTGGAAGTTCTACGTTAATCTAGTTCCATCAAATTGAAAAAATATTTGGAGGAAATAAAAATAATGCAAAAATATTGGATGTCTTTTGTGCTTTTGTTTGTAGGTCTTTTTTGGATTTCTTGTCAAAGATCTGTGCCTAAAGTCGACTTTTCAAGTCCAGAAGCTTATGAACAAAGTTTAATGGCAATTGAACGTGCTTATACTGTCAAACTTCCCATTCCTACTGAAGTGAACTTAGATGTTTCGCCACACCAAAATGTTTCGCCTCCAAGTTATCATGTCAATACACCCATCAAATTTGTGGCAAAATTAAAAACTGAACTTCGTGTACCGATGGATCCAGACGGAAAAATGACATTTTTTCAAAATGATGTTCCTGTCTGTGAAAATATTCCCTTAAATTTGAAAACAATGACAGGTGCTTGTACATTTACTCCTGTTGAGCCTGGTATTCATGTCTTATCAGTAAAATATAAAGAAAAAGCGAATTTATACGCAAAATCGGTTTCTTATTTAATCTATTCAGTCGAAAAGTATCAATCGACTGTTGAGCTAGATGTTCGTGATGAAAAAAAAGAATACAAAACAGATAGTAAAGTGGTTTTATTTGCACAAACAAAAACTGCAAAAGGGTCTGAACTTTTAAATATGACAGGGACTTTAAAATTCTTCATTAATGGACAGCCCATTGATGAATGTGGAAATGTTTCTGTTGCGAGCGGAATTTGCAATTATACTGTAGAAAATAACGATGCTATTTTAAATATGGGCGTTGAATATTCTGGAGATGACAATTTTCAGCCGTCAGTTTCTCATCTTACGTTACCTTATCGTGATACATTAAATATTCAATTAATGTCGAATGATGATGTGAATACACCTTTAATTAAAACTTCTGAACTTGAAAAATCTCAAAATGCAACAGTCTATTATGATGAAAATGTCTCTAAGAACGGGGCTACTTTAAAATTTAGAATTATCCCTCTTTCAAGTTCTATGCAAGTTTCCGATCTTATTGCACAGTCAGATTTTAAAATTCAGTCTATTTTTTCTGCAGAAGATGAATTATTAGAAACACAAAATTTACAATTTTCTGATGAAGAATATAAAGATGTAGAATGTCGTTTGTTTTCTGTCGCTGAAGGAATTCTGCAAGCAGAATGTAAAGGCTTTCGTCCCATTGTAAACAACTTCACTTTAACAGCTGCATTGGTTAAAAAATCATCTAGCACTTCCCAATACCAAGCTGTTCTTGCAAACCAACGTCTTTTGTTTTCAGTAGAGCGTAAAAATATCACACCAACCACAATGACTGAAACAGTTGTACCTGCTAATGGATGTGGCCTTCAGGGAACAACTCGCCAAAGAATTTTTGATTGTTCGATGAAAGTCGAAAATTTTGGAAAGCGTTTAAATATTAATCTTATGAAACCAGTACATTATAAAAAGGGCGATTTGTCCGAAATTTATTGGTTCTTAGTGAATTGTCCTGCAGGAAAAGATGTTGTTCCTGGGCAATGCGCTTGGCTTTCTCCTGTTATGCATAAATGGAATGTTGTTTTAAAAGCAGGCCAGTATGATGCGAACGGCAATTCAATGAAAAATTATGCAGATTCTCGTTTATTGTGGAGTGGATCTTTCTTTAAAGATGGCAAAAGCCGCCATTATACTTTTAAAGATGCGAATGGGGCAAAACCTGAAATTGCAGATTACACACAATATCCATACATCGATCAATCGACTCAAGCAAAACGCAAAGGCACAAATCAAACTTCAACCACAGATTTATGTTCTACAGCAGGCAGTCAATTTTTATTTAGTAAAGTCGATCCGTATAATTGGCAAATTCCAAGTTATCCAATGGCTTTAACTCTTACAGGTGGGCCATATTGCTCTCGTGGAGGGCGTGGTTACACTGGTGATTGGCAAGCATTCTGTAATGGTGGAAACAAAGGCCAAGGCTTTAATGCGGCAAACACTGTTTTTGGATTTAATGATTTTTATTGGACATCAAATGTTGATGCTCAGTACAAAATAGCATGGATCTTTAATGGAGTTGGTGAGCTTTATCAAGATGCGGGCGGTGGTATTGATAATGATATTCTTGATAATATAAACGCTGTTAGGTGCGTAACGCCAAAATGGTAATTAGTTGAAGTTTTGAAAAGTATCATAATTAGCGATGTGCGCTGTCCTCGGGATTAGCGGCTGGGTGCTGCACACCCATTACACCACCGGCGTATACAGCTAATGGCACGGTAACGCGCATACCTGTAGTTATGGATTGGGGTCGCTTGATTTAGTCTCTGTAAATTAAATACAAAAATTTAAGTTAATTATCTTGCAAATGAATAAATAACATCAGCACACGATGCATCTCCGTTACTGAAAATAATTTTTGTAACGGGATTTGATTCTATACATCTATCATAGTTGATATTTTTTAATTCCTTGCAATACCAATCACTGTATCTGTATTGTAATTCTTGAATCTTATTTACTTGTGTTTTTCCTGCGATAGCAAGATTATATAAAGATTTTACACTTCCAAAAGTACCTTCAATATCCAAATTATAACTACATCCACCTTGTCTAGAATCATTTTGTTCGATATAAATTCTATAACCTTGATTAAGACCTTCTTGTAAATTTTGAGGTTGAATACAAGTAGGGTTAGTTAATGTGCATACATCAATAAATGGAGTATTTTGCATAGCAAATGCCGACGTTGAGAATAAACATAGTAGAGAAAATATTTTTGACATTAGAGTGTTCCTTTTGATAATATAAAATTACCCCCCCCCTATCATTTATATATTAAAAATCAAGTTATTATTGATATACATAGATATTACTACTGTTTTTGAAGGTGTAAACAGCAAGTGAGCACTCATAAATCAATGTTACAGTATCAACTGTACTTTACAGAAAACTGAAACTCATAAAAGATGACGTACTTCCTGGTACACTCAACACTCAATGTGTTATCCCTGTTGATAGTATGCAATTTATTCAATATGGCCAATATAATAGATTTCGGCATGCTTAAAAATTAGCTAAAAAATTCTAACGCACAAAAAAATCTAGAACAATCATGATCATAAATAAAACTAAAGAAAGAAAATATATGTTGGTTTTAAGCAAAAATGAAATAAAAAAAATATTTTCAATGAAAATGGCAATTGAAACGACCAAAGAAGCTTTAGGTCTTTATTCAAAAGGGCAAAGCACTGTACCCTTGCGCACGGTTGTTGATATCCCTTCAAAAGGCGCGCAAAATCTTTATATGCCTGCTTTGATTGAATCTAGAAATGCCAGTGGTATTAAAATCGTTTCAGTATTTCCAACAAATATTGCAAAACAAAAACCTGTAGTTTTATCTCAAATGATTTTGTTAGATGGAGAAACTGGGGAAATTTGTGCAGTTATCGATGGTACTTATTTGACTCAATTAAGAACAGGGGCATTACAAGGGGCAGCAACAGATATTTTAGCGAAAAAAGATGCTAAAATTGGTGCATTATTTGGAACGGGTGGTCAAGCTTCTGCACAATTAGAAGCCATGCTTGTGACTCGCAACTTCAAAGAAGTGAGAGTTTTTGATATTAGTTTTGAACGTGCAAAACTATTTGTAGAGCAAATGAAAAAAGAATTTGGTCACTTGAATGTCCAATTTATTCCAGTTTCAAACTCTGAAGATGCTATTAAAAATGCGGATGTTATAACAGCTGTAACAACTTCTAAAAAACCAGTGTTTGATGGTAATCTTGTGCACGCAGGTACTCATATCAATGGAATTGGTGCGTACACTCCAGATATGCAAGAACTGCCTGCCTCGCTTATTCAAAATGCAGACAAACTTGTTTTTGATACGAATAATGGCGTACTTGCAGAAGCTGGTGATATCTTGATTCCAATGAATGCCGGTTTGGTTTCGGCAAAGGACTTTCATGGAGAGTTAGGAGAAATTGTTTTAGGTCAAAAACTTGGTCGTGAAAATGAGGACGAAATTACTGTATTTAAATCCGTAGGTACTGCAGTTCTCGACTTACTTGCAGCACAAAAAATTTATTTAATAGCAAAAGAACAAAATATCGGCACTAATGTTGTGTTTTAAAGCTTTTGAATTTCGTCACGAAAAACGAGAGTCATTAATTCTTTAGAAGGCTCTCGTTTTATTGTAAGTGGAAATCTCTGAATTTGATTGCTGAGCCCATGCGATGGGCGTGTAAGAACAATATTTCCAGAGTAAAGCGCATTGTGAAGAGTAAAAGCACATTTTTTATCTGTAAAAATTGAAAAGTGTTTTGTTGTGCTTTGTGTAATTTCAAAGTCGAGTGTTGAAAGAATCAAACTGTTTTGAAAAACAATAATTCCTCCATTGTTAACAGAGTTTAAAAATTTAGATGCTTCTTGTATATTGGCATATTCATGATCGCGCGCATTGCCAAGACCACCATAGATTTCGATAAAAAATGGCTCATTGGTAGATTGAGATGTGCTAATATGATCAAGAATAGAGCCAAAATCGCTAAAGCTTTTCTCTGCTGGAAACGATTGAACGACAACATTGGTATTTGCTTTTGCAATTTTTAAATAATGCTGAGAAAGGCTATCAAAATCACCAAAAAGGTAAAGTTTGCTAAAGGGGATTTTATTTTCAATGATCTGTTTAAAACCATTATCGGCAGCATAAAGAACAACATTGTCGTTTAGTGTTGTGTATGGGATTTGAATAAACGGAAAATCTATACTGTTTGTATGCAGATGGACACAATTGTTTGTATGTTTTCCGTTTAAAAAAACGGCAATTTTTAGCACTAAGCTAGCTCGACCGTTGCACCGTGTCTTTGTAAGACACCAGAAAATTTAGCTTCCATTTCTTTGCGAAGCGCTCGATGCGCAATCGCAAGTTTTTCACTTTTATGCTTACACTCAAAACCATGCGGTGTCTTTATTAAATTGTATTTCAGTTCACTTTTGCCGAGTTTGTTGAATATAATGGTAACTTCTGAATCTTCAGCGCTAATATTAATGAATTTACTGAATCCCCGTTCTTCAAGAGCCTGTGTAATTTTAGTGTAATACTCTTCAAACTTCATATCTTCACTTGAAAATGATTTAATCATAGAAAACCTCCTGTATTATGTGTTCATTCTTTTAAGGAATTTACGTTGGTGATCTCTATAAAGTCAAGATCAGAAATCGATTTTATACGATTTATTTCTTTTGCCGACGGATTTCCCATAATCACTAATACACCTACTGCAGGATTTGCCAATTTTTCTTTTATAAAATTATTGAGTTGTATTGATTTTTGTTGGCTTTCTATGGACTCTAAAGATTCTTGAATCGGGTTTACTGGCGGCACTTTACCTGCCAAAATTTTTGAAAAAACAAAATTAGCTTTGTCAAAAACAGTAAGCTCATTGGCAAGCATGCTATTCATAACAGCAGTGCGTGTATTTGTAAGCTCTGTAGGCGTAATGCCTTTTTTCAAAAAATGTTTCCACGTTTTTTGAGCAATACTAATTGCATCATATGTGCGATCGTTTGGACTTTGAAAACGCATAATAAATGCACTGACATTTGTATTAGGAGTAATAATGTCTTGAGCAAAAAATGCTCTTGGTGAATAGCTTAAGCCAGAATCAGCGCGTAACGCTTTTGAAAAACGATCATTTCCTACGACACCACCAGTCGAAGAATAAATTTCTGATAAAAGCTTTATTTGTGCTTTTTCAAAAGGATTTAATTCGCCCATTTCGGGATAGTAATAGCGTAGTGTAACTTGGCTTTGGGTCATGTCATTCTTTCGAATAAGCGCAACTTTGATCTTTTTAGAAGAGCTCTTCTCAAGGCGAGCAGGCAACCATTTGGCCGTTGCGCTATTTTTTGAAGGAATTTTGAGCATCAATTTTTTTACTAAACTTGATCCATTAATTGGATATGACCCAGAAAGCATCACTTGAAGTCCATTCCGATTTCTCACTGAATTATAGATTGTTTTAATTTTTTCTAATTGAACTTTTCTGATAGATTTTGGAGCGCTTCTTTGAATTTCTGTTGAAAGATAATGATTTTTACCAAAAGCTAATCTTGAAGCTTCTGCATCAATAAATTTCATTTGTGCGCCAAGTGAGCTTGCATTGCTAAAATTTGCAAATGCATTATTAGATTGTTGTTTCCAAAGTTTTAATGCTTTAGAGTCAAACCGTGGTTTTAAAATTAAATCACTTAAAAGATTCATTACACGAGTAAAATCTTCTTCTAAAGCTTCACAACTAATTGTCAGTTCGCCCAAAGAATTTATATAGGTACTTAATTGCACTCCATTACTTGTGAGTTCTTTTTCAATTTGAGCAAAATTTTTGCGTCCAAATCCACCAAGTAAAAGCATATCAGCAGTAGCAGAAAGTGTCGTGATGTCTTTGCGTGGTAAAGAAAATTCACTTTCAGCAAATACAAATTGTACTTTAAACTTTAAAGATTCTGTATTGCGCAATGTATAAATTGCACCCCCACCTTTTACGGCATGACGAGTATAATCAATGGATTGAATAGGAACAGAGCGCCAGTCTAAATTCAGTGCATTTAGAGAAGTGGCAGTTAGTAAAAATAACCAAAAAAAAATAATTTTAGGGATCATAAAAATTCCTTTTAATGCTTGGAACGCGCAGATGAATCGTTTGCAAATGGATTAGATGCGCAGGGTTTTGCGTCATTTAAAGGAACAATCCCTGAAGTATAAAACTTATTTTTTCCAAATGTTGTTTTCATCCACAGCGCAAAATCATTTTTATCAATCGAATTCAAGATTTTCATTTGGGTTTTAAGCGCGGCCGGATCACGATAGAAATAAGCATTTTCTGTAACAGCACTCACAACTGAAGTCATTTTTTCTGCAACATCTGCATCATAAACTTTATGTTGTTTCATGACTTGTTGAATTATTTCATTTGATAAAGGTGTTTTAAGAACACGAGTTATATTTTCATTCCAAAACTGTGTAACAGCATTAATTTTTTGAGTACTGGAAAGATTAAAATGCGCAATTAAAGGGTTTGATTTTGTGCCATAATAAGACTTTTCGAGTGCAAAACTATTCGCAAGATTTTTTTGTTGTAATCTATACCCAAAAGAGCCATCTGGATTATCATCGAGCAGTGCTTCAAAAAGCCAGCTGTATACAACAGATTTTACTGATTTATCATACGATGGATACACAAGTTGTATATTTTTTGTTGTAATGGCTTCAGAACACACAAACGATTTTCCTAAATCTCGCGTTAAATAGTCGTTTGGATAAAGAGGATTATTGGGTGGCGTTTTGCCCTTCCAGTGTCCAAAATATTTATTGACCATATTTTTTACATTGTTTGGTTTAAAAGGCCCGCCAATAACAAGTATCGTATTTGAAGGTGTGTAAATTTTTTTATAAAATTCATTGGCTGTTTTGATATTTAAATTTTCAACATCATTTTTATTGCCAATCACCATCCATTCTTGTGGAGTATCTCGTTCCACAGCTTGTCGAATCACTTCAACCCCTCTTTGAACAGGGTTATTTTCAAGTCGTAATTTACGTTCAGAAATTACAGCTCCCTTTTCAATATCAAAATAAGGATTTGTCATTGATAGATTTAAAAACCGTTCACTTTCAAGTTTGAGCATTGTTTTTAATGCTGGCGCAGGAAATACAGAATAATAAGTAACAAGAGAATCGCCAGTGCCTGCATTGCCCGATCCACCGACAGAACTTAATGTTCTGTCGTAATGGCCTTCGGATTTATGTTTTGTTTTACGAAACATCATGTGCTCAAAAAAGTGAGCAAGGCCTGTTTTGCCGTATTCTTCTCTGTCACTGCCGCCATCTAAAATAAAATGTGCAGTGGCAACAGGATTTCTATAATCAGGGATTACAATTAGTTCGAGCCCATTGTTTAAGTGGTATGTATAAGCCTTTAAATCTGAGCCAGGAATGATTGTCGTGATTTTTACAGTTTCGGCTGCAGTGCTTGTTGCACAAAAGATCCAAAAAAAGACACCAACCAAAATTTTCTTACATGTTTGAAACATTAGTCACACCTAAAGCTAATTGAGGAATCCATTTCCTGCAAATCGTCACAGTCGAATTTGTTTCCAATTAATCTTAATGTATTAAATTTCTTTTTGCCTTTTAAGCTACTGAGTAAGGTTTTAACGCCACTTTTATCGACATCATTAAAGCTAATGTCTAAAACTTCAAGTTGTTTTTGATTGTTAAGAGCTTTAAATAATTGAAGTGCAGCGCCATTCGAAAGCTCTACATTTGATAGGTATAATCTTCTTAGGCCTCTGTCTTTATTCAAATATTTTGCAAATGTTTTAATTCCATCTGAATTAAATTCATTATTGCTGAGTGCAACGTATTTTAGAACAGGAAAAGAGGTGAGTGCCTTTGCAATTTTGAGCATATCTTTTCCTACAAAGGCGTTGTTTTCTAAATTAACACCGGTCATTTTTGGAGAAAAATAAAGAATTTTAGTCACATCGTATACATTTGTAGAACTTAAATTATTACTGTTTAAATCAAGATACACCAAATCTGTTGCAATTAAAGACTGAGCAAGCTCTGAAAATGGGCTAAGATTTAGATTATTGGCATCTAGGTATAAATATTGAAAAGTTTTTGCAAATTTATAAAACACATCAGATGATTTTTCTGAAACAAAGTAGTTTTGCCCAAAATCGTCAAAAAACAAACCACTCCATTTAAAGTTTAAGTGATTCTGTTCTTTGTCAGATTTATTAATGTCGTAGTTTTTTCTGTATTTACTAATTTGTAGTGATTGTAATATTAGTGGATGCGACATTGCCTGACGAATTATGTTTGTGCCTTCAATCGCAAAGAAGTTATACGAAGCGTTTAAGTATTTGATTTCACTTTTACCAGTTAAAACTGCTGCATAATCTTTTGCATGCTCGGAATGAAAATCGTTTGAAGAAATATCTATATAGGTAAGGTACTTATGACGCACAAGAGATTGTAAAAAGTCGTGAGCCCCTTGGCCACCAAAATGGTTATTTCCAACATCAATAAGAACAAGATTATCTAATTGTTTAATTATATTTGCAACAAGAGTGGCAGATTCAATATCTAAGTCATTGGATGCTAAACGAAAAAAACTAACTAAGGGATGTTTTGCTAGTTCAGTAAATAATACAGAAACAACCTGTTTTTTTTCTGCTTCAGGATTATCACATAAACATTCTTTTAAAAGAGCAGAAGACAAATCTATTCCTCTAAGTTTTGGGGTATGCGCAAGAAATTTGATCAAAGTTTTTACGTTTGTGCTATCAAGAGCAATTGAATTTGCACCAATAAAATCAACATCAGAAAGATTAGACCAAATTTTTGGATTTGCAGCAGCATTATTGAGGAATGTCGCCCAATCACCAATAAAATCGAGTTCAGAATATTTTTGCGGGCTTTCTAAAAAGAGCTTCATAATTTCATCATTCAGATCAATATCTTTAGAATAATTAAATTTAAGGCCAAATTTTAAATTAGATTTTTGATTTGCAAATGTGTTTTGGAGTTTAAACATTTGGGCAGAAAAATGGGCAAGATCTAAGGAATTTAATCTTGAAACATCAAAAAGAAGGTATTGAATGTAAGGCGCACCTAAGAGGG
The DNA here is from genome assembly GCA_964352255.1 of uncultured Oligoflexia bacterium. Lineage (GTDB taxonomy): Bacteria > Bdellovibrionota_B > Oligoflexia > Silvanigrellales > Silvanigrellaceae > Silvanigrella. The sequence continues at coordinate 13,708 of CAYGQR010000008.1, forward strand.
TTTGGCTTACAATGTCTTCATAATTTTTATCTGTAAGTGTTGTGTAAAATGAAGGTGTTATTTCAAATGAGACAATATCTTCATGCACACCATAGCCAACAGAACGCGCAAAAAGAATATTTTCTTTTATGTCTTCTTCGAGCGTATCAATATCTTCAGCTGCATTTGGAAAAGCAAAACGAACGTTAATATTTCCCCAAGTGTCAGCTGCAAAAGCTTGATTCGTAATGAGAGTCAAAAATATCAAAAATTTTGCACAAAGCTTTTTCATAACCAATTGCTCCTAAACCAGTAATAACTTCAGAAGCTATGTTACTCGTAAATGATGATTGGCGAAAGCTTTCTCGTGTAGAAATATCAGAAAGATGTACTTCAATGATTGGAATTTGTTTTTTAAAAAACATTTGTAATGCATCTAGTAGTGCAATACTTGTGTGCGAATAGGCTGCTAAGTTGATAATAAAGGCAATTTTTTTTTCAGGATTGTTTAAATAATCAATATATTTTTGATTTAAAAAATCAATCAACACACCTTCATGATTGCTTTGTAGATGGGTGAGTTTCACATTTTTTTGTTTTGAAAGCGTCAAAAGTTTATCTATAATTTGCTGTAAAGTTTGCATTCCATAAATTTCAGGTTCACGCACGCCTAGTAAATTAAGATTTGGTCCGTTAACTACAAAGACTTCATTTCTTTTTTTTATCATTTTTCTTGTTACGTTGTCTTGAGTAAAAAAACATTATGCTCAACAAAAATAAAATGGTCACAATTCCGGCAACACGCATGAGCCCAATAGCAAGCCCTGTATAACGGCCCAGTGAAGGGTCGTAGTTACAGCAAAAAAGTAAAAATCTATCTGTAGTTGATCCAATTTTACCATTTGCAGCATCCATTAAAGCAAATTTGACATCTTTTACTTTGTAATCAATGCCATATAAATAACGTGAGATTGTGCCATCAGGGCTAATAATAAAAATTGCAGCAGTATGTGCAAATTCGTTTTTGTCTGGAATGTAGTTGTAATAAAATCCAATAGATTTTGTAATTTTGTCTATATTTAATTGAGAACCAATTAAAAAATTCCATTTTCCATCTAAATCACCAACTTTTTCAAGATATTCTGTTTGCTTTGATTTAGCCAGCTCTGGCGTATCGGTTTTATCAAAACTAATTGTTGCCATGTGAAAGTCTTTGCCAATAGGCCACTTGAGATCTTTAATTGTTTTGGCAAGATTTTCGAGTTGTACTCCACAAAGTGTTTTGCAGCGGTAATAGTTTAGAGAGAGTAAAAGAGGTTTTTCATCTTTAAGAAGATCGCCAAGTTTAATCGGTTTGCCATCTTGATCTGTAAAACTCATATTTAGATCTAATTTTTCGCCAAGACGTTCTTCAATGGTAACGCCCTGAATTTCTTTTGGCACAACATCTGTAGGTAAGCTAGGGTCAGTTGTTATTTTAGTTTGATACGCAGGTGCTGCGATAAGCATTGTGCAGCAGATTAAACTTAAAAATGCGGATAAAAAACGTATGGTAAATTTCATATTTTTAGTTTCATCATATAATTCGGTTTTTGCATCAGAACAGTAATGTATGCACTTCATCTGGAGTAATGAAGTTTGTAATTATTTTCAATATGTATCAAATGAAAAAAAGCCCCTCAGGGCTTTTTGAAACAAAAATACAAGATATTTATCAGTGTATATAGGAACTTATGTGGCAGAAGTTTCTGAATTTAATGACTGGTTCATGTCTAATTTTTGAGTATTCGATTTATTGATTTGAGCTGTTTCTTCGCCAAAACCAAGCGTTTTGAGTTCTTCTACTGTTTTTTGAATGTGCTTTTGAGTTTCTTGTGTGTCTGCCGCATTCCCTTTATGTGTAAAAAGCATCCAACCACCCATATTCATCTCCTTAAAAATAATGATTAAAATCAGTAAGTTAATATTATAAGTTAACATGTCAAAGAGATCAAATAAGGGCCATTATGTATTAAGGAGTATTGCATTTTTACCGCGTTGTTTGGGAAGTGGAAGTAAACCAGAGGTGACCAAATTAAACACTTCAAGTTCAGGAATCACACTTTTAATACAAACGAGATTCTTTGTTGGATCTTCAAAAAATGTTTTTACATAGACGTTCATCGAGTTGTGCTGAAGAATCTCTAAGATTTTTGGCAACACTTTTGATGGTAAAAAATTCGTTTCGTCAATATCGAAAAAATGCAGCGACATTTGCGCAAGAGATTTAAAATCAATTCTTTCTACAAAGTCTTCTTCTATTTTTTTCTGATAATCTTGCCTTAAGCACTCTTTTAATTTTGGAAGTTCATTGCATAAATGTGAAATTTTTTCCTGATCTTTAGAGTGTGAAATATTGAGTTTATGATGCACATACCAGCCCTGCACATTTTCAAGAAGTGCACGCTCTACTGCATATTCTGCACTAGGGGAGCATCCAAATCCGATAATTAGTTCATCTGTGGTGTTTTTGCGTTCTGTAAAACACGCAATGCTTGGCACATTCAGATCTGAAGTTATATTCAGTAAAGTCACAGTTGTGTTTATTTCTTGTTCACATTCTAAAAGTAATTTTTGTAGTTGTTTTGGTAGAGAATTTTTATCGATAACTCTTAAATTTCGAGGCACAGCACGACAAAATGTTTCTAAAAGTAAAAGTGAATACGCGTCGCGTTCAATAAGCTCATTAATTGAATGCAAAACAGCCTCTTCAAAATTTGAACCTGTGGCAGTACCTGAATTTGAATAAGTGCCTTCAAGATCTATTCGTTTTCCAAAAGTGCGGGTACCCCCTGGAAGATCAATGAGGCAACTTGGAACAAAAAGTACTTCTTTCGTATTTAATGATTCAAAAATGTCCCATAACAGTTCTTCAGTTGCGTCTTTTTTTTTCTGTAAGCATTCTAATGGAAAGCATTTGTAGGTATCGAGTGCTTTTTTTATCGTGAGTGTTTTGGTATTTGAAGTATCAACAAGGCGTCCTTGGCTTACATAATGTTCTAAAGCTTCAAATAAAGCACTAGCCATACTTTGAGCCCATGTTTTGCCTTTTCCATACCCCGTTGTTGTTGAGTATAGAGGATGAGAAACATGGCAAACAAATGTTTTAATTTGATTTCCTAATTCTTGAAATTCAAATTCAAAATTATGACGTTTAAAAAAATCAGCAAGGTGCTGCGTGGCTATTTGGGGCGGCAATACTCTTTCTGGAGTTTTTAAGAAAGGTACATTAATTGAATCTGTTATGGAACGAGTTATGGTGTTCATTTTTCCGTCCGTAGTTAAATTGAATAAATTTCATAACATGACTTGACCATACCACTACATTGTTGCTAACAACATAAGACTTTAGGCCAGTAGCTCCAATGGTAGAGCGGCTGATTCCAAATCAGCTTGTTGGGGGTTCGAGTCCCTCCTGGCCTGCCATATATATGAATCCAAGTTTGAAAATGTGGCCTTTCTTAACTGTAGCAAGTAAAATTAGTGCTGCAGAAACTCTACCCAAACTCTGCACGCTACTCCTTCTAATTGTAAAGTCCTTATATCCATAGGCTAATTTATTACTATTCACCACATACTCACATTTGAGTGCAGAAATGGTGTAGACTTACTATATATCAAACCAAAAAAATAAATGGTTCAGTTCAATACAGTTAACATTTTATAGGAGCAAGACATGAAAAAATTTTACCTATTTTTGAGCTTTATATTTGTATTTTATTGTTCCTTTACAGGGTGTAAAAGTAAAAATTTACCTAATATGAGAGCCACTCTCCCACCTTTAGTCATCGATTATAATTCTTGCACACCAACCGGCGGATGTACCGTTTACTTATCTCAAATTTCTAATCAATCGTTGCTACAACAAGTGAGCATGAAATTGGCACAGAAGACATTATTTTCTGAAGGCTCAAAACCTCCAATACTCGCAACAAATCCAGCGGTATCTATTAATTTTACAGATATTACTTTGTCAGAACCCAATTTGTTCTACACATTAAATGATGTAAACCAATCACGCCAAATGCCATCGGAATGGTTTCCAAGACAGAGACAATGTGAAGAAAGAAATATAGGGCTTTTTCCTGGATTCTCTTTCAAATTTATTGAGTGTAAAAATTTTATGCCAATTGGTACAATGGTGATGGTAGGAACTGTTACAAGTAGCCAATCAAGTTCTTTTTTGGTAGGTGCGCAAATTTCTAATCAACAAACTTCAATACTTGCAGATAAATTCTCACTTATACCAATAATACCTGGCTTTACTGTCTACCCATGTGGAACTAGTGAAACCTACACCACTTATCAAAACATGTATCAATGTAATATAGTATACAGCTCTTTATTTGAAGTTTCATCAGCAAAACCTGGCGCTGGATTTGGTAATGGACTAGGGGGTTATGTTCCCTTTGCAAACGAAAAAACACCAAATTCATGTCCTGTAGGATCTAATTGTGATCCCGATCAAAATTGGTTTTTGACATCATGTCCAGATTACGCAAATGATTTGAATCAATGTTCGTGGTTATCTCCAATTATTACGACAGATAATCCGGCTGCAGGTACGGGCGGTTACGATAGTAATTTAGTGCCAATGGCAAATTTAGCGCTTGATCCAAATTCTTCTACTTATTCTACAGATCGATTAACGAAAGGTCGTTTATTGTGGAGTGGCGAAATAGCCGATGCATCACAAAACAATATATTTAATTTTTTTGAAGTAAATGGAAATAACCCAAGAAATACTTCGCCTGATGCAAGCTATAATTTTTATGCATTTCTAGGAGATACCAATAAAGCCATTCAACAAAACCAAGGTGGCACTTCAGATATGTTTGGGCCATTAATTTTGGCGCCAGGCTCTGTAAGTGCAACCGTACCCGTTATAGATAATAGTTTTTTATCTCTTTATAATATGGTTGGAGTAAACAATATTTGTGAGGTACAGAGCCAATCTAATTCATTACCCCCATCCACAATTTCAACATACAATTGGCAAATTCCAAGTTATTCTATGATGTATACACTCACCGGGGGAGGGGCAACAACGCCATATTGTGAACAAGGAGGCGATGGGTTTATACAAAATTTATACTCAATTTGTAATTTTTCAGGTCCTTTTTCTAATAAAATAGTACACGGATTTAGAGCAATGGATTCATTGCCTGGTTTTTTATCCGTGTCTAATTTTCCGGAATATTTGATGTCATCTAGTTTGGTTGAAGAGGGGGTTACGTGGATTTTTGGAAAACGCGACTCAAGTACGCTAGGTAGCCTGGATATTGCAGGTTTAGACTTAAAAACCAAAGTGCGTTGTTCAAGTAGCACCTGGTAAATAAGTCAGTTACTTACCAGGTGCTACTTGCAAGTAGCAGGGAGGATCCCGAGAGAGGATTTTTTATACTGGGCACTCAAATATCAAGGTATTACCCCCTTGTTTTCTAAGCTTGGGTTCACATCATATACCCTTTTAAAAAGCTTTCTACATTCTTTCCTAAGCTTTTTAATAAATAACCGCCTTCTTGCACAAACATCATTTTTTTATTCAATGTTTTAAGCATTTTTCCAAGCTTATAAAAATCTTTTTCAAGCATATTAAAATGTCCAAGTGGATCTTTTGATTGAATATCGAACCCCGCAGAAACCACAATATAATCCGGATCCATTACTTTTAGAGCAAAATTTAGGCTCTTTTCAAAATTTTTGAAATATTCTTTAGAAGAAGTTTTGGGCATTAAAGGCACATTCAGATTATAATTGAAACCTTCATCAATACCGTGCTCCTCCAAAAATCCAGAATAAAACGGAAATTCAACGAGCGGATGAGCATGTAAGCTTAAATAAAAAACATCAGAACTGTCATAAAAAATACTCTGAGAACCATTTCCGTGATGATAGTCAAAATCAATGATCATCACTTTTCCATATTGAGTAAGGTGTTTTGCAGCAATTGCAGCATTGTTTAAGTAACAATAGCCTCCATACATATTAGCTGTGGCATGATGACCAGGAGGACGACACAACGCGTAACTCGCTTCTCCGGTGCGCTCTAAGTATTGTGCGCTTGCATATGAATTACTTGCAGATGCACACGCCGCTTCCCACGTATGTTTCATAATTGGTGCGCCACTATCAAAGGTAAAGTGGCCTGCTCTATAGGGCATAATAGGGTTTTGTTTTTGAAGTCTTGCATCATAAGGAAACACATACGGTGCAACAAATTCTTTTGCTTTTAAGGATTGTGTCATTTCTAAAAACTGCAAATAATTTTTATCATGCACAGCAAGTATTGCTTCATATGGACATAATTCAGGTTTCACAAAATCAAAGATTTTTTCTTTTTTTAAAGATTTTGTAATGTTGCTGACGCGTTCAATTGAATCTCCATAAGCAGTTACTTTGCCGTAGTAAAGCTCTTCTGTAATCCTGTGTTTTTTTTGCAATGTACTATAAAATACTCTCATAAATACCTACTCTCATGATTTGTGTGGATTATTTTTTAATTTTAATCAAATTGATTTCAGAACGCAATGAAGAGAGTGCAAAGGACAAATAAACGAGAAGGATTTTAGAATGATATTTCCAAAATTTATAGGCCATCGTGGCGCTGCAGGATTTGCGCCCGAAAATACGTTAAAAAGTTTTCGCGTTGCAAAAGAATGTGGCGCTCAAATGATCGAGTTTGATGTTAAACTCACAAAAGACAATCATCTTATTATTATGCACGATAGTGAAGTGAATCGCACGACAAATGGTATTGGTTTAGTTTTAGATTATACCTTAGGAGAAATTAAAAAACTTGACGCAGGCAGTTGGTTCGATATTTCTTTTAGCGGAGAATCAATTCCTACTTTAAAAGAAACATTCAATCTTTTAAAAGAATTAAAACTTTCTGCAAATATTGAAATTAAACCATGTGTTGGTACAGATGTAATACTAACAGAAAATGTTATGGTTTTTATAAAAGAGTCTTGGCCTTCTTGTTTGCCACCACCACTAATTTCAAGCTTTAGTTTAGAGGCGTTAGAAGTCGCTCGAAATTTAAGTTCAACCGCATGCCTTGGGCTTGTTTTAGATCATCCACCTCAAAACGGCTGGTTAATACGTGCTCAAAAATTAAATGTAAGTGCTATTTCGGTAAGTCATTGGTCTTTAGAAAATGCAGATTTAATTAAAGAAATGCATGCGCATAAATACGCAGTACTTGCTTATACGGTGAATGAACAAAAAAGAGCAGAAGAATTGTATAAATTAGGGGTAGATTCTATTTTTACTAATTATCCAGGCAGCATAATATCACGATAGATATCACCTTGGTATTTTGCTTCCCATGTTTCATAGGCTTTTGCTTTTTCATGTAAGAATGATTTTTCGTCTAGAAAGATTTGATTCGCAAGTTCAAGTTTTTGGACAAGTTCTTTTGTATTGCCGGCTTTAAATTGGTATTCAGGTGTATCTCTAAAAACTTCGGGTAATGCACCAGCATTTGAATAAAGAACAGGAACAGATGCTTGTAAAAATTCTACACCAACCCGACAAATTGTTTCACTGTTTAAGCTCGGAATAATGCCAAATGAGGCATTTTTCATAAACAAAAGTGCATCTGCAAAATACTGTTCAAGTAGGATAATTTTTTTAGAACCATTATTGGTTGAAAGAGAATATAATCCGTCTTGTGAAATTTGTTCAGAGAATTTTTGAAAAAATTTATACTTCTCAAAAAGCTCTTTTGCAGAAACCGACTCTTTTGTGCCAATACAGATGAGTTGAGCTTGTGTGTCTTTAAAATCTGCCTTTAAAAATGCTTCTAAAAGATAGTCATGTCCTTTTACTGGGTCGAACCGGCCTAATACAAAAAATGTCAGGATATTAGGACCAAAATGAAAATCAAAATTATACTTTTTGAGATGGTAAAAATTTAATTTATTTTTAGGTAAATTGGCAGTTTTGCCATAATAACATACTTTAATTTTATCGTAAGGAAGCTCGAACGGTAGGCGATTTTTAACCACTTTTGCTGTAAAAATAGTTTTGTCTGTAAAAAATCTATAAATCATATAAGAAAAAATGCTTTTTGAAGGTACTTGTGCTTGCCCCCGAATACGGATTAATTTTGTATTTCGCCATAAAAACGGGCAAAAAATCTTTGTAAGGGCTGCCAGAGTGTGTTCTCTGCCTTCAAAAACAAAAAAATATTTTAATTTTTTTTGTTTTATTAATATTATTAATAAGTTATAGAAAGATTTAAAGAAATTCCACCAACGAGAATGAGTAAGCGGTATGTGAAAAAAATCGAGATGATTTTTTTTGCACTTTTCGTATATAGCAGTTTGATTTCTATCAGCACAATACAGTACATTTTTGTCTAAATTTTGTAAGAATATGGCAAGCTGTAAACTATAGTCGCTAACAGCCGAAAACCAACGATTCGAATTTAATATGATGTAATGATATTGTGAAAATCTTTTTTTAATGCTACAAGACCTTTCTTATTGGTGGCTGTAGTCAAGTGGTTAAGACAATGGATTGTGATTCCATCACGCGGGGGTTCGAATCCCCTCAGCCACCCCAATTTGTTCGCCCATCCTTACATAAGTTTCTACTTTGTTTTCGGTATTTTGAATTAAATCTTTATCAAAAGTCATTTTGTTTTTTTCAAAAAACATTATTGTTGTGCTTCCACCAAATTTAAAAAAGCCTTTTTCATCACCTTTTTTGACTTCTGCAGCTGGTCGATATGTTTGAACAATAGTACCCACAAACATGGCACCAACTTCCATAAGCAGCACATCTCCGGCTATTTCTGATTTAAGTGTGCAATGAGTACGTTTATTGAGTGAATACACTGGAATATCTTGTTCAAGTGCATAAGGATTCACTGAATGTAAAAGCCCAGGAATTGTTTTTGTAATTCCTATAGAGCCACTCGTAGGAAAGTGAAAACGATGGTAATCGGAAGGGCAAAGTCTTAAAACAGCACATGAACCTTCAGCGTATTTATCTGCAAGTTCTTGATTATTCTCAAATAAATCGAATAATTTGATTGGTGCCCATTTTACATAGCTTAAAGTGTCTTTTGAAATTTTAGGAAAAACAAGTAAGCGCCCATCACCTGGTGAAACAATGCCGCTTTCAGAAGTATCAATAGGCCGGGCTGCTGGCTTAAGCTTACGAGCAAAAAAATCATTAAATGTTTGATATTCAGCTATTGGCAATGCGCATTCAGTTGTATCAATATTTAAGAGTTCAATAAATTTAGGTATTTTATGACGGCTTGTTGCCGAATCGTTATAGGCGCCATATATATTGCTAAGTGTTTGATTTGCAAGAATTTTAGAAACAAATTTTGTGCCAAGTGTATTTCCATAAATCATTTTCATGGCATTTTCGCCATAAATCACTTCTTGAAACTTTTGCCCAGATTTTCTGTCAATAACATCAATGGTTTTTGAGGTGCATTCTAGAGCTGATTTTATTTTGTTCCACATATAAAAATAGTGCTTTCTATCAAATTTAGAGATTTTAAAATTTATTTTTTGTAACTAAAGGCTTGTGGGCAACTGTCATTAGCATTGCATGAAGCTTAAATCTTGTCACTTGTATTTGCATTATCAATGCAAATGCAAGTTTAAAGTGCGCAAATCTTCATCATAAAAATCTGTGGAATTTATCTGTCTTACTGGCTGAAGATGTCATTTTTATTCCACGTTATTAAAAATAACTCTTTCCACTATTTGCCCACCATCTACACCACCACCTGGTCCAAGTTTAATAATATGATGTGCGTATTGTTTAAAGAGCTCGTGATGCTCTACAATTACAAATGTGTGTCCAGTGTGTGTCAAGCGAATCAACGATTCAATTAAATTGCCAATATCAAATTCAGACAATCCTCGAGAAGGTTCATCGAGTAAACAAAACAGCTTTTTATTTACTTTGGAAGCGAGTGATGCGCAAATTCTTAATCTTTGCATTTCGCCGCCAGAAAGCGAAGATGTCGACATCCCAAGAGGTAAATAGCCAAGACCTAAATTTTTTGCGAGTACAAGTGGCTTTCCAAATCCAGGATACTTACTTAATAAAGGAAGTGCTTCGGCAATACTTAAGGTAAGCCATTCTTGAATTGTTTTATTGAGCCAAGTAACGCCTAAACTTGTTTTTTTGTAGCGAGATCCATGGCAATCAGGGCATTGTTTTTCAACAGATCCAAGAAAAAAAAGATCTTCTTCTATAATTCCTTTTCCGTTACAAGTAGCACACCCACCTTTTCCATTAAAAGAAAATTCAGATGCTGTAAGACCCATCGATTTTGCAGTTGTTGTTTGGCTAAAATATTTTCTAAAAATATCCATTAAACCAAGATAAGTTGCTGGCACACTTACAATCGAACGATGAGCTGCTGATTGGCGCACATTAACAAGGTGGTAATCTTCTAAAAAGTTTTTAGGAGTATGGAAATTTTTCCAAATTCCACGTCCTAATTCTGCATCAAAGAAAGTATTGTCTTTAATGCTCGACTGTTCAAATTTTTCGAGTGCTGCGCGAATGCCATAATTTAAAAGAGTACTTTTGCCTGCTCCACTTGCTCCTAAAATTAAATTAATTTTACCAAGTAAAATTTCAACATCTAAATTTTTGCAATTGATTGCAGTAAACCCTTTCAGAAAGAGCGAATTGTCTTTTTGAGTAATTTTACTTGGAAAGATATGTTCAGAATGTGAAAAAGGTTTATAATCAATATGGAGTTTAAAGGAATTAGGTGTGTTGTCTTTAATTTCAAGTAAGTGTCCACCCCCATGTCCGCCAGTTGGTCCCAATTCAAAAATTTTGTCGGCAGCTTGCACAAGAGTTTTATCATGTTCAACCATCAAAACTGTATTGCCAATATCGCGCAATTCTTTAATACAAACGATCATTGCACGCACTTCGTCTTTACCTAAACCTACACTTGGTTCGTCAAGCACATAGAGCGCATCACTTAATCCATTTCCAATGACGCGTGATAACACTACTCTTTGATATTCGCCGCCAGAAAGAGTTTGGCAACGTCTTAATAAATGGGCTGTACCAAGTCCAAGTTTTACAAGAATACTTAATTTTTTCTGAATTTCAGAATAGGTTTCATTAAGCGCTTCTAATTTTTTTGCAAATCGCTTTTCTGTTTTGAGAGAGTTTAACCAATCTAGTGTAAGATGAATTTCTTGCTCAAATAAATCGGTATAGTAGGTGTTATGACAACGCGCATTGCGAAGGCCAGAGAGTGATTGAGTATCTAGATCGTGAGGTTGAATAAGTGTTGTTGGCACATCGCATATTTTACAAAAGGGTTGTACATAAAACGCAAATGGTTTTTTTGAAATTTTGCCAGTTGCTTCAATTTGTTTTACAAGTATTCGAAAAAATCTTTGAGAAAACCTTACTTGAGACCAAATGTTAGACATACGATTTTCAAGTTCTTCAGGGGCAATATCACTATAAATACGATCGAGTACAATTTCTATCGATTGATTTTTTAACAGTGAAGCAAAATTGAATTCAGCAATTTCGTGCACGCTATTCTCAAAGATGAGCCTTGTGTAACCTTCTTTTAGCATGTCAGAAAAAATACTTTTCCGTGATTTTTCATTTTCAGGAAGAGGCATTTCAACAGTTAAAACAAAATTCTTGGGGGCCGATTTTTTGTGCTGTTCCTCAAAAAAATTTAGCAAATCCTTATGAGACTGAATTGTTACAGTGTTTCCACATTTTATACATGAGTGCTCCATAAGAGACATAAAAATAATTTGTAAGGGAACAGAAATATCACTTGTTGTTGAAATTGTGCTGCGAGAGTCGCCAGAACGGTGCGTTTGTTTTAAGGCGATTGCTGCTGGTAAATTTTCAATACTTTCAAATTCGCCTTCTGGCAAACCTTGAAGAAATTGACGTTCATATGTGCCAAGTGTTTCGATAAATCTTCTTTGTGCTTCTGCGTACATTGTATGAAAGACAAGGCTACTTTTTCCACTGCCAGAAACACCGGTAATAACGGTCCACTTTTTGAGAGGAATATCTATATCAATATTTTTGAGGTTATGCGTTTGAACACCACGACAACGTATTAATTCTTCTTGTTCCATTGTGATCCTTGTGGAAGTGCGAGAAATTCTTCAGTAGATAATTCATAAATCCCCCCATTTTTTTCTGCTTTTTGCATAATTTCGATGGTAAGATTCAAAATGGGTTTTAAAACACAATCTTCAAAATAAAATGAACTTGTATAATAAGCAACATAACCACTTTGTGCTTTTTCCTTAACTTGAGCGCAGGCGACTTGTGGAGAAGGTAAATTTGCTAAAATTTCTAAGTTTGTTTGCCCTAAATCTATTTGAATAGGCTTTGTTCTCATAGCCCATCCCGATTCGAAAAGGCTAAGATCATATTCAGAAATAGAACGAATTGCATTGTTTGCATGGGTATTGCGAAATGCTTCTACATCCTTGAAAGCCAGAAATTTTCTTTTTTTGCAATTTTCAATATAATAAAATTTAATGTTATCTGTTGAAACAATTGCCTTTTCATATTTTTTGCAAATCATTGCAAAAATCTTGGGAGTGATTTTTTCAAAATCCCTTTTATACTCAATTTCTGAATAGGAAGAACTGACAGATAAAGTTGCATATTTATCATCAGAAATTTCATGAGGAGCTAGGTTTTGTTTTGTAATGAGAGCATTATACACTTGAATATCTAAAATAGGGTATAAAGTGCAGTTTTTGGCAAAAAAGGAGAGGCTTCCATTCACAATGAGCTTCTCGTTTAATGTCTGACAAAAAGGCTGTACTTGAGCAAATGTAACATTTGCCCATGCAAAAAAGAAAAAGGAAAATAGGGAAAGGTATTTCATGACAGCCACACCAAGTATTGTTTCTTTAAAAAATGTGCATCTTGCATTTGAGCAAAAAGTTATTCTTGATGATCTTAACTTAGATTTAGCAAAAGGGGAAATACTAAGCATCCTTGGTGCCAGTGGAAGTGGAAAAAGTACACTTTTAAAGGTAATTCTAGGAACTGTTCATCCTCTAAAGGGAGACGTGTGCTTATTTGGAAAGAATTTTGCTAAAATAAAGATGGCAGAAAAAGAGCGCATTCGGAAAACAATTGGAATGGCTTTTCAGCAAGGTGCTTTATTTGATTTTATGACTGTGCGCGAAAATATTTTATTTGCCATTCAAAATATGACCAATATGTCTCAAGAAGAAGCAGAAAAGCATATAGATACGCTTCTTAAACAGGTAAATTTACCAGATGTTGGCGATAGACTTCCCAGTCATCTTTCTGGAGGTATGAAAAGACGTGTAGGTATTGCCCGTGCTATTGCTACGAATCCTCAGCTTTTTTTATTTGATGAGCCTGCTGCTGGTTTAGATCCTGTTACAACAACCTTAATTATTGAAATGATTAAAAAATTAGTGGCTCATTTGAAAGCGACGCTAATTTGTGTCACCTCTAATGTAGATGCTGCTTTTAGATTTTCAGATGAGGTCGCTATTTTACATGATGGCAAAATTATTGGAAAAGGGATAAAAGAAGAGCTTTTAGCGCTAAAAAATGATTGGCTTACTGAATTTCTTACTGTACGCGATATTTAAGGACACACTCAAACTATGCAACCACTTTTACTTACATTATATGCACTTTCTGGAGTCATGATTATAAGTGGAATATGTTTATCGGTTCAATCTACTTTAAATCGTGCCATTGGGGTCCCAGTGCGCTTTAGGATTTTAGGTGTCTTTTTTCGAGTTGTAGGGCTTGCTTTGCTGTGTTTTCTGATTTTAAAATATCGTGAAAAAACACTCTATTGGGGGCTCTTCGTTTTCTTTACCACATCTTTTTTCTTGCTCCTTTATTTCTCACTTGTCAGGCGCTCTTCAATACGTTAGACCTGGCCCTATAGAACTAAATTTCACTAACATTAGAGGCAATTAGTTGTGGATTCTGTTGAAATTGTAAATTGGTACGTCCTTATTTTGTCGAAGCTATTTGCTTTCTTTTTTCCTGGTTTTTCGCCTGAAATGGCAATGGAAAAAGCAGAAATTTGGTCACCAGTTTTAGCGACTGTTTTTATTCTATTCTTAATTATTTTAGTTGGTAAGCTTTCAGGATATAGCAAAATGAATCCTGAAAAAATGACAGATGAAGAGCTTATGCCACCCAAAAAATTCGGTTTTCCAGCATTTGTTGAAATGGGGTGGGCAGTTGTTCAGTCTACATTAGAGTCTGCACTTGGCGACAAAAAATGGGAACGTTTTGCAGCCGTACTTGGTAGCACCTTTTTTATTCTTTTAATTTCAGGGCTATCTGGGGTCGCTCCAGGATTTGAACCAGCTGCCGCAAGCATGAGCTTTACATTTGGCGCTGCGATGGTCATCTTTTTCTATTTTATTTATTATGGCATCAAAGAAACTGGTTGGGCATTTATTAGGCATTTAGCGGGTCCAATTATTTGGGTTGCGCCATTTATTTTTATCATTGAACTTGTCAGTATGTTTGCTCGTCCTGTTTCGTTATCACTTCGTATTTTTGGTAACCTATCTGGCGATCACTTTGTTTTTGCTCTTTTTTCTGGGTTAATGCATTCTATGCATGTGCCATTCTTACCAATTCCAGCTATTTTTCTTGCGTTCGGTACGTTTGTGGCATGTGTCCAAGCATTTATTTTTATGACTTTAGGCGCTGTTTATGTAAAACTAGCCCTTGATTCAGACGAACAACATTGATAAAAGAATCTCGCTTTCAGGCGCATCTAGTTTTTCATTTATTTAATTTAAGGATACACTCTATGAAATCTCTTTACGTAAAAACTGTTCTTGCAGCATCAACTTTAGTCGCACTTCCTGCATTTGCAGATGAAGCAGGTTCAGACACTAGTATTGGTATGGGTTTAAAACTTATTGGTGCAGGCTTAGCAATTGGCCTCGCGGTTGTTGGTGCTGGTCAAGGACAAGGTCATGCAGCAAAAGGCGCAATTGAAAGTGTTGGTCGTAATCCACAAGTTTACAACAAAATCTTTACAATGTTTCTTTTGTCGATGGCGTTAATTGAGTTTCAAGCAATTCTTGGTTTAATTATTTCTTTTATTATTCTTGGCAAATAAATTATTCCAATTGCAGATATTGCAATTAAATTTATTCCAATAACTAATAATTGAGCAGATGCGGCAAAAGCTGCATTTGCTCCAAAAGCCCCATACAGTATTGCTGCAATTAATTGCGGTGCCCCAATCCCCCCAACACTAATCGGTATTGCAACCGATAACGCAAGAGTCGAATTTAGTGCCAATGTTTCAAGCAATGGAATATTTGAATTTACAGCTAGCCACGCAAAATGCATTGCAAGTGTAAAGGATCCTATACTCATTAACGAGAGTCCTATCGGAATCCAAAAGAGATTATATTTTTTGCCATTTTCTGCGAATACTTTAATAAGACTATTTATTTTATGAAAGATATTCATCACAACCTGTTGTGCGACGGTGTGTGAAATAAATTTCAAACAAAGACGTTCACAACGTGCAAGAATTTTTTGTAAAGGTTTTGAGCCTGCAATAATGGGGAGTATAAGAATAAAAATAGTTAATGATAAATTAAAAAGAAACAAAATTGATAGAATATAAAAGTTCGCAGACGTTTTATCAGACATTCTTAAAAGAAAATAAAAGGTTAAAACAGTACCTAAAACAAGTGCTACAAATAGGCCAATAATGCGATCAAACAAAGAAGCTGTGGTTAAGTGAAATTTATCATGAGGCGTGAGGCCTATGCCTTTGCTTCTTTTGAGCACTAAATTAATTCTGATGATTTCAATAAAGGCAAGCGATCCTGGTAACCATTGCCCAATTGCATTACTAATGAATGTTGAAGACAGAACTTTAGTCGTTTTCTTTTCAAGTCCTAAGAACTTTAAAATATATTTATATCTGTATGCCATACTTAAATGGTTCAAAATTTGTGCACAGGCAATTCCAAAGATCAAAATCTTATGCTCAAGAAGAGCTTGAGAAAGAAGATGAAAATTAATGATTTTGCGTTGTGAAAGAAAATAAATGAATCCTGCACTCAAAAAGACTAACAAACTAATTTTAATAAATTTTTTCATAATGTTTTCATCTTAAATAAGGATTGATGGTGTAAAGAAAATTGCATAGTATGCACTTTAAAGCATGCTTTAAAGGAATTTATCACGTGAAATATCAATTTAATATAAATAAACTCATAAAATCAATTGGATACATTTTATCTAATTTTGTCATTATACTTGGATTTTTATGTTTATGTACTGGCTGTCTTTCTTCAAAAGCGCCCAAAAAAATATCAAGCCTACCTGAGCAAGCTCAAATTTATGACAGCACATTGCCGCCATTTTCTGCAGATACTATCGATGGTATTCTTGTGAAGGTTGGAAATGAATCTATTTTGCTTAGTGATTTAAAGCAAACGGTCGACATGTATCCTAATATTGCGGCTAATGACGCTTTAAATAGCCTTATCGATGAAAAAGTTATCGAAATTAAAGCGGATAGCTTAGGTATAGTGATTAATGATGAAGAGCTTTCTAAAAGTATTACAGACTTTTTGCAAAGCCAAAATTTTAGCGAAGCCGATCTTGCTCAAGAGCTTGAACGTAACGGCAAAAGTATGCAAGAATATAGGGAAGTGTTTAGAAAAGAGATGGTTAAGCAGCAACTTATCGGTCGTGCCATTAGCCCGTTTATTACGGTTTCGAATGATGAAGTGAGCCGTTTCTATCTTCAACAGACAAAAAATGTTAAACAGGTAGAGAAGGTAAAACTGCGAAGCTTGTTAATCGAAATTCCTGAAGATTATACTGGAGATGTCTTAGCCTATGACATGGTTCAAAAAGTCGATAATGAAATTAAAAATAAGGCTGATTTTGTGGATCTTGTTAGGCGGTATTCGGGGGCGAAAACTGCCAAGGATGATCTTGGGATTCTTTCTCCGAAGAACCCTAAAGAATTACCTGAAGAGCTGCAAAACAAACTCGCAGAACTCGAAGTCAACGAAGCCATAGGGCCATTTAGTTTTGGCCGCTCAGTTTTTTTCTTTCAATATCTTGGTGTAGATCTCACGGAAGATAGTGATTTATTCACGAATTTTGATGACTGGAAGAATAAACTTATGAATCAAAAATTTTCAGAGCATCTTGCAGAATATCTTCGTAAAGAACGATCTGCGCTTAAAATTATTACTCGCCCGTACGAGTTTCCTCAAAAAAATTAAAAGGATATTGCATATATGCTAAGAACAAGACTCATTTCAGCGGGTTTTCTCATCTTTATTGTTATTTATGTTTTGTCTTTTGTACCAAATTATATTTTTTATCCGCTCTATGTATCTCTGGCATTTCTAACAATGTTGCTTGCCTCAACAGAATTTATTGCCCTTCGATGGGGAATGGTTGAAGGAATTCCATTTCTCGAATTGCCGCATCCAAAATTAAAGCTCAAGCATTTTGCTATTGGCTTTGCCTATGCGTTTCCAATGATCATTTATGCTGTTTGTTCTAAGGCGCCTTATCTTTCTTATTTATATCAAAAAATGGATCTGCTTTTACTTGCATGGATCTTTTTTTCGATTTTAGTAATTGTGATTGGCATTTATAGAAACGCCGAAAACTTACAAACAGCTTCACAAAAATTAGTTAATTTTATGGCTGGCTTTATTTATTTAGCTTTACCTGGCATTTTAATTTTAAAGCTTATCGAATTTCCTGAACTGATACGATCAAGTTATGTTTATTTTGTATTAGCAGTTGTGCACATGGGCGATGCAGGTGCGTATTTTATTGGAATAAAATACGGTAAACATAAGCTTGTGCCAAAAGTTTCGCCTAAAAAAAGCATCGAAGGTTCTCTTGGGGGGCTTGCTTTTAGTGCGATTACTGCAGTATTTGTCAAATATATATTTGTTTTGCCATTTAGTATTGGGTTTTGTCTGCTCGCTGGAATACTCATTGGCTTATCTGGACAGTTGGGCGATTTAATTGAAAGCGCTTTAAAGCGTGCGTCTGGATTTAAAGATAGTGGTCATTTACTGCCAGGACATGGGGGTGTTCTAGACAGAATCGATTCACTTTGCTTAGGTATTCCAGTCGCCTTTATTTTATTATCATTTGCACTATGAGTTTAAGAGATCAGTTTTTAAAATCTGGATTAATTACAAAAAAACAAGCCAATAAAGTCAGTGCAGATAAAAAAAGACAAGAGCACAGGCTTCAAAAAGATCATGAGTTTTTACAAGCAACTCAATTTGTAAAACAAAAAGAAGCTCAAGAACGCACGCAAGAAATTGAAGCGCAAAAACAAAGAGATAAAGAGCTCAATAAAAAACGTGATGAAATTTTTGCGCAAAGAGAAAATATATTTCGTGTTCTCCAAATTATTAATGCAAATGCGCAAAATATTCGTAAATCAGAAGAAATGTATTTTTTTGCAGAAAATAATTTTGTTAGAAAAGTTTATGTTACCGCATGGCAACGTGAAATGCTTTCTCGTGGTGCTTTAGCAATTGTTAAACCAGATCATTCAGTCGAAGATTTTGTCATAATTCCACGTAGCGCCACAAAAATCATTTTTGCTATTTGCCCTGAAAAAATAATTGTACTACATTCTGAAATCGAAAATTTACAAGATTCACACCTTACCCTAGAAAAGGAAGACTAAATTATGAACGATCCTATTCAAAGCCCTAAGCGTCCCTCTACACTTGGACAAAGTGCGTTGTTTTTTATTGGTGGTGCTCTACTTGGCGGAATGCTAGCAAGCGGCTTCTTTATGAATCGCGTTAATCAAGCTGCAGTTTCAACAGATGATGTTGTTGGAGAAAGTTTATTTAAAGTCGATAAAAATTTATATTCCTCTAACAATCTTCCTGGCGATTCGGCAATGTCATACTACCAATTAGAAAGTAGCATTTATGATGCAAAATCTAACTTTGTAAATCAAATTGCTCTTAGACTTGCACTTGCAAAAGATAATCCCAAGGCAGTTGCAGCGGCCAAAGGCGAACTTCCTTCTCTCGATGAGTTACTAAATGTATCTGCTCCAACTGATGCTGAAGTTAAAGCATACTACAATACAATTTTATCTCGGTATGGGGAGGCTGTATTTGGCGGACAATCGTACGACGCTGTTAAAGCGCAGTTAAGTCAACAGCTCGAAAAACAAAAACGTGATCAAAAAATCCAAGAAAAAGTTCAAGAATACGTTTCCACCGGTCGTATTGAGCCACTT
Source organism: uncultured Oligoflexia bacterium (assembly GCA_964352255.1). Taxonomy (GTDB): domain Bacteria; phylum Bdellovibrionota_B; class Oligoflexia; order Silvanigrellales; family Silvanigrellaceae; genus Silvanigrella. The sequence continues at coordinate 33,020 of CAYGQR010000008.1, forward strand.
CTTTCCAAACCAGAAGCTCCATCAGTTAAGCTTGATTTAACAGGATATCCAGTGCGTGGCAATGCAGATTCAAGCATTACACTTGTTGAAGTTTCAGATTATATGTGTCCACATTGCCGAGAAACTGAACCAATCGTAAATAAAATGTATAAAGAATTTGGAAATAAAGTTAAATTTGTCCAAATTACATTTCCACTGAATCCTAAAGGTTTAAATGGAGCATTAGCACGTGGTGCTTACTGCGCCAATCAGCAGGGTAGCAATCAGTTTTGGAAATATCATGAGCAAGCTTTTGCTGTGCCATGGGATAAAATGAATCCACCACAAGGCAAAGATGCAGAAACTTATTTCAATGTTGTGGCTTCTGATGCAGCAAAACGTGCAGATATTAATGTAAACAAATTTAATTCTTGTCTTGAATCAAAAGACGCAGCACAGTATATTACGCATTTACAGAGTGAGTTTAATGCAGAAAAAGGATTCCAAGGAACGCCAACGTTTTATTTGAATAATAAATTAATTCAAGCAAATCCGGCTCAACTAGAGTCTACACTGCGTACAACCCTTTCAAAAATGGCATCTGAATAGTTTCACCGTGAAGAGATAAATATTATGAGCGCACCATTTAAAGTTTTAGTTTTTTCGATTTTCATAACAATATTTTTGATTCTTGTCGTGTTGTTCAATTTCGATGTATTGAAATTTAAAACTGTTGGTTCTAGCTCTGCAACATCTAGTTCTGCTGAATCTTCTGAAAATACAAAACCAAAAATGGCTGCCGCTGTAAAAGACACCTCAAAACAACAAAACATAGATTTAGAAAATGGTAAAAAACTTTACGATTCTAAAACATGTGTGCTTTGTCACGGAGCAGATGGTAAATCAAGTACCCCAATGGGTAAAGCCGTAAATGCTGCAGATATTACGGCAAAAAAATTCAAGGCTAATAAAGATAACTTACCTAGGTTCGAGTATCTTTTGCATGTTATTGAAAATGGTGTGCCGGGTACAGCAATGGTAAGCTTTAAAAGTCAAATTCCTCAAGAGCAAGATCGTGTCGATCTTGCTGGCTATGTAAACTCTCTTTCCACAAATTAATTTAAACTTTCTGCACATGAAAAAGAACTGAATTCAAATAAAACAGCTTACTTGATCGCTTAACAAGCACAAAGAAAGGGTTCGTATGTAATTTCAGTTTGCTGAGTGTATTTTTATGTGTGTTTAGAGAATCCTTATTGCACGTACTGGTGAGTTCTTCATTTGTAAAATCAAGTATTTGATTTTGATTTGTGGTGATCTTTTGCTGGGCAGGACTTGATTCCAGAAATGACAAACAGTATAGTAAATGAAGATCAACTTTGCGTCGACGTATCTTATATTATTTGAAATGAGGAAAATATGAAATTTGATAATATTTGTTCAAAACATAAATTTAAGATCTTTTTGAGCTTGTGTTCAGGACTAGTCATTTATTTACAAGGTTGTAACCAAATTGCACAACGGCCAACTACTATGTCAAATTCCCCTACAGAAAATGCAAATTTTACTTTAGTGTGTAGTAGTTTTCCTAACAAAAATTTAGGCGCTAGTTTATCTTGGAATACGAACACAGTAGTTATTAATGGTAATACGTATGCGCAAGTACCGTTCGACCCGCCAAACGGAAGTTGGAAATGCACTGCTTCAGAATGTGGTTCCAGTGCACCTACGATAGGGAATAATGTTGCCTATTGTTTTTTTGATTATGCGTTGACGGGGATTGGGCCTAACAGTGGGACGACTAGCAGCGCTATAGGCAAAAACTTTCCTTTAATTACACCAGTGGGTCAGAGCATTGTGTCATCAACACTTACCGAAAATTTGGGTTGCGATGCAGAACTAAATGTAACAGCCAGATGTTATACGTATCTTCAACCTAGCACACCTGTTATTATTGACGCAGAATGCTCGTGTATTACAATTTGATGACTATTTTTTTTGCAATCTTTTAAATGGTAAATTGGCCTCGTTTTGCAGTTAGAGTTGAAATTCAATCGATTTAATATTATTCTTTTATTTTTGCTTCCAGTGCATTTACTATCAATCGAACACACTTTGCTGTAGGTGCATTGTCTTCGCCCCACATTCCAGTTGGTCTGTCGATCCACATAAATGTATCAATATGTGTCCATGGTGTAGTGCCTACAAATTTTTGTAAAAACAAAGCAGCCGTAATTGCTCCTGCAAAAGGCGAGGCGGTACTGTTCACAATATCTGCTGTTTTTGAATCAAAATAAGAATTATATTGTGCAGGAAGTGGTAAATTCCATACCCAATCGCCAGTTTCTAATCCAACATTTTGAAGAAGTTGATTATATTCGGCTCGATTCCCAAATAGAGGATCAACTAAAGGCCCAAGTGCTACGCGTGCAGCTCCTGTCAGTGTCGCGAAATCAATAACCCAATCGGGTTTAGATTCACAAGCAAGGCTTAAGGTATCAGCTAAAACCAAACGACCTTCTGCGTCAGTATTATCAATTTCAACCGTAATGCCATTATAAGCTTTATAAATATCACCAGGACGCATTGCATTATCAGAAATCATATTTTCAGCAATTGCAAGGTAGCAGGTTAAATGAATAGGAAGATTTAGTTTTGCACAGGCAAAAAATATTCCAACTGCAGCTGCAGAGCCACCCATGTCTTTTTTCATATTACGCATGTATGGAGAAGGTTTTATGCTATACCCGCCCGTATCATATGTAATTCCTTTACCAACGAGTGCAATGTGTTTAAGAGTTTTTTCAGATTCTTGTGGGTGCATGGTTAATTTTACAATACGTGGTGGCACTGCGCTGCCCTGCCCTACAGCGCAAATTAATTCACATCCCATCGTGTGTAATTGATCTTCATCTAAAACATCTAAAGTTATTTGTGCACTTTGTGATTCTTCAGATCCTGCGTTATGTTTTTTAACTAAAAATTTTAGGCAATCGGTGTATGTTTTTGGATTTAAGACATTTGCTGGCATGCTAATGAGTGAACGAGTCACAGACATGCAATTTGAAAGAATCTGTGCTTTATTCAATGCTGTATTCGAAAATAAGTCTTCTCTAAAAATCACAGTTCTTATCCCTTTATTTGGATTTTGATTGAGCTGAATTTTTTTCATTTTAGTACTTACAGAACGTTGTGTAATTCCTACCAAAAAATCATCATCACCAGTTTGTGCAATTTCTTTCATTTTTTCAGATAAAGTAATGTAAAATTTTGCATCGTTAATTTCAGGGATTGGTAAACTTAAAATGGCTTGAGTTAGTTTTGCACCAAAAGCATTTGCAACATGTTTAGCTCCGCACATATCTAAATCTAGTTTTTTCGGTTCTGATAATGTTGGAGCAATGATAAAGAATTTTTTTGTGGCAAGATTTTCTGGATATAAAATTGAATGTTTTGTTTCGCCATATAAATTTATTATTTGTGCAAAAGGTTCTTGATCAGAATTGACTTCTGATTCGGAAACATAATAAATTGAATAATCGTTTTTATTTTCTCCTTTGGCATCAAAATCAGAGTGTGAACAAAGTTCTATTTCAAGTTCTGGCTTACATGCCCACGATTCAAACAGGTGCATAAATTGGTTCCTTCAAAGTTATTTAAAAAATTTGTTTTCATTTCTTGCGTTAGTATAATCTCTTTATATTTGTTACAAATTGTACTGAAATACGCAAATGTCCCCTCGTATATATTTCCCTTGCCCACAGAAATTATCCGCGTATTTGTTGAGGATAAAATTTTATTATTCGATGCCTTTTTAATCACCTTTTTTGAGTGGGGTGTGGGTATTATTATCGCTATTTTAAGCGGTATTTTAATTGCTATTCTTTCACTGCGCTTTAAGCCTTTTAGCTCTTTTGCGTCTCCATTACTGCTCATTTCACAAAGTATACCATACTTAGTGTTTGTGCCTTTACTACTGCTTTGGTTTGGTCTTGGGCATGCATCCAAAATCATTATAGTTGTTTTAACATGTATGTTTCCGATTGCACTGATTCTTAAAAATGATCTGCAACATGCACAAAAAGAATATAAGATGATTGTAAAATTACTTAATTTGTCTCACTTAAAAGCTTTGTATCATGTGTATTTTCCAGCTTCCTTACCTGGTTTTTTTAATGCCTTAAAGGTCAGCATTAGTTATGCATTTGGTTCGACTGTTGTTGCTGAATTAATGGGTGGAGAAGGAGGTTTGGGTATTTTTCTTTTGCGCGCACAATACAGTTATCGAACTGATAGAGTGATTGCAGTGGCACTCATTGTGGTTGCTTTTACATTATTAAGTATGTCCTTTGTTCATCTGCTTTCTCATAAAATTGTATTTTGGAAGAGGGTAAAAAAATGACCACACTTAATATTCCAAAATTTGAATATCAAAAAAATGAACCTATTTTAAGTGATATAACACTCGAAATTTCAAAAGGCTCTATTACAACAGTTCTTGGCCCCTCAGGTTGTGGGAAGTCAACTTTATTACGCATATTGATGAAATTTGAAGACAGTCATATTCAATCTGATGCATCATTTGCGTTTGTTCCTCAAACTTCTTATCTGTTTCCATGGAAAACTGTATTAGAAAACATTGTTCTTAATAGTCAAAAGTATCCTGGCTCTTCGCAAAGAAAAAAACTGTATGAAGAGGCAATGAACAATCTTAAAATTGTCGGGTTGAGTGGATACGAAAATAAATACCCATTCGAAATTTCAGTTGGCATGAGTCAGCGTGTTTCTTTTGCACGTGCAATTATGAATCCGGCCGAAACATTATTGTTAGATGAGCCGTTTTCTGCGTTAGATGCAATCACTCGTCGTGAATTGCAAAATTGGCTTTTACAGTTTGTGCAAAAGCAAAATCAATCAGCGCTTTTTGTTACGCATGATATTGCGGAAGCAATTTATATTTCGAAAGATATTTACATTTTAAGTCAGAAGCCTGCTCGTATCAAAACTCACTTTCAAAAAGAAGGTGAGGCATTTATCAACACGCAATCTCAAAAATCCTATAGCAAACAACAATATTCTGAATTAGAAAATGACATTTTTAAAGAACTCTCTTGTCATCCCGCGACTTGATCGCGGGACCCAGCCGTTTTATGTGTCATGCCGCGACTCCTTTGTCATGCCGTGGCCTGACCACGGCACCCACGAAACTCACATCCCATTCGGATACTTCTCTGTGTACTCAAGCGCTAACACTTCTTTTCCAATTCCTTGCAGCTTACTTGCATAAAGATGCAAAATATTTAAATCATTCAGCATTCTTTCTCTAATTTCAGTAAAATTTTCATGATCCGGATCTGCATTAAAATCTTGTATATTTCGAATAATTAAATGTTCAGGAATATAAAGTAAACGAGAGTTTTTGTAACTGCTCATTCTTAATTCTGCAACTGGGTAGGCGCCATTCATGCTTGCACTGACCGTCACAATTAAAGCTGGTTTATGATAAAATTCTCGGTTTGTGAGCAGAAATAAATTTTTTAATTGTGAAGGAACCATACCATTCCATTCAGGTGAAATAATAATAAAGGCATCGGATTCATTTAAATCAGAAGAAACAGGCAACCACTTTTGTTCAAATTCCTGTTTTTCTTCTGGGGTGCTTTCATCTGCAAAGAAAGGCAGTTTGTGTTTTGCCAAATCGAGAATATGAGAATCGAATTGAGTTTGAAATGGTGCTGTAGACTGAATTATTTTTTGAATATATTCAGCCAATTTTCCTGACTCCGATGTTTCTCTGTGACTTCCTGAAATAATAGCTAATTTTACGTTGTTCATCATAAACCTTTCATTTTTATTCATTTAAAATTGTACTAAATTTTTCTCGTTTTTACGAAACTAATTAAAAGAAAAAAATAAAAATTTTAGTGAGTTAGAAAAAATCTGAGTATAATCAAGATAAACTGACGAAAGGAAAGTAAAGATAAAGGAGGTCTAAAATATGCAGAATCCATATTTTACATATCAGCGAGTATGTTTAAACAGTTTTAAAACATCGGCAAACATATTATGTTTATTGATGACTGTCACATTTACTCATAACTTAAGTGCTCAAACATTTAGTAAAATTCGGCTGAATAATATTGATGCAAAAAATTCTGTATCTGAGTATAGAGCGATGGTTTGTATAAATCAGTCTTCACAATTATGCTGTGAATTTCATTCTAAAACACACAGTATTTTATTAAATCCTATTCAATGTACAAAGAAGTTTGATTTAATAAGCGCTCAGAAACCTCTTAAAATAAGCTATATATCGATTTTAAACTCACATGGAGAGGCTTCCTATTTTTATCCAAACAGTCGAGACACTTTATCCGCATTGGATGAAGTTGTTAAGGTGAATTTACTGTTTACTCAATAGTCCATAATGCGGAGTGACAAATTCAACTAAATTCTGTTTTTGATTTTTTTTATCTTGTAAAAGAAGATAAGAAAATTCAGGAGCAAGCACATCAATTTTTGAAAATGGATAGTCTTGAATAATTTTGTGCAGCAATGCTTGAAAATGTTTCACTTCATTTTCATTGTTGAGTAATGATGCTTTAAAAGACTCTAAATTCGAAGACACCAATTTGTCATGGTGGGTTAAAACAAAATGCATTCCATGTGCAACAGCTATGCCATGTGGAATTTTAGGTAGCTGTGTTTGAGAAATAGTTTCAATGGCGTGTCCTATTGTATGGCCAAAATTTAGAACTGCTCTTGTCCCATTGGTATCAAAAGGATCTTTTTCTACAATTGAGAGTTTTAGATCTAAATTTTCATGAATTAATTGCTGAAAAAAATTCTGATTTAAAATTAAAAAAGCATTAAATTGGTTGTTTTGTAAACTTTGATAAAAGGCTTCAAATTGAGCTCTATCGTTTAAAAAACTTCCTACAATCCAGCTATGTTTTAAAATTTCGCAAAAACCAGAAACAATTTCTTGTTTTTTCAAACTAAGGAAAAGCTCTGGAATCACAAAAATTTCATCGCAAAAATAAAAAGAACCTACTTGATTTTTACCAAAAGATTCAAAATTCACTCCAGTTTTGCCACCAATCGTAGCATCAACAGCAGCAAGCAATGTTGTAGGAAGTAAGATAAGTTTTGATTGCAAAATTGATGCAACAAATCCTGCAATATCTAGTGTGATGCCACCACCAATTCCTGCAATTCGATAAGAACTTTTGTTTGAAGATTCCTTTTGAAATTTGTTTTCAAATTGATTTTGAATATTTATAAGTATGTTTTTTACTGTTTCTAATGACTTTAAATTTTCTTGGGCATCTAATATATAATATTGATTTTTTTCAAGAAGCGTAAATTCTGCCTGGTAGATATCATAAACATTTTTATCTATAATAAAAAAAGTGGAAGAAAGAGTGTTTTGAATGTGTTGAAAATACTGTTTTAAATTAGATTTAAATTCTCTCTTCGGCATAAAAAATTGATTTGAAATAGAAAATTTCGCAATATTTGTCTGATTTTTCAGAGTATCAATAAGGCCACGTTTATATATTTGATAAGCAAAAGATTGCACATCAGTTGTGGCACTTGAAATATCTTTTGGCCTAGAATATCGGGTTAACTTTTGAGAGAATAAATTTTGAAGCGTTGTTTTGAGTTCGCAATATAAAGAATTATCCGTAAAAAAATTTTTCATACTAAATGCCAACCCAACTTCAACTCATTTATTTTTCATTTGCGAAATAAGATTGTACAATTCTTTCGATGATAACTGATGATTTTTTGCAAAGATTTTACAATCGTTTTTGAGTTTAAGGAATTCTTGAGCTTCTTCTTTTGTCTTTGTCTTACTGCATTCTTTGGTTATTTCAACACTTACAATACATTCGCCTAATATATCCTGATTATTTTCTACATATCTTAACTGAGCTTCTTCTAATGTAAGCACAGTATTTTCTTCAAATTTTTTTGAAATTTCTCTAGAAATGCAAATTCGTGTTTCTAATGCGAATGTTTCTAACAACGTTTTGAGTGTGGCTTTTAAACGTTTTGGACTTTCAAAAAAAAGAGCTATGCAGGGCGCAATCTGGACCCAAGTTTGAAATTCAGCGATTTGTTTAGAGGGCTGACGAGGCAAAAAACCTGCAAATAAAGTTTTTGGTTGAATAAATCCGTTTGATGCCATTGCACAAGCTAAGCTGCAGGGACCAGGAATGTTTCTCACTTCAATACTATTTTGATGGGCAAGTGCGATTAAATGTGAGCCCGGATCACTAATAGCAGGTGTGCCTGCATCGCTTACTAAAACAATAGACAATAATTTTTCTTTATGAATAAGATCAATAAATTTTTGTGCTTTAAAGTCTTCGTTATGCACATGCAAACTTTTTAAATTAGAATGTTCAATTTTTAAAGCGTAAAGAAGTTTTTTCGTATGGCGTGTGTCTTCACATAAAATTAAATCAGCATTTTTTAAAGCATCTTTTAAGTTAGTCGAAGCATCATTTATGCTACCAATAGGTGTAGCAGCAATATATAAAATTGGTTGATTCATAGTGACAACACCTATGCAAGGTGCATAAAATTGGAGCGGGAAAAGGGACTCGAACCCTCGACCCTCGCCATGGCAAGGCGATGCTCTAGCCAACTGAGCTATTCCCGCAGTAGAGGTCAAACATGGTGTAGCTAAAATCTTGTATATGGTCAAGTATTTGAGTGTAAATTTTGTTAATTTTGTTAGAATATTTTTCTAATGACTAAAATGAGTAATAATATGACAGAACAACTCTCTTTTTCTTACAATCCACTGCTGGCAGATTTTCAATCGCTTGCTTTTCAAAAAAACTCTCAAACGGAGCAAGACCGCCGTGCAAAAGGATTGCCATGCTTCGATTTCACTTTAGGTGATCCAAAAGAGCCTACGCCAAGCTTTATTTTAGAAGCGTTGCATTTAGGTATTGAATCTATCAGTCAGTATCCCTCAACAACGGGTAGTTTAGAGCTCCGAACTGCGGCGGCAGATTGGATCAAACGTCGCTTTCAGATTGAAATGAATCCTCAAACGGAAATCATTTCTTCAAATGGCAGTAAAGAGGCTGTGTTTCATATTCCACAGGTATTGCTCAATCTCACAACCACGAAGAACGTCGTGGTTTTTCCTGAGCCTGCCTATCCTATTTATAAAAGCGGGACAATTCTTGCCGGCGGTAGAGCTTGTCAAATTCCTTTAAAGCCTTCAAAAAATTATGTTTTTGATTGGAACGATATTCCGCAAGAATATAACGGTAGAATTGCAGCTTTATGGGTGTCCTATCCACATAATCCAACAGGTACGGTCTTAACTCGTGCACAAGCCGAAAAAATTTATGAGTGGGCGTTACAAAACAATATCACCCTGCTTTCAGATGAATGCTATATTGATAGTTATTTTGATGATGCAAAACCTCCTATTTCGTTTTTAGAAATTGCTAAATCAAATAATTTCAAAAATATGCTTTCTTTTTTTTCGTTAAGCAAAAGAAGTGGAATGACAGGCTATCGTTCGGGCCTTATTGCAGGCGATTCAAGCATTCTTAAGTTGTATGCAAAGTATCGTTTAAATGCTGGAGTTGGTACCCCAAGTTTTATTCAAAATGCTGCTATTGCAGCTTGGAATGACGATAGTCATGTGCATGAGCGTAATGAAGTATTTTCTAAAAAAAGAAAACTTGTTGAGCAGTTTCTTGCAAAAAATAATATCCAGTGTTTAAAAAGTCAGACAACTTTTTATATGTGGATTACAGCGCCGAAGCAGTATGAATCAGCCTTTGAGTATTGTGAGAAATTAAAAGAACTTGGTATTTTTGCAACACCAGGTCGTTCTTTTGGGGAAAGTGTTCAGCAGTATTTTCGTCTTGCTCTTGTTCCCAATTTTGATGATATTTGTGAGGCTTTAAAAATTTGGCAAAACGCAATAGATGTTAAGGCATGTTGACCAATCACAGAAAGAGGTTTTATATGAAAAAAATTTTATCACATGGTGAAGTCCAAAACCTTAAAATTGATATTGAAGCAATTCGTGCCGACATAAATTTGCTTAATCAGGAAAAATATCAAAACTCAATATACTCTGTTTTACGGGCACTTGAAGATGGCGCACTACGAGTCTGTTCTCCAGTTGGTCAAGATCCTAGCTGTGGCGAAGTCCCCATGCATAGCCTTGAAACTTGGGTTGTGCATGCTTGGGTGAAAGATGCCATTCTTTTTGGTATGAAATTACGCAAAGCCGAAACTGTTTCTACAAAAACACATTGTGAAACAGACGCTCAAATACAAAATAGAGTTTATATGGGGCAAACCGCATATCATGATAAATTTGACCTGCAAACTCAGTTTAGCGAATTAAATGTTCGTGCCGTGCCAGGTGCATTAGTGCGTGAAGGTTCTTATGTAGGGCCAGATGCTGTCATCATGCCTTCATTTGTGAATATTGGAGCGTGGGTTGGTGCAGGAACTATGGTTGACACATGGGCTACTGTTGGTAGTTGTGCACAAATTGGCAAAGATGTTCATATTGCAGGTGGCGCAGGTATCGGAGGCGTTCTAGAACCTGCAAATGCACGTCCCATTTTAATTGGTGATAAAGCGTTTATCGGTAGTCGAGTTATTTTGGTTGAAGGTGTTATTGTTGGAGAAGGTGCGGTTTTAGGGGCAAACTGTTGCATCACACTCTCAACTCCTATATATGACGTTACAGGTTCAGAAAAAGTAGAGTTTCGCGGAATTGTGCCGCCTCATGCTGTGTTAGTGCCAGGAACTCGTCATAAAGAGTTTCCAGGTGGTGAAGTCCCACTTTCATGTTGCTACATTATTGATTATCGTGGCGAAAAACAAAATGAAAAACTTCAATTAAATTCAATGCTTCGCAATCAAAATGCTTCTGTTGCGGAGCAAAAACAAACATAATTTTCGATGGCGTTTATTAATCATGATTACTGCTGATATTATTCCGCAACGACTTCTAATTATTATTCCTACATATAATGAAGTGCATAATGTTCCTGAAGTCTTAAAACAAATCTTTTCAGTTCTTCCAAATGCACACATACTTTTTGTAGATGATGCTAGTTCAGATGGAACTGCTGCACATATAAAACATCATGATGATTATCTAAAGAAAATATTTATTTTTGAGCGTTTAGGAAAGCTAGGTCTTGGCAGTGCCTATTTAGAGGGCTTTAATTGGGCGCTTAGTAAAAATTTCTATCATGCAATTTGCCAGATGGATGCTGATCTTTCCCATAATCCAAAATATCTTGTTCAAATGCTACAGAAAATTCAAACAAACGATCTTGTCATTGGCAGCCGCTATGTAACAGGTGGTGGAGTCGAAAATTGGGGCTTTATACGAAAGTGCATTAGTTATTTTGGTTCATTTTATGCGCGTACAATTTTAGGACTGAATATTCAAGATTTAACTGGCGGATTTAATCTTTGGCGCTCATCTATTTTACAAAAAATGCCCCTCGATAAAATTCAAAGTGAAGGTTATTCATTTCAAATTGAATTAAAATACCGCGCATTTCAAAAGCAGTTTCGTATAGCTGAATGCCCAATTATTTTTAAAGATCGGTATGCAGGACAATCAAAAATGTCATTCAAAATCTTTATTGAAGCTTTTTATCGTGTTATTCAAATAAAATTTAGAGACGTGTAACTTTTAACATTCCAAAAGGAAAGTTTTTAAACTCAGTTTGTCCAGCTTGTAATTTCGTAAAGCTATCAATAATGACAGAAAATTGATTCATTGCCATATTCTGTTGAGCAGCAGTAATATTCATTCCTTGATTTTTTTTAGAATCGCCCATCATTTTTTTACGAATAAAATAAACAAATATATTGAAATAAATTTTTGGAATTACAAAATGCGCATCTTTAGGCATTTTGTTCATTTCATTTAACATATTTGCAGGTAACACACGTTCGTAACCTTTAGGTGTTAAACGTTTCCAATTCACTTCCATCCATCTTCCAGAGCCGTTGAGCTTGGAAGGCTTTAAAGCCAGTCTGCAAATAAATTTAATCAGAAGAAGAGGCAGAAAAGCACAAAGGCCAAGATAACTATTTGTGCCAAACCCAAATAAAAGTGCGATTATAGTGCAAATAATATAATCCGCAGTACTTAGGCTAAAGATAGGCTTGTCTACTTTTTGATAAAATTGAAATAAAAAATAAACAATTGCGACTAAGCTTCCAATTGTGAGCAGAAGTATTCTTAATATAAGAATAAAAGTATCCATAAAAATTGTCCTTTAAAAATTAAAAAATATTTATTGGTGAATACATACCAGGTTTTTTAGGGTTTTCCAAAAAACGTTTTGCTAATGTGTACGCACCTTCTGCAAAAACTTTTCTATCCGTTACTTTATGAGTAATTTCTAAGCTTTCAAACTCTGTGCTTAAAGTAATTGTATGTGTACCAACCACTTCGCCCTCACGAATTGAATTAATTTCATTAGCAGGGATTTTTAAACTTGCGTTTAGTAATTTTGCTGTTCCGCTTGGTGCATCTTGTTTGTGTTGGTGGTGTATGTCTGTAAGTTTGATTGTAAAGTTTAATTTTTGTGCAAATTGACTAAATGTTTCGCCATTTGATAACTTCTCTTTTAATAATTCATTCAGCAACAAAATGCCTTTAGAAAAATTTGGAACAATACACACAGGTATTGAGGTCGAAACTTTTCGTAACTTTTCTAAGCAATCATCAGAATGATCGGTTGTGCCAACCATATAAGAAATATTTTGTAAGTGCGAAAATTGTAATAAAGAGTTTGCTACAAATAGCGTTACAGGTGCTAAACTTACATCTAAAATTAAAACTTTGTCGGTATTATTGATCTGATTTGTTAAACACTTGTGAAAAGCATCCATAGAGCGAGTGTTGTCACGGCTTAACAGAACAAAAGATGTATTTTCTTCTGAAAGTTTTTCGGCAATTTTGTGACCCAGACGTCCAGAACCCCCTAAAAGCAAGACTTTCATTATGGAACCTCAATAAATTAAAATATTATTTATGAATACAATGATGGCAAGAAACTTTAACAGTATATTCAGGTCGATCTAAATCGCATTTTTGAAGTGGATTCCAGCATTTATAACAAACGGTATAGTTTTCGGATGGGTTTAAATCTTTTTCAACGGCAACTCTGTAATCAAATACAAAGCATTCGCCATCAAAATGATTGTCCTGAGTAGGTGCATGTGTATGGGTATCTTCAAAGTATTGCAGAATGCCGCCATGCACTTGATAGACATTTTCACATCCTAGGTGTTGCATGTAGGCCGTTGCTTTTTCACAACGAATACCACCTGTACAAAATGTAACAACTTTTTTCTTTTTCCAATCAGCATTTTTTTTAAGCTCAGCATTGATCCAATTTGGAAAATCACGAAATTTTTTAAGATTTGGATTTACTGCTTTGCGAAATGTACCTACTTCAACTTCAAAAGCATTGCGAGTATCAAGGATGACAACATCTTCCTTATTATCAAGCCATTCTTTAAGCTCTAAAGATTTGATATGTTTGCCTGTTGATTGAGCAGGTTTAATATATTCAAATCCCATAGGAATTGTTTCTTTTTTGAGTTTTACAAGCATTTTTCGAAAGGGCATTTTTTCAGAAAAACTTTTTTTAAACTCAATATCTGCAAAACGTTCATCAGTTTGCATATGTAAAATAAATTGTTCAATATCGGCTTCATTACCTGCAAGGCACGAATTAAGTCCTTCGTGCGCAACAATGATAGTGCCCTTAAGTTTTAAACTCCCACACAGTTTTTTAAAATTAAATTGTAGTTGAGTAGGATTTTCAATATGAACAAATTTGTAAAAAGCAATATTTGTAAACACGTTTAAGACATCATTTCCTTATAAATTTTTTCAAGTAGTTGATCGTCTTTGCGTTCCCACGCTTTAAATACGCGACGTGCCTCGCGATTTTGTAATGCTTTTGTAAGCCAAATATTATCAAATTCTGGACGAGAGCTTTGTGTACGAAGTTCTTGAACATTCTCGGGTGAGATAACAAGGCTACTTTGCCCGCGTTTTAAAATTAAATTGCTACGATCCCATTGAAGAGTAATAGCAGAAGATGCAAATGTCGTCATAATTCGACCTTTCAGAAGGTGAGTTTTTATGAAATTGTTGTTGTAATATTATTGTCGACAAAGTCGATTTTCAGCTGATTACCATGAACTTTTCCCGTTTCTTTGTCAATGCCTTTACAGATAATCTCCTCTGCAATGGCATCTTCTACTTCTCCTTCAATCAGCCTTCTGAGTGGTCTTGCTCCGTAAATAGGATCAAAGCCTTTTGTGGCTAAATAGTCTCGAGCCGCATTTGAAATAGTGAGAGCCAGGCCTTTTTTCTGTAATCTACGCTCTAAGTCGTTAATATTTATTGTTAAAATCTCTTTTATGTACTCTTTATTAAGCTTATGGAAAACAATAATATCATCTAAGCGATTTAAAAATTCTGGTTTAAAGTAAGTTTTAAGCTCGTCTCTAACCAGTTTATCAATTTCATTATCATCTAGATCTTTGCCAAAATCGCCTAAGCCCACAGCTCTTTTGCTCGAACTAATATGTTCACTGCCAATATTACTTGTAAAAATAATGATGGTATTTTCAAAATTAATTTTATTCCCTTCACCATCAGTAAGGTGTCCATCATCTAAAATTTGTAAAAATAAATTAAAGACATCTGCATGAGCTTTTTCAATCTCATCTAACAATAAAACACTATAAGGTTGGCGCCGAATTTTCTCAGTCAGTTGCCCGCCATCTCCATAACCTACAAATCCTGGAGGGGAACCGACCATTTTGGCAGCTTCATGTTTTTGCATAAATTCGGTCATATCAAAGCGAATGATTCTTGATTCATCATTTAAAACAAGCTCAGCCAGTGCTTTTGCTAATTCGGTTTTGCCAACCCCAGTAGGTCCTAAGAACAAGAAGCTGCCAATTGGTGCTTTTCGTTCGCGTAATCCAACACGATTCCGCCTTAGTGCACTTGAAACGGCATGTATTGCTTTTGCTTGGCCAATTACTCGTTTGCTTAATTCCTGCTCAACATTTGCAAGTTTTTGAAGGTCTTCTGTTTGTAAGCGTTGTGCAGGAATGCCGGTTTGTTTTGCCACAAGCGCTGCGATGTCTTCAGCAACAACGATTTTGTCTGATGGTTTTGCGTTAGCCTGAATTTTGTGTTTAATTTCTTTAATGCGGCTTTCAATTTTAATCATTTCCATTTGAACATTGGCAACTTTAGCAAAATCTTGTTGATTAAAGTGCTCAGTTCTTTCGTGTTCTTTTGCCGCTTTTTCTTGTTCTAATTTTTGTAATTCTGGCGGAATGCTCACAGCATGAATGCGCTTTAAGGCACCTGCTTCATCGAGTAAATCAATAGCTTTATCTGGTAAACTTCGTGAGAAAATATATTTTACACTTAATTCAACCACAGCATCAAAACATTCAGGTGCGTATTTTATTTGGTGGTGATTCTCATAACGAGGCGCAAGCGCTTGAACAATTTTTTTTGCTGCTTCTAAAGAGGGCTCTTCAATAAGCACTGATTGAAAGCGTCTTTCTAAGGCACGATCGGCTTCAATAAATTGTTTGTATTCTTTTAATGTTGTTGCACCAATGCACTGTAATTGCCCACTTGAAAGTGCACTTTTTAAAATATTTGAAGCATCCATCGCTCCAGATGTTTTGCCAGCACCTACTACAGTATGAAGTTCATCTATAAATAAAATAATTTCGCCTTCTAAAGCAAAAATTTCGTCACGTACAGATTTTAAACGTTCTTCAAACTCACCGTGCATTTTAGTGCCAGCAACTAAATCGGCCATTTCCAAGCTTAAAATTCGTTTTCCAACAAGATGATCGGGCACGTCTAAATTTGTAATGCGTGTTGCAAGTCCTTCTACAATCACAGTTTTACCAACTCCTGCTTCGCCAATTAAAACAGGATTATTTTTTCTTCTGCGTGAAAGTACTTGAATCACTCGTTCAATTTCTTTGTCACGACACACAACAGGATCTAGCGCTCCTCGTCTTGCAAGTGCTGTAATATCTTTTGTGTATTGCGATAAAGCGGATGTTTGTGCTTCTGCATCTCGACTTGAAATAGGCTTATTGCCTCTAAGTTGGGAAAGAGCATGTTTTGCAGCGTCATATTCAAGGCCAGCGTTTTGTAAAATTTCTTTTGTATTTAATCTAGAGTCAAAAAAACCTAAAAATAAAGTGCCTGTACTAATATAAACATCGCCAAATGTTTTTCTTTCTTGATCGGCTCTTTCAAGTAAGAAGGCAATTTCTGGTGCGCCATACATATTTTGAACTTCGCCAGGAGTCATGTGGGCATCGTCGCGGCGCGATAAGCTATGAATAGTGTCGTAGATGCTATTGACAACATTAGTTTTTGCAGCAACATCGTCAAGTTTGCACTCTATAGCAATTTTGTGGGCAATCGAATCTTTTTGATCGAGCAAAGCAAAAAGAATAAATTCAGGAATTAAAATTCGGACTTGTGCGTTTATGGCTTCGGTAATCGCGCCTTGAAAAATTTCGTTAACTTTATTTGTGGAGTTCTTTAGAAACTGTTGTTGTGCCATTTTTATTCCTTTTCGTTTCTGATAAAATCATATCAATCAGAAGCAACCCAACGCCTGTAGTGACGCATGAATCTGCAATATTGAATACAGGAAAATCATAGTACCATCCAAAGAGCGACCAGCGAAGGTGCAGCCAATCAATTACATAATGAAATACAAATCGATCAAAAAAATTACCGCACGCACCCGAAAAAATAAAAATCATTCCAAGCCGTGCAAGCAGTTTGTAACGCGGAGTTTGACGAAAAAATAAAATAATCATCACCATTGCAATTGCTGTAACGGCATTAAAAAAATAGGGGCGATACGTTTCGTTCATATTTCCGAGTAAGCCCCATGCAGCACCAGTATTGCGCACATATGTGGTTGAAAATTCAATCCAGTTTTGAGGGCTACCAAGAGTAAAGATACTTTTATTCGAAGAAAAATATTCATGAATATTGGTTCTAGAATAGGAGATTAAAAAATGTTTTTGAGCTTCCATTTTTGTAATCATATCAAGCGAAAATAATGAAATCACGATTAAGAAAAATGCAATAAAGACTGTGAGTTTATAATTAAGTATTTTCATTCTATTTGTATCTCAGATTGTGGTTTGAGAGTCAAACCATGCTTGGCAAATTTATGTTGATAAAATTCATATTGATTTGCAATTTGATTGCATGTTGCTTGAGCACTCATTTGAATTAATCGAGTTTGTAAAGGTACTCGCATCGGATTACCCGACATGCAATCCATTAACTCATCAGTAGGCTGCATTTTTATAAAATCAACATCAGGATGTTTGTCTCGCGCATGCTGTAAAGCAAGATTACTGCGGCTATGTACAAGATTTTTAATGGCTTGTAACGAAGAAAAGAAACCGCCCCTGTTTTTTACTTCACCAGATTTGGTACTTGAAAAGGCAACAATTGGATCAATAACAAACACTAAACTACTCTTTTCATGAATAGGAAGATCAAGTTCAATACTTGATGACAGTTGCCCATCTGTAAACCAATGTCCTTTAATATTTTCGGGTAAATAAAATGGGGGAAGTGCTGAACTGGCTCGCACAGCTTGACTAATTTTTATGGATGATTTCCAGGGATCTTTTCCAAAAACAACAATTTCGCCAGTATCTTGATCTGTTGCAAAAATATAAATTTCTTTTTTCAGTGCTTCTAAATTATCTTCAATGCCAAAATATTGAATTTGTTTTGCAAAAAACTTTTGAAGTTTTTTACCTTTAAATAAGCCAGTGGGTAGTTTTCGCTTTGCAATTCCTTTGATAATCTCTTTCAAAGCAAAATCAAAAAGTACTCGTAAATTTATAGGCTCTAAAGCCGGATGAGTTTTGTAGGCTTGTTGTATGAGTTCAGAAGTTCTTACACCACCTGCAAAACAGCTCGCTAAAATAGAGCCAGAAGAGATGCCACAAAATATATCAGATTCATGCATTTTGAAATTTTCAAGACACTTTTCTAAACCATGACACACACCAAGAGAGTACATATAACCATCTAATCCACCACCCGAAAGACAAAGCGAAATTTTAGGACGAGACTTTTGAAACTGTGTCACTTGATTAATCACATTAAATACGTGCTTAAAGAAATTTTTTTGACCAAACACGGCACTTCGGATGCCAAAAAGGCTCAATTCAAGAAGTCTATTATCCGAGAGTTTTTTTGCAAAAGAAAAAAGAACACAGCGTTTAAAAGTAAACAGTGAGTTTTTAGTGTAAAATTTTTTGATATTGATTTGAAACGTATCAAAAAGAGTATCATCAATAAAAATTAAATCGGCTTCAAAATTAAAAAGAGATTTTGCACATTCAAAAGAACTTGAAAAAAATTTATATGTATTAGTTGAATCAGATTCTTCAATGGTTTTTAAAATAAAATCCATATTTTCTGGTTTTGCTAAAATATAAATACAGACTGGTGTTTTGCTCATAATCGCGACCACCTTTTTCTAGGACTCATTCTGAAAAATAAGTCTGAAACATTTGAGTTTGTCGGTACACTTTTTCGCAACAAAGGTCAAAAAAATCTAAATCGTCTTCCATATTTTGAATAATAGCATCAATAATTATCCTTTCTTCTGTAATGCTCTGACAGCTCAAAAGAATATCACATCCTGCTTTTAAAGCATCAACACCAGCATATTTCAGATAGTTATCTTTTATACCTTTGTTTTCATAGTACGTTTTAATTGCTCCCATTTGAAGATCATCGCTAACAATAAGGCCTTTAAATCTAAGTTTATTGCGTAAAATTTCATTGAGAAGCTCTGAATTCAGTGTAACGGGAATTGTATTGTCATTTTTTTTGAGTTTTAATCGAGGCAAAATAATGTGCGCAGCCATAATCATAGGAATATTTAATTCAATAAAATACTCAAATGGAACAAGCTCTCTTTCAAAAAGCAATTTTTCATCAATATCGCTAATTGCAGAGCTAAGATGCGAATCTGCTTTTGTATTTCCGTGTCCAGGAAAATGTTTGCCACAAGGAAGAATGTTTTGTTCTAGTAAAGCGTCGTAAACAACTTGAGCATATTCACAAACTTCTTCTGCCGTTTGACCAAAGCTTCTATCCCCAATCACTTTGTTTTCAGGTTCAGTAAATATGTCTAAAACCGGTGCTAAAAAGCAATTAATTCCCAGTGCTTTTGCAACAAAAATTTGCTCCTCTACTTGTTTTTTTAATCCTTTTTTATTTTTTTCCTGAACAAAACTCAAAACTGGTTTTGTTTTGTTTTTGAGAGGAATGCGACTCACACGCCCACCTTCCTCATCTGCCGCGACAATAAAAGGGCTCGCATAAGGAGAGCTGCGCTTACATAGTTGCGTAAGGCTGTGAATTAAATTTTTGGAATTTTGAATATTGCTAAAACTTCTTTTAAATAAAACGACCCCTGAGGGTTTAATTTCTTGAAACAGAAATTTTTCTTCTTCAGTTAATGTATCGCCCTGCAATGAAGGCCATAGAAGTGAACCTGCTTGTTGTGTTTTTGGAAGATTTTTGTAGTATTTTTTAAAATCTTCATAATTAAGCTGTAATTGAGATTCTTGCAAAATATTCGTTCCTTATATAAATTTGGAGCGAGAAGGTTTTACCCCATATGAGGTTATATAAAGTATACCATGGCAAACTATATACTTGTTATAGATGCAGGCACTACAGGTGTACAAGCATCTTTATTTGATACATTACATTTTAAAATGTTTGGCAATGTAAAAATAGAGTTTAAACAATATTATCCTCAGCCTGGTTATGTAGAGCATGATCCAAACGAAATTTGGAAAGCTACATGTCAATCGATAAAAAAAACAATTTCTCTCGTTAAAAAAGAGCAGAAAGACTTTTCAATTCATCAAATTCTTTCGATTGGAATTACAAATCAACGTGAGACTTGTTTAGGGTGGAATTTAAAAACTTTTGACACCCCTTTTCGGGCACTTGTTTGGCAAGACAGAAGAACAGCCGATTTTTGTACACACCTTAAAACAAAAACACGATTCCATAAAAAAATTCAAAAAATAACAGGTCTTGTGTGTGATCCTTATTTTAGCGCAACAAAAATGAGTTGGTTATTGCAAAATAACGAAACAATTCAAAAATGGAGCCAAAACAATACGCTTGCTTTGGGTACAATAGATAGCTTTTTAATTTGGAAGCTCACAAACCATGTTGAATTTGTAACCGATCACACAAATGCATCACGTACAATGCTTTATGATCTTAAAACCGGCGCGTATTCAGAAGAATTGCTTAATTTGTTTAAAGTTCCTAAACATACTTTACCAAAAATCCTTCCCAGTTCAGGTTTATTTGGAAAAACAAAAGGCCTTAAATTTTTGCCAGATGGTATTCCAATTACAGGCGTCTTAGGTGATCAGCAATCTGCTCTTTATGGTCAAAGGTGTCTTAAAAAAGGCAATAGTAAAATTACGTTTGGGACCGGTGCTTTTATTTTAATGCATACGGGCGATGCTCCCATTCCTTCTGCTCACGGTTTACTCTCTACAGTGGCCTATTCAAAAGGGAATAAACGAACTTTTGCGTTAGAAGGATCTGCCTTTATTGCAGGTGCTGCTGTACAATTTTTACGAGATAATTTTGAATGGTTTAAGGAGGCAAAGGCAAGTGAGTATCTTGCTTTAGAGGAGCCGCGCGATCCTGATGTTCTTTTTGTTCCTGCATTGGTTGGGCTTGGTGCGCCGTACTGGAATCCAAATGCGAAGGGTGTTTTGTGGGGGCTTACACGAGGCACAGAAAAATCACAAATTATAAGAGCGGTTCTTGAAAGTATTGCTCTTCAAAATGTTACGCTTTTGGATTTAATTCAAAAAGAAAGCAAAATTTCAATTTCAAAACTGGGTGTAGATGGTGGTGGAAGTGCAAATAAATTTATGATGCAGTTTCAGTCAGATTTATTACAAACGACCTTAAATAGACCCCACAATTTACAAACCACATCGCTTGGTGCAGCACTTGCTTCTTACGAAGCTTTTTATGATACTAGTGCAAAATATCTTCCTAAAACAACAATATTTAAGCCTCAAATGTCATTTCAAGATTCAAATGAAATTATTGAAAAATGGACACGAGCAGTTGAGCACACCAATCGATTTTATGAAAAATAATTTTTTGAAAATTTTAAATTTTATAAAATATTTATAAGTGTCAAAATGTTGGCTTGACTCCGTTTTGTGAACATTGGAAACTTAAATTTGAAGTATATTTATATTTCAAATTTAAGTGATATTACAAATAAACAGCGTGCATTAGGAGTATGAACAGTATGACATTTTTAAATTCGGCTAAAAAAATTGCCCCAGTAGCATGTTATCTTGTAGCTAGTTGGTCATGTTCTACCAAAAGCACAGCCCCTGAAAAAACTTTGGCTTCTCCTTTTACTATTCAACTGCAATTTATTTCACAAGATGGATCGTATAATGTAGGCTTTGTAGGGGCTGGAATCATGCCTGAACTTATTGTGAATTCTACTACATGTGAAAGTGCTGATGATGTTGGCGCTTGCATTGGTACTTCATCAACTCCGTCTAATGGTATAAATTCATTTAGCACTTCTGTTGATCAAGCAAATGTATGTTCGCCATATATTAATGCGAACAATGATACTGGCGACAATTGTGATCCGGGCGAGGTAGTTACATTCACAGTAACATGTGCAATCGGTGATAAAACTTATACAGAAAGTGGCACAGGAACTTGTGCATGACGATTCAAAATGTATTTTTACATTAACTTCACCTAATACGACAATTGTATATAGCTTGTCGCATTTAATGCTTCAAAAAGTACAAACGATTGAAAAACAAGGCTTTGCATTTTATAGCTTTGTTGCAAAATATCCAGATTTGTTATCATTAATGCATATGGAAACTGATTCATATGCATTAAGATCTCGGGTTTTTAATAAAAAAATTACAGCAAATATCGTTTTAAGTAACCGTCAAACTATGGAGTGGATTAAAACTCATTTCGACGTGAAGTTTTCGTCTCATTTAATAAAGCAAATTCATAAAATACTCACTCAAAATATTTATCGTGGTCAAGCACAAAGGTTTTCAGGTGAATTTCGACAGGATAAAGTATATATTATCAATCCTAATGGGACATTAAAAAGAGAAGGTCTGAACTTTCAAAAAATTGAGCTTGCACTCGAAGAGTCGCTTGATTTATTAAATAAAAATGCAGGTGATATTTCACCCTTGCTCAATAACATGCTTTTAGAATATTTACTTATTTATATCCATCCATTTTGTGATGATAATGGAAGAACAGCACTAGCTTTATTCTATTTTAATGCATTCAAAAACCAATTAAATTTTTTTGAAATTCTTGGTATTGAACGGTATCGTCGTATCAATCGACAAAAATATTTTAATACTCATAAGGCAGAACGCAATATTTGCGATATAACCAGTTGGTTAGATTTTAATTTAGATGCGATTCAAGATGCTCTTAAAATTGCCTCTAAAAAAACGGCATTTCTTTTAAAAACATACAATTTTAAAGAATACTCTGAATTATCCAAAACAGAATTACAGTCAATACATCAGGCAGTATCAGAAAAATTTACGCAATTTGAAAATGAAGATGATTGGGCTTTTATAAGTAAACAAACAAAGCCTCTTACGTTTAAGGTTTTGCAAATTTAAGATAAAAATTTTCTTTTGTATTTTCGTACTTGGAAAATATTTTGGATAAGAAAAAATTTGTTTTTAATAAATCGTCAAAGCGTTAGCTTGACTCTATTTTTGAAAAAATAGAAATATATTTTTATTTCAGCCCAAGCACAGGTTTAATTTTTGCAGCCCGCCAAGCAGGATATAACGCACCTAATGCAGATAAAAGTATTGCACAAACAAACACTGTCAAAATAAGTGGTATATTAAATTTTACAGGAATTTCATTTAAATAATAAAATTGATTTAACTCGCCTAGTGGAACTTTAGATAGCGCGCCTAATAAGATTAAACTAATGCCTGTGCCAATGAGCGCACCAAAAAATCCTAAAACCGCTCCAATACTAACAAAAATACCAATAATTTGTTTTTTTTGTGCGCCTAAACTGCGCAGTAGTGCAATTTGTTTTGTTCTATCAATAACAGTAAGTCCAAGTGTGACTAAAATATTGAATGCTCCTACAATAGAAATAATAAAAACAATAAATTTTATAACAGCACTATCACGAGAAATTTGTCTAAATAATCCTGCGTCAATTTCTTGCCATGCAAGTGTCGAATAAGGCAATTCGTCAGAAAATTTATAAGAAAGCTGTAAAGCAGAATCTGGATTTCTGAGTTTAAGTTCAAAACCACTCGCCCAATCAGATTTGCCAAATAATGCTTGAGCATCATCAAAATTCATTAACATATAACGTTTATCATATTGCGCGAGCCCAACACTTAATAAACCCACAACTTTAAGTTTTGTATAATTGATTTCAGGAGGTCTATTTTCCTGGGGCTCAAATGTCATGAGCGTGATAGTAGAATTAATCTCTGTATTTAAATCATGGGCCAATTCATTCCCCAAAATTACATTTAGAGGCTCTTCTGCACTCTTTCTATCTAATAAATCTAATGAATTACGAGGTTTTATGAATTTTTCAAGATTTTCAGCCGAAGAGCTCTTTGTTCCCTGAATTGCTCTTATATAGACTGAAGATGTTTGTTTTTTATTTGCGAGAATAGACTCTTGGTAAATAAAAGGACTAATGATCTCAATTTTAGATTTTTCGAGATCCAGAATTTTTTTTTCAGTTTTTTTAAGATCCGAGATTCCCATGGGCGCAAATACGGTTAAATTTGGATTAATAGAAGCAATTGTTTCTTTCATTTGGATTTGAAAGGCATTCAAAACTGTGACGACTGTTAAAAATGAAATCACACCAAACGCAATGCCAAGAACAGAAACACACGCTGAAAAGTTTGGCCATTTAGAATTTTTTCGACACATAAAATGAAGGGAAATTTTAAAAAAAATGTTCATGTGCCCTCTTAAAATCAAAAAATCAGATTTTTTTGTAAAAAAATACAGTTCGCAGTACAATGCAATAAAAAGATAGTAAAGGAGATATGATGAGTCTGCAGTTTACACAGCGTGCTCAGGAAGCCATTAATAAAGGTTTTGAACTCGCAAAACAAAATCATAATCCAGAGTTTACTCCTGCTCACATTTTATTAGCAGCATTTGAAGATGATAACGATATCATCAAACTTGCATTTGAGCAGCTTAAAATAAGTGCAGCGGAATTTACAGAAGAGCTTTTAAAAAATATACAGAAATTACCTCAACTAACGTCAGAGCAAAACCCTGTTCATAGTTCTTTTTTATCTACTTATCTAGAAGATGTCGCCAAAATTCAAAGAGAATTTCAAGACGAATTAGTTTCCATTGAGCATTTTTTGCTTGCAGCTCCTATCTGTAAACAAAATTCTGTCGCGGAGTTATTTAAGAAAAAAGGCCTCACATTAGATCGTTTAAAAAAAATTATTACAAGTATTAGAGGAGAAAATCGCGTGGTTGATAAAAATCCAGAAAATAAACTAGCCGTTCTTGAGAAATACGGAAAAGATCTTACAAAATTAGCAAAAGAAAACAAACTCGACCCGGTAATTGGCCGGGATACAGAAGTGCGTCGTGTTATCCAGATTTTGTCTAGGCGCACAAAGAATAATCCTATTTTAATTGGTGAACCTGGCGTGGGAAAAACGGCTATTGCAGACGCGCTTGCTCAACGCATTGTGCGTGAAGATGTGCCTTCTATGTTGTTAAATCGGCAACTTATTTCATTAGACATTTCAGCATTAGTGGCAGGTGCAAAATTTCGTGGTGAATTCGAAGAACGTTTAAAAGCAGTTATTAAAGCAGTTCAAGATTCTCATGGAAAAATCATTCTTTTTATTGATGAAATTCATACAATGGTTAAAGCAGGTGGTGGCGGTGATGGCTCAATGGATGCAGGGAATATGTTAAAACCTGCATTGGCACGTGGCGATTTGCGTTCAATTGGCGCCACAACTCTTGAAGAGTATCGCATGATTGAAAAAGATCCTGCTCTGGCGCGTAGATTTCAACCTATAATTGTCGATCCTCCATCTGTAGAAGATACCATTACTATTCTTCGTGGTTTAAAGGAAAAATACGAAATTCATCATGGAATTCGTATCAAAGATAGCGCGTTAATTGCGGCAGCTACATTGTCTGATCGTTATATTACAGATCGTTTTTTGCCGGATAAAGCTATTGATTTGATGGATGAAGCCTCAAGTCGACTCAAAATTCAACTAGACAGCGTTCCTGAGCAAATTGATAAAGTCGAACGTAAAATTACTCAGTATAGAATAGAGCTTGTTGCGCTTTCAAAAGAGCGTGATCCAAAAGCAATCGAGCGTAAAAACGACATCGAAAATGAAGTTAAAAAGCTTGAAGTTGATGCAACTAAAATGCGTGCTCAATGGGAAGCTGCAAAAGGCAGTGTTGATCGCATTAGCAAAATTAAAAAAGACATCGAAAATTTAAGAATGAAAATGGAAGATTACGAGCGCAACGCAAACTATGCGCGCGCGAGTGAAATTAAATTTAGCGATTTGCCTAAATTAGAAGAAAAACTCACTGAAATTACTGCGCAAACAAAAGCGCAGTCAGAGAAACAAAACGGCAAATCTCAATTTATTGTATTCAAAGAAGAAGTTGATGAAGAAGATGTTGGAGCGGTTGTGTCGCTTTGGACAGGTATTCCAGTAAATAAACTCTTCTCTGCAGAGAGAGCTCGCCTTCTAAGTCTAGAAGATGAGCTTCGTGCCAGTGTTGTTGGGCAGGACCATGCTTTACATGCAGTTTCAAATGCAATTCGATTAAGCCGAAGTGGACTAAAAGACCCTAATAAACCAATGGGTTCTTTCTTGTTTTTAGGTCCGACGGGTGTTGGTAAAACAGAAACAGCTAAAGCACTTGCGCGTTCACTATTTGATAGTGAAAAAAATATGATTCGCATCGATATGTCAGAATATATGGAACAACATTCTGTTTCACGTTTAATTGGTTCACCTCCTGGCTATGTTGGCTATGAAGAAGGTGGTCAGCTTACAGAAGCTGTGCGTAGGCAGGCATATTCAGTTGTTTTACTTGATGAAATTGAAAAAGCACATTCAAAAGTTTTAAACGTTTTATTGCAAATGCTTGATGAAGGCCGTTTAACAGATGGTCAAGGGCGTACAATTAACTTTCAAAACTGTATTATTATTTTAACAAGTAATATTGGTGCTCACCGTATATTAGAAACACCGCCAGAAGAAAGAGAAGGCGATGAGTTCCGCGCAATGATGATGGAAGAGCTTTTAAGGCATATGCGTCCAGAAATTTTAAATCGTATCGATGAAACTGTTATCTTTAATTCACTTGGTGAAGATGTGATAGAACGAATTGTATCAATCCATGCTCAAAAACTTGGTGATCGTCTTTATAAACAACAAGGAATCGCTCTACAGTTTGATTCAGCGGTTATAAAACATGTTGCAGAGCTTGGCTGGGATATTAATTTTGGCGCCCGGCCTTTAAAGAGATCATTGCAAGAATTAGTTGAAGTACCTTTATCTATTGAATTAATTGGCGGTCATTTTGTTGAAGATGATGTTATACAAATCAAATTAGATAAAAATAAAGATATTACCTTTTCTAAAAAAGGCGTATCAAAAAACAAGACAAAATAATCTACTCTCATCACAATATTTTGTCTTGAATCCCTCTACTTTTCTCTTGCATTCCTAAAAAAATAGTATTAGAGCTAACCCCTTGTATTGAATTTATTCTTGATCTTGGGAACTCATAATGGCTCCTCCAAAAAATAAAAAAGTTACTGGTTACATTAAACTCCAAATTAAAGGCGGACAAGCAACCGCTGCTCCACCTGTTGGGCCTGCATTAGGTCAACGTGGTATTAACATTGCAGCCTTTGTTAAAGAGTTTAATGAAAGAACGAAAAAATCAATGGGCGAAATATTACCAACGGTAATAACAGCTTATGCAGATAAATCGTTTACTTTTATTACTAAAACTCCACCTGCAACTGCTCTTCTAAAGAAGGCAGCTAAGTTAGAGACTGCAGCAAAAACTCCTGGAAAAGAAGTTGTTGCTGAAGTAACAGAAAAGCAAATCGAAGAAATCGCAACAATTAAAATGCCAGACCTCAACTGTTACGATGTTGAATCCGCTAAAAAAATTATTAGAGGATCTGCTCGTTCAATGGGTATTAAAGTGGTCGCTTAAGGAGCATTATTCATCATGGTACAGAAAGTTAGCAAAAAAGCAGAACTTGCTCGTAAAAAATTAGACAAAAGTGCTCAGTACTCACTAGCAGATGTTGGTGGTTTATTAAAAGAGCTTTCTTATGTTAAGTTTGACGAAACAGTTGAAATTGTTTTAAATTTAGGGATTGATCCACGTCAGTCCGATCAAAACGTTCGCGGAGCAGTTGCTTTGCCTCACGGTATTGGTAAAACAATTCGTGTCTTAGTTTTCACTAAAGGCGAAAAAATTAGCGAAGCTGAAGCTGCTGGTGCTGATTATGTTGGTGGTGATGAATTAGCGCAAAAAATTCAAGGCGGTTGGTTAGATTTTGATGCTGTTATTGCAACTCCAGATATGATGGGTGTTGTTGGGCGTTTAGGTCGTATTCTAGCTCCTCGTGGATTAATGCCAAATCCAAAAGTGGGAACTGTCACTCCAAATGTTAAAGATGCAATTCGTGAAGTAAAAGCAGGTCGTGTTGAATTCAAAGCGAACAAAGCCGCAAGCGTACAAGCTGCAGTCGGTAAAGTAAGTTTTGAAACAAATGCAATCGCTGAAAATGTAAAAGCATTTATTGATGCTGTTGTAAAAGCTAAGCCATCTGCTGCAAAAGGCACATACCTTAAATCAGCATATGTAAGCGGAACAATGACACCAGCTCTTCGTCTTAACACTGCAGAATTTATCTAAAAGAATAAAGAGAGTATAAATTATGAACACTCGTGCAGCAAAAATAGAATGGCGTGAAGAAGTTGTTACAGCGCTCGATAAATCGTCTTCTATTTTTTTAACACAATATGCAGGTCTCACAGTTTCAGATTTAAGTGAGCTGCGTCGTTCGCTGAAATCAGTTGATGCTGAATTTCATGTAGTCAAAAATACAGTTGCCAAAAAAGCACTTGCCGGTCGCCAAGAAGCGGTTGTTATTGATCTTTTTAAAGGTCAAACAGGTATTGTTTTTGCATTTGGCGATGCTGGCGCTGCTGCTAAAAAAGTTTCAGAAGCAGCAAAGAAAAATGAAAAACTTAAACTTATTGGCGGCTTTCTCGATGGATCGGTGCTTGATCCAGGTGCAATCGGCAAAATTGCCGATCTTCCACCTCGTGAAGTGCTTATTGCGAAAATACTTGGCAGCATGGTAGCGCCGCACCGCGGGTTGCTTGGTGTCCTTAATGGAGTATCTCGCAATATGGTTCAAGTTATTTCTGCAATCAAAGACAAAAAAGTCGGTTGATTTATTTTAAAAATTAGTCTACACCAAATTATCTTTTAGGGGGTTTTATCTAATGTCTACAACTACAGTTACTAAAGAACAAGTAGTCTCTTATATCGAAAACTTAACGCTTCTTCAAGCTGCTGATCTAGTGAAAGAACTTGAAGACAAGTTCGGCGTTTCAGCTGCTGCACCAATGGGTGTTGCTGTTGCAGCAGCTCCTACTGAAGCTGCTGCTGAGCAAACTGAATTTGAAGTGATTCTTACAGCAACAGGCGACAAAAAGCTTGATGTTATTAAAGAAGTACGTGCTTTAACTGGTCTTGGATTAAAAGAATCTAAAGACTTAGTAGAAGGCGCACCAAAAACACTCAAAACTGACGTTTCAAAATCAGAAGCTGAAGAAATCAAAAAGAAATTAGTTGCAGTTGGAGCAACAGTCGAAGTTAAATAATAGCTTTTACATTTCTTTTGCATTACAGGGAGTCAAGTTCTGCCTCTACCATTTAAGTAGGTGGAGCTTGGCTTTTTTTTATTTCATGCATCTATTAAATTTACTAATTAAGGGAAGAAGTGTTTATGGCTAATATGGCATCCAGCTTTGTTCGTCATCGCCAATCATTTGCAAAAATTAAACCTGCGATTGGCATGCCAAATCTTATTGATATCCAAAAAAGATCATATAACGAATTTTTGCAAGCTGACGTTCCTCCTGATGAGAGATTAGATGTTGGTTTACAAGGTGTTTTTAAAAGCATTTTTCCAGTCCAAGATGCTGATGGCACCGCTAGTGTAGAATTTGTAAGCTATACATTAGACGAGCCTAAATATACAGTTGAAGAATGTCGTTCAAAAGGCGTTACTTACGCCCCTCCTATTAAAGTACTTATTCGTTTGATTATTTGGGATATTAACCAAGAAACAGGTGTTAAGTCTATTCGCGGCTTTAAAGAACAAGAAGTCTATTTTGGTGAAATTCCAAGAATGACTCACAATGGCACCTTCATTGTAAACGGTGTCGAGCGTGTCGTTGTGTCTCAGTTACACAGATCGCCAGGCGTGTTTTTTGATCACGATAAAGGCAAAACACTTTCTTCCGGTAAATTTTTATATAATGCACGTATTATTCCTTATCGTGGCTCATGGCTCGATTTTGAATTTGATGCAAAAGACATTTTATATTGTCGTATCGACAGACGTCGTAAAATGCCTGTTACTGTTGTTTTAAAAGCTTTAGGCTATACAAACGAAGAGCTACTCGGAATGTTTTATGATTGTGAAACAATTGTTTTACGAGAAGGAAAATATTTCCGTAAAGTTAATTTAGATCTTTTACGCGGTCAACGTGCTTCAAGTGATATTATGGATCCTAAAAATCCAGAAAATACTTTAGTAAAACGTAACCGTAAAATTACACCACTACATATCCGCCAATTAAAATCGGCAGGAGTAACTGAACTTCCAGTTGAAAAATCAGAACTGGTTGGAAAAGTAGTTGGGCGTAATATTATTGATACACAAACTGATGAATTAGTTTGTGCAATTAATACTGATATTTCAGATAAATTGCTTGATGCTTTTGTGGCTCAAGGAATCTCCGAATTTGATGCCTTGTTTATTGATGATTTAAATGTAGACAGTTCTTTTAGAAATACTTTAAATATTGATAAAACAGTAAACACTGAAGAAGCATTACTTGAAATTTATCAACGTATGCGTCCAGGAGATCCTCCAACACTTGAAAATTCAAGTTTTCTTTTTCAAAATCTTTTCTTTGAAAAAGAAAAATACGATTTATCAACAGTTGGGCGCATAAAATTAAATGAAAAATTAGATTTAACTTTTGATATTGAACATCATACATTAACACGTGAAGATATAATCGGAACGGTTAAAAAGTTATTGAATGTTAAAAATGGTAAAGTCAAAGTCGATGATATCGATCACTTAGGCAACAGACGTGTTCGTGCTGTTGGTGAGCTTTTAGAAAACCAATATCGCATTGGGCTTTCGCGTGTTGAACGTGCAATAAAAGATCGTTTACAATTGCAAGATCTTGATAGCTTAATGCCTTACGATTTAGTGAATGCAAAACCAGTCTCAGCGGTTCTTAAAGAATTTTTTGGAACATCGCAGTTGAGTCAGTTTATGGATCAAGCAAATCCGCTTGCGGAAGTTTATCATAAACGCCGTCTTTCAGCTCTTGGACCCGGCGGTCTATCACGAGATCGTGCAAACTTTGAAGTACGTGACGTACATCCAACACATTATGGTCGTATTTGTCCGATTGAAACGCCTGAAGGTCCAAATATTGGACTTATTGTTTCTCTTGCTTCATATGCAGAAGTTAATAAGTATGGTTTCATCGAAACACCGTATCGTACAGTTTTAGATAGAAAACCAACAAACGAAGTCAAATATTATTCATCTAGCGATGAGTGGCGTGATCATATTATTGCGCAGGCTCAAACCCCGCTTGATGACAAAAATAAAATTCCAGAAGACGTGCTTGTTACAGCTCGTAGTTCTGGTGAACCAAATATTTATTCAGCCGAAGAAGTTGATATGATGGATGTTGCTTCTAACCAAGCAGTCTCTGTTGCCGCTTCATTAATTCCATTTTTACAAAATGACGATGCCCATCGTGCTCTTATGGGTGCGAATATGCAACGTCAAGGCTTACCTCTACTTAGAACAAAAGCACCATTAATTGGTACTGGTATGGAGTATAAGGTTGCCAGTGATTCTGGTGTAACTGTTATTGCTAAACGTACAGGTACAGTTATTGCTATCGATGCTTCTCGAGTTGTTATTAAAGCTCAAGAGTCTAATAGTAGTGATACTGAAATTGCTGCTGAAGTTGATATTTATACTCTTATCAAATTTCAACGTTCAAATGTAGATACATGTATTAATCAAAAACCAATCGTAAAAGTAGGTGATTTCGTTTCTAAAGGCGATATCATTGCCGATGGGTTTGCAACAGAAATGGGCGAACTTGCGCTTGGGCAAAACGTTGTTGTCGCGTTCCTTCCGTGGAATGGCTACAATTATGAAGATGGAATTGTTGTTTCTGAGCGTGTTGTTCGCGAAGATTTATACACTTCTGTCTATATTCAAGAATTTGAATGCATTAGTCGTGATACAAAACTTGGAAAAGAAGAAATTACGTCTGATATTCCAAATGTAAGTGAAGAATCTCTTAAAGATCTCGATGAATCTGGTATTGTCCGTATTGGCGCAGAAGTCAAAACAGGCGATATCCTTGTCGGAAAATTAACGCCTAAAGCAGAGGTTCAATTAACACCTGAAGAAAAACTTCTTCGTGCAATTTTCGGTGAAAAAGCTGCCGATGTACGTGACTCGTCTTTACGTGTACCAACTGGTGTGCAAGGTACGGTTATTAGTGCAAAAGTGTTTTCTCGAGAAGGTGCAGAACTCGATGTACGTGCAATGCAAATTCAAGAAGAAGAAATTATTAAGCTCAAAAAAGATGAACGCGACAGAATTCAAATTGTCCGTCGTTCAGCAATTGAGCATTTATTAGATCTTTTTGTTGATGAATCATTATCAGCAGCTCGTGAACTTACAGTTGATGGGCAGCCGCAAAAAATGCCTGCTGGCACTAAATTAACAAAAGAAATTATTGAAGGGCTTACAATCGAGCAAATTAAAACGCTTGAAGTTGTTAAGTCAGATAAAAGTGTTTTATTGACGAAAATTAAAAAGTCAATGAACGATAAAATTTCTTTGGCTCATGAAATGACAGAAGTGCAAATTGCGCGTGCAAAACGCGGTGATGAGTTACCTCCTGGCGTTATCAAAATGGTTAAAGTTTATGTTGCCATTAAAAGGCGCTTACAAGTTGGTGATAAACTGGCTGGTCGTCATGGTAATAAAGGTGTTATTTCCAAAATTGTTCCTGTTGAAGATATGC
This sequence comes from uncultured Oligoflexia bacterium, assembly GCA_964352255.1. GTDB lineage: Bacteria > Bdellovibrionota_B > Oligoflexia > Silvanigrellales > Silvanigrellaceae > Silvanigrella. The sequence goes on from CAYGQR010000008.1 coordinate 65,621, forward strand.
CATATCTAGAATCTGGTGAGCCTGTTGACATTCTTTTAAGTCCACTAGGTGTACCGTCTCGTATGAATATCGGTCAGGTTATGGAAACTCATTTTGGTTGGGCTGCTCGTGGCATTGGTCATAAGCTAAACAAAATGATGCGCGATGCATTACCGCGTAATGAACTCGAAGATTTCATTATTAAGGTATGGGACGATCCATCTGTTCATGAATTTGTTAAATCATGTGATCATGAAGAACTTTGTGAATTTATTAAAAAATACAAAGATGGTATTACAATTGCGAACCCTGTTTTTGATGGTGCAAATGAATCTGAAATTACAGATTATCTGAAACTTGCAGATTTAAATCCAACTGGTCAGGTACCGTTATATGATGGGCGTACAGGCGAAAAATATGCACGTGCAGTAACTGTGGGTGTAATGTATGTATTACGATTACATCACCTTGTTGACGAAAAAATCCATGCTCGTTCTATTGGGCCTTATAGTCTTGTGACTCAACAACCATTGGGTGGTAAAGCTCAATTCGGTGGTCAAAGACTTGGTGAAATGGAAGGTTGGGCAATGGAAGCATATGGTGCTGCATACTCACTACAAGAATTCCTAACTGTTAAATCAGATGATATTGTCGGTCGTACTAAAATGTACGAGGCCATTGTAAAAGGTGAGCATATGATGATTGCTGGGTTACCAGAATCATTTAATGTTCTTGTGAAAGAAATGCAGTCGCTAGCTTTAGACGTAAGTCTTATCTCTCATGGTCAAAATGAGTCAGATCAAGTGGCGCTTCTACAAACAAAAACAGAAGAAAAGTAAGGGATTTTTATGTCCGTGATGCAAAATGATATGAAAGATATTTATAGCTTCTTCGATAAACAAGTTGATCCTACAAATTTTAGTGCTGTTAAAATTTCTTTAGCGTCATCAGAAAAAATCAGAAGCTGGTCATTTGGTGAAGTTAAAAAACCAGAAACAATTAATTATCGCACATTTAAACCAGAACGTGATGGTTTGTTTTGTGGCAAAATTTTTGGACCAGTCCGTGACTTTGAATGTATTTGTGGAAAATATAAGCGCAAAAAACATCGGGGCACTGTATGTGAAAAATGTGGTGTTGAAGTTATTGAAAGCCGAGTACGTCGTGAACGTCTTGGTCACATTAATCTTGCAAGCCCTGTGGCACATATTTGGTTTCTTAAAAGTTTGCCATCTCGTATTGGTGCAATTCTAGATATTTCCCTTAAGGATCTAGAAAAAATACTTTATTGTGAGGCCTATGTGGTTCTTGACCCTGCCGCTTCAGATCTCAAAAAACATGAGATTATTTCTGAAGATAAATTGGTTTCAAAATTACGTGAGTTTGGTAACAATGCATTCCGCGTTGGAATTGGCGCTGATGCAATTCTAGAAATGTTAAAATCAACTGATATTTTTGAATTGTATGAAAAACTCAAAGAAGATTTAAAAGTTGTTACATCTGACGCCCAAACAAAAAAAATAATTAAACGTATTAAAGTAGCTGGTGCATTCACACAAAGTGATAATCGTCCTGAATGGATGATGCTTTCTGTTATACCTGTGTTACCACCTGATTTACGCCCACTTGTTCCACTTGATGGTGGTCGATTTGCCACAAGTGATCTAAACGATTTATACAGACGTGTTATTAACCGTAACAACCGTTTGCAACGTTTAGCAGATTTAAATGCTCCTGAAATTATTATTCGCAATGAAAAACGCATGCTTCAAGAAGCAGTAGACGCTCTTTTTGATAATGGTCGTCGCGGAAAAGTATTTACAGGTGCAAATAAACGTCCATTGCGTTCATTATCGGATATGCTTAAAGGTAAGTCTGGTCGTTTCCGTCAAAATCTATTAGGGAAACGAGTCGATTACTCTGGTCGTTCAGTAATTGTTGCAGGACCTGAATTACGTCTTCATCAATGTGGATTGCCAAAACAAATGGCTCTTGAAATGTTTAAACCATTTTTATTCAACAAACTTGAAGAAAAAGGGTATGTTTCAACCATTAAAAGTGCAAAAAAATTAGTTGAAAAAGAAACACCTGAAGTTTGGGATCTTTTGGAAGAATGCACTAAAGAACATCCTGTTTTATTAAACCGTGCGCCAACACTTCATAGATTAGGGATTCAAGCATTTGAACCTGTTCTTATTGAAGGTAAAGCTATTCAGTTACATCCTCTCGTATGTCAGGCATTCAATGCCGATTTCGATGGTGATACAATGTCTGTGCATGTGCCATTAAGTCTTGAAGCACAAATTGAAGCTCGTGTATTAATGATGTCGACAAATAATATTTTGTCTCCTCAGCACGGAACTCCAATTATTGAGCCAAGAAAAGATATTGTTTTAGGTTTATATTACTTAACACGTGAAAACATTACCGCACGTGGTGATGGTATGAAGTTCTCGAGTATTACAGAAGCACGTCTTGCATATGATCATGGTCATTTGGAATTACATACTCGCATTTATGTTGCGGTTCCAAATAAAAAAGGTCTTGTCCAAACCACTTTAGGAAGATGTATTCTGAAAGAAGTTATTCCAGATAAAGTGCCTTTCTTCGAAAAATACAACAAAGCACTCGAGCAAAAAAGTCTCGCAGTACTTGTAAATGATGCCTACCGTTTGTGTGGCGCAAAAGAAACTGTTCTCTTAGCCGATGCGCTTCGTGAACTTGGTTATCGTTATGCAACAGAATCAGGAATTTCTATTTGTATTGAAGACATGGTTGTACCTAAAGAAAAAGGTGCATTACTTGACAAAGCATACTCTGATGTAAAAGAAGTGCGCGAACAATATTCTGAAGGTCTTATTACTGAAGGCGAAAGACACAATAAAGTAATTGATATTTGGTCTCGTGTTCAAGATGAAATCACAGTTAAAATGCTAAAACGTATTGAAACACAAAAGAGCATAAATCAAAAAGGTGAAGAAGTTGAAATTCAATCATTCAACTCACTTTATATGATGGCAGATTCTGGTGCCCGTGGTTCAAAACAACAGATGCGCCAGCTTGCAGGGATGAAAGGTCTGGTTGCAAAACCGACTGGTGAAATTATTGAAACGCCAGTGACATCAAATCTACGAGAAGGCTTTACAATTCTTCAATATTTTACAAACACCCACGGTGCCCGTAAAGGTCTTGCAGATACGGCTTTAAAAACAGCTTCATCAGGTTATTTAACTCGTCAGTTAGTTGATGTAGCCCAAGATGCAATCGTGTCAGAGCTTGATTGCGATGCATTTGATGGTGTTGAAGCCACAAGTGTTGTTGAAGGTGGCGAAGTTATTCAAAAATTAGGCCATCGTGTTCTTGGACGTACGTCATTATATAATGTAAAAGATCGTACAACAGGCAAAATTATCGTCGAAGCAAATGCAGAAATTAATGAAGCTGTTGCTGCACGTCTTGAAGATGCTAAGATTGATCGCATTTATCTACGTTCTGTTTTAACATGTCGTACAAGACGGGGTGTTTGTGCAAAATGTTATGGACGTGATTTGGCAACGGGTAAACTTGTCAATGTTGGTGAAGCAGCTGGTGTAATTGCAGCCCAATCAATTGGTGAGCCTGGAACTCAGCTTACTATGCGTACATTCCACTCAGGTGGTACTGCAACTACACAATCATTTGCATCTTCAATTGAAGCGAAGCTTGAAGGTACAGTTAAATTTATAAATACAAATCTCGTACATGGCCAAGCTAATTCACATACAGCAATGGGGCGTAATGGCGAAATTGCAATTTATGATTTAGATGGTCTTGAGCGTGATCGTTACTCAATTCCACATGGTTCTAAAGTATATGTTACTGACGGCGAAAAAGTTAAGCTAGGCACTATGCTAGTTGAATGGGATCCTCACTCGGTCGTGATCGTATCTGATGTTGCCGGAAAAGTTCGCTTTCACGATCTTTATGAAGGTATTTCAGTGGAAGAAAGATCAGATGAGCTTACTGGACTTGTGCGTCGTGTTGTAATCGAAAATAAAGATTCAAAAATTAAGCCTTCTCTTGTTGTTGTAGACAGTACTGGTACTGCTATTCGTATTAGTGACTCTCGTGATGCGCGCTATACATTACCTAGTGGTGCAACAATCATGTTTGCTGATGGAGATACGGTATATCCTGGCGATGTATTGGCAAAAATCCCTCGTGAACAAGCAAAAACAAAAGATATTACAGGTGGTTTACCGCGTGTTGCAGAGCTTTTTCTTGCACAAAAACGTCGTACATTTGCAATAATTTCAGAAATTGATGGTTACGTTTCATTTGGCGCAGATTTAAAAGGTAAACGCAGAGTTATTGTAACTCCTGAAGCTGGTGCAGGTGAAGTGCGTGAATACTTAATTCCTAAGGGGCGTCACGTAGTGGCAACTGAGGGTGATTTTATTCGTGCAGGTGAACCACTAGTAGAAGGGCCTCTGAATCCACATGATATTTTACGGGTATTAGGTGAGAAACCTTTAGCAGCATATCTTGTGTCTGAAATTCAGGCTGTTTATAAACTTCAAGGCGTGAATATTGATGATAAACACATTGAGATTATTGTAAAACAAATGTTGAGACGTGTTCGTATTAAAGATGCAGGTGATACAGATTTCCTACCAGCTTCTCAGGTAGAAAAATGGACATTTGAAGAGCAAAATGAACTTGCAGTTGCTCGCGGTGCTCAACCTGCTATTGCTGAGCCTTTGTTGCTTGGTATTGCCCGTGCCGCCTCTTCAACTGAATCTTTCTTAGCAGCTGCATCATTCCAAGAAACAACACGTGTTCTTACTGAAGCTGCTTTATCTAGTCGTGTCGATCATTTACGCGGCTTGAAAGAAAACTTCATTATGGGACGCTTGATTCCAGCCGGTACTGGTATGAAAAATTATCAATCTCTCGAAATGTTTGTGGAAGGTCAAAGCTTGGATGCTGAAGCAATTATTGAAGCATCTCTTCCGCAGCAAGGTTCTCGACCTCAGCGTCGTTAATCCCTGCAAGAGTCTATAAATGTATTAAAACCCTAGTTATTAAATAAAATAACTAGGGTTTTAACTTTGAAACTAAAATTTTAGGGCGCCTTTATGTTTGAGGATATATTATTCTTTTTATGTAAGTTTTTAATATTTTTGAGTACAGTCTTTTTTTTGTTTTTATTACTCCGTAATATCATGCAAAGAAAGTATATGCGAGAATTACGACATGTTAAAATCGACCAAAATGCCTGTGTGCCATACCCAAAAATTAGTTTGATTATTCCAGTTTGTAATGAAGCACATACTATTTCTGACGCAGCGAACACACTACTTTCAATGTGTTATGATGATTTGGAATTAATTTTTGTAAACGATCGTTCAACTGATGGTACAGATTGTATATTAAAAAAACTTGCTGAAGCCAATCCTCAAATAAAAGTCCTAAATATTACACAACTTCCAAAAGGTTGGCTTGGAAAAGTGCATGCATGCCACCAAGGTATGCAAATAGCATCCGGAGACTGGATACTCTTTTCAGATGCTGATGTTCATTACGGGAAATTAGCATTAAAAAAAGCTATTGTTCATGTGCAGAAAAATCAACTTGATTTTCTAAGTGTCATTCCTGGAGTCACAGGCAAGTCATTGATAACAAAAGTACTTTTAGGACAAATTCTGCATTATTTTACATTATATACTAATTTTTCGCGTATAAACGATCGCACTTATCCTGTTGCTGCGCATGGAGCGTTTCTTTTAGTAAAGAAAGAGGCCTACCTAATGTCCAGAGGATTTGAGTGGATCAAAATGGAAATTCTAGATGACGTTGGATTTGCAACAGAAATGAAATATTCAGGAGCAAAAGTTGATACATTATATGGCAAAGAAGAAGTTGAATTTGAGTGGTATAAAAGTATCTCAGAAGTAATTAAAGGTTTTGAAAAAAACCTTTTTGCTGGATTTGAATACTCCTGGACTAATGTAATAGGTATTAACATATTATTAATACTAATTTTTTTGAGTTACACATTATTACCACTTTTTGTAAATATCCAATATTCAATTATATTATGGTCAGCAATTCTAGCATTTGTAATCTCGAGTCAAATGGTTATAAAATGCATTATTAACCTTCCAAAGCTTTCCATCTTTCTTTTTCCATTAACAATTTTGTTTTTACCATTAATTACGTTGCGTTCTGCAATTATTTGTCATAGAAATAAAGGAATACTCTGGAGAGGAACTCATTATTCTCTGGACAACTTAATATCAGGTCAAAGACTCAAATTACTTAAAAATAAACGCAATAGTGATTGACAGTTTTTCACTAATAAGTTAGGAATTTCAGCCGAACAACTTGGAGTTTTTATGCCGAATAATCAAAAAATTAGAATTTCTTTGAAGGCTTATGGAGCTGGATTAGTCGATCAAGGCGCAGCGCAAATTATTAAACAAGCGCGCGGAACTGGAGCTCGCATTGCGGGTCCTGTACCAATGCCAACTAAAAAGAATAGCTATACTGTTAACCGTTCACCTCACGTAGATAAAAAAAGTCGTGAACAGTTTGAAATTCGCACACATTCACGTTTAATTGATATCCTTAACCCTCAACAGCAAACAGTTGATGCTTTAATGAAGCTCGATCTTGCTGCTGGTGTTGATGTAGATATTAAAATTTTAGGAACATAATTAGCGAACGACAAAGTTCATTTATTACAAACTGGCACTGTAAAATACTTTGCATCCAGTGGGAGTTTAAGTCATATGAAATATGCGTTCACAAAAGTGGGCATGACAAGCGCATTCGACTCAGCTGGTAATGCTTACGGCGTTACTCTTTTAAAGCTCAGTCCTGCAAAAGTCTTACGTCATGACACATTAGAAGATGGCCGCACATTGGTCGTCGTTACTTACGACATTGGGCATAAAAAAAATATCCAAAGAGGTTGGATTGTAGAAGATTCTTCTCAATTCCCCGTTGGTTCAGATCTTCTATCTCCTGATTTTACATCGGGTCAAAAAATTAAAGTTGTCGGACATTCTAAAGGTCGCGGTTTCCAAGATGTGGTTACACGTTTTGGTTACGGTGGTGGCCCCAAAACACACGGTAGTCGGTTTCACCGCTCTCCCGGTTCAATTGGTATGAGAACAGAGCCAGGTCGTGTTTTAAAAGGCAAACGTTTGCCAGGACAAGATGGTAATGCACAAATTACTATCAGAAACATAAAAGTAGATTCATGGTCTGGTGAACATGCACTTATGTCCGTTCGTAGTGGTGTCCCTGGCGCTAAAGGTTCGGTGGTGTTCGTATGAAAAATTTAAATGCATTAGAAAAAATTTCAACTCTTTCAGAAACATTAGTATCCTACGCAGATCGGAATACTGGTACATTATGGCAAGTTGTTAAAGGTTATCAAGCAAATCAACGCCAAGGAACAGTTGGCGTTAAAACGCGATCAGCAGTTCGCTCTACTGGCAAAAAACCATACAAGCAAAAGAAAACAGGGAACGCGCGTCGTGGTTCATTTGTTGCTAACTTGCATGTTGGTGGAGGTGTTGCTCATGGACCGCAAGCACGTGATTATCGCGAAGCAACTCCAAAGAAAATGATCAAACTTGCTCTTGGATTAGCATTTGCATCTCGCGTGCAATCTGGTGCGGTTTATTTGGGTAGTTTAAATGTAGAAACAGGCAAAACAAAAGATGCTCATCAAATTCTAAAGAATTTTGATCTGTTATCTACTCGAGTACTGGTTTGTTTAAGCCAGCCGAATCATGAAACACTACGGGCATTTAGAAACATAAGAAATGTAACGTTAGTGAGTCCAGAACAAATCAATGCGTTTCACATACTGCAAAGTAAAAATCTTGTAACAACACCAGAGTCGTTACAAGTCATCGAAGCGCGTTTGGCAGAAGGTCAAGGTGAATAAGATGAAAATAGAGCATATCATTAAAGGTTCTGTATTAAGCGAAAAAGCCTACTCACTAAATGAAAAAGGTGCGTATGTTCTTAAGGTCGCAAAAACTGCTACAAAAACACAGATTATTAATGCACTAAAAGATACATTTAACGTTGATACTGTAAAAATTAACACGCTAATTACTCGCGGAAAAATTCGCCGTAAAGCGCGCTCAAAGCGTAGTGCCCCAATGTATGTCAAGCTATCAAACATTAAAAAAGCGATAGTAAAACTTAAAGAAGGTCAAACACTACCGGTTTCTTTGCTACAAAATAGTGAGGCTCCAACAACATGAGACAGTTAAAGCCATATACATCAACATCAAGATTTCAAAGTTATGTTTCGTATTCGAAAGTTTTAACTACTGATACACCATATAAACCTTTACTCGAGGCTAATCCAAACAAAGCGGGTCGTAACAATACAGGTCGTATTACAGTTCGTCACCAAGGTGGTGGACATAAGGCAAAATATCGTCTTATCGATTGGAAACGTTCTCGTAAGGATATTTCTGGAAAGATTGTATCAATAGAATACGATCCTAATAGAACTGCTTTTATTTCACTTGTTCAATATCTCGATGGTGATAGAAAATACATGATTGCAACAAGCGGTGTAACTGCTGGCACTCAAGTAATTTCTTCTGAAAATGCAGATATTAAAGCTGGCAATAGCTTGCCTTTGAAAAAAATTCCAGCTGGTACAACAATACACAGTATTGAGTTAAAGCCAGGAGCAGGTTCAGTGCTTGCACGTAGCGCTGGTGCATTTGCAACTCTTGTTGGTCGTATCGAACGTTACGCACAAGTTAGAATGCCTTCTGGTGAGCTACGTCTCATTGCAGAAAACTGTTATGCCACAATTGGAACAGTTTCAAATGCTGAACAAATGAAGGTTTCTCTTGGAAAAGCAGGTCGTGCGCGTTGGAAGGGCACAAGACCTACAGTACGTGGTGTTGCCATGAACCCTGTCGATCACCCAATGGGTGGTGGTGAAGGTCGAACTAGTGGTGGACGTCATCCATGTTCTCCATGGGGACAATTAGCTAAAGGTTATAAAACTCGTAAATCTAAAACGTCTAATAAATTTATTATTAGCCGTCGTAAGAAATAGAGTGGAGAGAGAAAATGTCACGTTCACTTAAAAAAGGTCCTTTCATTGACGAGCATTTGTTAAAGCATGCTGAACAAGCAAAGGTAGATAGAAAAGTCGTTAAAACATGGAGTCGCCGCTCAACAGTCATTCCTGACTTCGTTGGATTAACCTTTGCAGTGCATAACGGGAAAAAATTTGTTCCAGTTTATGTAACTGAAAATATGGTTGGTCATAAGCTTGGCGAGTTTGCACCTACAAGAACATTTTTTGGCCATGGTGCGGACAAAAAAAGCGCCGGCAAGAAGAAGTAATAGGAGAACAACCATATGCATGCCCATGCAACACATTATGCAGCTCAATGCACTGCTCGCAAAGCCAGATTATTACGTGGATTAATTATTGGTAAAAGCGCGCCAGATGCTCTCGCTCTTCTTACGATTGGTAGAAGAGCTGGATCTGTTTCAACAGCAAAACTTATACGTTCTGCGTTAGCACAGTTGCCAGAAGCTTCTACATTAGGAGCACCAGTTATTATTAAAGATTTAGTGGTTAATGAAGGGCCAAGACGCCGCATGTTTATGCCAAGAGCGCAAGGTCGTGCAACACCAGTATTGAAAAAGACATCTCATTTAACCGTTCATTTAGAGTTGCAAAAGGCGAGGTAATTGTGGGACAAAAAGTAAATCCAACCGGTTTTAGACTGGGCGTAAACAAAACTTGGGACTCTAAATGGTTTAGTAAACGTGAGTTTGCAAAAAACTTAAATGAAGATATCAATATTCGTGGATATATTTTAAAAAAATATCCTGATGGTAATATTGCAAAAGTTGAAATATCACGTGCCGCTAAACAAGTCCTTGTACGTATTTATTCATCTCGTCCAGGTCGACTAATTGGTAAGCAGGGTGCAGGAATTGAATTAATGCGCACTAAAATTAGCAGTACATTAAATTCACCTGATAAATCTTTAAAAGTTGATATTTTTGAGGTTAAATCACCTGATACAAATTCAAGGTTATTGGCTTTAAATGTTGCACAGCAGTTAGAAAAACGTGTTTCATTCCGCCGTGCAATGAAGAAAGCAATGCAACAAGCAAATAAAGCAGGCGTCAAAGGAATTAAAGTTCGTATTGCTGGCCGTTTAAATGGAGCAGATATTGCTCGTGCTGAATGGTACATGGATGGACGAGTTCCTCTACACACATTAAGAGCAGATATTGATTATGCAACAGCAGAAGCAATGACTACATATGGCTTAATTGGTGTAAAAGTTTGGACATACAAAGGTGAAATCTATAATAAACCTTCATCACGTATTGCGAAAGGTGAGGAGTAAAAACATATGTTATCACCTAAAAAAACAAAGTTTCGTAAATCACACAAAGGCCGCATAAAAGGCGCTGCAGTTCGCTGTAACTCAGTTGCATTTGGTGATTATGCGCTTCAAGCTATTGAACCTGGAAAGCTTGAATCCCGTCAGATTGAATCGAGTCGTGTAGCTCTTACGCGCCATATTAAACGTGGTGGTAGAGTATGGATTAGAGTTTTTCCTGATAAGCCAATTACTAAAAAACCAGCGGAAACTCGTATGGGTTCAGGAAAAGGTGGTCTTGATCATTGGACTTGTCCAATTCGCACAGGACGCGTAATTTTTGAAATACATGGTGTTGCACCTAATTTGGCAGAAGAAGCATTTGCGCTTGCTGCGGCAAAATTACCATTTAAAACACGTGTTATGCACCGTGCAAAGTCGAATGTTTGGGAGTCATAAAATATGAAGCAAACTAGTACCTATAAAGACTTAACTCTTGCAGGGTTAAAAGCTAAACAAAAAGAGTTTACAAAAGATCTTTTAACATCTCGTTTAACAATGGATGTAACTGCAGTATCAAGTGCTTCTAATTTACAAAATGTGCTTAGAGAGCTCAAAATTGTAAATAGACTGATTGCAAAATCTGGTAGCCATGACAATACGACAGTTGTTCACACAAAGCAGGATAAAGCATAATGAGCGATGTATCTAAAAAGCCAACAAGAAATCCAATAAAAGCAAAAGTATTATCTGTCTCTACAGATAATAAAACAGCTAAAGTTCAAATTCCTCGTATTGTTGCAGATAAATTTTACGGAAAACGTGTACGAGCACATACGGTTGTTTTAGCTGATTGTTCAGCTCATCAATCAATACAGCAAAATTCAGAAGTTGAAATTTTTCCGTGCCGTAGAATTTCTAAGAATAAAACTTGGAAAGTTATAAGAGGTGTGGTGTGATACAACCAGAGTCAATTATTGCTGCTGCAGATAATAGCGGTGCAAAAGGATTACGTGTTATTCGTGTATTAGGTGGTTCATTTAGAAGATATGGCCGTGTTGGAGATCTTGTTGTCGTTTCTGTACAACAAGCAGACCCAAACAGTCGTGTTAAAAAAGGTGAAGTACATAAAGCTGTTGTAGTTCGTTGCAAAAAAGAATATGCACGAGCAGATGGTTCACACATTGCATTTGGCGAAAATGCAGCTGTTCTTGTCAAAGTTGTTAAAAAAGAAAAAGAGCCAATCGGAACACGTATTTTTGGACCGATTGCTCGTGAACTAAGAAATCGTAATTGTGGCAAGATCATTAGTCTTGCGCCTGAGGTTCTATAATCATGGCTGCTAAATCAAAAAACATACAAGATAAAAAAAGCCCAAAAGGTGCTTCTAAAAAATCTTCTGAGTCGGCAAGTGTTGTGAGGGGTAAGCATACTCCAGGTGTTAAATCTCATAGTTTAACTGCTTATAAGGCAACAATTTTACCTGAATTAAAAAAGCTTTACCCAAGTCAAAATGTTATGGATTTGCCAAAATTGGTAAAAATTGTCGTAAACACTTGCCAAAGTGAAGCAACTCAAAATATTAAAGCACTTGATGCAGCTGTTACAGAACTTGAGCTTATTACTGGCCAAAAACCGGTGATAACAAGAGCCAAAAAATCTATTGCATCATTTAAATTACGTGAAGGCATGCCAATTGGTGCTGCCGTAACATTACGACGTGAACGTATGTTTGAATTTTTTGATAGATTAGTTACAGTTTCTTTGCCTCGTACTCGTGATTTTCGCGGAGTTTCTTCGTCAAGTTTTGATGGACGTGGGAACTATTCAATTGGCATAAGAGAACAAATGATTTTTCCAGAAATTGAAGCTGATAAAATTGATAAAACCCGTGGATTAAGTGTCACTATCGTCACTTCTGCGCGTGATAATAAATCCGCATTAGACTTGCTCACATTAATGGGCATGCCATTTAGAAAATAGTAGGAGAAAACACTCGTGGCTCGTTTAGCTTTAATTAACAAAGCAAGAAAAAAACCTAAATTCTCAACAAGACAGAGAAATAGATGTCAGCAATGTGGGCGTCCTCGCGGTTTTTACCGTGATATGGGTCTTTGCAGAATTTGTCTTCGTAAACACGCATTAGCTGGCCACATTCCGGGCATGGTTAAGGCTAGCTGGTAGATTGGATACACGAAATGAATACTACAGATCCGATAGCAGATTTTCTCACACGTTTACGTAACGCAAAAAGCGCAAGCTTAACTTATGCAACTGTGCCTGCTAGTAAATTAAAAATAGAACTTACTAAACTTCTTCAAAATGAAGGGTTCATTCATGGATTTCGTCTTATAAAAGATGATAAACAAGGCATTATAAAAATTGCTTTAAAATATGATGAATTAGGAAAACCAGTTTTACGTGGTTTAAAACGTGTTTCAAAACCTGGTTGTAGAGTTTATAAAGGCGTGAATGAATTTCCGAAAGTACGTGCTGGTTTAGGTTGCGCTATTTTGTCTACATCGAAAGGTGTACTAACAAGTAGAGTAGCTCGTAAAGAGCAAGTCGGCGGCGAAGTTCTCGCATACGTTTGGTAGGTGGAATAAGTTATGTCAAGAGTTGGAAAAAAAGAAATCAATATCCCTACAGGTGTTAAAGTAAATCAAAATAGCACAGTAGTTGAAATTGTTGGTCCTAAAGGGACCTTATCAAAAGATTTATTCGGCAGAGTAGCACTTAATGTTGAATCTAATACTTTACTTGTTTCTTCTGTACATGGAGAAAATGCTTCTGCATACTGGGGTTTATATAGAACACTCCTTTCAAATATGGTAACAGGTGTTTCTGCTGGATATGCAAAAAGTTTAGAAATTCAAGGCACTGGTTACAGAGCAACACTTGAGGGTAAAAATCTTAATTTAACAGTTGGTTTTTCTCACCCTGTTAAAATGACACCACCAAATGGTATTGTTTTTGAAGTGGATAAAGCAGGAAAAGTAACAGTTTCCGGAATTGATAAGGAGCTTGTTGGCCAAACAGCTGCAAAAATTCGCTATGTGCGACCTGCTGAGCCATATCAAGGTAAGGGTATCCGTTATGCTGGCGAAGTTATTAAAACTAAAGTTGGTAAATCTGCGGCTAAAAAATAATTAAAGGTTTTGGAATATGTATCAGGTTATTAATAGAAAAAGTATTCGCCAAGGTCGTAAAATGGGTTTTTGGCGTCGTCGTGTGATGAACCTATCTCGTCCACGTTTATGTGTATTTAGAAGTTCAAAGCATATACAAGCACAGGTTATAGATGATAATACTGGAAAAGTACTCGCTTCAGCTTCTTCTGTTGAAGTATTATTAAAAGCAGAAAAGTTTTCAGGCCTTAAAATGGCAGAACACTTAGGATCTGTACTTGCGGATCGTGCACAAAAAGTAGGCGTAAAAGACGTTGTATTTGATCGTAATGGTTTTGCGTATCATGGTCGGATTGCAGCACTTGCTACTTCTGCACGAACTGCTGGATTAAACTTCTAAGAAAAGCATAAGGTAATTTTAATGAGTTTTGTAAAAGACGAAAAAAAAGACAAATTCGAAAGCCGTGTTGTAAGTGTACGTCGCGTTTCTAAAACTGTAAAAGGTGGTAGGCGCATGAGTTTTTCAGCTCTTGTAGTTGTTGGCGATAGACAGGGTACAGTTGGATACGGTTTGGGAAAAGCAACTGAAGTTCCTGAAGCTGTGCGTAAAGCAGAAGCACAGGCTCGCAAATCTCTTGTGAACGTTCCTATGGAAAAACAAACCATTCCTTATGCAGTTACTGCAAAATTTGGAGCGAGTAAGCTTCTTATTAGCCCTGCATCTGAAGGTTCTGGTGTTGTTGCTGGTGGTTCTGTACGCGTTGTATCTGAGCTTGCTGGTATTCCAAATATTATGACAAAAATTCAAGGCAGTCGGAATCCACAAAATGTAGTAAAAGCTTTATTTGCTGGGTTTTCAGAACTTACTCTTAGAGAAGAATATTTAAAAGTACGTAAATAATTAACGTACTTTTTTGAGGTTTGATTATCATGAAAAGTATAGATTCGCCAAAACTTAAGGTTACATTAATGCGTAGTTTCGCTGGAAAAAATTATAATCAGCGTCGCATATTTGTATCTCTAGGACTCAAAAAACTAGGTGGTTTCAAAATTTTACCAAACAATAACTGTGTCCTTGGACAAATAAATAAAGTTATCCAGTTTGTCAAAGTAGAATCTGCCAATTAATTTGCATTCACGGAGCATAAAATGCATTTAAATGAATTAGCACCAAATACTGGTGCTGTTAAAGAAAAGAAAAGACTTGGTCGCGGACCAGGAAGTGGCCTCGGTAAAACTTCGGGTCGTGGAGGCAAAGGCCAAACAGCTCGTAAGGGCGGAGGCATTCGTCCCGGCTTTGAAGGCGGTCAAACTCCTCTTTACAGACGTGTTCCAAAACGCGGATTTACTCATGTAACTGCTGTTTCTGTTTTATCGTTAAATTTACGTGATTTACGTGCTGCGCACATTAAAAACGGAATTCTTGATGGTAAAACCATGTGCGCAAAAGGCATTTTTAAACTCCTTTCTGAAGGTGATGTGCCAGCCGATTTGAAAACAGTACGTAACGTTAAGCTTTCAAAATCTACTCTTGCAAAGCTTGAGTCAAATAAAATTACAGTAGAAGTATCGGAACAATAAAAATATGGCAAGTCATGGATGGGCAACAAATATTTTAGCGAAGAGAGTATTATTTACTGTCTTCGTTTTGTTTATTTTTAGATTTGGTGTTCATGTACCAATCCCAGGTATTGATGGAAAAGAACTGGCTAGTTTTGCAGCTCAACAAGATTTTGGTCTGCTAAAAATGTTTAATACATTTACTGGTGGGGCATTAAGTAATTTTTCAATCTTCAGTCTTGCCGTTATGCCCTATATATCTGCCAGTATTATTATGCAGCTTCTTACTGTAGTAATTCCAACATTAGAACAGCTTCAAAAAGAAGGTGGAGTTGGTAGACAAAAAATAACACGAATCACTCGTTTTTTTGCCTATTTTATTGCTCTAGTACAAGGATATTTATTGGCTGCTGGATTAGAATCAGCACGTAGTCAGGCAGGAGGGTTAATTGTAGTTGTGCCTGGCTTAAGTTTTAAACTTACAGCTGCTTTTTTGATGGCGACTGGTAGCACATTTGTAATGTGGATGGGCGAACAAATAACGGAAAAAGGTATAGGAAATGGAATTAGTTTATTAATCTTTGCTGGAATTGTGGCTTATTTGCCCCCATCTCTTGCAGGATTACTTTATAGTTTCAATCAAAACAGTATCACTTTTTTAAATCTTTTGTTTCTTGCAGTTTTAGCGGTTGTATTGGTTGCTTCAGTAGCTTTCTTTGAGCAAAGTTATAGAAAAGTACCTATTTTCCATGCGAAAAGAGTTGTTGGCCAACGCGTTATGTCTACACAATCTACACATCTGCCTATTAAGGTAAATATGTCAGGAATCATGGCAGCTATTTTTGCTTCAACATTACTGGCGCTTCCTGCTACATTTCTTAGTTTCGGTCGTTTTTCTCAAAGTGCACTTCTTGCTGACTTTATGCAAGGCCATTGGCTTTATAATGTGTTTTTTGTGATTTTAGGGTTTGGTTTTTCATTCCTATACACGTCGATCATTTTTAAACCAGATGATATTGCTGAAAATTTGAAAAAGCAAAATGCATATATTCCAGGCGTTAGGCCTGGCACTGAAACATCTAAAGCATTAGAGTCTGTTGCTACACGCTTAACAATGGCTGGGGCATACTATATGACATTAATTGTTATATTGCCATCACTCCTATTTTCAAGCTACGGACAACGCATAAATTTGGGTGGGACTTCTCTTTTAATTGTTGTTGGTGTAGGTCTAGAGCTAATGCGTCAAGTGAATACGCATTTATCAACACAGAGATATGAAGGACTTTTTTTTCAATCTCAAACTTCTACCCCCAAATTTTAGAAGTATAGTTAAAAATTATGAATTTTTTTATTATCTTAGGTCCACCTGGCGCTGGTAAGGGTACACAGTCTGAGCTTCTAAAGAAGAGGTTAGGCTTTACCCATATTTCTACCGGCGATATTATTCGTAAGGAAATTGCTAAGGGATCAAAATTGGGATTATCCGTAAAAAAAATTGTTGAATCAGGTAATTATGTTGATGATTCTACAATTTTAGACTGCTTTGCAAATCATTTAGAGTCCTTGCCAGCCAATCAAAAAGAAACAATTTTACTCGACGGAATTCCTAGAAATCATATACAAGCACTCGAGCTTGAAAAAAGGTATCCTGGAAAATTGCAAGCTGTTTTAGCTTTAAAGGCGAATTTAGATAATTTAGTCAATAGATTTGAAAAAAGATGGTTTTGTCAAGCGTGTCAGCGTATTGTTTCCTTGAGTAACTCACCTTCTGCTGATACCGTTTGCGAGCATTGTGGAGAGCAAGAAACGCTTATACGTCGTAAAGATGATAGTCCAGATGTGATCAGAGATCGTTTCAAAGTTTATATGCAGCAAACTGCTTCATTGCTTGAATTTTACTCCAATCATAAAATTTTATATGAATTCGATGCATTAAAACCTGTCGAAGAAATATATGCATATTTAGCAAGTAATGTATTACAAAAAATTAATGGAATGTGTTGATTTTTGTGTAAAATTGAGATAACCAAAAGTTTGCTTTATTTTTAATAGAGCTAAGGAGAATTACGTTTGTATGGCCAAAAAAACAAACGAAAAAGCTAATCGATCTAACAACTCTGAAAATTCTACTGATCTCGCTGGAGATCGTTTAGAATTTGAAGGTGAAGTACTAGAAAAATTAACTAACAATATGTATAGAGTTTTAATCGGCGAACATAAAGTTTTAGCTTATGCGTCAGGCAAAATGAAGATGAATTCAATTTCTATTGCGGTTGGAGATATGGTGCGAGTTGAGTTGACTCCATACGATCTAAAACGTGGAAGAATTGTTTATCGTTCAAAGTAATTAAGTATTATTAGAGGTTTAGAGATTATGAAGGTTCGTTCAAGTGTAAAACCTATCTGCAATAAATGTAAAGTCATACGTCGCGCTCGTATTGTTCGTGTGATTTGTGAAATTAAAAAACATAAACAACGTCAAGGCTAAACTGGAGGCAAACTGTGGCAAGAATTGCAGGGGTAGATATTCCTCGCCATAAAAGAGTAGAAATTTCTTTAACATATATATATGGAATTGGGCGTAAAACGTCATCTCGTATACTTGACTCAGTCGGTATTGATCACAGTATACGTACTCAAGATTTAACAGACGATCAAGTGAACTTAATTCGTAAGTCTATCGACACCAATCATATGGTGGAAGGTGATTTACGTCGGTCAGTTCAATCAGACATTAAAAGATTAGTCGATCTTGGTTGTTATCGTGGTATTAGACATCGTAGAGGCCTTCCTACTCGTGGTCAGCGTACTAAAACAAACGCTCGTTCCCGTAAAGGTCCACGTAAAACAGTAGCGAATAAGAAGAAAGCACCAAAAGGATGAGTACAAAAGTAGTTGCCAAAAAGAAACGCGTTAAACGTAACGTACCAAATGGTATAGTTGCAATATCTGCCACATTTAATAATACAACTATAACTTTTTCTGATGTAAATGGTGATGTTGTTACATGGTCAAGTGCTGGTAGTAAGGGCTTTAAAGGCTCTCGTCGTAGTACGCCATTCGCAGCTCAGGTTGCAGCAGAAGATGCTGCACGTAAAGCAATTGATGCAGGCATGAAAAGCTGTTCAGCTGTTGTTGCAGGACCAGGTTCAGGTCGTGAATCAGCACTGCGCGCTATTGCAGCCGCAGGAATTAAGGTTATACAAATCAAAGATTCTACACCTATTCCTCATAATGGCTGTCGTCCACCTAAGCGTCGTAGAGTTTAATTTATTTTAATTGACGCTTATTTAGTAAACATATATTACTATTAAATATTGAAAATAATTTAATTTTTAATGTTTTTATACGGATCGCACCTATTTAAGTGCTCAATTCGGTAAAGAGAATGTAGTCTACTTGCTATATTCATATCAGGTTAGTGGAGTTATTGAAAATCATGCAAAGTAACTGGAAGGCTCTTGTAAAGCCTCAATTTATTGAAAAAGAAGATATAACATCAACTTATGGTCGTTTTATTGCAAAGCCTCTTGAAAGAGGCTTTGGTATTACTTTAGGTAATGCGCTTCGCAGAATGTTGCTTTCTTCTTTACAGGGAGCTGCAGTTGTTGGTGTGAAAATCGAAGGTATTGAACACGAATTTTCAGCAATTCCTGAAGTGTCTGAAGATGTAACAGAAATAGTTTTAAATCTTAAAGCTTTGGATGTTTGGCTTGATGTTGATGTTGAACGTACGGCAACAATTGATGTAGTTGGTCCTAAAGTAGTGACTGGTGCAGATATTGTTGGTGATAGTGCTCTTCGTATTTTAAATCCTGATCACGTGATTTGCACTATTGCAGAAGGTGGTCGATTTACAGCTGAGCTTACAATCAAAACTGGTAAAGGTTATGCGACAAGTGAACAAGTGAAAGATACATTAGCTGTTGGTGTTATTCCAATAGATGCTGTCTTCTCACCTGTTAAACGCGTTTCATTTCATGTTTCTGATGCACGAGTTGGACAACGTTCTGACTTTAATAAATTAGCATTAGAAGTCACTACAAACGGTGCAGTTTCACCTGAAGATGCACTTGCTTATGCAGCTAAAATTATTAAAGACCAACTGTCTGTTTTCATCAACTTTCAAGAAGCTGATGATGATGTGCAAATTACTGAGCCGGTTGAAGCGGATGTGCGTTTGAATGAAAATCTTTATAAATCTGTAGATGAACTGGAACTTTCAGTTCGTGCTGCTAATTGTTTAGAGAATGCTGGCATTCGTTTTATTGGTGAACTCGTTACTCGTTCTGAGTCCGACATGTTAAAGACTAAAAACTTTGGCCGCAAAACTCTGAATGAAATTAAAGATTTATTGTCTGAAATGGGCTTACATCTTGGAATGAAAGTTGATGGTCTGGATTTAGAAAAACTTAGAGAAAGATCTTAACAAAATATTTTGTTGATATATTGGAGATAATACAAGATGAGACATCGTTTAGCTCACAGAAAATTAAATCGTGATACTGCAGCTAGAAATTCTCTATTACGCAATTTGACTGTTCAATTAATTGAACATGGCGCAATTGAAACAACTTTAGAAAAAGCAAAAGAGCTACGTGGAGTTGTAGAACCACTTATTACTTTAGCAAAAGTTGATTCAGTATTTAATCGCAGAAAAGCCGCTGTCCGCCTTTATGGCAAATCTGCACTTGGAAGACTTTTTAAAGAAATTGCACCTGCAAACAAAGAACGTACCGGTGGTTATACAAGAGTATTAAAACTTGGCCATCGTGCTGGTGATAATGCTCGACGTGCTGTTATTGAATTAGTTTCACATGCTAAAACAATTATTAAAAAAACTGAAGCATCAGTTTCACAAGTGAACGAAGCTACTGAAACTAATGTAAGTACTCCTGTTGCCTCTACAGCTACAGCTGAATAATCTATTTAAGTTTTTTATTTGACGATAAAAAAAGTCCTAAGTCATGAAATTGGCTTAGGACTTTTTTTGTCTTTAAAATCTAATCTCTATTATTTTGCATTCTATTTTTTGCATTGAAAGCAATCATTTCCTAAATTATTTATTATTAGTCGTTTTTAGAGTTCATACTACAAATTCTATAGAACTACTATTTCATTGTTGTAATGTGCTAAACTTCAATTTCCTATCCGCATTAATCTTAGTATGAAATTTGTTTTTTACTTTGTTTGTTTATGATTCAGAGAGTTTGGTTATTTGATCAGCAGAAATCTCTTCTGTTTTTGGCTCTTCTTTTAATTTGAAAATATAATAAAATCCAAATACTATAAATACAGTCGCAATACCATAAAGCCAATGAAATATATGCATTACTTTTTCTTTATCGGCAGAGAAAGACACAGGGTCAATATCAAATGCACTCATTAAAAGTGCTGTAATTACAATAAATAATGCTGTACCAAATCCCATAAAAGTGTATCTAGTCAGAGTTATTACAGATGATGCATCATTCATCAGTTCTTTTGACATCCCAAGAATTCCTACGGATTGGAGAGTAATAACTAAAAATCCAAATCCAAGCCCTCTAAAAAATGAAAGTAAAAGTACAAAATTAAAATCATCAGGACCACGAACAAAGACCATTAATCCACAGGCTATAATTGAGAACATATTCGTAACAAGTAAGATTGATTTTGCAGTATATTTTTCTGGATAAAGCCTAGGAAGCATTTTGAGTGCAATTAAAAAACCAATTGAAAATGGTACTGATGTGAGTCCTGCTTGTAGTGGCGTCCAGCCAATTGTGTCTTGAAAAATAAAATTTGAAATGAAGAATGTACCTACTATATTAGAAAATATCATTAAACTACATAGTATGCTCATTCTAAAATTTTTATTTTTGAATACCTCGAGATTAAAAAAAGGATGAGCACATCTCTTTTCATAATATACGAATAATACCATCAGTAGACTTGCAATGACAAAATATGCAGATGGTTTTAAGAAGTCTGCATCAAAATCAATAAGTGAAAAGGAGTAGAAAAGAGTAAATATGGAAAGGCAACTCAAGCTTAAACCAATAATATCTAATGGAGTTTTTTTACCCTCTGACTCTTGTAAATAGTAATATGTTCCAAGTATGCAAAAAATCCCAAATGGAATATTGACCCAAAATATCCAATGCCAATTTGTGTATTGAACAATTATTCCACCTAATGCCTGGCCAAGGGCAGGTGCAAGTGTAATTGGAATGGATAATCTACTTAAGAGTCCAGGTATTTCTTTTGGTTCAAATGTACGAAATAATATCGTTTGTCCGACTGGAACCAACATTCCGCCGCCAGCACCTTGCAATAATCGAGCAGTAATTAAGGAATAAATATCATTTGAGAGTGCGCACCAAATTGATGCAATTGTAAAAAGTATAATTCCTATAAGGAGAATTTTTTTGGTACCATAGCGCTGACCAAGCCAGCTACTAACGGGTATTGCGGTCGCAAGGCTTAAGATATAACCATTGGTGATCCAGCCCATCAAATGTATTGGAGCTGATAAAGACATTTGTATTTGTGGTAATGCAACATTTATAATAGTCACATCAATTATTTCCATCATCACAGCGACTAAATAAATTGTTGAAACAATTGTTTTATAGGAAATATGCCTAAACATAATAAATCCATTCCATGAAAAAATAAGATTTTGTTTTTATTGAAAAAAATAATAATGGTATTGTTTTTTAAGGAATTATTACTTACGCTATGCGATTAGGTATTTGTTCATGAGAATGTGTTCTCTGCTTAGAAATGAGCCATTAGCAGCGATAATATTAAAAAATGACAAAGATGTCAAATTGTATTAAGACGCTTGAAATGAATCAATAATTTTTTGCGCCAAGAATTCAGGTGAAATTTTTATTGAATAATTTTCGGTATTTATCCCTAATGCTCCCCATCTACGCGCACTAATATGAAGAGTTTCTGGAAAAAGTCCAAAAGTTTTACAACCTAATGCGGCCGAAAGATGAACAGGACCAGTGCCTGAAGCAAGCAAACCATCTGATAGTCGAATAAATTCAGTTAACTCTGCAAGTGTTGAAAATAACCCAGAGAGATTATGAACATTTTCTGGAGTCTTTATTTGATCAAGATATTTTTTTTCAGAGAGAGAGCCTGTAAGAAAGATATTGAACTGAGTCTTGGGTAATAGAAATAGTAATTTTTGAACATTTTCTAAACTCCACTCTTCTCCATGTCCTCCAGATTTTGGATGAATGATAAAATTGATTTTATTGTTATTTCTAAATGTTAATGCAAGGTGAGAATTGGGCAGTGCTTTTGTTTGAGTTAGGCCATAGTATTGAGGTATTGAGTCAATCGAAATATTTTCAATTATTTGTGATAAAGAGTGTGTATTTATTCCAGGTAAATGTTTGACCCCATTTAATAATTTTATATTGAGTTGAGCTTCATGTAACAAAGATTTTTTTCGCGTTAAATTTATTAATTTATTACAGTAGAGCCAGTGAAACCATCTTCTATTTGTGCCAATTCTATTTTTAATCCCTGCTTCTTGCGCTATTTTTGCAATCATTTTGTTGGGAAATACATGAATAATTGCATCAAGCGAATATTCTTTCAATGCTTGTGCAGCATTGGGACAAATACTTAATTCGTCCCAATTTATAAATTGGTCAATATATTCTGAAGCATTAATAATATCTTTTGTATAATTTGCGCCTAAAAAGAATATTTTTATATGAGGATTTAGCGCTTTTAATAAACCTGCCATAGGTAATGTAAGAACTACATCGCCAATTTTATCTGTTCTGCTTATGAGTATTTTTAACATAACCATATCTCTTTAGAAAAAAGTAATTTGTATATTTTATAAAATTTGCAAATGCGGCCCCAATACAAATTACAAGACCTAAAAATCCGTCTAAAAAACCTTTTTTAAAGAGAAAATTTTTTATAAATGCCCATAGTGGGCTAAGGATAATCATAATCAATGAAATATTTCGTTTTTTACGTATTAATTCTTGTGCACCAAGATAACCGTATTGATTCATTTTAGAAAAATATTGAGAGAGTGATGTATATGAGTAATGTAATATTGAAGATGAAAATTGATGAGTAGTGAAATTTGAATTCACTTCAAGTCCTTCGTGCAGAATTTTACCATTAAATATTGCGCGATCTTTATGAAAGAAGCGCACAATATTTTCTGGATACCAGCCAGAATGCTTAATAAAGTGTCTTAAAAAAAATGTTTTTCGTGAAATGGAAATTGCACCAATTCTGCTCATATCATTTGTATTAGAAAATTTTGACCACTCTTGTTTTAAATCATCGGTTACGACTTCATCAGCATCAATCCACAAAATCCAATCACCACTTACTTTATTAACTCCTAATTCTTTCGTTTTTGAAAACCCAAGCCATTCTGTTTCATATATTTTTACATTAGAAAATTGGCGAGCAATATTTATTGTATTGTCTGTACTACCTGAATCAATAAGAATAATTTCATCAGAAAAATCTAGAGAATTTAAGCATGAAAAAATATTATTTTCTTCATTTTTAGTGAGTACAATAACGCTGAGTTTATGATGGTGTATATTCAACTTTTATTCCCAAATCAGAAAAAGTTTAATTGAAAATAGGGGTCTTTGTAAATTATATCTTATTCCCATTCAATTGTTGATGGGGGTTTTGAACTAATATCATAAACAACGCGATTAATGCCTTTGACTTCATTTGTAATGCGTGAAGATACATGTGCTAAAAAGTCATGCGGAAGGCGAGACCAATCTGCAGTCATGCCATCAACTGCTGAAACGCAACGAATAGCTGCAACATTTTCATAGGTTCGCGCATCTCCCATAACCCCAACAGAATGTACAGGTAATAGAACTACAAATGCTTGCCAGACAGAATCGTAATGATTTTTTGCCTTCAATTCTTCAATTAAAATTGCATCTGCATCACGAAGGGTTGCGAGTTTTACATTGGTAATATTTCCTAATATCCTTACTGCTAATCCTGGCCCCGGAAATGGATGACGGAATAATAACTCATCTGGTATTTGAAGTTCTTGACCCAAATAACGTACTTCATCTTTAAAGAGTTCGCGTAAGGGCTCAATAAGCGCAAATGTCATTTTTTCGGGCAAACCGCCTACATTATGATGCGTTTTAATAGTTGAACTAGCTCCATAGATTGGAACTGATTCTACCACATCGGGATATAAAGTGCCTTGAATTAAATATTGAGCATTAGGAATGTTGAGCGCTTCTTTTTCAAACACTTCGATAAACGTGCGACCAATTATTTTTCTTTTTTCTTCAGCATCTGATACTTCATTAAGGCGTGATAGAAATAATTCTGATGCATCAATGCCTTTTACATTTAAATTCAAATGAAGCTTAAATTTATCGAGAATTTCATGGTATTCGTTTTTTCTTAGCAAGCCGTTATCAATAAATAAGCAATGCAAATTTTTTCCAAATACTTGTGAGCATAAAACTGCTGCAACGCAAGAGTCTACGCCACCACTTAATGCGCATATTGCTTGTGGCATATCTTTTTTATTTGCAGGCTCAGCATAGTTTATTTTTTTCTGAATTGATTTAATAATTGCTTTTATTTGTAATTGAGGATTCCAGTTGGTTTTACAATTACAAGTTGTTTTAATAAATTGTTTAATTAAGTCTTTGCCACATTCTGTATGTTCAACTTCTGGATGAAACTGTAATCCAAATATAGGTCTGGTAGTGTGATGAAAAGAAGAAACTACACCATTTCGAGTGTAAGAATCTGTCGTTAAAGTAGGAGCTAAACTTTTGACTTCATCTCCATGGCTCATCCATACATTGTGTTCTTGCTGATTTGACTGAGTAAGAGCAAAAATAGGATTGTTGTCTTTTATCAAATAAGACTCGATCGGATGAATTTTTTCAAAACCATACTCTCGTTTTATTGAGGGAATGACTTCTCCACCTAATAAATAGTTAATAAGTTGAAATCCATAACAAATACCAAGAATAGGTACGTTGATTTCTAAAATATTCTCTTTAAAGGTGGGTGCATTTTTTTCATATACACTAAATGGGCCGCCCGAAAAAATAATACCTTCCACTTTATGTTCTGAGCTATTGCGAATGTATTCAGAAATTTTTTCATTGTTTTTGAAGGGTATAATTTCTGAGTATACACCCATTTCACGTATACGACGGGCTACGAGTTGTGTGAACTGAGAACCAAAATCAATAATAATAATCATAATTTATTTGTACTATAGTTAGGAGCTTCGCTCGTTATAAAAACATCGTGCACGTGACTTTCACGCAATCCAGAAGGAGTAATTGTAACAAATTTTGCTTTCTGATGAAGGTCAAAAATTGATTTTGCTCCAACATAGCCCATCCCAGCCCTTAAACCACCTAAAAGCTGATGAATAACATTGTAAAGCCCGCCTTTGTAAGGAACTTGTCCTTCTATGCCTTCTGGTACTAGTTTGGAATGATCGGTTTGTTTCGCTTGAAAATACCGATCCTTAGATCCCTTTTGCATAGCTCCTAAGGAGCCCATCCCTCTGTATTTTTTGTATAATCGTTCTTGAAAAGTAACAACTTCGCCTGGTGATTCTTCTGTGCCTGCAAAAAGACTGCCAATCATAACTGTATGAGCGCCGGCGGCTATTGCTTTCACAATGTCACCGCTATATTTAATACCACCATCTGCTATGATTTTAACGTTAGTATGTTGAAGTGCTTCAGCAACTTCCATAATTGCACTGACCTGCGGAAGCCCAATGCCGGCTACAATACGAGTTGTGCAAATGGAACCAGGCCCAATTCCCACTTTAACACCATCGACACCAGCATCCGCTAACGCAATGGCAGCTTCTTTAGTTGCAATATTACCTGCGATAATTTTTACAGAATGTTTGTATTTATTTCGAACATATTGAACTGTTTCAATCACAGATTTTGAATGGCCATGGGCCGTATCAATCACCAAAATATCTACGCCAGCATTAATAAGGTTAGGTATTCTTTCACTTAAATCTTGAGGGGTTACCCCCACCGCAGCACCTACTAAAATTTTATTGTTTTGCGATTTAACAAAAGCAATTTCAGCTGCTTGTTCTGCAGGAGAAAAGTTTTTATGAATTATTCCTAATCCACCTAATATACCGATTTCTAAGGAGAATCTGCCGTCAGTGACTGTATCCATAGCCGCAGAGATAATCGGTATTTGGAGTGAAGTTTTATCTGCAATTTCAGATGATATCTCTACTTCATGAGGGTGTACTTCTGAGTACTGTGGAAGCAGTAAAACATCATCAAATGTGAGCGCTTTTCCAACGATTTTATTTTCAAAATTCTTTTTTAAAGATGGGTTATTTTTATTCATATTTCCTGCTAACATAAATTCAAGTTGTTCATGTTTTAAAACAATAAATCAAATATCAAAAAAAAAATAAAAAATCGAGTTTTTTTATTTGCTTGAATATCTTGACAAAGCATATGTGGTTGTGTAGATACTTCACTTCTGAGATAT
>CAYGQR010000009.1:0-68608 GCA_964352255.1 uncultured Oligoflexia bacterium
CGCTCATGATAAAAACGACAAAAGCACTTAATAGAGTTGTTTTTTTAAATTGTAAGATTTTTTGTAAAAAATTTACATAAATATTTTGCAATTTTCCAAAATAATGATCAAATAAAATATTAAATTTTCTTTTTGTTTTTGGATTATTATTCGATGAAATTTCTTTAATCTGGCTACTAAACATTGGAACCACAGTAAAAGCTACAAAAAGAGAAATACTAACAGCTGCAACAACCGTAATACCAAATTCATAAAAAAATCTCCCTATCATGCCTTGCATAAAAGCCACAGGAATGAAGACAGAAACAATTGCTAATGTTACTGCAATTGCAGCGAAAGCAATTTCAGAAGTGCCATCTTTTGCTGCTTGCAAGGGTGTTTTTCCTAAATCCCTATGACGATGGATATTTTCAATCACAACAATAGCATCATCAATCACAATTCCTACGCAAAGCGTAAGAGCAAATAAAGTCATAAAATTTAAAGAAAAATGAAAAGCATGAATAAGAGCCAATGCTCCAATTAAAGATGTTGGAATAGCAATCATACAAACAAACGTATTTTTCCATTCATGAAGAAAAAGAAACACAGTAAAAAACGCAAAGAGCGCTCCCAACAAAATATCAAGCTGAACGCCATGAATAGAATTTTGAATAAATAAGGAGTCATCTTGAATAATGTTGAGCGCAATTTTATTTTTGTATTCAAGATTTAAAGATGCAATAACGCTTTTAATCTCTTTTGCAATTTGAACAATATTCCCCTGCGCCTCTTTATAAATGCCAATTGTTAAAGCAGGGGTGCCATTATATTCAGAATAGGAAGAAAGTTCTGTAATAGAATTATTAATATTTGCAATATCTTCTAAATGAATAATATTTTGATTCGCCATCACTAAAGGAATTTTAGCCAGTGCATTTAAATTATTTGGAATACTATAAACTGTAAGCGGGTAAGTATTTTCAGGTTCTTTAAATTGCCCAGCATTTACATTCAGTATCTGGCTTTCAACTTCATTTTTGACTACTAATGGCGATAAATTAAGCGCTTTTAAAGTATTTTGCTTAAGATCAATATGAATTTCTTGGTACTGATCACCATATAAATAAACCTGAGAAACACCTAAAACTCTTTGAAATCTAGGTTTGAAATTATCTTTTATAATTGTGGATAATTCGGAAATTGGTATATTTGGTGCAGAAATCGACAGCTCAAAAATAGGTTCACTATTTGTTTGAACTTTTACAATTTGTGGAATATCTGCCCCATCTGGAAATTTCATGCTTGTGACAGCGCTACGTACATCTTCATAAGCTCTATCAATCGAAGTTTCTAAATTAAACTCTATAAACAGATTCGCTCTACCTTCCTTTGCTGTTCCTTGAAAACTTTTAACTCCAGGAAGACCTTTCACAGCATCTTCAAGGGGATTTAAAATAAGTTTTTCTTCTGTAAAAGGACTTGCATTAGGATAAGTAACACCCACCCAAACATACGGAAGCTCAACATTTGGATTATTTGCAATAGGTAATTTTTTATACGCAATAAGACCAAAAATAATAATGACAAGATTGATCATAAAAGCAAAATAAGGTCTTTTGATCGATACAGAAGATAACCACATAAAATTTTATTTCAGAATAATTTCGACATACATACCAGGAACAAATGTATTTTTTATATCATTGATTTTGCCGTACACATCAAAAGTATGAGACTGCGGGTCGATAACTGGCACAACTTTTTGCACTGTCATTGTTTCTTTTTGCGCATTCATTGGATTCAGTATTGAAAAAATCATACCAACTTTAATGAGTCCCAAAAAAGCTACCGGCACCTGAGCGTATACAGAAAAATCATTACTTTGCACGAGGTCAAATACAGCAGCCCCAATTGTCGTAAAATCGCCTAAGGATTTATAAGATTTTGTAATTACACCGTCAAATGGCGCTGTTAATTGAGTTAATTGCAGAGCATACTCTTTTGATTTTAAGTTTATTGCTGCAGAATTATCATTTAATTTTGAGAGTTTAAACTCATTTTCGACTTCTTCATAGGCGCTTTGACTAACTGTTTTCTTTTTAAAAAGAGAAAAATATCTAGAATATTTATTTTTAGCTTGCTGAGAAAGAAGCTGCTTACTTTCAAGATCGAATTTAGAGTTTTGCACAGCCAAAGTTTCATTTGTATGATCTAATGAAGCCAGTACTTGATTTTTTTTTACAAAATCGCCTGCTTTTACTTTAATTTCAGTGATTAAACCAGACATTTGAAAACTCAGGACACTATTATTTTCAGGTTGAATAATTGCTGAAATTCTGGGTAACGTTAATTGTTGACTTTTTATTTCTTTAGCATGAACCAAAGTGTTTTGAGTCTCTGCGGTTTGTAAAATTAATTTTTTTGTTTCATCTACTTTTTGAGAAACTGTTTCTATAAACTGTGTATCCGGCAGTGTTGCAACTTTAGTTTTTGTTTTTGTGCATCCTATTGATTTTAAAAAAATAAATATAACAAAAATAAGCAATATAGGCATTTTGTTTCTAATGTCTGCAATCATCTCTGTCTACACAAGGCCTCAATCTTCAAACATTATTCGTTTCATCGGTTCGTTACAAACAGGACATTTATAATGACTATCTGTTCTTGTTAACCGACATCTCATATATAATCTATGCCTACAAGGCATAATTGTGCATATAGTTTCTAAATTAAACATAGGTTTATGACACAGATCACACGAAGAAGCTGCAGTTTGCATATGTGCAGATCAATTTGTAGATAAGGGCGGCAAATAAATCCGTGAGAAAAGTCTACACGGTAAACCATATACCAACCTAAAATAAAAATAGAAGAAGGATTTTTAATTAGAGATGTGTTGGCGAGTTTTGTAAATAGAATATAAAAAAACGTTAAAATAATTGCATACATTTACCATGTAGTACTTACACATCGTACCAAGGAGTTTGTGGAAGTATTAAGATTTGTAAGAATACCAGCCAAGCCGCCTGGCAATCCATTTTCAAGAGCCCATAAATACGTCTCGGGCCCTGTTGTAATAGCCACACTTGAAGAAAGCAACGCGCTTGGTGTTGTTACCCCTTGAAAAAATCCAGGCAAGGAATCAATTGCCCGAAAACCTGCATTTGTTTTGGTACCACCTGGAAAACTAAAATTACAAAGTGCTAATGCATTCTCATCATAACCTGGATTGCCAGGTTCACATGTAGAAGCAATATTATTTTTTCCACCAGTCAATGTATAAAGCATTGGATAACTCGGGATCTGCCATTGATAGACTGATTTTCCTGAAATAAATGGTGATGAACTTGCGGCAATTGTTTTACAAATATTGTCTGATGTCATAACCGCATTATAATTATTTAAATTAATGTTTCCAATACCATTGGTAATACTGAGTACTGTACCACTGGTTGCTCCAGGTTTTAAAATAAGCGGTCCAGAGATATCTGGCGTGCCTCCTTGATTATTTTGTTCGGTTTTAGTGAAATTACTAATTAAATGATAATAATTATAACTCTCAGGGCTTGAATTTCTAGGATTATTGCCATTAGCCTGAAAAAAATTATAGGTAGTGGGCAGTGTGCCGCTCCATAACAATCTTCCTTTAGTCAAACGATCTGTTGGGTAATTAGGACTATTTGGATCGAGAGCAATGCTTTGCATAGATACGCCATTACTGTCATATTCATTACCAACGGCTGCGGGATTAGTTGTTGTGATGATTGGCGAAAGCCATGTGCATGTCTCTAATCCATTGGGCGCCCCAGGACATGAAACTAAAAACCAATTTAGATCCGGGTCACAATTAAAACCGGTAGGACAAATATAAGAACGTGTGGATGGTCTAAAATTTTCAGGTGCAAATGGAACATAACTACCGTTACCATCTCCAAATCCTCCGCTCCCTTTGGGCAGAGTAATGACATTCGCACCGGAAAGCAAATATGCATTACGACAATTCAGCATATTTTGATAAGTTGTAAATTCTGAATTGTTACCGCAAGGCCGTATAGTTTCAACGAGCCGTACTTGTGCAAATACAAATGTAAGTGAGCCAAAATCCCTTTCAGAAATTTGTGCCCCAACTGTAAATCTTGGAGATGAACTCGAAACTACTTCCCCCAATAATTGCATTGGTCCAATTGGATAAAAATTGTCACATCTCAAATATCCAAAAAATCCACCACCTGTATATGCACATGACAAATCTCGATCAAACCATTCTTCTGGGACTTCTCTTTGGTTTATTACATCATCTTGTGTGTATAAGAGCCATGGGCGAGATAACTTTACGCTCGTAAAACGAAAATTAAGTGGGCCACCAGCAGTTAAAATTGGAGACTCTAATGCACTCAATTGTTTTGATAATAATCCTGATGGATTTGCAAAATTCTGTTGAACCCCAGTAATTGGAAAAAAAACAGTACATCCTGTATCGGGATCACAAGAATCAAAATCGATAATTAATTCTGGTAATTCATTATTTATATTAGGTCTTTGCGACACTTCACACGATAAGATAGTTGATAGCAAAAAAATCATTAAACATAAATTTTTCATTCTGTTTCTCATCCTTCATGTTCAGTTTCAACATTCCAAATTTCTGAAATATATCTTATCAGGATATAGGTATAAGTCCAAGAGCATCAAAAAGTTTGTTTTTTTCTATCGCAGGATAAGCCATCGTTTGACAATGAATAGATCCATGTAACCAATCGGATAATGCATTCGAACGAATTGGCACTACTTTATATCCTAAACTTTCATAAATACTTTGTGCGAGTGTATCTTCAGGCACATCATAGCTAGGCATAAAAACTACATTTTCAACTATAAGTGAATTTACATATGT
The DNA here is from genome assembly GCA_964352255.1 of uncultured Oligoflexia bacterium. GTDB lineage: Bacteria > Bdellovibrionota_B > Oligoflexia > Silvanigrellales > Silvanigrellaceae > Silvanigrella. The sequence goes on from CAYGQR010000009.1 coordinate 4,877, forward strand.
ACGATACGTACCTTCCAAATGCGGTAGCATAACTATTTTATAACCTAATGATTCAAGTAGCGGAACATAATTAGTTTGATTGGTAAGCATAATATTATTCCTAAGGGGTTTAATGACTTCGTCTACATCGCCAATACCTGTTTCATGGTTTAAAGCATGCATGGTTTTACAACCATAAACATCTTTTACAGTTGCAGGCTTCATTCCATACATTCGACGGCTATTTACAACAAAACAATTTCCTTTTTTATCTGCAAGCAAATTGCCACCAACAAAAATTTCATCCCTTTCAATAAAATTTGCAGATACAGAATTTGCAATTGCGGCAAAAGAGCTAAAGGGCCTATAATATTGATGCGCAATTAAAGAAACTTCATTAGATTCAGGATTTTTAACAGGAATAGGAAAAGAATCGCGGGCCCAAAAACCGTTACGATTATTAAAACTTGAATCTGAAGCAATAATGAGTCTGCTTTCTTCAATCCATGATGAATACAATCGACGCACAGAGCTCACATTATTCGTTGTTGTTAAAACTACAAGCTTGGCATTTTTAGGCAAATTTGAAGCAATAATTTTGCGTAAATTTTGTATTTCAGTGTTTGAATAATCTTCTGCAGACAATAAAACATAAGAAAATAACGCATCGTCTTCGATTGGCTGATGAGCAGAGTTTTGTAGCTGTTCAAATTTTTCTGGTTGCGAAAATTTTTGCTCTTTATAAAGCTCTGCATTTATATTTTGTGCATATTCGGTTTCTGCTTGAGTAGATTCATGAAACGGAAAGTGTGCGTGACTGGAAAAATTAAATAAAAGACAACCCGTAAAAATCAAATTCTTTATTTTCAACATATATTTAGCCTCATAATTGAATGTTGAGACACAATAAATCACAACTTTTCTTTACAACAGCGGTATTAAAGTTAATTTTCAAATACTATTTCCTTAATTGGCAGGTGACATACTATACATTTCTGCATATTAGCTGAATTTTTTAGTTGGCACATTTTATGCACTCTATGCTTACAAGGAAGAATAGTGTATATATTTTCGAAATCGTACAGAGGATAATGGCAAAATGCACAAGCCATCATCTGTGATGCAATAGCACCCCTACGTTTCGAAAGTGCAGGTAACACCTCTGTATTCGTTGACTGTGGCCCTAAAACAATATTTGCACAACGTGCACATAATGAATGAGAAATATTAAAATTTACTGTAAACTTTTCTAAAATTCCACAACTAAGACACTTCATTTGATCCGGGGGTGTACACAATGAACACAAAACACACTGATAAGGTTTTGCTTCACCTGGCAGTTTAATCTCCTGATAATTTCCTGGGCGCATCTTACATTTTTGACATAATGCCATTTTTTCATTCCTTGATGTACTAACAGGCAAATTAATAAAGCTTTAATGCATTTATTGCCTTATGAGTAAAACTGTTTTTCTTAACTCTTCAAGTCTTTGTAAATTTTCCAATGCCTCTTCACTGAGCTCTTCAAATAGTTCCATTTAACCTCCTTGTTAAATGTCGAGTTCGACAATAATATTTTACTTTAATTAACAAAAAATATGTTGTCACAAATTTGACGGATTTGCTTTTATCGGATTATAAATTTCAAAGAAAAAATTTATAATCGATCAGAATTGAGGATTTTGAAGGTACGGGTGGATTAATCTCACTGTGAATTGGCTTATGTACTTGTTCCATATAAACGAGGAAGAAGAACAACAGCAAAAGGATCAATAGTTAAAACTATTTAAGGACATAAATATGACTTTATCATCACGATTGTTCAGTATACTTGTCGTTTTATTTTTTATATCTGTGCCATCTTGTCAAAAATCCAGTAATAATTTTCCATTCTTTCAAACAGATTTTAAAGGGGCAACACCTGGTGTGGTGAATCTTGCCATTACCCCATTAGGTGGATTTGCAGTAGATATGCTTTTTGAAATTTCAGGCGGCTCGCCAAAGCTTCCAATCCAATGTTCTTTTGCAATGTATGATTACTCAACAAATCCAAATACACTTGTAAATAATTTATTTATTTATTTTTTGTTGGATTCGAATGGCTCAGCTTCCATTCCTATAGAAAATACTCTTTGCTCACTAGGAAGTAGCGAACAAGCTTATATTACATGGAGCTGTAATATAAATGGCTCACCATTCCAAAAATTGTCGGCAACTAATACAGGCGGTAATGCATTCTATTTTAATTGTAGAGCTTAATAGACTGAAATAATATTTTGAAAATTTTTATTTCTTTTTTTCTTAAAAGGATTTGAATAATGATTTTGAATTTTCTAAAAAATGGACTCCTGAAAATATGCCCAAACAAACAAAACTATGGCCTTCGTTTTTTTGTCTGCGCCATTCCTTTGATTTTGACTTTTCAGGTAAATGCTAATTCTTGTAATCTACAAATAGCTGCACTATTTCAGGGGACAAGTTTTTATTATAGCATTGACCCGTCTCGCACTAATACATGTGATCTTTGGATTCCCTTATCTAAGGTGCCAGAATGTAACACACAAGGTAAGGTTTATGTGGAATTGTTTTCTCTTCAAGCTAACCCACCCATCATTGGTGAGACGCTACCACAAGGGTGCCAAAACACTAGTTCATTCAGAAATTTAACCAATGTTACAGTTGTAGAATGTAATTCTTTAAATTCTTACGTTAAATATTTAACAACTAAAGGAGTTTCAGGATCCATCTGCGGCTCAACTGTGAGTCCACCACCTGTCCCAGAAGTTAATATTTCATATTTCGAAACCTCTGATCCTGGAACTGCTTCCTTAAATTTAGTGGTAGATCCAAAAGTAACAATCACAAGTTCCAGTGGTCGGCTAGATTGTCTTGCTGATGGTGGCTTATTTCCAATCACATATACAATTACAGACGCAGGTCGTGTTCTAACACCTTCAACTCCTTTTTCATGTGCTTCTGCCCCTGACATTAATTGCACCAATAACCTTGTTATTAATGGCGCTAAAATTAAATTTACAAATAATATTATTGGTACGGGTAAGGGCACGCTAAGCATTTCTGCTGATTCTGCATCGTTTACATATACTTGCCCATTATAAATCATCTAACATCACTCAACAAAACTTTAAGTTTTTGCACTGGGCTTAAGTGGTGACTATTTAACTTTTTAACAGCATTTCATATTAAATTAAGAACGAATTTTTTTAAAAAACTGTGAACCAAACCTGCTTTCCGCATTTTTGCTTACATTGTCATACACAGATGATTTTGGAATTTCTGTTATTTTACGAACATCTAAAGAGCAGCCAGAAGGCACTACTTTTTCAATCATTGCGGTATTGATTTTAGGATCTGTAGATAAATTCCCAATAGAGGGTGTTGTCATAATTACTGGCACATCTGAAGATGCTTTTGTTGAGATTTCAGATAAAAGTGCCGATTCTTGAGGCGATAAATTGTGCACATCTTTTACAGTAACCAAAGACGACCCTTTTAACTTATCTTCTAATGCGATCATTTTTTCAGGACTATTTACCGCACCGCTTAAATCTTCTTGCTGCAAAGTAGCTACTTTACCTCCAGAGGCTTGCACGTTCGATTCTAAATTTGCCAAATGAGCATTTACAAACGCGCCAGATTCAGGCCCTGCTGCAATTACTTTTGTACCGGGCGTACTTAAAAGTTCATTAGGATTTGCAAAAAACTCAGCAGTTTTCATTTGTTCAGGAGAGGAGGTATCTGGAAACAAATTTCTCTTACTTGCATTTTTACATGCTTGCCCACAATCTAAAGGCGTTTTAGGAGTTGAAGAATATTTTTGTAAAAATTCAGGCACTTGAGTACTTTCAAGCGCAGCATAAACAGCACTATCATCAGAAGTTTTCTCTAAATATTGACTCAAAGGAATTTGTTCTAAGGCAGCTTGTTTTTGAGCTTCTGCCAAATTTATCATTGAGCTTTGAAAGCTTGCTTCAGTTTCTTTTAACGCATCTGAACTTCTTTGAGTTGCTGCATACTTTCCTTGAACATCTGTCCAAAAAGCTGAGTATTGGCTAATTTGCGGCGGAGTAAATTTATCTAAATTAGCTTGCAAGCCTGCTGCTGTTGGAATTTTTTGACCCGCCCATGAACTTAAATCTGCAGTTGAAGGCATAATTGGTAATTCAGGACGTTTCGGAATTGCAGGCAAAACATCAAGCGCTTTCGTTTTTAAACCCTCGGTTGTTTGAGTAATTGCTGTTTCTGCAGCAGTACTTTTTACATCTTCAGGAAAGAATTTTTTAATATCTGCAAATTGTACTTTTGATTGAGAAGCAGTAGAAGCTTTGCCAAGCACTTCAGAATCAAATGACTTAGGAACTACATTAGCATCCAAACTCATTTCTGGCACTGCAGGCATACTGGGCGTACCTGGAAACGCTGGCATTTCAGGCATTTCAGGTGTTGAAAGCAATCCTGCGGGAACAGACACAAACGATATCCCATTTTGTAAAAACTCTGGGCCAAAAGCAGGCATTGCAGGAACAGCGGGAATGCTTGGTAAATTCTGCGTTGCAGAAAGTGCTGGCATTGCAGGCATTCCGCTTTGTAATAAAGAGCTAAAATCGGCTTGTCCTGCAACGTGAGATAAAGACTGCGAAAGCAATTCTGCAGTATCAGAAGAAATATTTGGAATTGCGGGCAGTGCCATCATAGTTGGTGCTGTTATTGCTGCTAATGAGGGCGCTTGCGCACTTAACTTGGATAGAGTTGAAGAAAATTCGCTTAACTGAGAATTTGTAGTTTCTGATAAATTATTTAATGAAGCCGCAGCAGATTTATATTGTTCTAATACTTCTGCATGTTGAACATTCAAATTTTCAAGATCTTTAGATGCACTTAAATACTCTGGGTTTTTTTGAGCCTCAACCTGAATTGCTTTTACACTCATACCAGGGTTTTGAGCTTGCACTGCTACTTCAATTTTTTCTTTTTGTGAAATCGCAAGCGCTTGAGAATCTTCAATGCCATTTAATTCGGAGTTTAAATTATGCACTTCACCAATTTGAGTATTTAAATTATTTTGCGATTCAGAAAGCTGCGATGACATTTCAGTTACATTAGATTGTGATTGTACCGATTCAGGCAAAGACTCTAGCTTTTGCTGAGTCATCACCGTTCCAATAGAAGCCACCTGTGCATTTTTGAGACTATCGTCTCGCACACCACTCATTTTTTGAGCAAGTTCATTGGTATCAGTTGATAAATTTCTAGATAAAGCAATTTCTTTGCTTTGTGATTTTAAATTTTCAGGATTCACCTTTTGAGTAAAAGGCGTCATGCCAGCGCATGAACAAGGCACTGCGCTTGTTTGATCCTTAGTACTCATGGGTTTTGTTCCTTTATAATGATGATTAAGCTTTAAATTGCAAAACAGATTTTGCAGCTTTTAAGGCTTCAGCAGAAGGTTCAGTAATTTTTGAAATATTTGAAGGCATTTGTATTTTTGGGAGAGCAGGATAAGCAGGCTCTTTCCCAATAGCTGGCATCGCCCCTGTTCCACCCCATTCTATTTTTTCGACTTTTGCTTCTTTCATACCATCTGCTCTAAAAAATTTTGAAAAATCCATAAAAAACACATTCTAATTTATACAAATAAAAAAATTTAGCCCTTTAACCAGCATTCAAAGCTTTTGAATCAGCTGCCTGTATAAACTGGCCCTTGCCTTGATACATTGCTTGAGCATCGGGCGTAGGCGGTTCTCCGGGAGCAGTGGGTGGCTTTTGTGCAGGCACAGTAACCTGAAATTCAGCGTCGAATGGAGCACTACCTACAAGAAGAACTTTTTTACCATTTTCAAGAATTTTCTTTGCAATATTCGAGCCATGCAATGCTTTTATTTTGCAAATAACCATACCTGGAATCGTGTATGGCGGGTTCATATATGCACAAGGCACAAACCAAAGTTTTTCATTACCTTCAACAGTAATTCCTCTGAAAGAGGCTAGATTTTTTGATTGACTTGTGACAAGAGTAATAGCTGGCGCTGTTAAAACCGCAGGACCACCCAATGAGGGCAAAAATTGTACGGTATCACCAAGTACTAAAAAAGATTGCGCACTCATTTGTATTCCTTTCTCAGAATTTTATGCTATAAAGTGCACTGAAGAGCGCTCAGTTTCAACAAACGTATTTTTTTTCTACGCTTTACGTCTGAGTATAACACAAAAGTCCACCCCCAGAAACATTTATTAGGATCTTATGACTACGCAACAAAACATTCGTAATATTGCTATTATTGCCCACGTTGATCACGGTAAAACCACTTTGGTTGACAAGCTTCTTGAACAATCCGGCACCTTTGCGGCCCACCATGCACTCGTTGAACGTGTTATGGATAGTATGGACCTTGAAAGAGAACGTGGAATTACTATTAAAGCGAAAAATGCTTCAATGGTTTATAAAGACACACGTATTAACATTGTCGATACCCCAGGACATGCTGATTTTGGTGGAGAAGTTGAACGTACTCTTATGATGGTTGAAGGCGCTATTCTGCTTGTAGATGCAGCTGAAGGCCCATTACCTCAAACTCGTTTTGTGTTACAAAAAGCACTTGCTCGTAACTTAAAAATGATTTTGGTCATCAATAAAGTCGATCGTTCTGATGCGCGCGTCGAAGAAGTTGTGAATTTAGTTCAAGATCTTTTCTTAGAGCTTTCTACAGAAGAAGAACATCTCGATTTCCCAATTCTTTATGCTTCTGGGCGTAATGGATGGGCTAATCGCAACGAACCAGTACAAACAGAAACATTGCAAGATTTATTCGATGTTGTTGTTGAAACAGTTCCTGCACCAAGTGTAAATGTTGATGGCCCTGCTCAAATGGTTATTAATAATCTAGGTTATAGCAACTTTTTAGGCCGTCTTGCAATTGGGCGCCTTGAACGCGGAACACTTACAACTAATCAAAGCATTGTATTAATTGATAAAAACAAAAAACTAGTTCCTGCAAAAGTAGTTAAAATCAGAACTTATCGCGGTCTAGACCAAGTCGATGTCGAATCTATTTGTGCTGGCGATATTGCGATTATCGCAACTGGCCTTTCCGATATGGAAATTGGTGATACTCTTTCTGATGCAGCTTCTCCTGAAGCGTTGCCTCGTATTGAAGTCGATCCACCAACAGTATCCGTTGAAGTAAGTGTAAACACATCTCCTTTAGCTGGGCGCGAAGGTAAATACTTAACAAGTGCAAAACTTGGTGAATTCTTATTTAAAGAAGCACTTAACAACGTTGCTCTTAAAGTCGAAAATAGCGATACGCCAGAAGTCTTTTTCTTAAAAGCACGTGGCGAACTTCAAATTGCAATCGTGATGGAAAACTTACGCCGCGCTGGTGGTGAATGTATGGTTGCCCGTCCAAAGGTTATTACTAAAAAAATCGATGATGTTGTACACGAGCCTATTGAACACCTTGTTCTTGATGTTCCAGATTTCAGCGTCGGTATTGTTACCGAAAAACTATCTATCCGCAAAGGCCTCTTAACCAATATGGAAACGTTCAATAACGGGCGCACTCGTATTGAATTCAGTATGCCAACACGTGGTTTACTAGGATACCGCAGTACATTCTTAACCGACACAAAAGGCGAAGGCCTCATTTCAAGTTATTTTGCAGGCTGGGAAGCAAGACGTGGTTTATTCTTATCAAGAACAAACGGCGCGCTTATTGCGGATCGTTCTGGCAAAACCACTGAATACGCACTAGTTGGCTTAGAAGATCGCGGCACTCTATTTGTTAAAGCTGCTGAAGAAGTTTATGAAGGCATGGTTATTGGAGAACATAACCGCGATTCAAACTTAGATGTAAATGCTGTTCGCGAGAAAAAACTCACTAACATGCGTTCATCAGGTACTGATGAGTCTACTAAACTCACTGCAATCACAAGAATGTCTTTAGAAACATGTTTGGACTGGGTGGAAGATGATGAGTGGATTGAAATCACGCCTAATAACATTCGTGTTCGTAAACGTGTGCTTCCTGCAAATCAAAGAAGTGTAACGCGTAAAATTCAAGAATAATAGGCCGGCAGATTCACTGGATGCCGTTGTAAAGCAACGGTATGACAAACAGCATTTATGCAAGAAAACGTGTCATCCCCTGTAAAGCGTGTCATCCCCTGTAAAGCGTGTCATCCCCTGTAAAGCGTGTCATCCCGCTGCTTGACAGCGGGATCCACATTTTTTCACATCGCCTTTCTGGATCCAGCTGTAGAACAGCCGGATCCAGATTTTTTATGCCATAAATAGGTTCTGTAACAATATTATAAAATGACAAACTTATTTATGAGTTAAACGATACATCAAAACTGCAGCTCGTTGAGTTTGTATGGGCAATGAGTTTAAATCTATAGTTTCCTGTTCGGAATGTGCGCCTGTTCCTGAGGCACCTAAACCCACCAAATTCGCCGACATTATTGAAGCGACATAAGAAATATCACCACCACCTCTTTCGCCAGGATCTAATTGTGAAACATGACCCTGATTCAGATCAAGACTGACTTGACTATATTCATTTAACAAATCCATGTTATTTTTTGTTGGTGACATGCTCGGAATACTTTCTTCAAAAGATACTGCAGCAGTAGTTCTATCTAAATGTTGGTCTACAATGAATTTTATTTTCTTCTGCATTTTTATTTTCTGCTCTAGACTAATAAAACGCATATCTCCTGTTGCCATACCTGTCTTGGCAATGACATTTCCTTTTCCAAAAGCAAAACCCTCTGATTTAGTTTTATCATAATTAACTTTTGCGCCCCCAAGAATGACACCAGGATTAAAAGTAAAATAATGTTCATTGTAAGTTTCGGTACGTATGGCATTTAATGCGCGTACGATTTCAAAAATCGCTCCATCACCATACGCTGAATCAAAAATCTTTGAAGAATGGCCTTCTTTCCCTTGGCTTTGAATAGTCCAGTTTGAGATCCCACGTCTTGCAATAGATGCTGTATCTAATGAGATTGAATTTTCAAAATCCAGAGCAATATTACTTTTCTTTGCAATTTCAATTAAAGGCTGTCTTGAAAGTGCTACCGGCTTTCCAGAAGATTCCTCATCACCTGTAAAAACAACGGTAATATTCATGTCCTGTAAAACATGAACATCATACAAAGCTTTCAGAGCATATAAAATAATAATATCACCGCCTTTAATATCAATCACACCGGGTCCAGTGGCTTGGTTTCCTTTTCGTGTGAATTTTTGAAATGGACTTGTTTTTGGAAAAACTGTATCAAGATGCGCTATCAATAAAAGTTTTTTTTCACTTTTTCCCATATGCTCTGCGATCAATGTACTGGCTTTATGCATATTTTTGGGTAAATTTATCCATCGTGTTTTAAACCCAATTTTTTCTAGTTCTAGTTTTAAAATTTCTCCTACTTCATGAATACCTGCAATATTTTCAGTGCCACTATTGATATTCACAAGAGTCTCTAATAGTTTCACTTGGTTATTCTGCATATTCAGAATCTTTTCTTTTATTTCAAATTCGACAGGGGACAATGAATTTGCGTAGGAAAATTGTACAGATACAAAACATAAAATAAGATTAATAATTTTTTTTAAATTCATTTATATGACTCTCAAAATAAATCTGCTTAGTTGAAGTAAGGTTATTTAAATTTTTAAAAAGATATTTATGAAACTATTGCATACACTTAAATGGCTTCATTATGTCAATAAACAAATAAATATTATGTTAAACATAAGCCAGCATTCCTTGCAAAAATCTTTGAACCAAAAACACTATATTATTGAAACTGGGTTGAGTGTTTATATTATTGCCACAGACCCTATCAATAATCCACTCGTCTGCTTCGGATCACTTATGTGCACAGGGTCCGTCTATTAGGCAATAAAAAAAGGGTTCTGGCGCATTATTTCATTTCTAAAATATCCCGCTTGATTTTTATTAAATTTATTTTTACATTTTAATTTTACATTATAGGAAGATTTTAAGTAAATGGAATTTAAAAAAAGGTTTTTGTTTTTATCTCTTTTTGTGATTTATACGACTACATTTTCTGAGAGCACGTATGCTGCACACAACACTCAAGAAGATTCTTTAAGGCTTTACGAAGCAATTGCGGCTAAACCACTTTCTATACAAGAGCACACTCTACCAACTGCAGAAACAAAAAATATTGTTTTACCTGTAAGTCGCAATTTTAATCAAAAACTGACTGGACTTTGTTGGTCTTACGCTTTTTTTAATGCGCTTGAAACATTGCATTTAGTTGAATCCCCAGAAGATAAATTCGAACTTTCACGTGGCGCAATGCAATACATTAATATGAAAGATCGAATTCAGCTCCAAATTCAAGGGCTCGATAATCATTTAGATCTAAACGGCAGTGCAAACTGGTCTGTTGAAGGTGGTACAGTAACAGACGCCGTATATTTGCTTAAAACACATGGTGCATATCAGTTTTCTGATTATCATGATATTCAGTCAAATTCTAATTATAGTAAATTATGGCAAGCAGTATTTACGGCATCCACTACAGATGAACGCCTCGCAAAAACAGAAGAAGAACTCATAAAACATTTTCAAGCGCCTCTTCCAGAAAAAACTTTTTTTAATGATGAGTGGTTAAGTCCTGTTGAGTTTGGAAGCTCTCTTGTAATAACAGGAGAATGGAATTCGTATGCTATCTCTAAAAATGATTCAGAATATTTAGCTACCGATCCAGATCCAGATGCACGATCTGGTTCTATGACATATTTTATGTCCCGGGAAAAAGTATTGGAAAAAATAACTTCCGCCTTAAAAAGAAATCGTCCTATTGTCTACTCCAACATTGCCCATTTGGTGCTTATCTATGGCGCTGAGTTTGATTCAAAAGAGAATCCGATCAATTTTTACATTAAAAATAGTAATGGCTTTCCACAATTTTTCTATAAAGCAGATGCAAAAAGAACTCTTGATAACTTAGGTGAAATTAGTGTGTTAGAGTAAAGAATCTTAAGACATTGCCAAATTCTCGTATTTAATTACGGGAATCTTCCCATTACTGTCTGGCAAGATTCTATCAACGCGTTCAATATCAAACTCAACTGTTTTATCAAGCTTCCCTTCTACTAAAAACTTTTTAAACGTTCTTTCTGCTGTGGCAGCTCCTTCATCAGTTGCAACCATATAAGCACGTACTTTATTTTTAGAGAGAATAATTTGAGAATTTTGAACTTCAGGAATCATCAATAAAGTATCGTACAAAACATAAGGATGAAAAGAAGCCTCTTGGCTGTCATTTGAAGTAAAGTAAATAGGCTTGTACTCACGAGAAACAATTCTTTTGATGCAAGGCTCATTCCGCTCATTCAAAGCAAATTCAGCTTTGTCACCAATTTTATAACGAATAAATGGTTGCGTATAGTTTGTAAAATTTGTGGCAACAACAGTGCCAATTTCACCTGGTTTTACGTGTTGGTTATTTTCATCTAATATTTCTAAAATAGAACATTGTGGAAACATGTCAAAATATTCTGAATCAGTGTGTTTTGCACCAATAAACATACACTCAGACGAACCATAACTATTCATCACTTTTGTCTTAAAAGTGTTTTCAATTAATAACTGATTCGTAGGGGTAAGCTGTTCGCCCCCTAAGCCCACATAAACAGGAGAAATATTCAGTTTTCCACTCATTTGAAAAGGCACTAAAGATAAAAATAAACCAGAATATCCCAACACTTGATCGGGCTGAAACTCATTCAATATATGAACAATTTCTTCTAATGAATGTAATGCAGAAATTTCTTTTATATTGTATTTATCACTTTTAATTGAACGAATAACAGAGAGCGCTGTATTAATACGCGCCGTAGATTTTGGAGTTAAAACTAAAGCAGCAACTTTAATTTTTTTGGTGTTTTTAGGCTTTACAGCCTGGGAAGTGAGAAATAAGTGTCCTAATATTTTTTGCCATTCACTTCTAGAATAAACAATAGATGTAGGCACGCCTGATGAGCCCGAGCTTACAACTGCAAGATAGTTTTTTTTAAAAAACGGTTTAGAGTCTGGTTTGTAAATTAAATCATCTACGATTCGATAATTGAGCTTACGATCTGTATAAATATCATTTTTATTTTCAATAATGTGTTGTTTTGTCATTATTGGCAAATCTGTTACTTTTAGTTGTTGAATATCTTTTTCTTTAATTCCATAATCCGTATAAAATTTATGGAAAAATTTTGAATTATGAAACGCATGGTCCACAAGCTTTCTCATTTGATAATTCTGAAATTTCGTTTGACAATACGATTTTAAATAACGCGTAGGAACATACTTTTGTGTAGCCTGCATAAAAGCATAACTAGATAAAGGCGATAAAATTTCTGATAACATAAAAATCCTTTTTTACAAAAATTACCAATTTGAGCGTTACCTATATAACTTATTTTTATTTTAAAAAACAGTAAGGATTGAATAAAGCAAAATGAGCACAAACATGAATACATGGATGCAAATTCGTTCTGCCATTCCAACTCATCTTAAAAATTTTGTTGACAAACTGTCAACTGAACACCCCTCTGGTATTTCATTTGCACAGCTCGATTCACCAATGATGAGACAATTTAAACAAGCAAAATCTGAAGTGCCAGATGCTCTTTTGTTTTTTAGAATGGGTGATTTTTTTGAATTATTTGGTTTAGATGCAATCATCGCATCCGATCTGTGTGATTTGACACTTACATCACGCGATAAATCAAATCCAAATCCAGTTCCCATGGCAGGCGTGCCTGCCTGTAGTTACAAAACAACACTTAAAAAATGTTTAGATGCGGGTTTTAAAGTCGCCGTGTGCGATCAAGTTGAAGATCCTCGCACAGCACAAGGAATTGTGCGACGCGAAATCACACGCATTGCAACTCCTGCAGTACCTGGCGATTTAGACAATAATGATTCTTCAGATGACGAATTTGGATGCTATTTAGCGAGTGTAATTCAATCTAACAAAACATTCACGTTTGCCTATATTGATGTCTCTACTGGCGAATTCCGTTTTACAGCACACTTAAATGCTGATGAACTTCAGCAAGAAATTCTTACAATACGCCCAAAAGAAATTTTAGTTCAAAGCTCATTTGAAAAACAAATCAATACACTTTTAGGACACGTATCTTCTAATGCTTTTTGCAATAAAACACTAATCAATAAAATTGAGCCATGGATGCTCAAATCCGAACAGATTTGTAAAGATTGTGTTTTAGAGTTTTTTAAAGAATCCGATTTCCATTCTTTTGGATTATCAACTATACCAGGTGCTTTGCAATGTGTGGCAAGTATTTTATTTTATTTAAAAAATACTCAAAGAAGTGTTTTTGAACACATTAGCCAAATTAAATACTACGATTCAAAAAGCTATCTTATACTAGATGACGCTACAAAGAAAAATCTAGATTTATTTTATACTTCTACCGGCGAAAAACGAGGCAGTTTATTCACGTTCTTGAACGAATGCCAAACAATTTTAGGGAGCCGCTTGCTTGTTCGGCGCTTAAATTATCCGTTAAAAAAAACAACCGAAATTCATGAAGAGTTAGAACGTGTAAACGAATTCGTAGAACATAATACTGAATGTTTTGGAATGCAAAATCTTCTTTCGCAATGCGCAGATATTGAAAAAATCTTATCGCGGGCATGTCAAAACAGTTTAGATATTAAATCTTCAATTCTTTTAAAAAATACAATAAACTTAATTCCAATTTTTTTAAATTTTGCAGCAGAAAGTAAAGATTCTTTATCATTATTTTCTTACTATACTCATCAATATCAATTAGAAAATTTAAATCCTTTAAGTGAATTTTTAACTACAGCAATATCAGATAATATTTCTGCACAAATTGGTTCAGGCGAAAGTATATTTTTAAAAAACCATTCTCAAGAATTAGATGAAATTTGTGAATTAGAACAAAACTTCTCTCAGAAGCTCAAAGAACTTGAAGCCAAAGAAAAAACACAATCTGGAATTCTAAACTTAAAAATTGGATACACACGCGTTTTTGGGTATTATTTTGAAATTTCACGTGGAAAGCTTGCGCAAACACCTACACATTTTGAACGCAAGCAAACTCTTACCAATGCAGAAAGATTTATAACACCAGAACTTAAATTATTAGAAGAAAAGGCCTTTTCTGCATCAGCAAAACGCTTAGAACTTGAAAAATCATTATTTGAAAATTTACGATTACAAATCATTTCATTTTCAAAACAGCTAATCAATTACGCTACATTCATTGCTAATGCAGATTTAATCACAACATTTTCTTATTTAGCTTACAAGTACTCATGGTGTCGCCCTACTGTACTTGGCACACCAGAATCACAATTTGAAGATTGTGCACATCCTATGATGAAGCATTTAAATTCAACTGAAGATGAGTTCATTGCCAATTCAATTGAATTTTCTAAATCGAACAATCGTATTCATCTAATTACTGGTCCTAATATGGCAGGTAAAAGCACATTGATGCGTCAAGTAGCTCTCAATCATTTGCTTTGCCATATCGGTTCATTTGTTTGCGCAAAAAGTGCACGTATTGGTGTACTCGATAGAATTTTAAGTCGAATTGGTTCGGCAGATTACGCAGATAAAAATCAATCTACCTTTATGGTTGAAATGTTGGAAACTTCCCAAATTCTGCGTTTAGCAACTTCTCAAAGCCTGCTTTTGTTAGATGAGGTTGGTCGAGGCACATCTACTTATGATGGGCTTTCACTTGCATGGGCTATTGTAGAAGATATTCACGACAACCAATGCCCACGCACTTTGTTTTCAACTCACTACCATGAACTTGTAGATGTGTGCCAAACAAAGAAAAATATTACCCCTATGCAAATGGGAGTTTTGGTGCAAAGCAAAGAAAATGAAAGCGGCCAATTAGAAGAAGAACTTATCTTTTCTCGTAAATACTTGCCCGGATTCATTGGACAAAGTTTTGGATTAAGTGTTGCAAAGCTGGCGGGTATTCCATCACGGGTGATTATTCGCGCTAAAGAAATTTTAGATTCATTAGAAGCACCAAAAAACTCGATGAGTTATAATCCAAAAACCCAAAAAAACAAAAAAGAAGCGGCGCAGCGTTGCGCTGAGACACTATTTTGAGTCTTTTGTTTTATACAAAAATAAAATAAATTTAAAAATTACGGTATCAACTATGGACATACAATAGGAGATAATGGGTTTTTAACAACGACTGGAATGCTAGTGCCTGCTGATTTTAAATTTTGAAAATCACAAGTATAAACATTGCCAGGTATACAATTTTTAAACGTAATTGCACGCGATTCCAAGGCAAAAGAACTTACCAATGCTCCTGGATCTAAAGGATCATCACAAGTAACTGTACCCTCCATATGCGTTCCGTCACACCGTTCGCCACTAGCAACCAAAGTAAACTCATTAAGTTTACTGCCATGTGTTGAAGTTAAAATAAAATCACAAACCTGACTATTATGCGCAAGACCACAAAACTCTTTGTTCGCATAACTTGTATAAGTAAGTCCCTGATCTGCTGTAATAAAATTAAGAAAAATTTGAGGAGCTTCTTTTACTGTTGTTTTAATGACTGTTCCAGATGGTATAGGAATACATGTCCCTAGTGGTGTTGGTAATGTTAAATTAAAATCACCATTTGTATTGGCAATGCTAATGCGATAATTGCCGCCTGCAACGCAAGTTCTACTGTGGGGTGGTCTTGAAATATACACCTCTGTATTGCAAGGATCCGCCTGTTTAGGACCATAATGTATCCACACAGGGTCTGCACCCGCATTACAAAGTGGTGTTGATTCAGTACAGGGAAGTGGCACTGCATAACTACTCAAAGACCATAAACAAAGAGCAGAGAAGATGAACGAAAATCTTATTGTAACAGTTTGTTTTTTTAAATTGTTTAGCCGTATATTCATAGATATTTTCCTTAAAATTTAATGCCGATACAAGTAATCAAGGAGTTGGACACTTAAAAAAAACAGTATTGCCACCTGGACTTTCTGCAGGCGCTTCTGAATAAGGAAAAGCGGCAGCGCGACAAGCCCAGCTAATAAACGCAGTTTCCGCTCCTCTGGAACATAGAACGTTGTGGATTCGCACAGATGCATTGCCGTCTATATCTAATGTTGTAGAAACAATTGAGTCACTCAGCACTAAAACATCTGGATCTGTATAATCATAAATTGTATGATTACATTCGACATGTAAATGAGGAGATCCCCCTAAAATATCAAACTCTAAATCCGCATTAAACTCTCCCAAAGGAGTGATCTTGATGAAGGCAACTCCAGCTCCATCATGTGGCAATGGAGACTTCAAATTTTGCACTAATCCATCACCTGTATGACACGCAGAAAATAATATTCCTGAAAATATTGATAGCAAACCTAATCTTATCATTATCTTTTTGTCCTTATAAAATTTATCGAAATGGAATTGTAAGACATTATATTCATTCTATAATTCATTAGTCAAGGCTCCCTAAAGTGAATATTCAGAAGATGCCAAGACTTTGGATGCACACTAATATCTTATTAGTTTTAGTATCTTGCAGGTTATTAAGATTATAGATTGATGAAATACTCTTTTAAGAATAATTATATTGATTTTAAAGGTTCATTGTGGTTATCTCTTTCTTTTTAGAAGCCCTTTTATAAGGGGTAAATCAAGGGATAAAACACTCATGGTCACACCAACTTCTACACCGCGCTCATACGCAGATAGAAATAGCAAAACAGCAGCAGTTAAGAAAAAACGTCGTTTCACACGTCCTAAGCGTACACTCGATCCACAAATTATGTTCGACTATAAAGATGTGCAACTTCTTCGTCGCTTTGTAACTGAACACGGCAAAATTATTCCACGTCGCATCAGTGGTGCAAATGCAGCACAACAACGTGCTCTTAATAGAGCAGTTAAACGTGCACGTAGCATGGCTCTTTTAAGCTACGGTCAAACTTCGCTTGATATGTCATCTAGATAATTCTATTACAATAGCATTATCATCCCTTTGCTTGACAAAGGGATCCAGTCAGCTTTTATCATAGCCAGTGCTTATAATTAAACACTGGCTATTTTTTTGTATTGATTTCTTATTTTAAAAGCACCTTACTCTCATACTCAATATCCCTATTTGGCATTTTATTCTTACAAATAAATTCATTCACATAATAAAAACTCAGTAAAGTTTGAGCAGTAGCATCTTTATAATTTTGAATATAGGGATCTGCAGATTGTGAATGTAACGTATCTGCTAAATGGGTTGTATTCATTAACGAGTTTTTTTCAAGTATCTTAAAAATCTCATCTTGCGAAATATCGCTTTGTTTTGAAAACAAAAACGGTGCATTAAATTGCTTTTTCTCTTTTGGTAAATATTTTGCATATTCTGGCAAGCACTTCTTATAGCTTCTTTTTAAAATTGACTTTTCTTCAAATCCACGCACAAAAAAATTATCATTTAAATGATAAATAAACTTTTTAAGCTTTTGAGACATAAATGGAGGGCGGCCTTCTAACGTATTCGCCATTTCCATTCTATCACCTACCCAATTCAAAACTTGAACAGGCAGATGAGTTTTACAAAAATAGTTTTGCCATAATAAAAGCGTATTATTAGGATCGGTATAAAAGTCCTCTTGTTCGGAGAATCCAAACTTAAACCAAGACGAAACACTTTCTCGTTGTGCGAGCAACCATTTAGAGGCTTCTTCTGCACCAATCAAGATTGTCGCAGTTGATTTTATCTGTCCAAATAAAGGATGTGCAACACCCCAGTACTCTAAGCTTTCCACAAAATCCAAACCACTGCCTGCATGGCTTGAACCACTTAACCAAGGATTTTTTTGATGTTGTGAAAAACGTTTTTCATAAACGAAATCGCGCCAATTTGAACCTAAAGGGTGCTTTTTGATTTGATCAAAAATATTTACACCACTTCTGTTTTTGAAAATTGATTTCCACCAAGCTGCATACCGAAAACTTGGGTAGCCACACAAAACTTCATCAGCACCATCACCTGTAAGTACACCTTGCACATGTTTTCTTGCAAAACGTGAAAGCCACCATTTAGCAGCACCATTTGTGTAAGGTTGAATGTTTTCAGAATGATAAACTGCAATAGGATATGCATAATTTAAGTCGTCATAATTTACACGACAGATGTGTGGATCAAATCCTAGCGCTTTTGAAAAATGAACAGCATCAGCAGCTTCATCAAAACCTTCTTCCACGTCAAAACCGACTGTAAAACTTTTAATCGATTTGTGAGGCCTAATTTTTGAATAGAGTGCAGATATAAATTTTGAATCGATTCCACCACTTAAATACACACCAAGTTCAACATCAGAAACAAGACGCTCTTTTGTAGATTCAAGCATCGTTTCATAAAATTCTTCGTATATTTTTTCTGTTGTTTGTTCAGTATTATAACTTGATGAACGAATGGATGTTGCATTTAAATTTAAAAACACTTTAAAAGCTTCAGCAGCAAAATCTTTTTTTGCCCATAAGTAACTTCCAGGTGGTACTTGAATAATATTTTCAAAAGGCGTACGAATTGGTTCATACAATCCAACCGCTTGACGTAGAAAACCTTCTTTATTCCACTGTTTTTGTGTAGCAAGACCTTTAATTTCACTTGCAAAACCTAACGCGGTTGACTCAAATACATATTGTTTTTGTGCAATTGAGAAACGTTTTGTCTGTAAAAATTCAGACCATACAAAAAGTGGTTTAACTCCATAAGTGTCTCGACCTGCAAACACTTCTGTTCCATCAGCTTTAAAAATAACAAAGCTAAATTCACCTTCAAGTAATTCAAGAATTTTTTCTTTATAGCATAAAAAACCAGCTAAAATAACTTCACTGTCCCCTTCAGATTGAAAAGGATAAGAGAATTCTTTGATAATTTTATTGCGAAGTGAAACATAATTATAAATTTCCCCATTAAAAATCAGAACCCACTCTTTATCAACACTCCAAATTGGCTGAGAACTTAAGGGTGATAAATCTTGAAAAGCCAAACGACTATGAGCAACAAATACATTTTCTAAAAAATTATATTTTAAAGGTTCGCTTCCACGATGGACAATTTTATGTGCTGCATTTAAAAATAATTCTTTGCAATTTGAATCATTTTTAAATGCACTTGCACCAGAAAATAGAATTCCAGAGAGGCCACACATTAAAGTCGTGTCATTCTTAATAAAACTGCCAAAGCTTGATTCACAACATTATTACCTGCAGGCACACTACTGTATTTAAGATTTAACTCTTTATTTGCTTCGCGAGGAGTTAAACGTGACAATAAATCAAGCACTAAATAAGAATCATGATGGCTACTAAAATGAGGCGATTTCTTTTTTAAACAACGCACTAAAAATTCAATATAATCATAATGCTGAAGTGTTGGCATAAAACCATCTACAAGCGTTTCAGCATAAACTCGCTCAATTAGTAAATACGCATAGCTTTTTAGCCACACAGGTGGTGCGGCATCAAAAATGACTGCGCAATATTGACTTCCACCTGAAATTACCCAACCAGGAGGTTCACGTAAACTTGCATCCCATGAGCCTGTAGCAAGCATACGAACCCAGCGCCATTGATTCCATTTAAATAAACGATAATCTTCTTTAGAAACACTCAAGTCGAATACAAAACCAACAATCGATTTTGAAACAAAAGAAAGATGCTCTTTAGCCATAGAAACTAAATGTGGAAAAAGAGGTTCAATTAAAACGCCTGCTCTTTCAATGATACCGCTATCAAAACCCTTTTCTTTTTGAGCTGCAGATTTACATAAAGTAGTATGATCTTTTTGAAGCGCACGAAGTAATCCATGCATAATAGGAATGTCTGTACCAAAATTTTTCAGTGTGTCTTTTAAAATCGAAACAAAAGTATAAATAAGTTCATCATGCAAAAGTGCATTTAATAAAGCAGATTCAAAAACCCATTCAACAATAAATTCACGTTTAAAATCAGACATGTCATTTTGACGCACTGTATTTAAAAAAACATGAGCAAATTGCAGTCTTGAATTTTCAAGAGAGTGCTGATCGATAAATTTTGTTTTGTAAAAATGCACCCCTTGAGTAGATAAAATTTCGTCGGATGTATTTAATAAAAGTTCAAATACTTCAGAGGGCATGCCATCAATTAATGAACCAGCTACTTTTTCGTTTGGATAATTTTGTAATGAAGTAAGCATAAATCTTAAGTGCTGAAAGTTCTTTTTTGTATTAAGTGTTTTGACAGAAATTATAGGATATTCATTAAACGCCCGAACAAGTTCAGATTTTTTACTTGGATTTAAATTTTCTTTTCCTTGTAAAAGTGCTATAAATCTTGCAGACAATCTATCAAGCAATAAAGCCGTTTCGTTTAGCTGCTGATGTTGCGTTTCAGACAAAATAGACTCATTA
The DNA here is from genome assembly GCA_964352255.1 of uncultured Oligoflexia bacterium. Classification (GTDB taxonomy): domain Bacteria; phylum Bdellovibrionota_B; class Oligoflexia; order Silvanigrellales; family Silvanigrellaceae; genus Silvanigrella. The sequence continues at coordinate 25,354 of CAYGQR010000009.1, forward strand.
GCTAAGTCACGAAATTGATCTAAAAAATTACAAAAAGACGTGACCGCTTCGTCAAATGATAAAAAGTCTGAAAAATCAATATGATACGACATCACCTGGGTAGGATCAGCTGTTTTGGGATTTAAAATATCTTCACTCATTACTCTTGACTCCAAGCCATCAAATTATGTTAGATTCTAGCACAGACGATGTATCACACAAACATTAGCGAATAGAGTTTTTTCATGCAAGTAAATGCCAAAAGTCTCAATACACATAATAAGTTTCCTCCTAAATTCATTTTCATTACAGGAGGCGTAGTATCCAGCATTGGCAAAGGACTTGCTGCTGCAGGTATCGGTGCACTATTAGAAACACGCGGACTACAAGTATCCATGACAAAGATGGATCCATATATCAATGTCGACCCAGGTACAATGTCTCCTTATCAACATGGCGAAGTTTTTGTTACAGATGATGGTGCGGAAACAGATTTAGATCTTGGTCATTACCAACGATTTACAAATGCAAAACTATCGAGAAAAAATAGTTTCACTACAGGACAAATTTACGACACAGTTATTAACAAAGAACGTCGTGGCGATTATCTTGGTGGAACAGTTCAAGTTATTCCACACATCACCGATCAAATAAAACAAAACATTTTAGCTGCTTCAAAAGAGGCAGATGTTTCTATTGTAGAAGTTGGTGGCACAATTGGTGACATTGAAGGTTTGCCATTTTTAGAAGCCATTCGTCAGTTTAAAAATGATGTTGGCAAAGAAAATGCAATTTTTATTCACGTGACACTTGTTCCCTATATTAGCGCTGCAGGCGAATTAAAAACAAAACCAACACAACACTCTGTAAAAGAATTACGTTCTATCGGCATTCAGCCAGATATTTTAATTTGTCGTGCAGATAGGCCTATGTCTGAAGACAACAAATTTAAACTCTCCACTTTTTGTAATTTACCAAAAGAACAAGTTTTTGAATCTTTAAATGCATCTAGTATTTATAAGATTCCTTTAATTTATCACGATCAAGGTCTTGATGCGAAAATTATTGAGCTGCTTGGAATTTGGACGGCTCGTCCTAATTTAAAACAATGGAATGCCATTATTGCAAATATTGAAAAACCAAAACACCATGTCAAAATCGCAATGGTTGGAAAGTATATGGGCACACCAGATACGTATAAATCTGTTTATGAAGCTTTAACACATGCAGGTATTTCACATCGTACAGCTGTTGAAATTATTCCAATCGATTCCGACACTCTTTTGCAGTCAACGTCACAACTTGAATCCTGTCATGGTATTCTAGTTCCTGGCGGATTCGGCGAACGTGGTGTTGAAGGTAAAATTCGCGCAGCACAATATGCGCGCGAAAATAAAACTCCTTTTTTTGGAATTTGTCTTGGTATGCAGCTTGCTTGCGTTGAGTTTGCAAGACATGTACTGAACTTAGAAAATGCAGATTCTGAAGAGTTTTCCCCACATGGATTACACAATGTTATTCATTTAATGGAAACTCAAAAGGATGTGCATAAAAAAGGTGGTAGCATGCGTCTTGGAGCTTACGACTGTGTTGTAAAGCCCAATACAAAAGGTTTTGATGCTTATCAAACAGAAGAAATTAGCGAAAGACACCGCCATCGTTTTGAAGTGAATGCCACATACAAACAACAATTTGAAGGTGCAGGATTTATTGTTTCTGGAGAAAGCCCTGATGGTTCTTTAGTCGAAATGATGGAACTTAAAGATCATCCATGGTTTGTTGGATGCCAAGCGCATCCAGAATTAAAAAGCAGGCCTATTTCTCCACATCCATTATTTGCTGCATTTATTAAGGCCGCATTAGATAATGTTTAAAAAGACGGATATTCTTTTTTACAAGGAAGTATGCTCTCTTGCTTTTGTAATCGCAATTGGCTTATCGCTTATTGTGGTTACCGTTAAATTGACGTCTTTTACCGAATTAATATTTGCTTCTCCCAATATTTTAAGCACAATTTCGTTGATTTTTTTCTATCTATTACCACCAATTTTAACAACTGTTTTGCCTATTTCAATTTTTACGGCAGCTGCATTAACCACCATTCGGATGAATGTAGATCGAGAAATTGAAGCTCTTTTTGCAAGTGGCATGAGTATTGTTCAATTACTACAGCCAACAATTCTTATTGGAGTTAGTGCATTACTCTTAATGCTTGCCAATACTTTTTACTATGAGCCTTATTCACAAAATCAGTTTAGATTTTTTAAATGGTTTCAGGCTCAACAAATTGTAGAATCATTTTTCATTAACAATATAAAAGAAAAAACATTTTTATCTAACATTCCTTTTTTTGAACAAGATTCTTTTGTTTTTTATAATAATGCAATTAATTCTGATCGAGAAATGACAGATGTCTTTATTGCTTTAAAAAGTGACGATTTTTTTACAAATGATGTGCTTATGGCTCAATCGGGTCGTTTCTTTAAAGCTACTTATAATGGTTATCCAGATTTTCAATTTGAACTGAATAATGCAACAATTTACTCGAATGATACAAACACAACAAAGTTTAAAAAAATTAATATCTCGATGCTGAACGCATTTGGTGCAAAATTAAAAACAAATGAAAAATTTACTTCTGTGCCATTTGAATTTTCGGCAAACAATATGTCTAAACCTATTTCAATGGCCTTTTGTGTTTTATTTTTTCCTGCACTTGGTGTGTGCTTAGGATCGCATCGCGCATATAAGCAAGTTTGGCGAGTGTATCTTGGAATTGCCTTGGTTATTGGAATGTTTTATTCATCATTTGCAGTTGCAAACGTAATCATAAAGCATACCGATTTACCCCGGTTGTTTGTCTTCTCATTACCACCCATTTTATTTGCAATTATAACAATTGCAATGGCAATTGAAAGACGGAAATTAAAATGAAAATTTGGTCGTACTATTTTTGGTATTTCTGTCGCACTGTGTTTGCAGTTTTGTTTTTAATTCTGTTGATATATTATGTTATTACATACCTTGAAAACCTGCTTTATTATTTTAATTCACACCCTACTACTCCAAAAGTAAAAATTTTGTACTATTTATGGCAAATGCCAGATTTAATTGTACAAATCCTTCCTTTTGCTGTTTTGATTGCAGGTATTATTGCACATTGGGGAATTGCTCGTGCTAGCGAAGTTACTGCCTTAAGAAGTGCAGGTCGCTCATTACTTTCTATTAGCTTTCCCTTTATTTGTGGAGCAATTTTATATGGCATTATACATTTTTCGGTAGCAGAATTTATACGTCCGTATACCTTTAAAAAATTTTCCTATGTAAAAAACCAACTGATTGAAAATAAATCTGATCAAAATATTTTTGAAAAAACAACTTGGATTAAAAGTGAATCAGGAATTTTACACTTTAGTGAATACAAAGAATCGACCAAAACTTTAAATAATCCTGAATATTTTTCCTTTGATGAAAGTTATAGTAATTTAAATTTTCTTGTCAGAAGCAGAGTGGCTAAATTCGATGCAAAGAAACAAATATGGGTTCTGCCTCAAGCAACCGCAATTGATTTAAGCAATCCACAGCTTCATTCCGTAAGTCAGATTCAATCCTATGAAACTGATATTACCTTTGCTCCGCCTAAAATTTTGAAAGACGCTGTAAAATCTACTGATTTAAGTTTTTTTCAATTGCGTAAATTAATTCAATCTGCACAAAATGCAAATTTAGTTGTTCCAGATAGAGTTTTTGATCTCTATTTAAAAACAAGCTTACCCTTTTCAAGTTTAATCTTTTTGCTTTTTACAATTCCTTTTGCTGCACAATCCGAACGCAAAGAAAGCAGTTACTTCAATATTTTAATTTGTTTAGCTCTTACTACAAGTTATTGGTTTGGTAACTTAGCACTGAAAAAATTTGCTGTCAGTGGTTTACTCCCACCCTTTGTTGCTGCGTGGAGTTTAAATATTCTCTTTTGTGTATTTGCTTTAATTGTGATTGCCAAACAAGATAAACCAGCTTAACTTTTTTTGACCGTTATTTTATTTTTATTTCGAAGAGGTTTTAAATGACAATACAAGTTGGCATAAATGGATTTGGGCGTATCGGGCGCTGTATTTTAAGATCACTCGCTCAAGAAAAAAATATAAACGTTTCCATTATTAACGATCTTACAGATTCTAAAACCTTAGCCCATCTTTACAAATACGATTCTGTTCATGGTATTTGTCCACAATCAGTTGAAGCAACTGAATCTGGTTTAAAAGTTGATGGAAAAGATATTGAAATTACTGCGATTAAATCGCCATCAGAAATCCCTTGGGAAAAACATAATGTCGATATTGTTCTTGAATGTACCGGCATCTTTACAGATGGCCCTAAAGCACAAGAACACATTAATGCTGGTGCAAAAAAAGTTATTATTAGTGCTCCAGGAAAAAATATTCATCGTACGTTTGTATGTGGCGTAAACGAACACGAATACAATCCATCTACCGACCATATTGTTAGTAATGGCTCATGCACTACAAACTGCCTTGCCCCTGTTACAAAAGTTATACATGATTTGTTTGGTGTAAAACGTGGTCTTATGACAACAATTCATTCATACACAAACGATCAAAATGTGCTCGATTTACCACACAAAGATTTACGTCGCGCTCGTGCTGCAGCATTAAGTATGATTCCTACTTCAACAGGTGCGGCAAAAGCAATTGCTGAGGTTATTCCAGAATTAAAAGGAAAACTTCATGGTATGGCTGTTCGTGTACCTACGCCAAATGTATCGCTTGTCGATGTTACATTTGAAGTTGAAAAAAATACCACTGCTGAAGAAGTCAATGCGGCTTTAAAAGCAGCTTCTCAAAATGAGCTTAAAAATATTCTTGGCTTTAGTGAAGAACCACTCGTAAGTCACGATTTCAACGGCAATCCGTTAAGTTCAATTGTTGATGCAGAATACACAACAGTTATGGAAGGAAATATGATTAAAATCCTTTCATGGTACGACAACGAATGGGGTTTTAGCAATCGTATGATCGACCTTATTAAACTTATGGCGAGCGATGCTGTTTGATCATTTTATAAATCTTAATACAAATTTCACACATCATGCTGTTTTATTGATTTCAAAACAATTTGAACAGCATGCATTTCCTGATGCCGAATTTTTACAAATTGCGAATGAATTTTGTGGAATTAAAGCAAATAAAATCAATAATTTTGCGCATCCCGATATTTTAATTATTGATAGAGAACGGCGCTTGCTTCGTTTAGAAGATGTAAATCAAGTAAAAGAATTTTCTCTCTATCCACCTCAATTAGGTAAAAGACGATTAATTTTAATTGAAAAGTGCGAACGTCTGAATTTAAATAGCGCAAATTTTTTATTAAAATTACTGGAAGAACCTAGTGCAAATGTTCTTTTTTTATTAACAACCGCACAAAAACATCTTGTTTTACCTACTGTTCTAAGTCGATTACAAAAATTTAATGTGCAATTTAAAACTTTGGAATCACTTGATTTTATCGATCAAATAGAAAAAGAAGACGCAAATTTTTTTGAAAAAATTATTTATAGTTTTTCAAACCGAGCTGTCTTTGTTGGCACTTCACTTTCAGATAAAAAAACATTTTCTGTGAGCCCTACCCGCCTTCTTTACTTAATTGAACAATCCGAAATTATTGCGAAAAAATATACAGCAGAACAATTACAAGCTATTCTTCTGTATTGGGTCAGTGATCGCTTGAAAAAAGAGAAAAGTTTTGTCATCATAGCTCGATTTATTATGGCACATGTGCGCAATTGGAAACAATCTGAAACACTTAATCCTTCTTCACAATTTTGGCTTTTAAGAATTTTTCTTGGGCAACATAACTATGAAAACAACTGATATACGTCGTCAATTTATTCAATTCTTTCAAGAACGCGAGCACACACTTATTCCAAGTGCTTCAACTGTTCCTACTGACGATAAAACAATTCTCTTTACTGTCGCTGGCATGACACAATTTAAATCAGCTTTTAGTGGTGAAAAGAAATTTGATTATTTAAGAGCCACAAATTCACAAAAGTGTATTCGTGTTGCAGACTTAGATGATGTTGGCAAAGATGGCCGGCATCTCACTATGTTCGAGATGCTTGGTAGTTGGAGCTTTGGAGATTATTACAAAGAAGAAGCCATTCAATGGGCGTATGAGTTTGTACGCGATGTAATTGCACTTGATCTTTCAAGAGTATGGATATCAGTTCATCATACAGATGAAGAAAGCGCCGAAATTTGGACAAAACAAGGCATCCCAGCCGATCGTATTGTTCGGTTAGAAGATAAAGATAATTTTTGGGCTATGGGACCAACAGGTCCGTGCGGCCCTTGTACTGAAATGTATTACGATCAAGGCGCAAAAGTAGGTTCATGTTACCAGGCCAACATTGCCTGCAAAGGTCCTGGCTGCGAATGCGACCGTTTTCTTGAATTTTGGAATTTGGTCTTTATGCAGTTTCAACGACATGAAGATGGTACGCTAGCAGACCTGCCCATGAAAAGTGTAGATACCGGAATGGGCCTTGAACGGTTAGCTGCCCTGCTTCAAAAAAAATCAAATGTTTTTGATATTGATATATTTCAAGCAATTTCTAATCGTATTATTTCAAAAGCAAACATTCAAACTACAATTGAGTTATTAACTCCTGAAATGCGTGAATGTGTAAATGTAATTGCCGATCATATTCGATTTTTGTGTTTCACAATTTCTGATGGCGTAAACTTCTCAAATGAAGGTCGCGGATACGTATTACGTCGTGTTCTACGTCGTGCCACACGATTTGTGCATAAGCTTTGCCCTGAATGGCCACAATCTGAATCATTTTTGAAGCATATTGTTTCCACAGTCATTAATGAGTTGTCTGAGTTTTTTCCTGAACTTGTACATGCTCAAAAGCGTATAGAAACTCTCATCTCCACAGAAGAACTGAAATTTAACAAAACACTTGAGAGTGGTTTACAAAAATTTTATGAATTTTTAGAGGCAACAAAAGCAGACAATAAGCATATTCTTTCTGGAAGTAATGTTTTTATTCTTCATGATACATTTGGCTTTCCTGCAGATCTGACAAAAGTTTTGTGTGCTGAAAATAATTTTGACATTGATATGCAGGGTTATGAAACCTGCATGATTGAACAAAAAGACAAAAGCCGAACCGATTCTAAATTTTATAAATTCACAGAAGATCACACCCCATGGGTTGAATTAAATGCGCCTAATCAAGAACAAAATTCTTCTTTTGATGGGTATTTTTTAAAATCCAACTACATAAAAAACAATGTAAACTATTTTCAAAAAAAATTTTCCTTTGATGACATTACAAAAATAAGACAATTAAAAAATCGATCATTCGAACTTGTCATGAAAAATCCCATCTTTTATCCTGAGGGTGGTGGACAAATTAGTGATCAGGGCTTTATAGAAGTTGTAAATGGCAAAGATGTTTTTACATTTGAAGTTTTAGATGTGAAAAAAAATCCTGCCTTTATTTCACATATTTTACGCCATGAAGAATTAAGCAACCAACAAAGCTCGATTCTTTCTGAACAAAAATTAAAAAATTTATTTCACCCCTCTATTGAGTTGTATTGTTCTGTTAATCTTCATTATAGAACAGAAATTGCACGCAATCATACGGCTACACATTTATTGCACAAATCACTTCAAACTGTCCTTGGCGATAATGTACGCCAAGCTGGTTCGCTTGTAAAAAACGACCTTTTAAGGTTCGATTTTTCTCATTCTGAAGCTTTAACAAACGAACAAAAATGCTTAGTTGAAAACTTAGTGAATCAAGAAATTTTAAAAAACACACCAATCAATACCCACGAAAATGTTACCTTAGAACAAGCACAAAAAATGGGTGCAATGGCAATGTTTAATGAAAAATACGACACCAATGTTCGTGTGCTTGAAATCGATAAATTTTCAATAGAGCTTTGTGGCGGAACCCATGTTTTTCATACTGCAGAGATTGGACAACTTAAAATTTTGTCGGATAGTAGTGTAACAAGTGGTGTACGCAGAATTGAAGCGGTAACCGGCCAATATGCACTTGAATACACACGTACTTTAGAACATAATTTAAATAGTTCGTCTGAACTTTTAAAATGCGCACCAGTTCAACTTTCTCAAAAAATCACCCAAACCAAAGAACAAGTTAAAGATTTAGAAAAACAAGTACTCGCATTACAAAATAAACTTTCTGAAACTTACTTACAAACATTACTCAGTAACGCAAAAATACGTGATGAATTTAAAATCATTACTGCTTATTTACCAAATATATCTGTACAAACATTAGAAATGCTCTGCGATAAAATTAAAGCAAAGCCGAATCATATTGCCATACTTGCTACAACACTAAACGGCAAATCTCATATTATTGCAGGCATGCATCCCCAAATAATAGAGAAAGATCCCTCTATTCATCTTGGTAAGGTTGTTCGTTCAATTTGTGAACAGCTAAAAGGCAAAGGCGGAGGACGCCCTGATTTTGCAAAGGGAAGTGGTTTATTAATTGACAATCTTGATTCAATACTTTTACAAACAAATCTGTAATACAAACCTGCAATACTAATAAAAAAGTCTTTAACAAAAGGGAAAAGCCAATCAGCTTTTCCCTTTTGTTTATTCAGGTTCAGTGACTTTAAAGTCATGAAACACACCGAAATGGGATGGAAATAATGGTTCGTCATTTGCATTCCCAATTTCACACCAGTCACATGCAACACTTTCTAACCAACTAAAAAGTACGTTATGAGGTTTAATCTTAGAAGTAAGATTTGGTTTAAAATCACCAGCAAAAATATATTTCTTTTCATGAACTATGTTGGGGCTTAATTTACCTTCTTCGCTCATATAACGCATAAATGTTGGGCTATTTAATGGCACTGTATAAGGAAATCTGCAATCGCCAGCACCAGGGACACATTCAGTGGAACTTCCTACACCATTATACTTAGGGCCACCAAAGCGCATTTGGCGATCGGCATCAAAGCCAAAATTATAAGTAATTTGATCACTTGAATAAACGTTTGAACTAAGACCTGCAATATGAAGAAGGTCTGGATCGATAGTGTTAACTAAGTTTCCTGTGTAAAAGCTTGCATCGCTATGTCCATAAAAATTTCCAACAGCATTTTTGCCATCAGCTTTTGGCGAATATCCACCACCAAAACAACGTTTTACATCTGAATTATAAATAACATCTGGTTGTTGAACTCCAGCAAGATCTTCAAAATTACATGGAATATTAAAAAACTCATTTGATGGTTGGAATGTATATTGTGCAACACCAACACCAGGAATAAAGCTGCCTTTAAGCATAGGATGCAATGCTGCAAATTTATGGGAAGATAGATAGTTGCCGTATGGATCCATCGGTGTGTAATAAAGCCCCGCCCAAATTGTATTCAGCGCAGTTGCTGCAATAGTAGATTCAGTCATTGGCACAATCATATCTTGTGAACCATGCAGTAAAACTAATGATCCAGGAGCACGAATATTATCTTCAAAATAATATGAATTCCAATTTTGCAAACCACTGGAAACAAATGGCGCTAAAAATGTAATATCATTAGAGGCAATAAATGTTGCCAATTGAGTAAGAGAATCAGTGGCAGGGGCTAAACTACCATCTTCCAGTACAGTCACTTTTTGGATATTTGTGAAAGGAGTAGGATCATTTCTGTAATTAGCAAAATATTTGTTTTTGACTAAATCGGTAACCATTGGAATTGCTGCAATTGATTCAATATCATTTTTCATGACCATAATTGTCATGAGACGAAGTTTACCAGTCAGTATAGAAACTGGTGAATATAATGCTGCAGCTGTATTAAATAAAGGATACTGAAACTCAAAAGAAGTGCCATTATCATCTACAGAGTGTGGGAATTGAGTATCATACGATGCTCCATTCATAAAGAATCCCATACGCCCAATTGCGGCTAAAAGAACACCGCCGCCTCGACTTGCTGCAAGCCCTATTGTTTGTGGAGCCATATTAGTTGGCACCATTCTTGCACCACTGTATTCTGAATTTAAATCTTGAAATGGATTAATCAATTCTTCAGGATGCTGTAAAGGCAGCAAAAGGCTTTTTTGAGTTGATACATTATAGATAGGATTTTCTGTTTTTAAAGGCGTGACCATCACTCTTGAAACAGCATTGTGTGCTCCTAAAAGTGCGTTGATATCTTCATCAAGTGGAGAACGAGGATATTTTATTGGTAAAATTGAATTAAATGCAATTTCTGGTGCATATGGGTTATTAAATTTACCGAAATTATCTGGCACAAGATTATTTTCAGCATCTAGCCTCATACAACCCATTGTTTGAATACTCATTTGAGTACAAAGTGGCTCACCAGGAAACACAGGCGCCACAACAACAAATTCACTAAGTTTTGTGTTTAATTGAGTCACTAAATCAGAAGCGCTTGTACCAAAATCGCCTGCATGACTATACATAACCAAACGCGCTTGCTTGGTATTATTGGGTTGTAATAATTGGACTGGAACAGAAACAAGAGCATGATACGTACGAACGCCTTCCCCAGATTTTGCGCCTGTACCGTTTCTTAATTTATATTCCATAATAAAGAATTGGCTTAACGGAAAAAATTCATGCGTTTGAGGATTCAATTTACCATATTTACCTTGCATAATACTACCAAGGTAATTTTTAGGGTCTGTTTTATTGCCATATGGATTTAAAAAAACTGCGGGCAAATTAAACATGTCAGATTTATATTTAATATTAGAATGTGTATCGTTTACATCTTGAGATAAACTGAAAAATTTCACATCTTCAGTTGAAGTGATTTGTGTTTTCCACATTTGCGACGCAAAATAAGCACCCACATTTTTTGCTAATGAAAAGAAAGGGCGCGAAGAGGCGTCTTCTACAAGTGCGCCATCTTTTGTTAAACTTTTTTCGCCTGACATATCATTAACAAATAATTTCGCAACACGTGAAAGATCTTCTTGCACTGCATCAGGATTATCGGCATTAAGTTCTTCTAGGGGTAAACCAACAGCGTTAAAAAAATTATTAATTCTTGGATCTAAACCATTTTCAGGAACAGTTAAATTTTTACTCTCTTTGGATTGACAGGAAATAAGTCCGAAAGATAACACTAGTGAAGATAATATAATTTTAGTATTTAATTTCATAGGAATGACCTCTTAGGAGTTTTAGTGTTCTTTACAATCATTTAAAAATAAAATCAATGAAATCAATATAGTTGATATGATTTTTTTATTTTGCTATCAGAGATAAGTCTTACTGGAGGTTTGCCATCTATATGAAAAAAATACTTATTGTCCTTTTGTTCCAGAGTCTTATATATTCAACTGGCAGTGCTGCCACTCAAAACACCACTCATTCTAGTAAAAAAGAAACTATTGCTGAAAGCTCACAAAAGGCAAAATCTCTTGATGAAGCGCCTATTGACGAGGTTGAAGGGGCATTTGACGTCAAAAAACGCAAACCCCCTCATACAGCTGCCCTTCCAACCGGCAAAACGCTTCCTCAGGGCTTTTTTCGTGTAGAAACCCCTGTTGCATATACATGGGGCCAAAATGGTTGGAGTTCAGCTGCGAAGCCAATTAAAAATGGGTTTTGGGTAAATCGTTGGATTACGGGCTTTCTGGTATCCTATGGGTTATCCGACACTGTATCTCTTGGTATTGGCGTTCCGTTTGTCGCAATGAATAAAATGGGGCTTGATGGCAACGAATTTACCAAAAATTCAGAATTTTATAAAAAGTACTTTAATAAATCTGTAGAACAAAGCGCTGAATTTCTTGTTTCAGTTGGCCAATGTAATGGGGCAACTTCAGTTGCAGCGTGTTCAGATCAAATTGTAAACAACAACTTATCTTTACCTGTTTCCTCAACTATCGTTCTTCCTACTGGCGAAACATATAACATAAAAGCCAATGTTCCCATTACAGATCAAATTCGTAATCTTGTTGTTAACTCGACTATCCCTCAAGATGGCAACACAGGATTAGGTGACATTCAAGTTGGAATTTTATGGAATCCTCTTAATGAGCGCACTCCTTTATTTAAAAAACCTTTGTTTCTTTCTATTGGCGGTGGATTACGCTTTCCAACAGGAAAATTCGATCTTCCAATGGCTTTTAGACAAACTGGGGGCGATGGCACACTCTTATTACCGGGTGGTACTTTAGACGCAATCTTACGCTGGAATGCAGATTACGAAGCAATGAATGGGCTTATTTTAAGCTGGGAAAATTCGATGGAATTTTCTTTAACTAAACCAAATTTAAACCGCTCGAGCATGTTACGGCCAAGTCAATTTAACAAAGAAAACCCTGAAGCTACAGTGCCAGGTGTAGCGCCTGCAGTAAACAAAGGCGATGGCGTTCCGAATGTACTTGTTTTTGAACGTCGCGGACCGCGTTTTCATGGTTTTTTAGAGGCTCAATGGGGGCTTGGCAATACATTTCAAGCATTAAAGCCAGCTGCACTTTACCTACAAGGTAAATACAATATTATGTCTCAAAACTATTTAAATGGTATGCCGGTTTATTTATTTCAAGATCAGTTTTATTTGAATGAAAAAAGCCTGCACCCTAACTACGGTCCTCAACAAGCTTACTCTGTTGTTGGTGGTCTAAAAATCAGTGGTTTGCCATATAGATTTCCATTAGAAGCAAAATTTGAATATGAGTATATATTCTATGGTCGTAACCTCTTTATTGCGCCTATGAATTTAATGTTCGTTCTTGCTCTGTATTTTTAATAGTGTTACCTAATAAAACTTATTATTTGTTTATTATAAGGAGATAGATATGACATTAATAAAGAACATTGTTTCATTGTGTGCTGTAACAGCAGGATTCATTCCTTTTATTGCCTCTGCTGAAGTAAAAGATTTACACAGCCTGGTAGATTTTAATTCTGATGTTCAAGTAGCAGCTCATGCACTTGTCGAAAGAATTAAAGCAGATCCAAACAACAATCATTCCCCAGTTCCTGGACATAATGCTTACAAAGATTTGCGTATTGTTTCTGTAGAACCTGAATATACAGGTTCAGTTGAAATTGATGATGCAACTCAAACTCTTAAACATTTTGAAGTACAAAGTGTTTCTTTTGAAGCACACGGTGTCCCTTTATTTTCAAAATATGTGGCAACAGTAAAGTTGTCTGCAGATTTTACGCCAGATTGTCAAATTGTTGAGGGTTCACGTTCTTATAAAGTAACAAAAAGTAACTCTTCTTTAGTTGATGCACTTTTTAATAAAGATCTCACTGGTCGTAATTATAATTCAAAATATGAAGCATACGGCGATGTTGTTTTTCGCTCAATGATTGAAACAAGCGCTGCACTCCGCACATACTGCCAATCTGCTCAGTAAACGTATTTTTTGCCCGTTAACATAAATCCAAATGGTGTCATTTGAATGATATCATTTGTTTCATGCCAAGTACCATTGTCTTCATAATTTTCTAAAGCAATTTTATAAGACAATGTAGAACTTGAACCAAGCTTAAAATAAACATGCTCTAATGGTGCGCCAATAGTATTAAAATATGGCCTATGAAATGTATTGCTCGATAAAATACCAACACCATGTGTGGTGCCATACGTTTCAATGACAGGAATTCCATAACTTTCAAAGAAATTCACGTCGTTTTCTAGTGCAAGCGCATTACCATGCACAATAAATTCCAAACTTTCTAAACCATTTAAAAGTTTAGTATGAAAAGATGCTGTGAATTTTGAAGTAACACGTGCCATTCGTTTTACAGCACTAAATGTATTTTCAGATAATTTCATTGCTTTGGAAGTGCCAAGAAATTTTTGAACTGAACTTAAGCCTTTTTTTACAGCTCTTTGCACTTGCCCTGAAGGTTGCTTTGAATGCGTTTTAAAAATATTTGCGAGATGTTCTAATTCAGAATGCTCTGCAAATAAAAAGGTGGGCTGTAATACTGCTAAACTTGTTTCCAAATCGCTTTCATAATTTGGAAACCCCAAAACACCTTTATTAAGCAAGCAACAAAATTTACTAATATGCACAAACGGTTGGCTTGGCGCCATCATTTCAAAACTATGCCAAGAAATATTTCGTGGAACATCAAGATGTTCCATAAAAGTTTTTGACACTTTTAAAAAAATATCCATATCGACAGTCTCTATAGAAAAAGTATTGTCTTCTTTATATGAAATAAAACGAAATGTCCCTAGTTCCGATTTTACTGAATGTTTTAGTTTTTGGTATTTTTCTTCAAGACACATTTCACCATCCGTCCAAATAACATTATCAATACCAATAATAGGACATTTTATATCATTCCATTGAGACGCGTAGTCTTTAATATCTGTAGCAATTGCAATGCATTTATAACGCTTATACACTGCTTCAATCTCGATTTTAGAGAGATGAGTAGGTAACCAAATTACATTGAAACCACATAATATACTTGCAAAACTCGCAATAAAAGAATGATACGAATTACTAGTAACAAATATAATATTATTACTTTTCTTCTCTGTATCTAAAATATTTTGCCAATATTGAGTGCTCAGATATAAATGAGAAAAAATATCTTTACCTGTAAACTGATGCCAACTTCCATTTGCATACATGCGAGCAAGAACTTTTTCTTCGCGATATAAATGACGAAGGAGTAAGGATTCGAATTTTGGATTTTGCATATTTATATTTACTTCAACAAAATAATATTTTCTTTTGAATCGAAGTATGGTCGATGTGCCTTTACTTGTATAGCAAAATCTGTTTCAGGAAAATAACCTGTTAAGTATTTCCCATATGTACACCCTGTATCTAAACCAATGCAAATTGGCCTTCCATTTTTAAGGATTTTTCGAAATAATCCTTGCTTTGCATCATGTCCAAATACAATTAAATCTGGTCCTTGATGAAATTCATGCCATCTAAATATTTTATGATGTTTTTTTTCCTCCGAAACATCGACAGGGTTGACGGGTACAAGTACGTCTTCCCCATCTCTACTGTCAAACTTTACGTGCCGTGCAGTTAAAAGCATTCGTTCTGTTGTTTGATTAATACCACGATTTGCATCATATCCTGCATGCAAAATTGTCAATGGATACTCTTCTTCCCAACCTTCATGCAAAACTTTAGGCTGAATAATACTCGTCAATGCATAGGGCTGAGTACTGATAAATTTGGAAATTAAATTTTTATGAAATCGGATTAATTTCAGAGTTTGTTGTGAATGTTCTGCAATAAAGGGTTGAGGTGATTTTTGCGATTTAAAAATGAGCGCTTTCAACGCCCAATCATGGTTACCTTTTATACAAATCGCTTTGTGTTCCATAATTAAATTATAAACACCTACAGGGTCTGGCCCTTTAGTAAATAAATCACCAACCAATACAGTTTGAAATTGAGGGACCTTTTTTTTAGCAAGATGAATGATTTCTGAAAGTTCTTGAGCACAGCCGTGCACATCACCTATAATAAACAATGGTAGTCGTTCATTAGATGGAGGTAAATTGTGTATAATAACGTGATGTGTATTATCTTTCATTCAGCCTCCAAGTTTGAAATTTATAAAATTCTTTTCTTTAGAATTGTAAAATATGTTTAATACAATAATCAACCCGAATAAAAGATTGAGGACTATCATCTAAAAACTTAAAATGACAAGACTTTGATTTAATCTTAAGTGGTTTTTCGAATTTTAAATTTTTAAGATGCTTAAAGCATGACGCATTTATTATTTACAAAAAGTTGACTACTCTTTTATTTTTAAAAAAAAGATTATACACTTTAAAAAATTTTTAACAAAATAAAGGAATATTTATGAAAAAAATAATATTGAAATCATTTGGTTATGCCATAATAAGCACTCTTTTTTCTGGGCTCAGTTATGCCGATAATGCACAAGAAAATAAAGACTTTTCACAAATTGTTATTGCACCATCTTGTCTTTTAAAAAATCAGCCCATTTCCTATACAGTGCTTGGCCATAAGGCGAATCTATTTTTAATTGAAGCCAAAAATAATGATTTATTGCGTATACGTGAATCAGGAGTACGGTCTGATTGCGGACAATATCTTGATGTTTCTTACACATGGTTTAAGCTTAATAAAAATGTAACAAATCATGTGGTAAAAAATAAATTAGCAGTAAATCTTTTAACCAATGAATTAAAATCTACCTTCCAAACACAAAGTCAATTAACAAACAAAAAATTTACTCTTTCAAATTCTGAACAAGTTGAAGAATTACTGACTCATTTCAGTTCCCAAGAAATGTGGGAAAGATTATTAAAACTCACATCATTTAAAAACCGCTTTGCAAACTCTCAATACGGCGTAGATGCTGCAAATTGGATCCAACAGTACGCAACTGAACTTGCCGAAAATGTTGGTCGTAAAGATATTACAACTGAACAAATTAAAACGGGGTTCTTCTTTCAACAACCTTCTATTGTTGTAAAAGTTCCTGGTGTAAATGCAAAATTACCCGCTGTGCTTGTTAGTGGTCATATGGATACTACAAATGGAGATAAACCAGGAGCAGATGATGATGGCTCAGGTTCTTCTACTGCACTTGAAGTTATGCGGGCTGTTCTTTCTTCTGGTAAAAAATTTGAACGCACAATGTACTTTGTTTGGTATGCAGCAGAAGAGCAAGGTTTAGTTGGTTCAAGTTATGTAGTTAGAAATTTTAAAAATAAAAATATTGCGCTAGAAGCAGTCCTGCATTTTGACATGACAGGTTATCAAGAAACCCCTGAAAATAAAATTTACATGTTAAATGATTTTGTAGATTCAGAACTTACAAACTTTGTTGCAGATTTAGCGCGTACATATGTAAAAACAGAGGTAGGCACAACACGTTGTGGATATGCATGTAGCGACCATGCGAGCTGGACTCGTAAAGGATACCGAGCAGCAGCAACATTTGAAAGTGATTTTTCAAACAGCAGTCCTTACATTCACCTTGCAACAGATACTCCAGATAAAATTTCCATTGAACACATGAGTCGTTTCGCCAAAGTTGGCATTGCCTTTATTGGCGAACTTGCAAATCCTATGTAAAAGATACATTAGAATTTTTGAATAGCCCAAAATGCGAGACGTGGTAAGCGAGTAAAGGGGCCGCGTACAATCAGTACGCAAGCCAAATGAGATGCTGCCACAACGACGCAGATTGGGTTACCCAAGAATTCTATAAAATTACATCATACCAGGATATCCACCAGGTGCAGGAGCTGCTGCTGCTGATTCTTCTTTTGGAATTTCTGCAATCATACATTCTGTTGTTAATAACAAAGAAGCAACCGATGCTGCATTTTGAAGTGTACTACGAGTTACTTTAGTAGGATCGATAATACCAACAGCAACAAGATCTTCATAACGCTCATCTTTTGCATTAAAGCCAAAGTTCACATTTTCATGATCACGTACTTTATTTAAAACTACAGAAGGTTCATGACCTGCATTACGCACGATTTGGCGCAATGGTTCTTCAGTGGCACGCATGATAATATCAACACCAAAACGTTCTTCAGAAGAAACCTCAGTGCGTAATTCTACAAGGCGTTTATGTGCACGAATAAATGCAATTCCGCCTCCAGGTACAATTCCTTCTTCAACTGCAGCACGAGTTGCATGAAGAGCATCATCTACACGATCTTTTTTCTCTTTCATTTCAGACTCAGTTGCCGCACCAACATGAATAACAGCAACACCGCCAGAAAGCTTTGCAAGACGTTCTTGAAGCTTCTCGCGATCGTAATCAGAAGTAACATCTTTAACCTGTTTACACAGTTGTGAAATGCGAGCGTCAATATCGTCTTTTTTGCCTTGTCCATCAATAATTGTCGTATTGTCTTTATCAATGCGTACACGTTTTGCTACACCAAGTTGTTCGATTGTTGTTGTTTCGAGTTTCATGCCAAGCTCTTCAGACACTACTGTTGCACCTGTTAAAATGGCAATATCTTCTAGCATTGCTTTACGACGATCGCCAAATCCAGGAGCTTTGACTGCTACAATTTTAAGATTTGCACGTAAGCGATTTAAAACAAGCGCTGCTAGAGCTTCGCCTTCAACATCTTCTGCAATAATCAAAAGAGGTTTGGCAGAACGCATAACTTGTTCAAGAATCGGCACAAGATCTTTTAAAGACGCTAGCTTTTTCTCGTACAAAAGCACATACGCGTCTTCATAATTAACTTCCATTTTTTCTGAATCATTTACAAAATAATTAGAAAGGTAACCACGATCGAATTGCATACCTTCCACAACATCTAGTGTTGTTTCCATACCTTTAGCTTCTTCGATTTGAATAACGCCTTGTTTGCCAACTTTTTCCATTGCTTCAGCAAGAATACTGCCAATCGCAGTATCGGAGTTTGCTGAAATAGTACCAATTTGTGTAATTTCTGTGTGCGAAGAAATTGGTTTGCTCATTTGTTTTACTTCAGCAACAACTTCAATAACTGCTTTATCGATACCACGTTTTAAATCCATTGGATTATGGCCAGCAGCAACTAATTTAATACCTTCACGATAAATTGCTTGCGCAAGAATTGTGGCTGTAGTGGTACCATCACCAGCAACATCAGAGGTTTTAGAAGCAACTTCTTTAACCATTTGTGCGCCCATGTTTTCAAATTTATCTTCTAGTTCAATTTCTTTGGCAACTGTAACGCCATCTTTTGTTACATTTGGAGAACCAAACGATTTATCGATTGCCACATTACGACCACGGGGCCCCATTGTCACTTTTACAGCATCAGCAAGCGTATTTACGCCACAAAGAATTTTTTTACGAGCATCTTCACCGAAATGAATCATTTTAGCAGACATATATTAACTCCTAGATATAATAATTTATTCCATAATTCCAAGAACATCGTCTTCACGAAGAATTATGAGTTCTTCAGTATCGACTTTAATTTCAGTACCTGCATATTTACCAAATAAAACAGTATCACCTGCTTTTACATCAAGTGTACGCACTGTGCCATTAGGAAGCACTTTTCCATTTCCTACAGCAATTACAACGCCTTCTACTGGCTTTTCTTTAGCGTTATCAGGAATCAGAATTCCGCCTGCAGTTTTTGTCTCTTCGACCGAACGTTTCACTAAAACACGGTCAGATAATGGACGAACTTTCATACTTTATAATCTCCAAATAGATAAAAATACCATTGTAGCACTAGGAATAAACCTTATCTAAAACGTAAACGAAACCTTTAACCTGTCAAGGTCAATTAAATTGACCAAATAACAGTTCATAATAAACAATTTTTGGACACCTATTTAAATCAAATTGAGAAACTGACATTCTAGAAAAGTTCAAATAAAGACAGGTGTCATTGTGTTATATAAAAAGATTAAAAAATCATTAGAATCATTAAATAGATATTGGAAACAGATAGTTACAGTTAGCCTTGTGCTTTTTTGCGTCATTTCACTCAGCTTTTGCTTTGTAAAAATTACATATGCGCTGCTCACAAAACCCATCCCAAGTTCAGGCCCTTCAAAATGGTCTCAACAAAAGAAATTCAATGCCTCAGCTTCCCCAACTCTTTCTGAACAATCCACTTCAAAAGAAAAATTCGTTTTACAGCTTAAAAATTTTGAACCTTTTACAGAACAAAGCAACTTAAAGGAACATCAAAAATACTCTGTTTTAAAGGTCCTTGATCCTCAAAAAATACAATTGCAATGCCTTTTGGGACAATTTGAATTACTCACTAAAAAAGAAAATAGTTTCAGTTTTAGTCCTATCAATATTTTTTCTGGAAAAAAATTTGAATACTATGCGGACTTCGTAAAAAAGCAGATTAAATTTATGGTTTTAGAATCAGATCAAATTCCAACAAATATTTTAAACTGTAAAGAATGGCTATTTCTCGAAAATACTTATGAGAACGATACCCAAACAACAGCCAGTGCAAATATTACGTATAAAATTAAAAAACCAAAGTGTATCCAAATACCAAGTAAAATTATTTCTGCTCGTTCTCAAACTCCTAATATTCTTTATTTCAAATACAATTCATTCTCCGAGAAAGCATCTCTTTGCCTACAAAAACATGGTATTGGTATTATTGAAACTTTAGAAATGAATGGAAGTAACGCTAAAATCTTTCGTGTCAGTATAGATCCTACTAATAAATAAAGTTATACTTATAAAATACATATTTTCATAATTCAATATTTAGGATCTAGCATGGAAGTCATTCGTCTTGAAAATGTCAATTTTAATACTCAACCTATTTCGTTACTCAGAACACCCTTTCGATCGCATATTTTGAATCATAATACTTACGTTGTAGGCGATTTACACGGCAACTTTGCACGCTTAATTTTAACTCTTATACATTTTAATTTTATTACTATGAAAGCTCCAAGGCATGGCGAAAATGTATTAGTAGAAATACTCACTGCTTATAAAGCATATAATCTCAGTTTTGATGAAATTCTTATTTTATTGAACAGGTTATTTTATGTTACGCCCGATTGGCCTAAAGAGCTTATTTTTATTGGTGATACAATTTGCGATCGCGGCCTTTCAGATTTCTTAACTCTGACTATATTTCATTGGATGAAAATGAACGGCATTCGTTATTCAGTGATTATGGGAAATCATGAACTTACAATATTACGAGCACATGCTTTTAGTAAACACCCTCAAAAAGACAAATTCATAGATTTAAGCGACATATCCCCCTTAACTTTGCAGCACAATTCTTTTGATTATTTCCGTCTTCCTCCTGCAAAGCAACGCATTTTGAAAACTTTGTGTCAAAATTTTTTTGCGAACGATATGTTTCTTTTTAAAATCATTCCACAAAGTCATTCTCAAATACCAATATTACTAACACATACGCCAATTAATCAGACTTTATTTATAAAAATACTGGAACAATTCGAAGGCAATATGCACGACGAATTTATGCCCGCAGGGCCTGCGGGTGCGGGATCCACAACTCGTCATAACACTAGATGGCATGATATATTTATCGATCCGGTCCTGTCAGAAAATTTCCAATCAAGTTTCAATGCATGGTTTAGGTTTGAGCTCTCGTTTGATTTAGATGAAGAATCTTTCTCAGAGAGCACAAAAGAATTTTGGAAAATAATTAATAACTTTTGTTTTTGGCGAATCACAAACCCACCTTTTTTTGTCGATAGAATATCTGAAGTAGCAGCACAAGTGCTTCTACCAGACGACACGGATACAGCTTCTTTTATAGCAACTGCTTCCTTTGATCCCAGCTTATCTCCACCGGCAGCAGCTGCTGCCGGTGCGAGTACCACCACTACTGCTGCTACACCACCTCTTCTAACCCATATATTTTCAAGAACAACTGCTGACACGCCAACACATAGACGACATGGAGTTCACATTTTTGGTCATATGGCTGGCGTTTATCAAAATCGTGAACCCAGACACATAAGCGGAGAGCATCGACTTCGCAATTCACAAGTTTGTCTTGATACTCTTACAGGAATGCCTGGAGTGCCTATTGGCCCAGTTGTTTATGCATGTTTAAATCAAATATGATTTTTATAAATAAATTTTAAGAAGGCATAAAATGGAATGCATTGAAACCATTATGAACTTAAAACGTTCACCTATTTCTCTTCATGAAAGCTTTGCAAGAGATATTATAAACCAAGCTCGATTATGTGTAGTGGGTGATTTGCACGGGAATTTTGTAAAACTCATACATTCATTAGTTCATCTAAATTTCATATCGTTTCGAACTGCTCAGCATGCCAGAATAGATATATTTGAAATATTTGCAGGATTATATCGACACGATAATTGCACTTATGCTCTCATTGCAGAAAATTTAAATAATTTTTTCATAATTAATCGAATTCAAAATAAAACTATTCTCTTTATAGGTGATACTATCTGCGATCGAGGATATTCTGATTTTTTAACCTTATGTATATTTAGATGGCTCAAAAGAAACCAGATTGAAGTTATGGCCCTATTTGGCAACCATGAGATGACCATTCTGGATAGTCGGCCTTTTTCATCTGCGCCTCAAGAAAAGTATTTTGTTGATTTAGCTGGACTAAACAGGAAAACACAATTTTTTCAATCATTTGATTATTTTCGCTTAGCCGATACAACTAAAAGAGAATTTCATGCATTACTAAGAGAGTATTTTATTGAATCTCAAAGATTATTTTTAGTTCTGCCTTCCCCAGCCGATACTCCTCCTATTCTCCTGACTCATGCACCGGTTACACGAAAAAATTTTGATAATTTAGTCGATTATTATGAACAAGATGCTGCATTAGATCCTCAATCACCCATGATGCATTGGCATGATTTATTTCACGTTGACCATAGTTCTCAACGTATACAAGAGCATTTTAATCATTGGTTTACACAAAAATTATCCAAAGATATTTTAGGCAATATTCGCACTGCAGACGAAGCAAGATGCTGGGATATTATTTCAGATTTTTGTTATTCTAGAGAAGATGTTCCCTCTTTTTTTGATTTAAAGGACTTTCGTGGGCCATTACCTCTAGAAGATATAATTCATGGTCCAGAACTTACCTTTAGCGATGCAATGAACAATCAAAAAGTTGGTTTACATATTTTTGGACACATGACAGGCGCATATGATGGCGCTATACAGCCTCTACATCTAAACGAAACTCAAATTTGTATAGATACACTTACGGGTATGCCGGATATTCCAGCTGGGCCTGTGCTTTATGTATGCCTTTAGTACTTTAAAACAGAGAACAACAATAAGATTTTAGCTCATTTTTTAGATAATAAGGATACTTCAATGATACCAATAGTTATAGATGTAAGCTATGAAAGACTTCCTTTACCACTTATAAACTCTGAATTTGAAAAAAATATTGAAATTCATGACATTTTTGTCATTGGCGATTTACACGGTAACTTTAAAAAATTAATTACAACTCTTGTTCATTTAAAATTTATTGAATATAGAACAGCCGATTTGGCAAACACAAATATTTTACAACTTCTTGAAAAGCCTCAAGCAAATATTACAGGCATTCTACGTATACTTAATCATTTCTTTCAGCCCGGAAGCTCAAAAGAAAAAACTTTATGTTTTATTGGAGACACCATTTGTGATCGCGGCTTATCTGATTTTATTACATTAACTATTTTTAATTGGCTAAATAAAATTGGTATTGATTTTTATACAATACTTGGCAATCACGAAGCAACAATTTTACTATCTCGTCCCTTTTCTGCTGAATCAAATTTAGAATTTTTTTGGACAAACCCAACTGAAAAAAATAGTTTTACTTATTTTTTCAATTCTTTTGATTATTTTAGATTATTAAGTGAGGAAGCTCAAACAGAATTTCGATATTTGCTTAATGAATATTTTTTGCATTCAATACGTCTTTTTAGCATTATTGCTGACTCACACTCAAATGACCCCATCCTCCTTACTCATGCACCAATCACAAATGAATTATTTGATAAGATTATTAAGCTTTATAAATTTGAAAATAAAGACAAACCCCACACAAACACTCGTTTTACATGGAGCAATTTATTTAACGACCCTTTGCTTTCAAGACGGATACAATATGAATTTTGGCAATGGTTTCAATCAAAATTGAAGCTTGCTTTAAATGCACCTTTAATCTCAAAAATAGACAAAGAATTTTGGGATTATATTTCTCAATTCTGCTCTTGCCGCAACGATCGTGAGCCCTTTTTTACTACACACGATTTTCCTGCACCTCCACAGTCTCAAATACAAATTCCTGGGCTGGAAAACGAACTGTGCGGAATCAATCCTAAGTATAAATCTGGCACACATGTGTTTGGCCATATGTCAGGTGCTTACGCAGGCCAACTTAGACCAGGCTACTTAACCGATACCCAAATGTGCTTAGATACAATGACCGGAATGCCTGAACACCCGTCCGGAACGGTTATCTATTTTGCGATTTAAAATTATTTTCCCACTAATAAAAATATCTAAGTCAATTAAATAAAAAGTAAATAGTTAACTTAAATTTTTTTTTACTTGATTATTTAATCAGAATATATCACAAATTATTATATATCTAACTAAAATATCCTCTAAGGAATTTATGGAATTAATATACCAATATGTAAATTTTAATGAAATTCCTTTCCCCATTCAAAACAAGGACTCTCAATTTATTATTAACTCTCACAGAACATTTGTTGTTGGTGATTTGCACGGTAATTTCAAAAAACTTCTTGCTGCTCTTATTCATTTAAATTTTATACAATATCGTTCAAAGCATATGGCCGAACAGAATATTTTTGATGTTCTTTTAAGATTATCAACAGGACCACATCTATCAATTGTAGCCATTGAAACTGAATTGAATAATTTTTTTCAAATACCTAAATTTTTAAACAAAATAATATTTTTTGTTGGTGATACCATTTGTGATCGAGGACCATCCGATTTTATAACATTAAGTATCTTTGCTTGGATGAAAAAAAATAATATCCACTTTAAAAGCATGCTAGGCAACCATGAAACCACTTTGCTTAGAGCTCGTCCATTCCATGAAGATTTGGATGAAGAAACTTTTCAAGACTTGGTTGGTGAAAATTCTTACACGACATATTTTCGCTCATTTGATTATTTTAGAATTAGAGATGATCGCATCAAAAGTGAGTTTTATGAGCTTTGTAAAGAGTATTTTTTAAATTCAATTAAATTATTCCACATAATTCCTTCTGCATTACCAAAAGAAGCCCCACCAGTTTTGTTGTCACATGCCCCAATGACAACAAAAATTTTCGATAAAGTCATAGAGATTTATCAAATCGAAACTGGAGATGGCTTTGTAGGTCAAAATCCTTGGAATTGGACTCATTTATTTTCAAATCCTAGCACTTCATATATGACACAATATAAATTTGAGCTCTGGTTTAAAAACAAAATGAGAGCATACGCAGAACAATCATTTCTTTCTGAAAATGACAAAAAATTTTGGGCAATCATTTTCCCGCTTACGCATTGTCGCGATGACGTAAATCCATTTTTCAAAATGCCAAATCCATCAGTTGTGGACGACCCAGTTCATATTGCAGGCATTGCGCGTAAGCCGCTCGACACTTATCCCGATGAATATAAAGGTGGGGTGCATGTTTTTGGACATATGTCTGGCACATACGCATCTAGCAGTGAAGATCATTTAACAAACTCTCAAATTTGTCTAGATACACTAACTGGAATGCCTGGATATCCCTCTGGACAAGTAAGATACTTAGCTCTCCACAAAAGTTAACAATAATTAAAAATTGTAAATTTCGTATCTTGAATAGCTTGTGAATTTTTATTACTACATATTGCAATCAACTTACAATCGCCACATCATACTCTTTTAATCGGTGTTTTAATTCTTCAATTCCATCTATATTTTCAAATTCTTTTGTGACTCTTATGATTTTAAGAGATTTAATATATTTAAGAGAATCTAAAAATTTGAAATCTGCCTGTAAGTTAAGGTGCGCTTCAGTTAAATCAAGTTCATGTAATGTAAACACACCGGTGATACCATAAGCGTGATTCGTATAATTTAAACTATTGTCTATAAACAGTTTTACAAAATCAAAAGTAGGCTTGCTCTTCAAACGCAATTCTAACTGACTGATATTTGAAATATTTAAAATTTTAAAAAAGAAATCAACAAAAGGATCATTTTTCTCAATATAATCGTTCATTGTAAGATTAAAGTTTATATTAAAGAAATTTGTTTGATGTGTTGTTTTATTTTCGAGATTTGTAGCTGAAATGTTTGTTTCAACACGACAAGTAATCAGGCTATTAATAAGGCTTTCATTTTTGACTTCAATTTTAAAATTATCTGTATTTAAATGAATTAACTCTTGGCAAATGGGATTGCCGGTTACTTGCATTGCAAGGGAAATATTTTCTTTGGGAATCCAGTCACTCACACTAATCATTATACCTTTAAAGTGATTGAGAGTTTTCTGATTTTTATGAATATTAAGGCCTAACCCCTCTGTATCACGAGCAGTAAAAAGAACATATGAATCTGGATTAGATGAATTCTGAGAAAAATAAAGAATATCTTCAGGAATGTTCTTTATTAAGATTTCAGCTTTTTGAGGATAAACCAACTCAGTTTTGGTAAAGTGACAGCCCGTAGCAAGAAAAGCACATGATACTAAAAGTAAGATTAATAAAAAGAAACGCTTAGCCATAATTCCTCTGAAGCTGTTTAGATGAATGTCATTATAATTGATAAAAAATGTTCTTATAAAAGTGAAATAACATTGCATATTATTCTCTATTTTCATAATAATTTATTATATAAATTGACATTAAATACATGGAAACGTAGATATAAAAAAGCTGTTTTAAATTGGAGTATTACATGAAACTTGCGATTACTGGAGGTAACACTTTTTTAATAAGTTTGGCATTAAAGCGTTTTTTAGATTTACCTGAATTTTCTGAAATTCATGTATTCGACCTCTATGCCCCTCAAGTGGTTTCAGAAAAAATAATTTTTCATAGAATCAACCTTACTGCTGATAACACATCAGATTTGGTAAGCACAATTCTGCTCCAGAATGAAATCGATACTGTGATTCACGCAGCATTATTTTCAGGTCCAACGCGCAATCGATTCACACATCACGAAGTTGAATCAATTGGAACATTTCATATTCTAAATGCATGTGCAGCTGCAAATATTAAAAATCTTATCGTTTCAAGCGCTACTTTTATTTACGGCGCTCATCCTAAAAATCCAAATTATATAAAAGAAAATTACTTACTTAAGTCTCAAAGCCCGTATTTTGTCAAAACACGTATCGATGTTGAAACTCAAATTCAAGAATATGCAAAAGTATATAAAAATACTCGCGTCATTGTTTTAAGATTTGCTCCAATTCTTGGCCCTAATTCTACAAACATTCGTTCAAGATATTTTCTATCAGGCATCATTCCTAAGGTGCTTGGCTACGATCCTCTTTTACAATTTATTCATGAAGAAGACGCTTTAAAAGCGCTCTTTCTTGCCGTGCGTTCCACAGAAGCAGGAATTTTCAATATAGTTGGTAAAGGCATTATTGCGCTTAGTACTGCAGTACACCTGTCAGGCAAATTGCCAGTTCCTTTTCCTTCTAAACTTTGTAAGTTATTTTTTGCTGCAGGATATGCTTCTTATGTATGGAATTTACCTCAAGAAATGGTTCCATTTTTTCAATATCTTTGCGTTGCAGATGGCACAAAAGCACGCCACAAATTAAATTTTCGACCTCATTATTCAAGTCGCCAAGCTCTTAAAGCAATTATCGAAGTTCAAAAACTTAAACAAGAAGGCTTTAGCGCCCCCACACCTACTTTAGGCGAAGAGCGGCCCGATCAAACTCATGGTTATTATTGGATAAAAAAATGAACCCAGATAAGTTTGTTAATGCTTTGAACATTTTTATATTAAGAAAAAAATTCCACGAGCTTGCCTTAAAAGTACGGAGTGAAGAAGTTGATCCATTTGGATACGACCCAATCTTTAACGAGTTTTGGGAACCACTTCTTGAATTTTTATATACAAAATATTGGCGAGTCGAAACATTTGGAATGGAAAACATCCCTGCCTCGGGGCCTGCTCTCCTTGTTGGCAATCACTCTGGTGGCCTACCCTATGATGCCGCAATGCTTAAAGTTGCAATTGCAAAAGAACATAGTACCCATCGAGACACTCGATTTTTAGTTGAAGATTTTATTTACCATTTTCCTTTCTTAGGCTCAATAATCAACCGTGTAGGTGGTGTGCGGGCTTGTCCAGAAAATGCTATGCTTGCACTTGATGCAAAGCAGCTTTTGTGTGTTTTTCCTGAGGGGGTTAAAGGCCTTGGCAAATTGCACTCTGAGCGTTACCGTTTAGCGAGATTTGGACGGGGTGGGTTTGTAAGATTATGTTTAAAAACACGTGCGCCTATGGTTCCCGTTGCTTTTGTAGGCCCTGAAGATATTCATCCTATGATTGCAAAAGATAAAATCTTTTCTCAAATGATGGGGGTTCCCTACTTTCCCATTACTTGGACCTTTCCTTGGCTCGGCCCTTTAGGTACAATACCTTTACCTAGTAAGTGGAGTATTCATATTTTACCTGCTATAGATTTTTCTAACTATGGCCCTGGTGCAGAAAAAGATCGTGTGTTGGTTCATAAAATCTCAACTCAAGTGAAAGACATGATTCAAGACACATTATCTGAACAAATTAGAAAAAAACGAGGAGTTTGGTTTTGATCAATGAAATTATTTCAACTGTTCGCGCGTTTGCCGATAAAGAACTTCATTTAACGTTAGTCGAAAAGCTTGATCATCAAGAAGAATTAGCACCTTCAATTTTTAATAAATTTGGAGATTTAGGCATTTTAGGTCTTACTGTATCTGAAGATCTGGGTGGCGTTGGCTTAAACTCTGCTGCTATGGCGGCTGTAATGGAAGAGCTGAGTTATTCTTGTCCTGCCACATGCCTTAGTTATCTTGCACATAGCTTACTTTTTGTTCATAATCTTGCGCAAAATGGTTCTTCTGAACAGTGCAAAAAATATTTACCTAAATGCATTTCTGGTGAATGGATTGGTGGCATGGGAATGACCGAGCCTTCTGCAGGTTCAGATGCGCTTGGTATGCAAACAACTGCACGCCTCGAAAACAATCATTACATTTTAAATGGCACGAAAGTTTTTATTACAAACGCACCAGTAGGGAATGTGTTTTTAGTGTATGCACGCACAGGCCCAGAAAAATCGAATCTTTCTACTTTCATAATTGAAAAAGATTTTCCAGGATTTACTGCAGGCAAAAAAATTTCAAAAATGGGAATGCGCGCAAGTCCAACTGGCGAATTAATTTTTAATAATTGCCGTGTGCCAGTTGAAAATCGTATTGGTGAAGAAGGCTCATGCGTTAAACATCTAATGAAAAATTTAGATATTGAGCGCGTTGGGCTTGCCGCAATGTCACTTGGCATTGCACGAGCGTGTTTAGATCATGCTTTAAAGTATGCTCAAGAACGCGAACAATTCAAAAAATCAATTATAGAGTTTCAATCTATAGGCGATAAAATTGCAAATATGTACATTGGCTACCGATCTGCAAAAGCCCTTATGAATGAAACATGTGCATTAATAGATTCTGGCAAAAGAGCCAATCAAGATGCTGCAGCTGCAAAAGTGTGCGCTTCCGAAGCTGCTACAAAAATTGCGCTTGATGCTATTCAAATAATGGGTGGCTACGGCTACACTCGCGAATTTCCAGTAGAACGTTTAATGCGTGATGCAAAACTACTTGAAATTGGTGGCGGTACAAGTGAGATTTTAAGAAGTGTCATTGTAAAAGAATTTATAAGACATACAAACTCTACTGAAAAACAAGCGGTGCCTGAACATATCTCTGAGCAAACGCAAACTGCTGTACAATAAATAAATTTCATTTAATCAGAGTTTGCATATTTATACTTGTATTAATTTACTAACGTTGTAGCTGGACCATAATTCGCATAACTTTTCACTTCTTCAAAATGCGATTTTGTCAGTTGATTAATTTGCAGCTTGATTTTTGCACGCTCATCATTTGTGTAATAAACAGAACGCGCAAGTGTAACGAACTCGGCATCAAATTTTTTATGGAGCTCGAAGTCTCTTAATTGATCTTCAATTTTCCACAGTTTTAAATTAATTTCATACAGATCTAAATAAAGCTGATGATCTTTGCTAATAATTTCAGGTAAAAATTTGATAAGATAATTGTATTCTTTTCTTACTTTACTAACTTTTTCATGATCTGTGATTTGATGAAGTTTAATTTCTAAAATTGTTAATTTATCTACAAATTCACCGTTGGAAACTTCAATTTTCATAATATTTTTTCTAACTGTAAAATAATTTCTGCTAATGAAAGATTATCAGCATGAAGCGCTTTGTGACGCGGATCATGCACTGGAGTCCAATTTTTGGGATTAATATTTTTAAAAATTGTAACTGTAGGAATTTGAGCTGCACAAGCAATATGCTTAGGTCCACCATCGTTTCCTAGATAAGCTTTGCACGACTGTAAAACACCGTATAAATGACGAATATTGATAAAATCATAATCGATTAAAATTCTTTTGTCATCTTGATATTTTTTAGGGAGTAATTTCAATACATTATACGCTAACTCTTGCTCACCAGGCCCATATAAAAACAAAATTTGTTTGTTTTTCTCTAATAAATACACAACGATTTTTGCAAAATTTTCTGCGCCCCAAATTTTATAGTCTCTTCTTGAAACCGGATTTAAAGCAATTGTATCTGCACTAGAAACACAGTATTTCTTAGTAAATTGTTTAACAAATTTTTGTTCAGATTCTGTTAAAAAAATGTCTAAATCTTGTGAGTACTCTAGTAATTTTTTTGGGACTAAATCTGCGCGACCCGTCTTTTTTAGCCATTCAGTAAAAAAAAGTAGTTTAGAATACACTGTGTAATGAAAAGGGTTTTGAGATTCATTAATTATTTTTGTAGAAAACACGCCGCCATAGCGCTTACGCACAGCATAATATTTATTTGCACACAATATTTGTGTTAATAGCACTGATTTATTATGACTCATCAAATCAAATACAACATCAATATTTATTTTCCGTAAATTAAAATAAAATTTTAATTGAGAAAACCAAGAGCCCTTTTGAGGAATAGTATGAATTTTATGGATATATGGATTGTTTAATAAGACTTTAGAGCAAAACTCTGTAGTGACAAAATGAATTTCGGCATTAGGCAACTGCATTTTGATTGCACGAATTAAAGGCGTACAAAGTAACACGTCACCTATTTGTTTGGGTTGGTATATGAGAATTTTCTTATTTTGCACAAAAAATCCCGACTGCCCGTAGATAATTATTCACAACCCCAGAGAAGGAAAAATGATTTTATTTCATTATTTCATTGTATTATTGATAGCAACAGTAGAGCCGCCTTCAATTTTACTTTGCCCTGCATCTACTATAATATCGCCAGATTCTAATCCTTCTGTAACAACAGCTAGGTTTTCTCTTTTATCGCCCGTTTTTACAAAAACTTTTTTAACTTTACCAAGCAGAAATCCATTTTTATCTTTTGATTGAATAGATTTACCATCTTTCTTCTCAGTGTTTAAAGTCACTAAAAAAGCGCTTTCTCCATACAGAGTATAGCTTAATGCAGTTTGAGGAACGACGATTTGATTCTTTTCCATTGGCAACAGAACATCTACATCTACAAACATTCCAGGTAGAAGTGTTTCTTCAACGGGCTCTAAAGCTGCCTGCACATCAATTGTGTGCGCATCATCACTAAACTGACTGTCAAATGCAGTGATTTTAGCTTTAAATGTTTTATTTGGATACGTATCTACATTGATATTAACAATTTGATCGAGTTGAATTGCAGAATAGTCTTTTTGTGATACAGAAAAAGTAACATAAAGAGCATTCACTGTTTGCAAACTGACACATGTTTGCCCAACAGAGATAAACTGGCCAACTTTAATTTGCGAAATACCCACTTTGCCAGCAAATGGTGCTTTTAGAAGTTTTTTATCTTTAATGGCAACTAAATTATTATAATTTGCGCGAAGCTGTTTCACTAAAGATTCGGCATCGTCGTAGGCGCCTTGAGAAACTGCTTTTTTCTCTAATAAACGAGAATAACGTTTTAATGTAAGTTCAGCATTGCGAAGCTGTGCTTCCATACTTTGTAATTGTGCGGCTTCAGTAGAATCGTCGAGTTGAATTAATTTTTGACCTGCTTTTACATTTTGTCCAGATTCAAAATAAATTGCTTTTACACGTCCTGACACTTCTAGACTTAAATCAATTCCTTTATATGCCGATATTTCACCAACAGCAGGTAGGATTGGCTGCCAATCTTGTGCTTTTACTGTAATTGTTGAAACAACCTGTGGCGGCATTTGAAAGTTTGTAAATATTCGTTTCATAATGACGGATTTGGTTATATTAAAAGCAAGTACGCCCCCAAAAACAACAACTAAAATAACAATTGCAATGATCCACGGTTTTTTATTTGATTTCATATAAACGCAGATTCCTTTTGTGTAAGAGCGGCATGGATCACTTTTTTCTGCTCGCTAATGTGTTTTTTCTCAAAGCCAACTGCTGGAGTTGCACGCGCAGAACGACCAAAATAATGTAATTTATTTGAAGTCATTTCTTCAACAATTGAAGCTAAATTTTCACGTATGTGTGAATATGCACCCATGTTTTTCGGTTCTTCTTGAACCCAAGCTAAAACTTTTACTTTTTTATATTTTTTAACAATTGCCTTAACCTGCTCTGTATGGAGTGGATAAAGCTGTTCAATACGCACGATTGCAACTTTTTGATTAAACTCTTTATACTCTTCAGTTTCAAGGGCATCAAAAATATCTAATGCTATTTTACCACTACAGAACAAAATACGCTCAACTGTATGGGCAGCAATAATACAAGCATCATCAATCACTTCTTCGAACTGTGAATTTGCCAAACTTTCAACTGTTGTTGCAGCTCTTTGACTCCGCAAAAAGCTTTTAGGAGTCATAATAATGAGTGGTTTACGAAAATTACGTTTCAGTTGCCGACGTAAAGCATGAAAAATTTGGTTTGCATGTGTTAAATAACACACTTGCATATTTCCGTTGGCACAAAGCTGTAAAAAACGCTCTAAGCGTGCGCTAGAATGCTCAGATCCTTGACCTTCTAAACCGTGCGGCAACAGTAGAACTAACCCTTGTTGCTGACGCCATTTTGTTTCACCAGCCGCAATAAACTGATCGATTATGACTTGTGCGCCATTTGCAAAATCGCCAAATTGCCCTTCCCAAATAACAAGAGTATCGGGTGATGATGTTGCATATCCATACTCATATCCCATCGTTGCTTCTTCAGAAAGTAAGGTATTAATAATTTCTACTTTAACATCTTTTGATTCGTTCACATTAGAAAAGAGACAAAACTCGTTTTCTGTTTCAATATCAACGATAACGGCATGCCTATGAGAAAATGTACCGCGTTGCGTGTCTTCGCCAGTAAGACGAATTGAAAAACCTTCTTCAAGCAATGTTGCATAAGCAAGAGATTCTGCTGTTCCCCAATCAAGTGCTTTTTTACCTTCAAGCATTGCAGTACGCTCTTGAATCACTAATCTTTCAATTTTCGGATTGATCTTAAATGATTCAGGATATTTTAAAAATTTCTTTGCCACTGCATTTAGCGATTTAAGGCTGACTTTTGTATCGACTGGAGCAAGAATGTCTTTTTCAAATGCAATATCAAGTTTGGAAGGTGCTCTGGATGATGTAAATTGCTCTATTTGTGTATTTTCTTTTTTTACTTGTTCGTAAACAGCTGTCATCTCATTACGATAATCTTGATAAATTGCTTTTAGATTATCTGCGGCAAACACCTTATTATCAATGAGTTGTTTTGCGTATGTTTCATAGGGTGCAGGTTTTGTTTTAATCAATTTATACAATACTGGTTGCGTAAATGAAGGTTCATCGCCTTCATTATGACCAAATCGTCTAAAACAAATAAGATCGATATAAATATCTTTTTTAAATTCTGCACGATAACGTGCGGCAAGTTTCATCACTTTATGAACAGCTTCTAAATCGTCTGTATTAATATGAATAACAGGCGATCCTGTAACATAAGCTACATTTGTGCAGTATGTTCCACTACGTGCATCAAGTGGATTTGTTGTGAATCCTATCTGATTATTTGCAACAACATGAACTGTACCACCCACATTATAACCACGTAACGACATTAGCTGAGCAGATTCGTATACAATCCCTTGCCCTGCAATTGCAGAATCGCCATGAAATAATAAAGGAGCAATTTTAGAACAATCAGAATTATAATATTGATTTTGAATGGCACGAGTTTCGCCCATAACAACTGGGTCAACATATTCTAAATGACTTGGATTAAAGGACAAGCCAATACGAATATCGGTTCCACTGCGTGTTTTACGATCAGATTCATAGCCATTGTGATATTTAACATCTCCATCCCCAACAAAATTTTCGCTTGCGTTACCTTCAAATTCTGCAAAAAGCTGGTCCAAAGGTTTTTTAATAATATTCACAAGAAAATTTAAACGGCCACGATGTGCAATACCAATACGAAACTCTTTTGCACCAAGCGCTGTTAATTCATCCATATAGGACTCAGCAGCAACAACTTGAGCATCTGCGCCTTCAATACTAAAACGTTTTTTACCAATATATTTGGTTGCAATTGTTTTTTCTAGAGCATCGACTTTAGCGAGTTCTGAATAAATATGTTTTTGTGTGTCTGTATTGATTGAATCGTTCTGTAAATTAAAAAACGCTGAATACAACCACTCACGTTCTTTAATATTTGCAACATGTTCAAATTCTACAGCAACACTAGAACAAAATAGTGATTTTAAACTTGTGATCAGTTGATTCACTGTTCTTGCATCTGAAAATCCGCACAGTATTCCTGCATGCGTTTCGCATGAAAGGTCTTCTTGATTTAATCCATAAGACGCAGGATTAAAAATTTCTTCCCGCTCATCAGATGGTAAAGAATGAGCTTCTGACACATCTGGAGATAATGGATTTAGATGGGCGTTAAAGTGCCCAAAATTTTTGTACGCAAGCACAAGTTTAGCAACTGATAACTCAAATTGAATGCCATATATATTTGTAGAGCCTGATTGCCCGCCAATTTTACAGCCATCAAAAAAGCCACTAAAATATGCTCGCCATTCCGCACTGACACTATCAGGATTGGACTGAAACTTTGTAAACACATCTTCAACATAAGCGGAATTCAATTGATAAATGTTAGCAAAGCTTTTCTGATTTGAACTCATACATCCTTACTCACTCTTCAGGTAAAAAGAGTCTTTCTATATCTGCATCATAGACTAATAAATTTGAGTGTCGACACCATTTTAAAAGTGTTTGAAATTGTACATAATGATCTTCAAAAGGAAGCATTGTTACAATCTGCTGAATGGCAATGTCTGATGCAAGGCCATTGTCACCCGCATTTTTTACTAATTCATAAATAGTAGAGATTAGCGGAAGATTCAACATAGCTTTTTGCATAATTGCAGCTCGGGTATCGGGATCGGGCTCATTTGCAAAATTTCTGCCCTCTGCAGTTAAAACAACCAAGACTCCTGGGGTTGTAATAAATCCAAGAGTTTCACTAGCAATAACAGTAGGAACAATTTGATCGACGCTTTGTCCCATTTCTTCACAAAGATCATAAAGATCTTGTTCTTCAGATTCTGTGCTTAAACGTGACAAAAGACCTTCTACAAGAGTAAGGTTAGCATTAATAAGTGGTTTTAATTTACGAGGCGTAGGAGCACCTTCTTTTTTGACAATTGCATCTTGTTCAGCTTCATCGAATCTATCTAAGTGCAATTTACCGAACGAATTTTCAAGCTGCTCTAAAATTTCTTGAAATTCTTTCGAATTGACTAACCTAGGACGCGGTAAATTTACTTCAATAGTTGTAAAAACTGTGCCTGGGTTCGACGTTAAGATTACAATACGATCGGCAAGTTGTAAGGCTTCATCAAAATTATGAGTAACCAAAACACTTGCGCGTACTTTACGATTTGGATTTGCCCAAATACGCACGATTTCGGCTCTTAACGACTCTGCAGTTAAAGGATCAAGTGCAGAAAAAGGCTCGTCCATAAAAAGAATCATTGGATCTGCAACCATTGCACGCGCATAACTAACACGTTGCTTCATTCCACCACTGAGCTCTTTTGGGTAAGCATCTTCAAAACCACGTAACCCAACCATTTGAATCACTTGCTCAATACGTTCTTCTTGCTCTTGTTTAGGAATTTTAACTATAGAAACAGCTATATTCTCACGAATTGTCATCCAGGGAAATAAGGCAAAACTTTGAAAAACAAATGCGTTTGAATGCGAATGCCCTGAAAGAACTTCTTTATGAACAACGCTACCTCTGTCTGGCTTTAATAAACCCGCCATGCATCGCATAAGAGTGGATTTTCCTGATCCAGAAAGGCCAACAATTGCAAGCAATTCGCCGTCTTTGAGCTCTATATTAATGCCTTCTAAAACTGTAAACATATTGCCGTTAGGACGACGAAAATCTTTGCTCACAGATTGCACAGAAAGGAGGACTTTTTTCTTATTTAGCATCACTCTTTTACCTTTTCTGTATACTCGTGTAAGGTGTACCAAACAGTTCTATTAATCACTACTAATACAATAACAACACAAATAATAGCAGCAATTAGCTTAGGATAGTTTCCTGTAGCCGTTGCATCTGCCATTTCTGCACCCACACCAAGCGTACGCATTGTTCCGCCAGGATAGTATACAATTTCTGCAACCATACTCGCATTCCAGGCTCCACCTGCTGCTGTAATCCACCCAGTCGTTAAGGACGGCAAAATAGCAGGAAAATAAAGATGACGAAATTTTTGAAAGAGGGAAAATTCATAAACATTAGTAACAAGAGTTAAATCGGCATTTATACGAGACGCCCCGCCCATTACATTAAATAAAATGTACCATTGGCAGCCAACCGCCATTAATATAGTTGCATCCCAAAACGGAGGTACAATTGGGTGTAACACCATTACAAGTAGGGGAAACACAATTGGAGCTGGAAATGAAGCTAAGTTCTGAATAATAGGCTGCAAAAATTTTTCTGCTTTTTTATTAAGGCCAAGCCAAATACCAACTGGAATTGTCCATAAACTGCTTACCACCAAAACAATAAGCACTTTAAGCCCAGTAACAAGCACGGCACCCATTACAAAAAACCAATCGACTGTTGCAAGAGCAATCATAGACTGGCCAATTGCCGTCATTTTGGGCAGCAAAAAGAAAATCAAAACCGCTGTAAAAAATGGAGCTCCTAATTTAAGCCATTCGTAATTTCTTTTGTTTTTATGCCGTTTTTTTTTCGGGGATTGAAGAGAAGTTTTATCAATTAATGATTTAACGTTTTCGCGGATAAACTCTGAAAACTTATCTAAAAACAAACTATTAGGGCCAACACTATACTCACCACCAGGCTGAAAACGACTCGACCAACTCACAAGAGGACGCCACAACAAAAAATTTGTCCCTAAAATCATCAGAAGAAGAACTGAAAGCGCCATTGTAAAATTAAAATACATTTGGTTTGACAAAGTAGAGGCAAGGTAACTGCCAATTCCTGGTACCAAAAATTCTCGATTCCCCAATGTAAATGCTTCACAAGTGGTTATAAAGAACCAGCCACCTGCCATAGACATCATCCCATTATAAATTAATTGTGGGTAAGCATTGGGAATTTGAATATAAAAAAAACGTTGAACGGTAGAAAGTTTATAAATATCTGCAACATCAATAAATTCTGATTTAAGATTTTTTTGTGCTTCGTAGTATGCAAAAGCAAGATTCCAAACCTGGCCTGTAAAGATAGTAAGCAAAACGGCAATTTCAAGACCCCACCGTGTGTTGTGAAATATTGAAATCATTCCAAGAACAAATCCGGGCAAAAAAGCAATTACTGGTAAACTCTGGCACACATCTAGAACAGGAATTAAAATACGCTCCCAGGTTTTACTACGAGCGGCTAAGCTACCGTAAATAATAGCAAAAATATAACTAAAAAAAAGAGCTATCAAACTTCTAATGAAAGATAAAAGCGCATAATTTGGAATTGCCCCAAGCGATTCATCAATAATAGCACGTTCTAAATAAGGACGACTGGCAGTCGAATGAAAGTTAATAAGGCCAATGCCTAAAATAATCGAAACAAAAACAATTAAAATATCTGCACGAAAAAAGGCAGATTTATTTGGTTTTGAATTTTTCTTGTCCACAAACATAAACTTTACCACGTCTGGGAAAATGAATTTTGAAACTTTCAAGTAATTCTAGCAGTATTAAAAAAACTGATCTAGGATTCAAGTATGAAAGATAATGCAATTCTAAGTAAAAAAAGAAAAAACGAACACATCCACATTTGTCAAACACAAATGGTGGAATCTCATGGTGTGCATGAGTGGGATTCGATTACTCTACATCCAGAAGCACTACCCGAGTGCGACTATAATAGTATTGATACCAAACAAACCTTTTTAAACACAAGGTTTTCTTTCCCCATTTTTGTAACGGGAATGACGGGTGGCGTCAAAAACGGCAAAGAAATTAATTCAATTCTCGCAAAACTTTCTGAAAAGTACAATATTCCCATGGGACTTGGCTCCCAAAAAATGATGCTTCTGGACCCAAAATGCACTTCTTTGTTTGATGTTAAACAAGAAGCTCCTAATGCCTTTGTCATTGGTAATATTGGAGCCGTTAGCTTTAATTACGGAATTACAAGCACACAAATTGTTGAAAATCTTATAAAACCTCTGAATTTAAATGCTTTTGCCTTACACCTTAATCCTTTACAAGAATGCATTCAACCCGAAGGCGAAAGAAATTTTTCGAATTTATTGAAACAAATCGAGTTATTAATTAAAATCTCACCCGTACCAATTGTTATTAAAGAAGTGGGTTCTGGAATTTCGCCCGCCATATTTCAAAAACTTTTAGATGTTGGAGTTTCTACCATTGATGTTAGCGGTCGTGGTGGCACAAGTTGGGGTGTTATTGAAGGCCTTCGTAGCGATTCTCATGCGCAACGTTTAGGCGAACTCTTTAGAAATTGGGGCCTTACCACTAAAGATGCGCTTTATAAAGCTCTCGAACAAAAACACAAGGCTCAATCTTCTGTTGAAATTACAGCTACTGGAGGCATTCGAAATGGCCTACATGTTGCAAAAGCCTTGGCAATGGG
The DNA here is from genome assembly GCA_964352255.1 of uncultured Oligoflexia bacterium. Taxonomy (GTDB): domain Bacteria; phylum Bdellovibrionota_B; class Oligoflexia; order Silvanigrellales; family Silvanigrellaceae; genus Silvanigrella. Next base: position 64,264 of record CAYGQR010000009.1, read on the forward strand.
CGCAACAATGTGTGGCGTAGGGCTGCCTTTTTTTAAAGCAATTGTTTCGCCCACTGAGAACCTTGACCCGTTTGAATCTGTTGAAAACGAATTTCTCTTTTTTAAAAAAAGCTTAGAAATCAGTATGTTTTGTTCCGGATCTAAAACAATTAACGAACTATCTGGAAAATATTTTGATAAAGGTTAAAGAAAATGGATACACAACCCCTTAAAACTCAAAATTTATCCTTATCAGCACTTAAAAGTAGTCGCATTCTTGGCTTTGCAAAAATGAGCCCTCAAGAACGTATTGAAGCACTTATTTCAAATAATATACTTAATCAGTCCGATGCTGATGCGTTTTCTCCTAAAGGATCGCTCGATGCAGAAAGTGCCGAAAATTTTATCGAAAATTGCATTGGTACATTTACATTACCTCTTGGTATTGCAACAAATTTTTTAATTGATAATGAAGAAATTTTAGTGCCAATGGCTGTCGAAGAATCAAGCGTTATTGCTGCCGCAAGTTTTGGTGCCAAACTTGCTCGTCATTCAGGGGGGTTTGTTTCAAATCCCCCTCGCACAATCTCAACCTGCCAAATTCAATTTTTTGTAACTTCTGCCGTGAATGTACAAGAATTAATTTCAGAAAAATTCAAAGAAAAAATTTCAGAAATTTGTAGCACATCATTCCCAAAACTACTTCAAAGAGGCGGTGGCATTTATGATATCGAATTACGAAATCTAAACAAACCCGGTTATTATGTTCTTCATATTCATGTTGATACCTGCGAAGCAATGGGCGCAAACATTGTAAATACAATAGCAGAAAATGTTGGGCTCATTATGCCCGATTTTTTCCCTTGCTCTGTTGGTTCTAAAATTCTTACAAATCTTGCACTCCATCGTGTCACAACCGTAAAATGTGAAATCGACTTTAAAGATCTTGCCCGTGGAAATTTTTCTGGTGAAGAAGTTGCAAATAGAGTGTGTGCGGTTTATGAATTTGCCGATCTCGATCCGTTTCGAGCAACTACGCATAACAAAGGTGTTATGAATGGAATTGATCCAATCGTAATTGCCACTGGCAACGACTGGCGTGCAGTAGAAGCAGGTTGCCATGCATATGCTTCTTTGTCTGGCACATATAAACCTTTAACAAAGTGGTTTATTAATCATAAAAAGAAATTACAGGGCGAAATTACAATGCCCATTTGTGTAGGCACTGTTGGCGGAGTTACACGATTACATCCAAGTGCTAAAGCAAGCTTAAAAATATTGGGCTATCCAACATCTGCAAAACTTTCTGTTATTATGGCTAGTGTTGGTTTAGCACAAAATTTATCCGCGTTACGTGCATTGGGCTGTGAAGGAATTCAAAAAGGCCATATGGCTCTTCACGAAAAAAACCTTAGCATGATGCGTCAGTATGATAATATGCCTGTACTACCCATTACGCCGAATCACCAATCGGATTCTGATACTCATTAATTTTTTGGATATAACCCATGTTTAATCTCGACCTTAACATACCCGCAAAAGCATTATTATTCGGCGAGTATGGCTTGCTTTATAAAGGTGTAGGTGTTGGGTGCGTGCTTCCAAATATTAATTTTGAAGTTCAAATTCAAATCAAAGATTCGCATGAATCTCGTGTAATTGTCGAGAGTCGCTTTTTTGAAGGCGGTAAAGACGAATTTGTATTTGAAGAAAAAAATCAAGATCGTTATTTTTACAAAGCTCTTTTGCCTTGGCAAAAACACTTAGAAAATAAATTACTTTATATAAAAGTCAAAAAATCTTTTTCACCATCTCTTGGTTTTGGCTCTTCTGCTGCAATGATTACAGCAATTTCTTATGCTCTTACACAATATGTTACAGGTAAAAAACCTTCACTTTCCAGCCCTTATTTATGGTCCTATATTCGCCAATCTCTTAAAAATGTTCAAGGAATTTCAAGTGGTTATGATGTGGGCTTACAACTTGCGTATCTTTTAAACTCTAAAGGCTCTGTTACCTGGAATACCAATAATCTTTTTTGGACTTTTCAAAATACAGATACTGCCGTACCAAAAATAACGCCACTCTCTTTAGAACAAGACTTAATTCCACAGCTTGGTTGTTTTATTAAAACCCATGTTTATTCAGATACAACAAAAGTACTTGGTTCATTTGCAAGTTTATCTGAAGAAAATAAAAAACATTATTCATCAGAACATACAAAAATTGCCGAAAGCTTTTTACAGAACCCAAATTTTGAAAATTTAATTCAATGTATGCAAACTTCTCGGGTAGTTTCTGCTGAACAAAAAATTGATGCTGATCATAAGCTATTTGAACAACTGAAATTACATCATATTCCTTTTAAAACTATGGGAAGTGGATGCGGAGATTGTCTTTGGGTTGCTTCTAATGCAAGAAAATTATTAAATTATGAATTAATTGCATCTGAAGATATTGCTTTTAGTTTTTCAGCATTTGCAAGTTAAAGGTTATTATAGTGCAGCCTCAATTTTCAATCCCTAAAAAACTTCAAGAGTTACAAAATAAACTCTTAAAACTTAGAAGAAACAACAAAATCTCCCTAAGAAACGGAGATTTAGGCAAAGGCTCTGCGCCAAGTAATATTGCTTTAATTAAATATTGGGGCAAAAGTAAAAACACATTTCAACACCCTCATAATTCCAGTGTTAGTTTCACGCTAAATCATTTTACATCTACAACAGAAATTACAGTTTTAGGCTCTTTCTTTCCAGAAGGTCACGCACCTACTTTTGTGCCAAAACACAAATTTCACCTAGCAGATTCAGAATCTTTGAATGTGAGTCATGCACTCCCTGCAAAAACAGAACTTTTTTTACAACATATTTTATCGCCCTTTGCTCTTGATATTGGCCTAGATATAAAAAGTATCAATAATTTTCCCACGGCTTGTGGTTTAGCTTCTAGCGCATCAGGAATGGCTGCGTTGTGTTTTGCTCTCGATAATTTATTTGACTTAAAAAAGCATTTTACACCAATTCAAAGAGAGTATTGGCTTACGCAATGGGCGCGCATTGGCAGTGGTTCAGCTCTTCGAAGCGTTTGTTTAAATCCAAAATCAAAATTTGTTTCTTGGGAAATTATTTCAAACCAAAGCTCTTGCATGCGTAATATTACTTACAATGCAAAATGGAACGATCTTATGCATTGTGTCTTTGTGATTGATTCTAAAGAAAAAACAATAACCAGCTCTAAAGGTCATCTCGTTGCAGACACCTCGCCTTTACAAAAAATTCGGCAGGCTTATGTAAATGAAAATTTTGATAGGTTTATAACGGCAATTAAAAACTTTGATTTTGAATTTGTAGCTCAATTCACAGAGCAAGATGCGCTCAATATGCATGCAGTTATGCAAACAAGTACACCTCCTGCAAAATATTTAAATATTCAAACAAGCAAGATTATTTCAGAGCTTATTTCATTTCGTAACAAAGAGGATTTTAAAGCCTTTTGGACCTTAGATGCAGGCCCTAATGTGCATATTTTATACTTAAAAAAACACCGTGAAAAACTTTTAAAACTTCATAAAATTGTTTCCCAAATATTGAAACAAGACATTAAAATTTATGAATAAACTTTCTTCACAAAAAATAAACGTAAGTGTACCAGGAAAAATTATTTTAATTGGAGAGCACTCTGTTGTATATGGGCATACTGCAATTGCAATGCCACTTTCTGATATTCGACTGTCCTTAACAATTCAAAAGACAACATATGACAGTTGGGACGATGTTTGGGACGTTTCAATGCTTGGTAAGCAGCTAGCACTTACCGAACATTTCAAATCCTTACTTACACAATCTTTTTCATTGGCTCTTTCTTTATTTGAGCACAAACTCAGCGATTTTATTCCTCAAAAAATGCAAATTGCATCTGATATCCCTCTTGGTGGAGGTATGGGGGGAAGTGCTGCAGTGTCTGCAAGCTTTATTCGACTTTGCAAATCCATTTTTGAATCTCAAATTAGCTTAGAAACAGAAATAGAATATGCAAATAAAATAGATTCGCTTTTTCATTCTGGGCGTGCAAGCGGTCTTGATGTAGCAACAATTTTAACTGAAAAATTAATTAGCTTTACAAAAGAAAATTCGTTTCAAACTATTCAATCAAAGTCATCATTTTATCTTGCCTTAGTCGATACCAATGAACGTTCTGAAACAAGTATAATGATAAATATTGTTTCTGCTTTAATGCAAAAAAAAATGACAAAAGCCTTAACTGCTATGGAGAAACTTAACAAGCTTGCCTGCGATTGCGTACTGTATTTAAAAAACAACTCTATTGAAAAATTTACTCAAAACATCGATGCCGCACAGTTATGCCT